>JBEKAK010000042.1:0-44128 GCA_050018275.1 Terriglobia bacterium | reverse complement strand
CGCCGGCACCCAGTCCTCCAGCGCCTGCGGCAGCAAATCCATTTGATCGTAGTCGGCTCGTATCTCTTGGCTCATGATCTCTCGCTTAGCATTTCGCCTGCCACCATCGAGTTTTGAGACAGCCTCCAGGGGAGAGGGGGCCCGAGGTACGAGGGCGGGTGAGGGGTCACTTCTTCATCCACGACATTGCAGACCTGAGAGGCAAGGTCTACACGCCTCTGCAATTTCCAGCAACTTCCGCACGATGCAACGCCGGCCGGATCGGTTAGAGGAGGCGCAGAAAATTCAATCCAGACTCCAGCGCCAGCATCGGGCTGTTTGTGAAGGCGCTCACTTCGTAAGGACAGCCGATCTTGCACCCCTTGCAGAAGTCCCACAGAGTGGCTTCTTGCGCGATGATTTTCTTAGCCTCTTCCGAGGCGAAAATTTCCCGCAGGGGCGCCTGCGACTTGTGCAGCGTGGCAAACGCACAGGGCAGATGGATCGCGCCATCCGGCTTCATCGAGATGAGCTTGGAAGGATGCCGGCACGGAAACTTCGGCCCGAATCCACCCTGGCGATAGAAATCATAGTAGTGCGTATAGAAGCGGACGTTCTTCGGGTACGCCTTGCGAAGTTCGCGCAGGAACAACTCAACTTGATCGATCTGCTCGCCATGCAATTCGGCATCTGGGAGCAGTTCTCCGCCGCGCATGACGTTGTGCACGGCCTCGGGGTGCAATACCAGGTGGCGTTGCTTGCAGAACTCCGCCAATTCCGGCAGATCGTGGAGGTTCTCAAGGTTCACCGCGGCGTTGATCTGCGTCGTGAAAGGCCGCCGTTTGGCCAGAACAAAATCGAGATTCTCCAGAATCTTGGACAGCCCATTCAGGCCGCGGCGCTTGGCAAACCGCTCGGCATTGAGCGAGTCAATCGAGACTTCCAGCATGCCCAGGCGCGCCACACCCTGCGCATATTTCTTGATAAGCAGACCATTGGTGGGCATGGAGGTCCACATGCCCTTGTCCGCTGCGTAGGCGATATAGTCACAGGTACTCGGGTTGAGCAACGGCTCGCCGCCGGAAAAGCTGAGCGCGAAGATCCCCATCTCGCAAAATTCATCAATGCGCTTGAAGATCCGGTCGCGGGTGGCGCGGGTTTGCAGGTCGTTGAACTTGCCCTCCTCGCCGAAGATGCAATACTCGCAGAACATATTGCACATCAGGGTGGTCTCAAACATCACCATGTAGGGCAGCTTGAAACCCGACCAGAGGTGCTTGGCGGCCGATTTGGCAATATAGGAGTACTTCATGTCATCTACATCATCTCAGCGAAGCCGCTCGCCGTACTGCCGAGTGCGCTGCGCCCCGTGCCACGCCGCTCGGCGCGACCTTCGCTGCTTTGAGATTTCCTCTCGCCCTGAGACCGAGGTCGACCATCCAGAATAACCGAACTTTCCGTTTCCCGCCGGACTTTTTCAGGCCAATAGTTTGTACTTCTCCACCTTGCGGTACAACGTGCGGCGATTGATTCCCAGGATCGCCGCGGCTTTGGCTTTGTTGCCGCCGGTCACGGAGAGGACGTACGCGAGGTAGCGGTTCTCCACCTCATCCAGCGACGGCAACGACACATACAGGTCTTCCACGCGCTTGACCTCTCGGGTCCCGACGCAGACCTCAGGCGGCAGGTCGTCGGGCACAATCACGCCCGCGCGGTTCAGCGCCACTGCGGATTCCAGGACGTTTTCGAGCTCGCGCACGTTCCCGGGCCAGGTGTAACTCATCAGGAGGGAAAGCGCTCGCGCGGAAACAGAGAACACGCGCCCCCGCTCAGGGCCCATTTTCTTCAGAAAGTGTTCGACCAGCAGCGGGATATCTTCCCGGCGGGCACGCAGCGGCGGGATTTCGATCTCGATGACGCGCAGGCGATAGTAAAGGTCCTGGCGGAACTTCCCTTCCTCGACGCGTTCCACGAGGTTGCGGTTGCTGGCGGCGATGATGCGCACATCCACCTTGACGACCTGGTTGCTCCCGATGCGGCGCACTTCCTGCTCCTCGAGGGTTCGCAGGACTTTCACTTGCAGCGCCGGGCTCATCTCGCTGACCTCGTCCAAAAAGACGGTGCCGCCGTTCGCCTCTTCGAAGATCCCGCGCTTGTTCTCGGTGGCGCCGGTGAAGGAGCCGCGGACGTGCCCGAAGAGTTCGGTCTCGAGCAGGGTTTCGGTCAGCGCCCCGCAGTTCACGGCGTAGAAGCACTGGTCGGCGCGTGGGCCGTTGAAATGAATCGCCCTCGCCACCAGTTCCTTTCCGGTCCCACTTTCCCCACAAATCAGCACCGTGGAGCGCGAGTCCGCCACCATGGCGATTTTCTTGTAGATCTCGAGCATCTTCGGGCTGTTGCCGACCAGGCTGGAAAGTTGCGCCTGGGTTCCCAGCTGCCGCTTCAGGTTACGGTTCTCGCGGACCAGTTTGCGGTTTCCCAGTGCCCGCTGAACCTGCAGCACGACTTCGTCGATTTTGAAAGGTTTCGAGATGTAGTCGAAGGCGCCGGCCTTCACCGCTTCAATGGCCGTCTCCATCGATCCGAAGGCCGTGATCAGGATAATCTCCGACTCCGGCTGAATCGCTTTGTACGCGCGCAGCACGTCCAAGCCATTCAGATCCGGCCCCAGGCGCATGTCGCTGATGATGACGTCGAAGAACTCCTGTTTGCCGATTTCCAGGGCTTCCTCGCCGCTGCCGGAGGTCATCACGCGGAAGCCCTCGCCACTCAGGACCTCGCGCAGCAGCTCGCGTGTGTCCTGGTCGTCGTCCACCACCAGAACGTTGACCCTGCTTTCCGTTTCCATGGTTTCAGGACTCTCGTTTCCGCCTGAGGTAGCGGCGATTTTACATCGCCACGTGCCCCACGTTTTCATCGCAAACATGGCGATATAAAATCGCCGCTACACGCTCGATGAGGGCGTAGTGATGACTCCCACGGGGAGCGGCGCTTCCACTTTCTCGCGGCAATCGAGCGGCAGCCGGATCGTGAAGGTCGTTCCGCGGCCCGGCTCGCTCTCCACCTGAATGGCCCCTCCGTGCTGGCGAACAATCTGGTCGCAGATGGCCAGTCCCAGACCCGCGCCCGTTCCGATTTGCTTAGTCGTAAACATGGGATCGAAGATGTGCGCCAGAGTCTCGGGCGACATCCCCGTGCCCGTGTCCGCGACTTCCACGGTCACTTCGCTCGACTCGCCGTGGGCGGGCACCCGCAGCTCGATGCGAAGCTGGCCTCCGCGTGACATGGCGTCTGTGCTGTTATTGATCAGGTTCAGAAATACCTGGTGCAGGTAAGCCGAATCACCGTAGACCTTCGGGCAGTCCTTGGCCAAGTTCATTTGCACGCGGATTTTTCGCAGTTCTAAAACCGGGGAGGACAGGAACACGGCGTCTTCCAGCACCCGTCCCAAGTCCAGCAGCTCGAGGCGCAGTTCGTACTTGCGCGTCCAGGAAAGCAGTTGCTTCACCGTGCGTACAATGTTTTCCACCTGCTTTTCGATGACCAGCAGGCGCCGGGCCGTGGAATCGTCATTGGTCTTGCGCCGCGCCAGCAACTGCACGTGTCCGTAGATGGAGTTGAGCGGCGTGCCGATTTCGTGCGCCAAGCTGGCGGCGAGCTGCCCTGCCACCGCCAGACGTTCCGAGCGCGCCAGGTTCTTCTGCGTCTCGAAAAGCTCCTCGTTGATGCGTCGCAACTCCTCGTTCCTTCGCGCCAGCTCCGCCGTAGCTTCCTCCACCTTGCGCCCCAGCTCGTTATTGAAATTCTCGATGCGCCGCAACATGCGGTTCAGGTGCGCGGCAAGCAATCCAATCTCATCCCAGCTCTGTAACCGCGCCCGCACGTCGAGCTGCCCGCCCTCCGCCGACTCCATCACCCGGATCATTTCCTTCACCGGCCGTCGCACCGCGCGCAGGAAAAAAATATGGATCACCAGGAAGAGGGAAGCCAGGCTGGCGAGCATCACCAACACGTTCTGCCTCACCAAGTTTCGCGTCACCACGCTGGTCTGCGATTTTGAAACCAGCAGGTTCAGGCAACCCACCGGGACGCCCTGGTTGCGAATGGTGACGCCCATGATCCAGAACTTGCCGTCTTCGGTCTCGATGGTGACCTCGTCATCATCGGGCCGCTCGAACTCGTTGTAAGTGCCGATGTTCGGGATGTTGTCCAGCTCGAGGTGTGTCGCCTGGGGCTGCGTTGTGGCTTCCAGGTGATGCACCGGCTCGTGTAGGTATACGTCAGCCTGCCGCACCCCCTGCAGGTCGCGCATCATCTGCCGGAGAACCTGCTGCAGGTGGTCGGGGCTTTTCAGCGCGCCACCATTCACTAACTGGTGAGCCGTGGCCCGCGCCTGCGCCAGCGCCTTGCGGTAGATTTCCTCCTCTACCAGTTGCCGGGTGAGGAGCATAGCAATGTAGGTGGAGACCGTTGCGACTGAAACGACCGCGACGGCAATAATGATGATAATCTTGGCCTGTAAACCAAAGCGCGAGAGTTTCATAACACCGACAACCGCCATTCTAACACTGGGTGTGGCAAAAAGGAACACGGATGCGCCTCCGCTAAGTCATTCATAATTAAAGGCTTCTCCTCGCAGCCGCGAACCGCGGGCAGAGAGCCGCCCGAATGACCCGAAAAGCGGTAAACTAGCCCTGCCGCAGCAGCCTGTGCAAGCATCGGCTCGTCCCGGAGGCAAACATGGAAAACCGCAAGATCGCTGCCGTCTTTGAGGAAATATCCAACCTCATGAGGATCCTCCAGGACGATCCCAAGTGGACCTTCAAGGCTGCCGCCTACGACCGCGCCAAGCGCTCGATTGAGAGCTACCCCGAACGGCTCGAGGACATCGCCCGCGATCCCAACCGCAAACTTACGGACATCCCCGGGATTGGCGAAGACTTGGCCAAGAAGATCTCGGAGCTCGTCGAAACCGGCCAGTCCAAGTATCACCAGGAGCAGCTCGCGAAAGTCCCGCGCAGCCTGCTCGACCTCCTGCAACTGCAGACCGTGGGCCCCCAGAAGGCGCGCCTGTTCTACAAGGAGCTGAACATCCAGAGCGTGGACGAGTTGGAAGCCGCCGCTCAAGCCGGCCGCCTGCGCAACCTGCCCGGCATGAGCGTGAAGTCGGAGGAGAACATCCTGAAGGCCATCGAGGTCTTCCGCCGCGCGGCGGGCCGCTTCCGCCTCGACACGGCGTTTGAGGCCGCCGAAGAGCTCGTGGCGTGGTTGCGCGAATTCAAAGCCGTCGAGCAGGTCACGCCCGCCGGCTCACTGCGCCGCGGACGCGAAACGGTGGGCGATCTCGATTTGCTGGTCACGGGCCGCGACCACGCAGGCACGGCGGAGCACTTCGTGACGTTCCCCGGCGTTGCCGCGATTCTGGCCAAAGGCGAGGACAAGGTCAGCGTGAAACTCAAGAACGATCTGCAGGTGGACGTCCGCCTGCTCGACCGTTCCGCTTCCGGCGCTGCGCTCCAATACTTCACCGGCTCGAAGGAACACAACGTGGCGCTGCGCGACCGCGCCAAGCGCCGCGGCTGGAAGCTCAGCGAGTACGGCCTCTTCCACGGCGACAAAGTCCTCGCCAGCCGGACGGAGGAGGAGATATACGCCAAGCTCGGCCTTCCCTGGATTCCGCCCGAGCTGCGCGAGAACCTGGGCGAAATCGAAGCTGCCGAGAAAGGCACGTTACCCAAGCTTGTCGAGCTCCGCGACATTCGCGGCGACCTGCAGATGCATACCACTGCCTCCGACGGCCGCGCCAGCATCGAGGAGATGGCCGGGGCCGCGAAGCAGCTTGGCTATCAGTACATCCTCATCACCGACCACTCGAAGGCCGTCACCGTCGCCAACGGCCTCGACGAGAAGCGCGCCCTCGAGCACATCCGCCGCATTCACGCGGCGCGCAAGAAGGTGAAGGGCATCGAAATCTGGGCCGGCTCGGAAGTTGACATCCTCGGCGACGGCCGCCTGGATTATTCCGACGAGCTCCTCAAGCAGTTCGATATCGTGCTGGTCAGCGTGCACTCGCGCATGACCATGCCCGCTGAGGAAATGACCGCGCGCCTGCTCCGCGCGCTCGAGAATCCCTTTGTACGCATCCTGGGGCATCCCACCGGCCGGCAGATTCTCAAGCGCGACCCGTTCGCGTTTGACCTCGAAAAAGTGCTCGACGCCGCGCAGAAGTGCGGTGTCATCCTGGAGCTCAACGGCAACCCCGAACGGCTCGACCTATGCGACCGTCACGTCAAGCTCGCACGAGACCGCGGCATGAAGATCATCATCTCGACCGACGCCCACGCCCCCGAGCACTTCAAGCTGATGCGTTACGGCGTCACTACCGCGCGCCGCGGCTGGATGGAGAAGTCCGGCGTGCTCAACACCCTGCCGCCCGAAAAGCTCCTGGCCAGCCTGCGGCGGCTGCCGCGCTAACAGATTCACCATGATCTGCTAAACTGGACTCTGGTTGAATTCATGACTCCAGATCTTACCCTCCCCGCCGCGGCCATCTTCGACATGGATGGCGTCCTGATCGACAGCAACCCTTTCCACCTCCGCAAGTGGGTTGCGCTCCTCAAGGAGCACCGCATCCCCTTCGACGAGGAGGAACTGCCCAAGATCATTCTGGGCCACCGCAACGATTCCGCCTTCCGCCATTATTTCGGCGAGCAGCTCACGCGCGAACAAATGCACGAGCTCAGTGAAGAGCTCGAAGCGAAATTCCGCCAGGCGTTCGCTCCCCACGCCCGCCCGCTTCCCGGCCTGCGCCGCTTGATCGAAGAATGCCACGCTAGTGGCATCGCCATGGCCGTCGCTTCTTCCGCCATGTCGAAGAACGTGGAGTTCATCGTCGAGGCGCTCGAGCTGCGTCCTTACCTGCGGGTGATCCTGACCGGCGACGAAGTCTCGCACCCCAAGCCCGACCCGGAGATTTACCTCAAGACCGCCGCCAAGCTCGGGCTCCAGCCCGCCGCCTGCGTGGCTTTAGAAGATTCCTTCGTTGGCGTCGAGGCCGCCAAGCGTGCCGGAATGAAGTGCCTTGGCATCGCCTCAACCTTCCCTGCTGAGGATCTCCGCCGCGAAACCCACGCCGACCGGGTCGTCCCCAGCTTCGAGGTCGTCTCGCTCCAAACCCTGCGCCAGCTCTTTGACAGCACCGCTGCCGGGAACCGGCATTGAGCCTGTGCAGAGTCTGTCGCTTCGAGCGCTCAGCACTCAGCTCCTCAAACTCAAGTTAACCCACTCTTGCCTTTCGAGACTTGCCAGGTGCCCTTTGACTTGCCGTCATGTGGGGAGCGTTGGGCGTGGTTTGTGGTTGGATGGTGGGGAGGTGCGGCTTCACACCGGCCCATAGCGTATGACGGTCACGGTGAGGTCGTCGGACTGAGGCGCGGCGCCGACAAATTCCCGCACACTGGCCAGGATTCTCCGGCACACCTCTTCAGCCGGCTGTCCACCGCAGATATCGAGGAGATCTCGCAGGCGGGCGTCGCCGAACAGCCCTCCGATGGCATCGCGCGCTTCCGTGACGCCGTCGGAGATGGTCACGATCAAGTCACCGGGCTGAAGCTGCACGCAATCCACCTGGAAGTTGACTTGCGGGAAGAGTCCCAAGGGGTAATTGGAAGCATCGGGGCGGTCCACACCGCCCTGGGCGCGCACGACTAGGGGCGGGAGGTGCCCGGCATTTACAAACTCGAAGACTCCTTGCTGGTCCAGGACACCGTAGAGGACGGTGGCAAACATTTCCGGCGGCGTCCGTTCGCACAGGTAATCGTTGACACGCGCGAAGAGATCACCCAGCGCCGGAGACCCCGCGGCCACGGCGCCGAAGGCTCCCTGCAGGCTCGCAGCCATGAGGGAAGCGGGCAGGCCTTTGCCGGAAATATCGGCCACTGCGAAGCCACAGCGGCCGTCGGGCAGTTGCACTACGTCATAGTAGTCGCCGCCCACAGCATCGGTAGGCTGGGTCACGGCGAAGACCTGGAAGTAGTCGCTCAGGGGCAACTGTCGCGGCAGCAATCCCTGCTGGATATTCCGCGCCAGGAACATTTCGTGCTGGATGCGTTCCTGTTCGCGAGCCAGGCCGAACAGGCGTGCGTTCTCCATCACCGTGGCCCCTTCCACGGCGAGCGTCTGCAGCACTTGCCGGTCGAGTCCGGTCACGGCGGCGGCATGGGACCGGGTGTCGAGATAGAGCAATCCCAGCAGCTCCGGCGCCCCTCCCACAAAAGTTTCACCCGCCGAATTCGCCATGGGTAGCTTTTGCAGGGGGACGGCCACGATGCCCCGCGCGCCGGTACTGATGATGCCGGTCTCCAGCGTCGCGCGGCCCGAGGCTTCCTCTTCCACAATCACCTCTTCCTGCCCGGACTCCGCCACCCGCTCTACGACGGCGTGCGAGTAATCGCTGACCTCCGTCCCCAGGTGAACGCCTCCCTTGGCACGCGCCAGGTGCAACCGCAGGCCGCCCTCCCCTTCTTTCAGGAACAGCAGTCCGCGTTCGGCGTCGGCAAGCTGCAGGGCGGAGTCCACCAGCGCGGTCAGCACTTCTTCCAGCGCCGGCGCGCGCAGCAGCATTTGCGCCATCTGCAGGAGCAGGCCCAGATGGTGCAATTGCGGAGCGGAACTCTGCACCCTGGCCTTCTCGAATTTCTCGAGCAGGCCTGGCAGCACGGCCTCCTCCACGCCGAACACCAGCGCGTAAGAGTCCGTCACGCCCAGGCTGATCTGGTCGCCAGACTGCAGCCGGTGCGATGCCGCGACCTTGTCGCCATTCACAAACGTCCCGTGGCGGCTGCCGATGTCTTCCAGCACGTAGCCTTCGTCGTCCTTGACGATGCGTGCGTGGCGGCGGGAAATGCGGCTGTCGAGCAACACCAAGTCGTTGTCGCTCTGCCGACCGAGCGTGAAAGGCGTGCGCGAAATCTCGATCTCACGCTGGTTGCCAAAAGCGTCGCGGACAGTAAGGCGTGGAAAGGCACTGGGCATGGGAGTCGTGCGGCCCCTGAACGGCGCGCTCCCTATTATAGCAAAGGTGGCTTGAGCCGCCTACAATTCACGGGCAGTCCCGCCGCGCCCGCGTCAGTTCAGACCCAGGCTGCAGGCGTTTCCCGGTGGAGGCGCATGGCCGACGGGGCACTACCGCCGCGGCCGAGAAATCTCGTTGCAATTCTCGGAGCCTTGGCGGATTATCGTTGGTTTCGTCTTCAATTGCTTCCCGAACACCCTGGAGGGCCAACATCATGAGCGCGCAACCCGTCCATATCGATGAACCCAAAGGAAAACTCGGCGTCCTGATCCCAGGGATGGGAGCCGTGGCGACGACTTTCATGGCCGGCGTTGAAGCCATTCGCCGACGCCTGGCCTTGCCGATCGGCTCGCTGACGCAGATGGGAACCGTCCGGCTGGGCAGGCGCACCGACAAGCGGACTCCGCTCATCAAGGACTTTGTCCCCCTCGCCCAACTCGACGACTTGGTCTTCGCGGGCTGGGACCTTTTCAAGGACAACGCTTACGAGGCGGCTCTCAAGGCCGGCGTGCTGGAGCGTGCGCTCCTGGATTCCGTAAAGGACTTCCTCAAGCGCCTACGCCCCATGCCCGCGGTCTTCGAGCAAAAATTCGTCAAGAACCTGCACGGTGAGAACGTGAAGAAGGGCAAGAACAAGATGGACCTGGCCGAGCAGCTCATGGACGATATCCAGAGATTCAAGAAGCACAACCGCCTTTCGCGCCTCATCATGATCTGGTGCGGCTCAACGGAAATCTACCTGAAACCCCGGCCGGTGCATCACTCGCTCGCGGCGTTCGAGAAGGGCTTGCGCGACAGCAGTCCCGACATCGCGCCGAGCATGATTTACGCCTACGCCGCGCTCAAACTCGGCGTCCCCTTCGCCAACGGCGCGCCCAACCTGACTGTCGATATCCCCGCGCTGCTGGAGTTGGCCCTCCAGAACCGCGTCCCCATTTGTGGTAAGGATTACAAGACCGGCCAGACGCTGATGAAAACCATCCTGGCGCCGGGCCTGAAGGCGCGGCTCCTGGGTCTCCACGGCTGGTTCTCCACCAACATCCTCGGCAACCGCGACGGCGAGGTGCTGGACGATCCGGAATCCTTCCGCACCAAAGAAGAGAGCAAGCTCTCCGTACTCGAATACATCCTGCAGCCCGAACTCTACCCGTCGCTCTACAAGGGCTTCTACCACAAGGTACGCATTAATTATTACCCGCCGCGCGGCGACAACAAGGAAGGCTGGGACAACCTCGACATCTTCGGCTGGCTCGGCTATCCCATGCAGATCAAGATCGACTTCCTTTGCCGCGATTCCATCCTGGCCGCGCCGCTGGTGCTCGACCTGGTTTTGTTCCTCGACCTCGCGCAGCGCTGCCCGGAAATGGCGCGCAAGGGTATTCAGGAGTGGCTCTCGTTCTACTTCAAGAGTCCCATGTGCGCGCCGCACCTCTACCCCGAGCACGACCTTTTCATCCAGCTCATGAAACTCAAGAACACCCTGCGTCATCTGCGCGGTGAAGAGCTGATCACGCACTTGGGGCTGGAATACTACGACTAGTCCCGTGCCCGCCTAGTTGGGTTTCTTTCGGAAGCGTTCGCAGTCAACCAAAGCGCCTTGTGGGCAGAGCGGGTTCGGGACTAGTGCTGTTCCACCTTAGTCTCCCAATCTGGGGCGCCTCCATTTTGCGCGGTCTGAAAGATGGCCCTTCGTAGAACAGCTTAGGTAAGACAAGTGGGAGCGGCACCAGGCGGTCCGGTTCGCGCGCTTTTCAGGAACGCGGCACCGGTAGTTCAGCAAAGTGTGGAGGGCGTCGCGCTTCGGGGCGGCTCCGCGCCGGGGCGTGAACGGCCTTCCTCCACGAACTTCCCAGACACCCCGGTCAGGTCTTGGGTTCGCTTCTCGGAGGGATTGATGAAGGGCCGGGTAGTTCCGCCAGGAATTTCCCGAGGATCCCTCCCACCGTTGTGAGTTCCGCCAGCTCCGCGGGGGTAAAATCGGGCCCCACCGGGTCGCCGACCCGTGCTTTGCGGCTTACTTGAATCACTCCGACGACCTTCTCATCCACGATCATTGGGGAACTGATGATTTTCTGGATGGGCACCGCCTTTTCCTCCGCGGAAAGGTCGACGGCCTCAAATACAGTCGGGTGCCTGTAAGTGGAAAAGTTGTTCACAATCTCGCCGCGTTTGTCGCGGATTGTCTTCACAGCCAGCGAGTGCGTGGCGGTAATGGGGATGGCTCCTATCACCGAAAGCTTGATGGGGAAGAGAAAACTCAGCATGTTCCCGTCCGAGGAAAGACGCAGGATGGCGACTTCCCCCTTCTTTGCCTTGAAACCCTTCGAGATCTGCGCCGCCAGGCGGTTCAGATCTTGCCCGGTAGGAGGAGGCCCGGCCTTGCGCATTTCATCGACCAGCTTAGCGACGACGAGAGCCAAATTGAATTCCGCCATCATCCTTTGCTCCGCCGAGAATCCCAGGACCGCGATGAATTATACTGAACCCGGTTCCGGCAGGCAATGACGCTTTGCACTCTCCGGCAGAATTCCCTTTCCATTCGGCGACCCTCACCCGCCTCCCTCCGGCGCGCCAGAATGAGTTTGACAAAACCTTCCTCGCCTCTTGATAATCGCTGACTCGTGATTTATGCGGCGGGCACTCCTGAAAATCTCCCCGCGAACTTCCGCGCTGGTTTTGTTCTGCGCATGGCTGGCCGCTTTGCTTCCGGCTTCTGCCGGGCCACCTGCCGACGCGGACAATGTAGCGACGCGCGCACTTGAGCACGCCATCATCATCGACACGCACGCCGACACGCCCCAGGCGATGCTCCAGGAAGGGTACGACCTGGCCGACCCTGCGAGCCCCTACATGATCAGCATCCCCAAGATGCGCGCCGGACACTTGGGGGCCGAGTTCTTTTCCATCTGGGTGGATGTCACCTGGCCTCAGCAGGACCTGATTCATCGTGTGCTCGACCTGATCGATGTAACTTACGAACAGGTCGCGCGCCACGCAGACGCGCTGGGTCTGGCGACCACGGCGGACGACGTCGAGCGCCTGCATGGTGAAGGCAAAATCGCCATCCTCCTGGGCGTCGAGGGCGGCCACGAAATTGAGGGGGATCTGCGCGCGCTCGACATCTACTATCGCCTGGGCGTCCGCTACCTGACCCTCACGCACACGAAAAACAACGAACTGGCCGATTCTTCCAGCGACAAGCCCCGCTGGAACGGGCTTTCGCCCTTGGGGCGCCAGGCCGTCGAGCGCATGAATCACCTCGGCATGATGGTCGATATCTCTCACGTCTCTGAAAAGACCTTCTACGACGCGCTCGCCGTCAGCAAGGCGCCGCTCATCGCTTCGCACTCTTCCTGTCGCGCCTTGTGCATGGTGCCGCGCGATATGAGCGACGACATGATTCGCGCCCTCGCCAAAAACGGTGGCGTGATGGACATCAATTTCTATTCCGGCTTCTTGAGCCAGGCCTACGCCGACGGCTACAAGAAGATCGAAAAGCAGGTGGAGGCGGCAGTTGCCGCCGCGCGCGCGGGTTACGCCCGGCAGGGCAAGCGGCTTTCCTACCTGGAAGAGGTGAAGATCGAGCAGCGCCTGACCAAGGATTTGCCTGTGCCCAGCTACACCGTTATCGCCGACCACATCGACCATGCCGTCAAAGTCGGCGGCATTGATCACGTCGGCCTGGGCTCCGACTTCGACGGCATCGACTCTACGCCACGCGGCATGGAAGACGTTTCCAAGATTCCCGCTTTGGTCCGCGAACTCGCGCGTCGCGGCTATAGCGAGGAAGACCTGGAGAAAATCCTGGGCGGCAACGTTCTGCGTGTCATGCGGCAGGTCGAGCAAGTTGCCCGCACAATGCAGACCGAAAAGTGAGGAACCAAATGAGAAAAACCATTCCGATCATCCTTGTAATGCTTTTCATCAGCGCCACCCTCTGGGCGCAGGCCGAAAATAAGCCTGCGACCGAACAGCCCTCCCCGCCCAAGGCTTCGCTCCTGAATCCTTCCTCGATGACCGAGCAGGCGCCGGCTGTCTTCAAAGCGAAGTTCACAACCACGAAGGGCGATTTCGTCGTGGAAGTCACACGCGCCTGGTCACCGCGCGGCGCCGACCGCTTCTATAATCTCGTGAAGGATCACTTCTACGATGGCGCGGCCTTCTTCCGCGTGTTGCCGGGATTCGTGGTGCAGTTCGGTATCAGCCCGCGGCCGGAGGTCTCCCGGGTCTGGCAACCCGCCGACATCCCCGATGACCCGGTCACCCAGAGCAATAAACGCGGAACGCTCACGTTCGCCACCGGCGGCCCCAACACGCGTACCACGCAGGTCTTCATCAACTTGGCTGACAACTCGAGCCTCAATAACATGGGGTTTTCGCCCTTCGCAAAGGTCATCGAAGGCATGAAGGTCGTCGACAAGTTCTATAGCGGCTATGGCGAAGGCGCACCCAGTGGGAACGGCCCCAACCAGGGCCGCCTCCAGTCGGAAGGCAAGGCGTACCTCGAAAAGAATTTCCCGAAGCTTGATACGATCACGAGCGCGGTGATCGTACCGTAAGTTGCGGCGCACTGGGGGCAGCCCGCGGCTCCGACGAGCGAAGTGTCCACTACAGTATTTCTCAACTGTGGAATACCACCAACTGGACTCCCCCTTTTTGATTAATAGCCCTCGTCCCCTTGGGGGACAGCGTGGGCCGCAAGGGCCGGGTGAGGGGGTCGACGCTGATTTGAAGTTCTCAAGAACTCATTATTGGAAGAACAGGAGAAACCATGAGCGACTTGAAGCCCGGCCTCTACGCGATGTTTGAGACCACCCTCGGCGAGATCACCTGCGAGCTTTTCCCCGATCAAGCGCCGGTGACGGTCGAGAACTTTGTGGGCCTCGCGAGCGGAACGAAGGAGTTTCTGGACCCGCAGACCCGCCAGCGCACCAAGCGCGCCTTTTACGACGGCTTGGTCTTCCACCGCGTGATCCCGAAGTTCATGATTCAGGGGGGCTGCCCGCTCGGCTCCGGCACGGGCGGGCCCGGCTACAAGTTTAAGGATGAGTTCACGAATGACCTCTCCTTCGACCGGCCTGGCCGGCTCGCTATGGCCAACTCTGGCCCAGGCACGAACGGCTCGCAGTTCTTCATCACCGTTGCCTCGACGGAGTGGCTCAATAATCATCACACTATCTTCGGCCAGGTCGTGAAAGGCCAGGACGTGGTTGACAAGATCGTGAACACCCCACGCGGCGCGGGCGACCGCCCCAAGACGCCGGTGGTGATGAATGCAGTGAAGATTCTAGAAGTGAGGTAAGGTAATGCGGCCCCCTAACTGGGCGCTGGTTCACTCGTGCATTCCAAAACTTTCGCACCTTCGGCTCGGGCGGCCTTCGCCAAGTCACGATCAGCAGTTATCAGGATCGACTTCGAGTATGACCCGAGCACATGGAATTTCCCTTGCATGATCGTCACGATCTGAAAACAGTCGAGGAAATCAATCTTGTGCACTTTGATCAGCCGCTCAGCCTCACTGACCACGATTGGGGATAATATCGGCACTTCGTCTATCCGAAGGTTGGCCCCTACGGTCTGCCCGATGAAGTCTCGGACATATTTGATGCACTGACTCTCAGTGATCCTCCCCCGCTTGAACTTCATTTTGAAGGCCGACAAGGCTTCCCCGATGCTGAATGACGTCGAATACACACTCGCCGTGTGCTGCCGATAGTATTCTCGAAGAATGTCCCGCCCCGGTGCCTCGTCTGGATCATCGGCGACCAGTTTCACCAGAGCAGAGGCGTCAAGGTAGTGAGCTTTGCACCAATAGGTTCCATCCATGGCACGCACTCAATTTGAAGAACAGGATACGCGAAAAAAAGCGAAATGGCAGCGTCCACTACTTGGCAGGTGGCGCCGACATCGCTGTTCATGTCGGCGACCGTTGGGAACCCGCTCCAGGCCTTCCCAGCTGCCAAACCACAGTACCGGCGACCACGCGAGCAGAAAGCGTGATGTACGGCCCACCAGCGGGCACGCAGCCATGCTCCCCTGCCTTCTGCGTACTGCCTTCTGCTTACTGCCAACTATGGGATCCATCGCGCATAAAACCCCGCCTCTACACCCCGATGATGTCCACCAATTCCTTCACGGCGGCGGCGGATTTCGCGAGCGCGGCCTGTTCTTCCGGCGTCAGCTTGATCTGGATGATCTCCTCGATCCCGCGCGCGCCGAGTTTCACGGGTACGCCCACGAAAAGCCCCTTGATTCCGTACTCGCCCTCCAGGTACGCCGCGCAGGGCAGGATTTTCTTGCGGTCAATGAAGATCGCGTCGATCATCTGCACCACGGCCGCGGAAGGCGCATAGTAGGCGCTGCCGGTTTTGAGCAGAGCCACGATCTCACCGCCACCCTTGCGCGTCCGGTCGATGATCTTGTCGAGCTGCTCTTTGGGCATGAGCTGTGAAATTGGGACGCCCGCCACGGTCGTGTAGCTCGGCACCGGAACCATAGTGTCGCCGTGGCCGCCGAGGACCAGGCCATGGACGTCCTGCACGGACACGTTCAAAGCCTCGGCGATAAACGTGCGATAGCGCGCGCTGTCCAGGATGCCCGCCATGCCGATCACGCGGTTCTTGGGGAAGCCGCTCACGCGGTACGCCGTCTGCACCATGGCGTCGAGCGGGTTTGTCACCACAATCAGAATCGCGTCCGGCGAATACTTCGCCGCCTGTTCGACGGCGCTCTTCACCACCTCAAAATTGGCTTTGAGCAGATCGTCTCGGCTCATGCCGGGCTTGCGCGGGAACCCCGCCGTCATCACCACCAAATCGGAATTGGCCGTGTCCTTGTAATCGTTCGTCCCCTTGATCTTGACGTCGTAGCCTTCAATTGGGCCCGCTTGCAGCAGGTCCAATCCCTTGCCTTGCGGAACACCTTCCAGAATGTCGATCAGCACCACATCGGCTAGTTGCTTATCGACAATGCGGTGCGCAAGCGTCGCACCCACATTCCCTGCCCCGATCACCGTCACCTTTTTGCGCATGGGTTCCTCCCTGCTGGATTACCGCCTAAAGTCCGTAAACGAAGGACCTTCGTTGTGAAAAAACCGATGACGTGAAGTAGTGCTGACCTTTAGGCCAGCACCATTAGGAAATCACGAAAATGCTGACCTCCCGACCAAGTCGGGACAAGTTCCGGTCGGCGCTACACAGGCGGAACACGCACCTACGCCGCGTGAGCCTTGGCCTCCCCCATATTCTCGATGATGGCGCTGGCGAAAGCGCTGGTGCCGAGCTTCTGAACGTCTTTGATGCCTTCCATCTGCATCAGTCGCTCCAGGTCATACGTCACGCGGTGCTGCGCGATGGTGGCGGCGAGCGCGTCCTCGATCAGCTTGCCCACTTCCGGCCATCCCATGAACTCAAACATCAGCGCGCCGGAGCGAATCATCGCACCGGGATTGATCATGTCCTTGTCGGCATATTTCGGAGCCGTGCCGTGCGTGGCTTCGAACACTCCGAAACCGTCGCCGATGTTGGCGCCGGGCGCCACACCCAGCCCGCCGATCTGCGCCGCGCAGGCGTCCGAAAGATAATCGCCGTTCAAATTCGGAGTGCAGACCAGCTGGTATTCATCCGCGCGCGTTTGGATTTGCTGCAGCATCGAATCCGCAATGCGATCGTTCACCAGGACTTTGTTCTGCCATTGCCCTTGGCCGTGCGTTGCGTAGATCGCGTCGAGGCAGTTCTTCACTTCCGTATAGATCTGTTGCTGGAACGCTTCCGTCGCCATCTCCAGGCCCGGCTCGACCATCGCCGCATTGGCTTCAATGGAAAGATTCGGATCCTTGTCTTTGTTGCCCAGAATCCAACTTTCGCGCTCGGTCACAATGTGGTCGCGGAATTCTTCCCTGGCCAGCTCGTAGCCCCAGTCGCGGAACGAGCCCTCGGTGAACTTCATGATGTTGCCCTTGTGGACCAGGGTCACGGTCTTCAGACCGTTCGAGATCGCGTAACGGAGCGCGCGCCGCACTAGTTGCTTGGTTGCGGTAATGGAGATCGGTTTGATGCCCACGCCCGAGTCGGGCCGCACCTGCTTCTTGATGTTGTCTTCCTTCAGCAGGGCGTTAACGAACTCGATAATCCGCTTGGCCTGCGGCGTCCCTTCGCGCCACTCGATGCCGGCGTACACGTCTTCAGTGTTCTCGCGGAAGATGATGATGTTCATCCGCTCCGGGTGCCGCACCGGAGAGGGCACGCCCGGGATGTACTTCACCGGCCGCCAGCAGGCGTAGAGATTCAACAGTTGCCGCAACGCCACATTCAAGCTGCGAATGCCGCCGCCCACGGGAGTCGTGAGCGGGCCTTTGATCGCGATGTGATATTCCTTGATGGCGTCGAGGGTGCCTTGCGGCAGCCACTCTCCGAACTTTCGGAAGGCCTTTTCCCCCGCAAAAACTTCGTACCACGCGATGCGCCGCTTCCCTCCAAAGGTCTTTGCAACCGCCGCATCAAAAACCCGGCGCGAGGCTTTCCAGATGTCGCGGCCGGTACCGTCGCCCTCAATGTAGGGAATAACCGGTGTGTCCGGTATCACAAACTCGCCGTCCAGGTAAGTGATGGCTTCACCTTCCGGGGGGACGGGATTGCCGTTATAGGCTGTCATGGGAAAGCAGCCCTCCCTTGGTCGATTGCTTGTCGCTTCGACAATAACGTTGTCAGACTTTCATACCGGAAACCCTGAGAATTGTACACCCAGAAAGGAGGAAACAAGGAGAGATTGGGCGCGTACGCCTTCGCTGCTACCCGGTTTGCAGGATCGGCTGGACCGCCGCGGACGATCTTGACTTGGGAAGAGGAGAAGAGGCGGGCGGCCCGCTCGAATCCTGACGCTCCAGAGGTAACCTCCTGGGCCGCGTGGCCAGAGCATCTGACGGCGGCGCGAGGAACGCCTTGAGCAGCAGTTCACTTTCCGGGAAGCACCCGCCGGCTCTATCAGCTCAAACTGACTTCAGCAGGCTGCGGAGCACTGTAGGCAGGATGCCGCCATTGCGGTAATAGTTCACTTCCACGGCGGAATCAAGTCGCGCGACCGCTCGGAAGCTGCGCCTCGCGCCATCGGGCGCTACAGCGGTCACGGTGACTTCGGAACGCGGGCGAATTTCTTCGCGCAGGCCCGTGACGTCGAACACCTCTTGTCCCGTCAGGCCGAGCGTACTCGCACTCGCGCCTTCCAGAAACTGCAGAGGCAGCACGCCCATGCCCACCAGGTTGCTGCGATGAATACGCTCGTAGGATTCGGCGAGCACGGCTCGCACTCCGAGCAGCAGCGTGCCCTTCGCCGCCCAGTCGCGAGATGAACCGGAGCCATATTCCTTGCCCGCCACGACGAGCAACGGCACGCCTTCGTCCCGGTAGCGCATGGCCGCATCGTAGATGCTCATCCGCTCCTCATCGGGAAAATGCAGCGTGATGCCGCCTTCCGTGCCGGGAACGAGCAGGTTTTTCAGCCGAATGTTCGCAAACGTCCCGCGCACCATCACGCGATCGTTGCCGCGTCGCGAGCCGAAAGAATTGAAGTCTTTCTTCGTCACACCCCGTTCGACCAAATAGCGTCCCGCCGGCCCGTCCCCGGGAATGTCGCCAGCAGGAGAAATATGGTCAGTCGTCACGGAATCACCGAGCAGTGCCAGAACCCGCGCACCGCGGATCTCGGCCACGGCCGCCGGCTCACGAGTCAGGCCGATGAAAAACGGCGGTTCCTGAATGTAAGTCGATTCTTCCTGCCATCGATAAAGCGCGCCGCCTGCGACGGGAATGGCATTCCAGGTAGGATTCCCCTCCCAAGCATTCTTGTAAGTCTCGCGAAACATCTCCGGGCGGACCGCGCGGCTCAGGGTGTCGGCCACCTCTGCTTGCGAGGGCCAGATGTCTCGCAGATAGATCGCTTTGCCGTGGCGGTCTTTCCCCAATGGTTCGCTCGAAAGGTCAATGTCGATGGTCCCTGCGAGTGCATACGCCACGACCAGGGGTGGCGACGCCAGATAATTGGCCCGCACCTGCGGATGAACGCGGCCCTCGAAATTGCGATTGCCGGAGAGAACGGCCGCGGCCACCAGTTGATTCTGCGAAACCGCCTTGGCAACTTCGGGAGGCAACGGTCCGCTGTTGCCGATGCAAGTCGTGCAACCGTAGCCCACCAGGTTGAAGCGCAGCGTCGCGAGCGCCGCGAGCAACCCGGCCGCCTGCAAGTATTCCGTCACGACCTTCGAGCCGGGCGCCAGGCTGGTCTTGACGTAAGGCGGAACTTGCAGGCCTTTTTCTACCGCCTTTTTCGCCAGGAGCCCTGCCCCGACCATCACCGAAGGATTCGAAGTATTCGTGCACGAGGTGATTGCCGCGATCACCACCGACCCGTGACTCAAGCTGGCGCTGGTCCCGTCCAGAGCTACGCTCGCGCTGCGGCCCGCGTCTTCGGTGGACAACCCGAAACCCTGCTCCTTCACTGGAGCTGTCAGCGCGCGACGAAACGCTTGCTTCATCTGAGAAACCGGCACGCGATCCTGGGGCCGCTTAGGCCCGGCAAGGCTCGGTTCAACCGTGGCGAGATCCAACTCCAGCACGTCGCTGAACTCCGGATCAGGGGTCTGGTCCGTGCGGAAGATTCCCTGCTCCTTCGCATACCGCTCGACGCGCTCGACCTCCTCCTCGGTGCGTCCCGTCTGGCGCAGATAACGCAGCGTCTCGGCATCGATGGGGAAAAATCCCATCGTCGCGCCGTACTCGGGCGACATGTTCGCGACCGTAGCGCGGTCGGCGAGCGGCATTTCTGACAAGCCTGCGCCGAAGAATTCCACGAATTGATCCACCACGCCCTTTTTGCGCAGCATCTGCGCCACCGTGAGGACGAGGTCCGTTGCCGTGACGCCCTCCCGCAATCTGCCATTCACCCGGAAGCCCACCACTTTGGGCGTCAGAAAATAATAAGGCTGTCCCAGCATCGCGGCTTCGGCCTCAATTCCTCCCACGCCCCAGCCCAGCACGCCGAGCCCGTTGATCATCGTGGTGTGCGAGTCGGTACCGACGAGGGTGTCAGGAAAGAGCACGGTTTCCCCGTGGGTCTCCCGCGCCAGGACCACCTTGGCTAGAAACTCCAGGTTCACTTGGTGGACGATGCCCGTGGCCGGAGGAACCACGCGAAAGTTCCGGAAAGCCTGCTGGCCCCAACGCAGGAACTCGTAGCGCTCGCGGTTGCGCTCAAACTCGATCTCCGTGTTGCGCGCGAAGGCGACGGGGCTCCCGAAAAAATCTACTTGCACGGAGTGGTCGATCACCAGGTCGACTGGAACCAAGGGATTGATCCTCGCCGGGTCGCCGCCCAGGCGATCCATCGCCGCCCGCATCGCGGCCAGATCCACGACGGTCGGGACTCCGGTGAAATCCTGCAGGATCACCCGCGCGGGCTTGAAAGGCACCTCCCGCACCGCCGGCGACTTCGGGTTCCATTTCGCCAGCGACGCAACATCTTCCTCCGTCACCAGTGCGCCGTCGCAGTTTCGCAGCAGAGCTTCCAGCAGGACTTTAATCGAAAAAGGCAGGCGGGAAAATGCTCCGTGGCGGGACGCTTCCAGGCGATCCAGGCGGTAGATGACGGCGCGTCCCCGGGCAGTTTCGAGTGTGGCTCGCGCCCCAAAAACGTCTAGAGCTTTTTCCATGGTCCCTCCGCATCCCCTGCTTGCCATGATAACGCCGAATCGTGCCGGTTCGCAGGCGCGGCGCCTTGGTCACTCCAGGGCATCGACGCGGGCTAATCGCTCCGCCGCGCGCGGTCTCTCCCCGCGCCATCCAGCCACAACGTAATCCAATGCCCGCTCCGCAGCGGCCCGACCGGTGCGGATGCAGTCCGAGATTCCAATCCCCGAGTAGGCATTCCCTGAGAGGTACAAGCCGGGAAGATGCTCGAGCCGCTGCTCGATACCACTCACGCGCTCTGCGTGGCCTACCGGATACTGCGCCATCGAGAAGGGCCAGCGATGCACTCGGCAGAACCGAGGCTCGGCCGTGAAGTTCAAAATCTCCTTGAGTTCTCGCCGCACCACGGTCACAACTTCCTCATCACTCAGCCCCAACACGTCCGGATCTCTCGACCCACCCAGGAAGCAACGCAGCAGCGCCTTCCCTTCCGGTGCGCGATGATGGAACTTCGTGTGCACAAACGTGCAGGCGAGCATGCGCCGCTGCTCCTTGCGAGGCACCAGGAATCCAAAGCCCGCCGGGAGTTCAGTTCGTGCCCGCTCGTCAAACCCGAGCGAGACCGTCATCGAGGAGCTATAAGGAATCTCCCCCAGCAACTCGCTCAGCGAAGGATCGAGGGATGAAACCAACCGGCTGTTCACATACGCGGGCATGGCCAGAATCACCGCATCCGCATCCAGAGTGATTTCACCCTCGCAAAGGATCCGAAATCGTCGCGAGCAGGAATCGGCGCCGCCTCCGGGTCCGCCGGGCGCAAGCTCGAGGGCGACTGCGCGGCGGCCTACGAACACTCGAGATTTCTCCACCTGCGCAGCGAGTTTTTCCGTCATCTGCTGCAGCCCGCCCTTGAGTGTCATGAAGAGCGGTAGTTTGCGGCGGGGGGCCGTACCCGTTCCGGCTGAATCCGGATATGGGGAGTTGTTGGAATTTGCGCCCGCCTCGCGCCGCTGCCGCATGGCCTTCAGCGTGGCACGCGTCAGGCTGCCGTGCTGGCGCTCCATCTCCCAAAAGCGCGGCAGCACGGAGCGCACGCTGAGCGCAGCCGAATCGCCGCCGTATACGCCCGCCAGCAATGGGTCCGCGACGTTCTCGACCATCGCCCGCCCAAAATGCCGGCTCACGAAGCTGGCCACCGATTCATCACCCCTGCCGCCGTCGGGAGGAGAAGAAAAAAGTTCCCGCGCAGTTGCGAGTTTTGTACTGAGTGGCAGCAGCCTGGTCATCACCATCGGCCACAGGCGCGTGGGCACCAGAAACATCAGGCCGTCGGGCAGCGGCACCAAGCGCCCCCGGTGAAGAATGTACGTGCGGCGCGCGTGGTCGTTCGAGCCCATCAGGTCATCGCCCAATCCCAACTCCCGCGCCAGCGCCGCGGCTTGCGGCTTTTCCGCGAGGAAGCTGTCGGGACCGGCTTCGATCACGAAGCCGTCGATCGTTTCCGTGCGGATCACGCCACCCAACCGGTGGCTCGCCTCGATGAGCATTTCCTCGACCGGCCCGCCGGCGTAGCGTGTACGGGCCAGCGTGTAAGTCGCGGAAAGACCGGAGATGCCCCCGCCGATCACCGCGACTCGCCGAGGTGTTGCCGCATCGCTCAACGCTCTAGTCTCCTGCTGTGCCGGTATTCACTAAGCTCTTATGGGTGCCCAGCAAGCCCTGCTCAATGCGGGCGGTCACCAGGCTTGCCAACGCCGCGGCAAACTGCGGGCTCGCGTTCAGCGATTCCGACCGCCGCACCGTGACCCCCCTGGCCTCCCCGTAGTCGCGAAATAGTACGTCGATGTCGTAGAGAATCTCCACGTGGTCGGAGACGAATCCCACCGGCGCCAACAATACGTCCTTCCCGCCTACCTGTGCCAGTTCGTCGATTTGCGATTCCACCGTTGGCCCAATCCACTTCTCAGCGGTCATTCCCTGGCTTTGGAAGGCCACGCGATACTCAGCGAGGCCCATCGCCCTGGCCACGAGCGCCGCGGTCTCGCGCACCTGCTGCTCGTAAGGATCACCTTCGGCAATTGATCGTTCCGGCACGCTGTGCGCGGTGAAGATGACCGGCACCGATCCGCCGGTTTCCTGCTCGGCGCGCTGGAGCTCCGCCGCGACGCGCTCGCGAAACGCTTCGATCAACCCCGGATGGTCGTGCCAGCTCTCGACGAAATCCACTACCAGCCCCGGTCGTACCTGCTCTATCGCGTCCATCAAGTACTTTCGATACAGCCCGATGCTGGTGCGAGAATTTTGTGGCGCCAGGCATACGGCCACCACCCGCTCCACGCCCTCGTTGCACAGCCGACTCACCGCCTCGGAAATAAGCGGTTTCCAGTTCCGCATGCCCACATACACTGGATGCGCGATCAACTGTGCCAATGCCTCCGCCTGCAGCGTCGTCAGCCGTAGCAATGGCGACCCGCCTCCAATCAGGCTGTAGCGGCGCACGATTTCCTTCACCATGGGCTCGGGCAGGGGCCGTCCGCCGCGCACGTTGAGCAGGAATTCCGGGATGTCCTCGAGCTTGTCCGGCGCCCCATGCGCCAGCAGCAGCACTCCCCACCGACTTGAGGCGTTTCTTGGAATGGATTCGTGCACCATCATGTTCCGCGTGCCGAGCCAAACATTCCGCTGTTATTCTGGACGAAGAGTCTGCGGGAGCCCGCGCACTTGTATCCTTTTGAATATACCACGTGGAGCACGAGTTGGCTTTGCGGGTCCATCCAGAAGGTCCGCGCCTTTCCCGTCCAGGTATGCTAACTTAATGCCTCCCCAGGAGCCCCCATGGCCAAACGGACGGTTGCTTTTGCCTGCGTTTTTGTGATTCTGTGGTGTATTGAAACGACCTTCGTCCAAAGTATGCGCGCCGACAACCCCAACAGCGCCTCCTCCGAGGAATTCAACCGGTTGGTCGATGACTACTTCGAAGCCTACTTTCAATTTCACCCGAAAGAAGCGACCGCGGCGGGTCTTCACCAGCACGACACGAAGCTTGAAGACTACTCCCGCACCGCGCGCGAGGCAGAGGCTGCCAAGCTGAGGGCCTTGGCATCGAGACTCGACCAGATCAACCCCGCGCGACTTTCCTCAGAAAGCGCTGGCGATCTCGCCTTTCTGAAGAGGTCCCTCAAGGGCCGCCTTTTGGAACTCGAGACCCTGCAAATGTGGCGGAAGGATCCGAACCTTTGCACTTCCGGGGTCACCGAAAGCATTTTTCTGATCATCAAGCGTAACTTTGCTCCGCCAGAGGAGCGGTTGCGCTTGGTCATCGCGCGAGAACGCCAGATTCCCGACGCTCTCATTACCGCCCGCCGCAACCTCCAGAACCCGCCCAAAATCTATACGCAGATCGCTCTCGAACAAATGCCGGGGATCATTGCGTTTTTTCGGAAGGATGTCCCCAGCGCGTTCCAGGACGTGAAAGACGCAACTCTGCAGGCGGAGTTCAACCGCAGCAACGCCGCCGCGGTGAGCGCCTTCGAAAAATTCCAGCTGTTTCTCCGCGACGACCTGCTGCCCACGTCCCAGGGGGATTTTCGGATCGGCGCTGAGAATTTTCGGGAGAAACTTCTCGATGAGGAAATGGTGGACATTCCTCTCGATCAATTACTCCAGGTCGGTTACGCCGACCTACGCCGCAACCAGCAGCGCCTGAAGGAAACGGCCGCGATGATCAACCCTCACGCGAGCCCCCACGAGGTCCTGGCCACTCTCGAGAAGAACCACCCCGCGCCCGACAAGCTCTTGGAGACCTTCCGCGATCTGCTGGGCAGCCTGCGCCAATTCATCGAGGCAAACAGAGTCATCACCATCCCCTCCCCGATCCTGCCGATCCTCGAGGAATCGCCGCCTTTCATGCGCGCCACCACCACGGCTTCCATGGATACGCCCGGCCCTTACGAGACGCAGGCAACCGAGGCCATGTTCAACGTCACGCTCCCCGAGCCTGATTGGACGCCCCAGCACGTCGAGGAATGGATGGAGAGCTTTAACCGCGGCACCATCCTCAGCACCGCCATCCACGAGGCGTATCCGGGCCACTACACGCAGTTCCTCTGGGCCAAACGCTTTCCCTCCAAAGTACGCAAGCTGCTCTACTGCGGCACCAACGTGGAAGGCTGGGCTCACTACACCGAGCAGATGATGCTGGACGAGGGCTTCGGCGGGGGTGATCCCAAGCTGCGCATGGGCCAATTGCAGGATGCCCTCCTGCGCGATGCGCGCTTCATCGTGGGCATCGAAATACATACCGGCCACATGACCCTGGATCAGGCGAGAGAGTTCTTTATTCGTGAAGGATACCAGGTTCCCGCCGTGGCTGATGTGGAGGCCAAGCGCGGGACCGCTGATCCCACCTACCTCGTGTACACCCTCGGCAAGCTGCAAATCTTGAAGCTGCGCGAGGATTACAAGAAGAAGCTCGGCGCCCACTTCACGCTCCAGGGTTTTCACGACCACTTCATGGAACAAGGCGGTGTCCCTCTGCCGATCATCCGCAAGGCACTGCTCGGTGACGACAGTCCAACCCTGTAAGAATTTGGGATTTTCGAATTTGGATTCACCAACAGCTCGTCGTCTGTCCCTCGTTCGGGAGGCCACATCGCAAATGCAAAACTCCCACCCCCCGCGTGCCTCACCAATCCAACATCTGAAATCGGAAATCCCGACCCGGCGCTTATATGTCACGTGCACTTCTGCTAGAGTCACGGTTTCGGGCAGACTCGCCGCATCGGCGTGCAGCGGCGCGTGCGTGTCGCGGCCTACCGCATTTGAAACTGATCGAGGGGAGACTCAGCGATGAAATACCGCAGGTTTGGACGCACCGGCTGGATGGTGAGCGAGATCGGTTACGGCATGTGGGGCATGGCGGGCTGGACCGGCTCCGACGACGTTGAGTCCATGCAATCCCTGCAGCGCGCTGTCGACTTGGGCTGCAATTTCTTTGACACCGCCTGGGCTTACGGCAACGGCCACAGCGAAAAGCTGCTCGGGGAGCTGGTGCGCAGCAACCCCGGGAAGAAGCTCTACGTGGCCACGAAAATCCCTCCCAAGAATCTCGCTTGGCCCAGCCGCCGCGAGTTCGCGCTCGACGACTGCTTCCCTCCCGATCACATCGACCGGTACGTGCACTCCAGTCTGGAAAATCTCGGCCTCGCGAGCTTCGATCTGATTCAGTTTCACACCTGGGAAGATTCCTGGCTGGAGGATGACCGCTGGGTCAAGAAGATCGACGATCTGCGCCGCCAGGGACTCTTCCGAGCCGTGGGCATCAGCATCAATCGCTGGGAACCCTGGAACGGCGTGCGCGCGGTGCAGTCGGGCCTGATCGACTCCGTGCAGGTCATCTACAACATTTTTGACCAGAACCCCGAGGACAAGCTCTTTCCGGCCTGTGCCGCGATGGATGCGGGCGTGATCGCCCGGTGTCCGTTTGATGAAGGCTCGCTCACGGGCACGCTCACGCTCGAAAGCAAATGGGCCCAGGGTGATTGGCGTAACACTTACTTCGTTTCCCAGAATCTCCAGGCCAGCGTCGAGCGCGCAAACGCGCTCAAGCCGCTGGTTCCTCATGGCATGACCATGCCGGAGATGGCTCTGCGCTTCATCCTGAATAATTCCGCCGTGAGCACGATGATCCCCGGCATGCGCAAGGTGAAGAACGTGGATGCGAACATGAGCGCCAGCGACAAGGGCCTGCTACCTGCCGAGCTGCACGCGAAATTGCGCGAACATCGCTGGGTCCGCACGCCCAAGAAGTGGTCGCAGTGAAGGCCCGCCGGCCGCTACCCCACATCCGCGGGCTGGCCTGGCAGTGGCTCACTCCATACGAGCCGGAACGTCTGGCAGTGACGCGGAAACTGCTGAGGGGAGCCCGGCAATGGTTACCCTGAGCCTGTGAGGTTTACATGAGGACACAAAAAGCTGTCCTGTTGATCCTGACCTGCTTGTTGATTGCACTTGGGGCTAGTCCACCGCGCGTGGCCGCACAACAGCCGGCCGGCGGGTCACCGCCTTGGGACCGGAAGAATCGCGACACGTGGCAGCGGCCCGAAGAGGCAATGAATAGGCTCGGCATCCAGAGCGGTTCGCGGGTTGCTGATGTAGGCTGCGGTGACGGCTATTTCACTTACCACCTAGCGAGCCGCGTCGGGCCTTCCGGCAAGGTCTACGCCGTCGATATTCGCGAAAACCAGATTCAAGATATTCGCCGCCACGCAGCGGAGAAAAGTCTCTGGCAGATCGAAACCATTGTGGGCGCTCCCGACGATCCGCAACTGCCCACCTCGATGCTTGATGCTGTCCTGGTGGTGGATGCGTACCACGAGTTCAAGGAGTATGACGCCATGCTCAAACACCTTTACGACGCGTTGAAACCAGGCGGTGTTTTCGGCGTCATGGACTTTTTCGCAGAACCGGGGCAGACGCGCGCGGAGTACGTGGCCCGCCATCATATTCCGCCGGAGATGGTCCAGCAGGAGGTTGAGTCCGAGGGCTTCCACTTTGCCCGACGTGAGGCTGACATCCCTGTACCGAGCGCCCCATGGAAGTCCTTTTACTTTTTGGTTTTCACTAAGCCGACACCTTAGCACCAGGACCGCGCGCGGCCTCGCTCGCGCCGAAACCCGGAATCCTGGTGCGCGCTGGATACGGTGGAATGCTTGACAACGCGTGAAACTTCGTGGACTGTATGCGTACGTGCCAGTCTCCGAATTCCAAAGCTCACTCGGGCTGCGAGACGGCGCGAACTTCTTGGATCGGCAACATCACCTTGAGGCCCGGTGGGAAGGTTATCTGGGACGCTGCGAAAGGCAGGGTAGCATGATGAGACGCACGTTTTTCTCTCGTACGCGGGCAAGAGGCCTCGGCATTCTGCTTTTCCTGCTGGCATTCCCCGGACTGACCCTTCGCGCGGAGGAGCCGACTCCCTCCAAGGCCCTCTACAATACGTTTACCGACAAGGAAGAGATGGCGATGGGCCGCAAGGCCGCGGAAGAAACGGAGAAGCAAATGCCGATCCTGGATGCTCCCCTGCTCGGCAGTTACGTGGACAGCGTGGGCCAGAAGGTGGCCCAGGCTTCGCGCAGGCCCGAGCTCCAGTACTCTTTCAAGATTGTGAATACTGACTCAGTTAATGCCTTCTCACTGCCGGGAGGATATATCTACGTCAATCGGGGGCTGCTCGACTTCGTCCAGAGCGAAAGCGAGCTGGCCGGCGTCCTGGCCCATGAGGTCGGCCACGTGGTGGCTTATCACAGCATGAACGACGTGGCGCGCCGCGCGCTCGTCGACCGCGTGATCTACGAGGGCAAGAAAGCCGGCCTGCTCGACGATCAGCAGGTAACCGACATGCTGCAGCGCTACGGGGGGCCCATTCTGCTTTTCGTGGACCGCAAGTTTAACCGCGAGGAAGAATCGGAAGCCGACATGTTCGGGCTCTACAACACCATCCGTGCAGGCTATGACCCGCAAGGATTGATTGCCGCGCTCGGACGGTTCAGCAAATTCACGGGAAATCCCACGCTCGTGGAGGGCTTGCTTATGAACCACCCGCTCCCGGGTGAACGCGTGCAGGCGCTGCGCGAGGAACTGAAGCAGAATCCGCCTCCGACAGATCTCGAGAAAGACAGCATGGCGTTCCGGGCCGCCAAGCTGCGTCTGAAGTCACTGCCGCCGCCCCCGCCGCGCCCGCCGAAGAAGCAGCCGTAGTGCCCTCGCGCCTCTCGAGAGTGCGCACACCTTTGCTGAGTCAGCCACTCCCCGCAGAACGGGGGTCTGCACCAACCAGACGTCCCGCGCCGCATTACGCCACAAATCCCTGCCGCCAGGTCGCTGCCACAAGAAAACCAGCAGGCGGTTTCACCTGTCCCGCAGGGACACCATGACGCGGCCAGAGGAAAACGCCGCGAAGCTCAGGCGTGACGCGGCCCGCTGAGAATTCGGGCAGGAAGAGTAATGATGGCGCGAAGCAATTCGAAGACGCCCCCGACGGCGATTCCCGCCAGCCGAAACGGCAGCATCAGGATCCAGATCAGCGGATACAGCACCAGGGCCAGGAGGGCCAGTGGCCAACAGAGCACCAGCAGAATGCACCAGAGCAGGAACTTGACCATGCGGCTTACCTCCAAGAGAGGTCTCGCTCTATTCTACGCGAGGAGGCCAGCAAAGGTTCGCCTCAGAAAAGCCGAAGCGCGGAAACAGCCTTCCGGGCAGCGGGTATTCGAGCCGAGGGTGTTCCGCCTGGACAGTCCGGAGGCCGAGTGGTAGTGTCCCACTTCGTCGCAATTTTCACAATTCTTCCCGACAGTCCCTCGCTTGGTTGGGGTATCCGAAATTATGAATAATCATTTCTGGCTGGGAATGGCGCTGATTCTTGCAAGTGGCGTTATGAACGGTGGGTTTGCGCTGCCCATGAAGTACTCGCGGAGTTGGAAGTGGGAAAACACTTGGCTGGTATATTCCCTCGTCGCGTTATTCCTCGTTCCCTGGACGCTGGCCTTCGGGCTGGTGCCGGGACTCCTGAAGGTCTATGCGGGTGTAACGCTGCGTGCGCTTCTGCTGCCTGTGCTTTTCGGCTTACTTTGGGGGACTGCCCAAGCGACCTTCGGAATCAGTTTAAGATTAGTCGGTGTCGCCTTGACCTTCGCCGTCGTCTCCGGTCTCGCCAGTCTATCCGGATCGCTCGTGCCCCTGCTGGCCTTCAATCCCGCGGATCTCTTCCGCCCGCGAGGACTTCTCTTGCTTCTTAGCATTCCCTTTCTAGCCGTGGGCCTGATTCTCTATGCATACGCCGGCCGCGGACGAGAAAAGGACCAAGCTACCCAGGATGCGGATGCTTCCAGGCTGAAAGGCAGTTTCGCCACCGGCATGGCCTTGTGCGTTTTCACGGGAATCTTCGGATCGAGTTTCAATCTGGGATTCGCTTTTGGCGGCGACGTCATTCGCGCCAGCCTGCAGCAGGGTGCGGGATCGCTGACCTCCACCTATGCAGTGTGGGGGCTAGTCCTGGGGGCAGGCTTTGTTCCGAACCTGGTTTACTGTGTGTACCTGCTGGTCCGGAATCGCACGGCGAACCTTTTCAGGCAGAGCGGCTGGACAAGGGAGGCGATTCTCGCAGTCGCCATGGCGTTCACCTGGGTCACGGCGATCCTTACCTACGGGATTGGAGCCACGCTGGTCGGCACTTACGGAACGTCGATCGGATTCATGCTGTTTATCGCCTCGAGTATCCTCTTCGCCAATGTCTTCGGGTTGGTGAGCGGAGAGTGGAAAGGCACAAGCTCCCGGACCCGGAAGCTCCTGCTCGCGGCCGTCGCCTTCATCCTGGTGGCTGTCATGGTTCTGAACCTCGGCGGCCTCTTCTGACGACGGCGAAGGCGCCGGCATGGCCGGCCCGCGTTTCCGCTTTCGCCGCGCCCATGCGCATCGCCCTCCAGGCGAGTACAATAGAGAGGATTTCGAGGTTCCCCCTTGAAGAAGGAACTGCTTCCCCCGGTGATCAAGTCGGTCCGCGTCCTCGCCGCACTGGGGCTTGTCGGCGGCATCACCTTCTTCTACTCCCGGGTCGTCAGTGTCAACAGCGTGACGGTCGCGCTGACGTTCCTGCTCGCGGTGCTGGCGGTTGCTACGCGCTGGGGTTTGGTCGAAGCGCTGGCCGCATCCATTGCCGGCATGATCTCTTTCAACTACTTCTTTCTCCCCCCCGTAGGAGCGTTAACGATTGCGGACCCTCAGAACTGGGTCGCCCTCTTTGCCTTCGTGGTGACGGCGTTAATCGCCAGCCATCTTTCCGCGAGTGTAAAGGAACAGGCACTCGAATCAACCCGCCGCCAGCGCGAAATGGAGCGGCTCTACACGCTGAGCCGTAATCTGCTGCTTCTCGACAGCCGCGGCCCTCTTGCCCAGCAGACCACGAACCAAGTTGCCCAAGTCTTTGAGCTCCCCGGGGTCGCGTTCTTTGACCGCACGAGTGACCGAATTCACCGGGCCGGGCCGCACGACCTTCCCGTGGAGGACAGCAAGCTCCGCGATGCAGCGTTACAGGGAACGGTTTTTCACGACGCCGCAGCGCATATCACCGTGATGCCGATCAGCCTGGGGGGCCAACCGATCGGCAGCCTGGGCATTCAGGGAGCGAGGATCTCCGAAACCGCTCTCCACGCGATCGCCAACCTTACGGCCATCACCCTGGAGCGCGCGCACGCGCAGGATGTGGCCACCCGGGCCGAAGCCGCCCGGCAGAGCGAGGAGTTAAAGTCGACCATGCTCGATGCCTTGGCGCACGAGTTCAAGACGCCTCTCACCCCCATCAAGGCGGCGGTGACCTCCATGCTGTCCGACGGCTGCTCCAGCCCCACCCATCAGGAGCTCCTCCGCATCGTGGACGAGGAAACCGACCGCCTGAACACGATGCTGACGGAAGCCATCCAGATGTCACGCATCGAAGCGAGCCAACTCCAATTGCACAGAAGCCCGCAGGCCGTGAGCGGATTGGTCTGCACACAATTAGAGAGACTGGCAGAAAGCCTGGAAGGGCGAAAAGTGGACGTGGAGGTTCCCGAGAACTTGCCCCGCGTGAGTGTCGACTCGGAACTCATCGGCACCGTCATCTGGCAGTTGTTAAACAATGCCCTGCAGTACGCGCCTCCGGACAGTCCCCTCACCATCCGCGCGCGCGCGGAAGAGGGTGCAGTGGTCGTCAGCGTCGAGGACTGTGGGCCGGGAATTTCCGAACAGGAACAGCGCCAGATTTTCGAGAGGTTTTACCGGGGGAGAGAACATCGGCAGCGGATACCGGGTACGGGCATGGGTCTCAGCATCGCGCAGGAAATTGTGCGCGCTCATCAAGGGAGAATCTGGGTGGAGAGCCAGCCGGGGAAAGGCGCCAAGTTTTCTTTTTCTCTGCCCTGCGCCGCGAAGGAGTCGGCACTGTGACCAGCGCCAGGATTTTGGTCGTCGATGATGAGCCGCAGATTCGCCGGGTGATGCGCACGACGCTTGTGGCCCGCGGGCACATGGTCAGCGACGCCCGAAGTGGCGAAGAGGCGCTGGAGAAAATACGCGAGGAGCGGTTTGACCTGGTGCTCCTCGACATGAATATGCCGGGGATCGGCGGCATGGAAACCTGCCGCCTGATTCGCTCCCGGAGCGACATTCCCATTGTGATCCTTTCCATTCGCAATGCGGAGAAGGACAAAGTCGAGGCGCTGGATGCCGGCGCCGATGACTACGTCACAAAACCTTTCAGCACGCCGGAACTCCTGGCACGCATACGGGCTGCCCTGCGCCGAGCGCCGCTCTTGACCCCTGGCCTCCCGGAGGTACTCGACCTGGGCCGCACGGTGATCAATTTCGCCGCCCACCGAGTCACGGTGGATGGCAAGGAAGTGCGCTTGACTCCCAAAGAACTCGACCTCCTCCGCTACCTGGCCAGCAGTCCGGACGTGCCCATCCCTCATGCCAAACTTCTTCAATCTGTCTGGGGGCCGGACTATGGTGAGGAAGTCGAGTACCTGCGTGTCTTTGTCAATCAGCTTCGCAAAAAGATAGAACCCGAACCCTCTCGCCCCGAGTATCTTCTCACCGAGCCGTGGGTCGGCTACCGGTTTCGCCTGCCGAAAAAGCCCTAATGAAATCCTGAGCAAGTCTTTATGCCTTCCTTATGGGTCGACGAGCACCATGGTGTTCGGAGACTCCGATGAAAACCACTGCAGGTGTTGAGTCTGGTCTGGCATCCCCGCTCTCCAGGCATGGAGCCAATGGACACGATCAAGCAGACAACCATGACGAGCAGAGGTTGGAAGTCTTTGTGGTCTTTACAGACACCCCCGGAACCTTGGCGGCTCTGCAAATGGCTGATCGGCTGGCCAAAAAGCTGGAGGCGCGCTTACGGCTGCTCATGCCTTACGAAGTGCCCTACACGCTGCCCCTGACCAGGCCGGCGGTCCCCGTGGGATTCCTGGAGGGCCAACTCCGTACCTTGGCATGCCAGGCTCCCATGGAAATCGCTGCGCACATTTATCTGTGTCGCGACAAGCGGCGCACCTTGCGACTCGTCCTGAGGCCTCATTCCTTGGTCATCGTGGGCGGCAGGAAACGTTGGTGGCCCACTTCCGAGCAGCGGCTGGCGCAAGCGCTCAAAAAGGATGGGCACCACGTGATTTTCGCGGAATTGAGGTGAGGTCCCATGATTGAACTGCTGGATATGATCCCCATTGTGACATTCCTTGCCGGCGTTTGGGTTTTCAACTGAGCGTGCGACCGGCTTGAAAATCGGTGGATGATCCGGACCACGCCGCGAGACTTGAGGCAAAAGGACTAAGGGGACCGAGGTGGGAGAATATGTTGGACCTGGCTTACATCCTGATTGTTCTGCTGTTTTTCGTCGGTTGCTGGGTTTTCACCCGTGCCTGTGACCGGCTTTAGGAGGCCGCTCAATGGACTACATCATCGCTGGCGTTACTGCTCTGTTCCTTTTTGTTTATCTCGTCTACGCGTTGCTGCGTCCGGAACGCTTCTGAGGAGGATGGCATGACCGCAACTGGCGTCTTGTACATCGTCGGGTTCTTTCTGGTCTTACTGGCGCTCACCAAGCCCCTGGGCCTCTTCATGGCCCACGTCTTCGAGGGCGAGCGAACCTTTCTTCATCCCGTGTTGCGGCCCTTGGAGCGGCTTATTTATCGTCTGTGTGGAATTCGCGAGGATGTGGAGCAACGTTGGACGCACTATGCCGCGTCGCTCCTCGCTTTCAGCTTTGCCAGCTTCCTGTTCGTGTATGTCATCCAGCGACTACAGGGATTCCTGCCTATTAACCCTATGGGATTCAGCACCGGCCATGCTCCCGGCAACGCCACGGCGATGACGCCGGACTTGGCGTTCAATACCGCCGTGAGCTTCACGACCAACACCAACTGGCAGGCCTACGCGGGCGAAACAACCCTCAGCTATTTCGTCCAAATGGCCGCGTTGACAGTCCAGAATTTCGCCTCCGCTGCGGCGGGCATGGCCGTGGCGATCGCGCTCATTCGCGGTTTTGCACGCAAGCAGGCAAACAGCATCGGCAACTTCTGGGTGGACCTGACGCGCGCCACCGTTTATGTCCTCCTACCTCTGGCCTTTGTGTTCGCACTCTTCCTCTGTTTCCGCGGCGTCCCTCAGACCCTGAGGGCCTACCAGAAGGCGACCACGCTCGAGGGGGCAACTCAGACGATTGCGGTCGGGCCAGTAGCTTCCCAGGAATCCATCAAGATGCTCGGCACCAATGGCGGCGGCTTTTTCAACGCCAATTCGGCCCATCCCTATGAGAGCCCGACTCCTCTCACGAATTTCACTGAGATCCTGGCCCTTCTCATCATCTCATCGGGCATGACCTATACGTTCGGGAGGATGGTGGGTGATACGCGTCAAGGTTGGGCGATCTTTGCCGCCATGGCGTTCCTCTTCTTTGCGGGCGTCTTTATCTGCTATCCCGCCGAGACGGCGGGGAATCCCACCCTGGCGGGACTAGGCGTAGAGACAGCGGCCACTCGAACACAACCAGGCGGCAACATGGAAGGCAAGGAGGTGCGTTTCGGCATTCCCGGTTCCGCGCTCTTTGCTGTCACCACCACCGACGCAAGCTGCGGGGCGGTGAACAGCATGCACGATAGCTACACTCCGATCGGCGGCCTTGTGCCGATGTTCAACCTGCAAACCGACGAAGTGATCTTTGGGGGAGTAGGGTCGGGCTTATACGGCATGCTGCTCTACGTCATCGTGGGGGTTTTTATTGCCGGACTCATGGTGGGCAGAACGCCTGAGTATTTGGGGAAGAAGATCGAACAGAAGGAAGTCAAGATGGCGATGGTGGCCGTTATTGCCACCGCCTTTGCCATTCTGGTCTTCACAGCCGTGAGCGCGGGGGCTCACCTGGCGAAAAACGGCTACTGGAATCCCCCCGGACCGCCCATCGCCAATGTGAACAACTCGGGTCCGCATGGTCTCAGCGAGATCCTCTACGCGTTTTCGAGCGCTTCCGAGAACAATGGCAGCGCCTTCGGGGGACTGAACGTCAACACTCCCTGGTACAACCTGTTCACTGGTCTGGCGATGTTGATTGGGCGCTTCGCGTTCATGCTCCCGGTCCTGGCAGTGGCCGGCAGCCTGGCTACCAAGAAGAAAGTGCCCGCCTCCAGTGGAACGCTTCCAAGTCACGGCCCGCTGTTCGTGGGCCTGGTGGTTGGCACGGTGGTTGTGGTAGGCGCCTTGACGTTCTTCCCGGCGCTGGCGCTCGGTCCTCTGGTCGAGCATTTCCTTATGCATGGGGGGAAACTGTTCTCCTCGCTGTTGTTTTCTTTCTGGAGCTAATCAATGGCCACGACGATTGTCACTCCTCCTCCGATCGACGATGGGACGGCACTCATGCCGAAGAAGCTGGTCCGGGCGCGTCCGCTGTTTGACCCGGAGATTGCGCGGCGCGCCCTGAAGGATTCCTTCATCAAGTTGAATCCCGCGACGCTTCTCAAGAACCCCGTCATGTTCGTGGTCGAGGTCGGAGCGGCACTGACCACAGCTTTCCTGATTCGTGACGCCTTCGTTGGAGGGCACGGCCTGGGATTCCAGATTCAGATCGCGATCTGGCTCTGGTTCACGGTGCTGTTCGCGAACTTCGCCGAAGCCATGGCCGAGGCGCGGGGGAAAGCCCAGGCGGACGCCTTACGCAAGACCAAGACCGACTCGATGGCCAGGAGGATCGCTCCGGGAGGCAGCATCGAGGTCGTTCCTGCCTCCAAGCTCCGCGCCCAGGATGTCGTCATTTGCCAGGTTGGCGACATCATTCCCGGGGACGGCGAAGTCATCGAAGGCATCGCCACCGTCGATGAGTCGGTCATCACGGGCGAAAGCGCACCGGTGATCCGGGAGTCAGGCGGAGACCGCAGCGCGGTCACGGGCGGGACCAAGGTCTTGTCGGATCAGGTCAAAATTCGGATTACCTCCAACCCGGGCGAGACGTTCTTGGATCGCATGATCGCACTGGTCGAGGGCGCGGAGCGGCAGAAGACGCCCAACGAGGTTGCCCTCAACATCCTGATTGCCGGCATGACCCTGATCTTCCTCCTCGCGGTGGTCACGCTGCAGCCCTTTGCCGTTTACAGCGTTAACTCCGTCGGGGCGGGTACGGTGCCGACCGTCGCGGTATTCGTCTCTCTTCTGGTATGTCTGATTCCCACTACTATCGGCGGCCTGCTTTCGGCAATCGGCATCGCCGGCATGGATCGCGTCATGCAGCACAACGTGCTGGCCATGAGCGGCAAGGCCGTGGAGGCTGCCGGCGACGTCGATACCCTCCTGCTCGATAAGACGGGCACGATCACCCTCGGCAACCGGCAGGCGGTGGAATTCATTCCCGTGAACGGCGTCACGGAAGCCGAACTTGCTGACGCCGCGCAGCTCTCCAGCCTCGCCGACGAGACGCCCGAGGGCCGCTCCATCGTGGTGCTGGCCAAACAGAAGTACAACCTGCGCGGGCGCGAGGTGGCCGAGCACGAGGCGAAGTTCATTCCCTTCTCCGCCTACACGCGGATGAGCGGTGTCGACATGAATGGGCGTCGCCTGCGCAAGGGAGCGACGGAGGCGATCAGCGCGTTTGTGCGGGAGCAGGGCGGGTCAGTTCCTGCGGGCTTTGCGGAGGTTGTTGACCGTGTTTCGCGCACGGGTGGAACACCCTTGGCGGTAGCCGACGGCCCGCGCCTGCTGGGAACTGTCCATCTGAAAGACGTTGTGAAGGGGGGCATGAAGCAACGCATCGCGCAGCTGCGTGCCATGGGGATCCGCTCCGTGATGGTCACCGGAGACAATCCCCTGACCGCGGCGGCGATTGCCAATGAGGCTGGCGTGGACGATTTCATCGCCCAGGCCACGCCGAAGAACAAGCTGGACTTCATCCGCAAGGAGCAAACCGGCGGCCGCATGGTGGCGATGACGGGGGACGGAACCAATGATGCCCCGGCTCTGGCGCAGGCCGATGTCGGTGTCGCCATGAACACGGGGACCATGGCCGCCAAGGAAGCCGGGAACATGGTGGACCTCGACAGCAACCCCACCAAGCTCATCGAAGTGGTGGCCATCGGCAAACAGTTGCTCATCACGCGCGGCGCTTTGACAACGTTTTCGATCATGAACGACGTGTCGAAGTACTTCGCCATCATCCCGGCCATGTTCATGGCGACGTACCCGGCGCTGGACAAGCTCAATATCATGAAGCTGCACACTCCCGAAAGCGCGGTCCTGGCGGCGGTGATCTTCAACGCGTTGGTCATCGTGGCCCTCATCCCACTCGCGCTGCGCGGGGTGAGGTACAAGCCCCAAACCGCCGCGGGCATGCTCCGTCGCAATCTGTTGATCTACGGACTGGGCGGCTTCATCGCCCCGTTCCCCTTTATCTGGATGATCGATCGCCTGCTCGGCTTGTTGCACCTGGCCTAAGGAGTTGACCATGCGCTACCGATTTGGTCCCGCGTTTCGAATGATGCTCATCATGACCGTCCTCACGGGGCTTCTCTATCCCGGCGTCGTAACGGGTCTCTGCCAGCTGCTCTTCCCGTGGCAGGCCAACGGAAGTATCGTGAAGGCAGACGGACGCGCTGTGGGCTCCGCTTTGATTGGCCAGAATTTCAGCAAACGCATTTACTTTCATCCCCGACCGTCGGCTGCTGGCAACGATGGATACGACGCGAGTTCCTCAAGCGGTTCCAACTATGGCCCCACGAATCAGAAACTGATCGATCGAGTGAAGGCCGACATCGAGAAGTTTCGCCAAGAGAATCCTGACTATCACGGACCCATCCCCGCCGACCTTGTGACAACCTCCGCCAGCGGATTAGATCCGGACTTGAGCCCGGCCTCCGCACTAGCGCAGGCCCCGCGGGTGGCTGAGGCGCGGGGCGCCACCTTGGACCAAGTGAAACAGCTCATTGCCGCCCACACCCGAGGACGCCAACTGGGTTTCTTGGGTGAGCCGCGAGTGAACGTCCTAGCCCTGAATCTAGAGTTAGATAAGCGTTTTCCTATTCACTGATTCGGAATCCGGTTCCGGACGAGAGGAGCGGGTGCTCTCGCCGGGGCCTCCGTGTCCGCCCTCCAAATGGACCCCCAACAGGAGGAAATGATGACCAGATCCTTAAGTTTAGGGATTCGTTGCCTAGCGCTCATGACCCTCACGGTGTGTTTGTCCTCGTGGGTGTATGGACAGCAGGCTGGCAAGGCCGATGTGGCAACGGGCGGAGCAAATCCAGCTCCTCTGACAGACCGAGAACAGCGGTTGCTCGATCGCATTGACAAGCTGGAGAAACGCCTCGCCGCACTCGAGGCCAGAACCGAGGGAAGCAAGCCGACGTCTGCGGCGCCGGCAACTCCGGCTGCACCCGTGGGGCCGATAGCCGCGGCAGCCCCGGCGGCTCCTGCGGCGACGGCCGCACCGGCGGCTCCCGTGACCGCTTCGGCGCCCGAAGCGCCCGCGAGCGGCGTGGCCAAGCTGTTGAGTGACACCTCGATCACGGGATTTGTCGATGCCTACTATGGCTTTGACGCCAACCATCCCGCCAGCCGCACCGGGAGTTTCCGCGCTTTTGATGGGCCGGAGAATCAGTTCTCGCTGAACATGATTGAACTGATCTTTGACAAAGCGCCGGACGCGAAAGGGAGCCGGCTGGGTTATCACCTCTCGTTCGGTTACGGCAATGCCATGAACGTGGTCAACGCCGCCGATCCCGCCGGCGTGGGGTTTGCGCAGTACTTGAAGGAAGGTTACCTCTCGTACCTCGCTCCCATCGGCAAAGGGTTGCAGTTCGACGTGGGCAAGTTTGTGACGCCCGCCGGCAACGAGGTCATCGAGAGCAAGGATAGCTGGAACTACTCCCGCGGCTTGCTGTTTACCTACGCGGTCCCCTTCTATCACTTTGGGGTGCGCGGCAAGTACACGTTCAACGATAAGGTTTCATTAACAGGTTACCTCGTCAATGGATGGAATAACATCGTTGATAACAACAACGGCAAAACCGGTGGTTTCTCCTTGGCGATCACTCCCAACAAGAAATTCTCCCTGACGGAGAATTACCTTGTGGGCCCCGAAATGGCCAACACCAACAAGCACTTCCGGCAATTGACGGACACCATTGCCACCTACAACCCTACCTCGAAGCTATCGCTGGCTCTGAACTATGATTACGGGCGCGGCGACATGCCGGTGGGCTACTTGAACCCCGTGTGGTGGTCGGGCGTGGCGGGCTACCTGCGCTATGCTTTCACGAGCAGCGTTGCGCTCTCCACCCGCTATGAGTACTACGACGATCACAACGGGTTCACCCTGGGAACCGCTCCCGCCCACATCAACGAGGTAACGGAAACCTTTGAGAAGACCCTGCACAAGAATTTCATCACGCGGTTGGAATTCCGCTATGACAATGCGGACCAACCGATCTTCGCCAAGGCTTCCACACTTACCGATTACCAGCCCACGGTTACGTTGGGGCTGATCTACGTGTTTGACTGGAAAGAATAGAAGGCCTATGTGCCTTGTGAGCGCACAGCCTCAATAGTACAATTCATCTCGAGAGGCGCCTGCGCGTATGCAAACGGATTATGACCGCCGACCTGATCCTGAACTGCTCCTCAAGCAGTTAGACGCGCAGGACGAACAGCTCCAGCACGAACGTTTGAAAGTCTTCCTGGGCTACGCCTCGGGTGTGGGCAAATCCTTTCGCATGCTCGATGAGGGTCGGCGTCGTCGGGCGCGGGGCCAGGATGTGGTAATTGGCGCCATCCAGGCGAACCTAAACCCCGAACTCGAGCACCTTCTGCAGACCCTGGAAGTCATTCCCCTCAAGAAAATCGGAGACGGCGAGGCGATGGATGTGGAGGCTATCCTCCGCAGGCATCCGCAAGTCTGTCTTGTCGACGGCGTCGCCCACGACAATCCTCCCGGCAGCAAGAACCCCAAGCGCTGGCAGGATGTGGAAGAACTCTTGGCGGCCGGAATCATCGTTATTACCTCCCTTAACCTTCAGCACATCGAGGAGCGGCGGGAAGACGTGGAGAGAATTACCGGCAAGCGTGTCACCGAGACAGTTCCCGAACGGTTCCTTTACGCCGCCGACGAGATTGTCCTTGTCGATGTTCCGCCGGAACTCCTCCTGGAACGGGCCGGCCAACCCTTTACGGCGGATCCCAGCTCGACGGACACACCGCGACTCTCCGCGCTGCGCGAGATCGCCTTGCTCCTGGCTGCTGAGGTGGTGGACAAGCAGCTTGAGGGTTACCTTCTCGCCCACGGTATCGAGCAGCTTTGGGGTACCCAGGAGCGTATCCTTGTCTGCCTCACTCCCGGCTCGAACGCACCCGCCATGATCGCAAGTGGAAGGCGCAACGCGGACCGTTTTCACGGAGAACTCTTCGCGGTGTATGTCCGCCACGACCGGCTTACGGAGAAGGATGAAGCCGCCCTTCAGGAGCACCTGGAGAGCGCGCGGCTCCTGGAAGCACAGGCTGAGGCTCTGGACGGGGACGATCCCGTAGAAACTCTGATGGATTTTGCGCGCGCACACAGGATCACGCAGATTTTTGTTGGTCACTCCAGCCGCGATCACTGGTGGTATCGCTTCCTGGGTGGTCCGTTGGATCGGCTGATCCGCGCCGCGGAAGGGATCGACGTGCGCGTGTTTCCCCAATAACTACGATGGATACCGATTCCCTCAAACATGGCCGACTCAAAGTTTACCTTGGGTACGCGGCCGGCGTCGGAAAGACCTATCAGATGTTGGCAGATGCTCATGAGCTGGTGAAAAAGGGCGTCGAGGTCGTGATCGGCTTCCTCGAACCCCATGGACGGAAAGACACGATCGTGCAAGCTCTTGGGCTGGAGTTGATCCCGCGGTGCAAAGTGGAATACCGGGGGTCAGTTTTCGAGGAAATGAACACGCAGGCGATCCTCGAACGCCATCCCGAGGTGTGTGTGGTGGACGAGTTGCCGCACACCAACGTTCCGGGCTCTGGTCATGTGAAACGCTGGGAGAACGTCCTGGAACTGCTGGAGGCTGGAATCGATGTATTGGCTACGATGAACATCCAGCACCTCGAGAGTTTGAACGACCAGGTCTGGAATATGACCGGTGTGCGGGTTCGCGAGACGATCCCCGATTGGGTCATGAAACAGGCTGACGAAGTGGTCATGGTCGACCTCACCCCGCGCGCGCTCCTCAACCGGCTGGAGCGCGGCGTCGTGTACCCTCCGGAGAAAGCCCGGCAGGCGCTGGAGAACTTCTTCAAAGAATCCACGCTGGTCGCCTTACGTGAAATCGCCTTGCGGCAGACGGCTCACGAAGTTGAGGTTCGGCACGTAACGTTACCCGATCCCACCACAGAAACTCCTGCTGCACCGACTGAGATATCGAGCGCGGGGACCGATACTCCGGGCGCTTTGAACGATCGAATTCTGGTCTACGTGACGGAGCATCCCTCCACCGCGTTGCTTATCCGTCGTGGCCGGAGAGTGGCCGACTACCTCCAAGCTGACTGCTTTGCGGTCTTCGTTCATGCCGAAATGGATTTCAATAGCTTGCCGGTGGTCAAACGGGAGGCCGTCGAACGCCACCTCAGTTTCGCGCGGAACCTCCACATCGAGACGCGGGTTGTTCAGGGTGTGGATATCGCCAGCGCCTTGAGCGACTTCGCTCGCCTTCATAGCATCACGCAGATGTTTATGGTGCGCCCCCAGTATTCGCCCTGGGAGGGATTTTTGGGGCGAAACCTCATTCACCGAATCGTCCGTTACGCTCGCGACATGCAGGTGACCATCGTCGCCGAACGACGCCGCGCCAGTCGTTACTAACGCCGCCGGAGGCAATTTCGGAACTCCGAAAAGAATTGCCCTCCGGTTCGGCGGGGCGACCGCAGCAACAAAGTCCTCTCGGATCGTCAGGCAGCGGTGTGTTACGATGCAGCGCCTGGAAATCAAGGGCGAGAAACCGGAGAAACCCTTCACGGCCTGGAGGTAGGGAGATGGCGATAATCCGCAGAGTGCTGGGCGCTTCAGCAATGCTCGTGGTCATGCTGTCGGTGGTCGCGCAAGCCGGGCAAAACCGCCAACTCACCGACGAGGAGCGCAAGGCCGCGGAACTCCGGGATTACATCCGGGCGAATTACACCAAGTCCGAATACATGGCGCCGACACGCGACGGCGTCCGTCTCTTCGTCGCCGTTTACGCGCCCAAAGACAGTTCGCAGCGGTACCCGATCTGGATGTTGCGCACGCCGTATACGGTGGCGCCCTATGGCGTTGACGACTATCGCGGCTCTCTTGGCCCTTCGGAGTTCTTTGCCCGCGCCGGTTACATCTTCGCCTACTGTGATGTGCGCGGGCGTGGCAAATCGGAAGGCAAGTTCGAGCACGTTCGGCCGTACCTTCCCAACAAGACGGCGCCCAACCAAGTCGATGAAGCCAGCGACACCTACGATACGATCGAGTTCCTTTTGAAAACGATCCCCAACCACAACGGCCGCGTGGGTGTTTCCGGCACGTCCTACCCCGGCTTCTACGCCACGATGGCGGCCTTGAGCGGGCATCCCGCCTTGCGGGCGGTTTCCCCGCAGGCGCCGGTCACCGAATGGTTCATCGGCGACGATTTCCGCCACAACGGCACGTTCTTTCTGGCCCACGCCTTTGGTTTCTTCTCTTCCTTTGGACGCCCGCCGACGGGAGAAAATGAAGTGCCCGGCCCGCGCTTCGATTTCGCCACCCCCGATGGCTACGACTTCTTCCTGCGCATGGGACCGCTGGGCAATGCCGACACGAAGTTCTTCAAGGGGCAGATCGAATGGTGGCGCGATCTGGTCTCGCACGACACGTACACGGACTTTTGGAAAGCCCGAGACCCGCTCCCCTACTTGCAGAACCTCCAGGCGGCCGTCATGACGGTGGGCGGCTGGTTCGATGCCGAGGACGTTTACGGGCCGCTCCACACCTACCAAGCGATTGCGAAACAGAGCCCCGGCACGGTGAACATTCTCGTCGAGGGTCCCTGGTCGCACGGCCAGTGGAACCGTGACGCCGGCGAGGCTCTCGGCAACGTCTGCTTCCATCAGAACACGGGTGACTTCTTTCGCGAGCACATCGAGTTTCCGTTCTTCCAACACTTCCTGAAGGACAACGCGGAAGAGAAACTTCCCGGCGCCTACGTCTTCGAAACCGGCCGCAACGAGTGGCACAAGCTCGACAGTTGGCCACCCAAGAATGTCGTGAAGAAGGTGTTTTACTTCCAGAGTGGAGGCCGACTTTCTTCCGCGCCTCCCTCCGCATCCGGCGAGGAGTTCGACGAATACGTGAGCGACCCCGCCAAGCCGGTTCCGCACATCTCCTGGATCAGCACGGCGATGACGTACGAATACATGACCGGCGACCAGCGCTTCGCCGCGCGGCGCACCGACGTGCTGGTCTACCAGACCGAACCCCTCGAACAAGATGTGACCTTCGCCGGACCGGTGACCGCGTCGCTCTACATCTCCACCACGGGCACGGACTCCGACTGGGTCGTCAAGCTCATCGATGTTTATCCCGGGAATTACCCGGACCCCGATCCGAACCCCAGCGGGCTGAGAATGGGCGGTTACCAACAGCTCGTTCGTGGCGAGCCCTTTCGCGGGAAATTCCGCAAGAGCTTCGAGAAGCCGGTGGCCTTCGAGCCGGGCAAGCCTGACAAGGTGGAATTCCAGCTTCCCGACATTTTCCAAACCTTCCGCCGCGGCCACCGCATCATGGTACAAGTGCAAAGCTCGTGGTTCCCATTGGTGGACCGCAACCCACAGAAATTCATGAAAATCGATGAGGCGCAGCCCTCCGACTTCCAGAAAGCCACCCAGAGAGTTTACCGGTCGGCGAAGCTGCCATCAGCCATTACCGCGGACGTGCTGCCGCCAGTAACCGCTGCTCCCGAAAAGTGAATGAAGCGGGAGAATCCCCCGAGCGCCGCGCGCCCTTCGTCGACCGCCGCGTCATTCCCGCCCCGACGCAATCGCGGCAGGCTCCAGCGGGAATCCAATCGTGTGGCTTCTCGGGCACCAAGGGATGCGATGCCAGGTTCCCGATGAAGAACGTTAGCCCCGCACCGCAAGGGCCAGTGGCGGTGGTCCGTTTCCTCTTCATAACCTGTTGAATCCATGATTGTTATCATCTGTTTCAGGTAAGTCTTTATCCGTCAGCAACATTCTAGCCTGCTTTTCTCACCAAGTTTTCCGAGAATCGCTTCGGAGTGCTGATCGTCGATGCTGGCCTGGGTTTTGGGCTGCACGGTGGGGCGGTTGGACCTTTTGGGGGTGTGCA
>JBEKAK010000041.1:0-44285 GCA_050018275.1 Terriglobia bacterium | reverse complement strand
CGCGACGACGTGGTCCTGAAGCGTCAGCGGCCCGACCGGCGACCCTTCGATCAGGTCCGGCAGATCAGTTCCGAGGTCGGCATCCTGCCGCGCACGCACGGTTCGGGGTTGTTCACGCGCGGCGAGACGCAGGCCTTGGTGACCGCCACGCTGGGGACGGCGGAAGACCAGCAGCGCCTCGACGTGCTGGAAGGCGAGGCCTTCAAACGCTTCATGCTCCACTACAACTTCCCGCCCTTCAGTGTGGGTGAGGTTGCGTTCTTGCGAGGCCCGGGCCGCCGCGAAATCGGCCACGGAGCACTGGCAGAACGCGCCCTGATCAGCATGATTCCGGAAGAACCCGACTTTCCTTACACCATCCGCGTGGTCTCCGACATCTTGGAATCGAACGGTTCGTCTTCGATGGCCACGGTCTGCGGCGGAACGCTGGCACTGATGGATGCCGGGGTTCCCATCAAGGCGCCCGTGGCGGGAATCGCCATGGGCTTGGTGAAGGAAGGCGACCAGTACGCGATCCTCACGGATATCGCGGGCGCCGAAGATCACTATGGGGACATGGATTTCAAAGTAGCGGGCACCAAGGACGGCATCACGGCGCTGCAGATGGATATCAAGACCACCGGCATCACGCCCCAAATTATGTCGGAAGCCTTGAGCCAGGCCCAGGTCGCACGCCTGCACGTGCTCGGCAAGATGCTGGAGACGCTGCCCGCACCGCGCACAGACATCTCGGCTTTCGCACCGCGTATCTACGCACTGAAGATCAATCCGGCGAAGATCGGTGAACTCATCGGTCCCGGGGGCAAGGTCATTCGCGGGATCATTGAGCAGACGGGCGTGAAAATCGATGTGGAAGATGATGGCCGCGTAAACGTGGCCGCCATCGACGAGGCTTCCGCGTCGAAGGCCATGAAAATGATCCGTGATTTGCTGGCGGATGCCGAGGTGGGTAAGACCTACCTGGGCAAGGTAGTCCGGCTGGCGGATTTCGGCGCTTTCATCGAAATATTCCCAGGGACCGACGGCTTGTTGCATATTAGTGAGGTTGCTGAGCATCGCATCCGCGACATTCGGGAAGAGTTGAAGCTCGGCGACCAGTTGCTCGTGAAAGTGATCTCAGTCGAGGGCAACAAGGTGCGCTTGAGCCGCAAGGCCGTTTTGCGTGACCAGCGCGCCAAGACCGGCGCCAAGCCGGAAGCCGCTGCACACGCCGCGCCGCAAGAGCAGCCCCCCCCGCACGAAAAGCACTAAGCGGGAGGGCTCTTCAGGAACCCTCTGGCTTTTCTGACTGGCGCCGGTTCAACCCGCACTGCGGGAGGACCGGCGCTTTGATTTTTGGCGCGGGCCGTCCGCACCTCGCGCCGCAAGGCGGACCGGCCCTTGCCGGCAACGGGGGACGACGGGCGTATCACGAGGTTGCAAGAAACGAAATCCAGTGCCCTCCATTTCACGCCCAAAGGTTGAAGCCCACGCCCCGGGATCCAAAATCCAGCGTCCAAACGCTAAATTATTTTGCGGCGTTACGGGGGTTCTGGTAAAATCCGCGTCCAGATGGTGCGATGCTTTCGCGTCGAACTGGGGCTTTATCGCGCCATTGCCGGATGACCCGCTCGTGACGTGCTCCTTCACGTTCGCTTATGCCCGTTGTCTTAACCTGCAGGAGGAAAAGCCATGGGGTATCTCGACAAGCTGGATCTCGACAGCAAACTGGAATCGAAGGGTGAGTACGAAGAGCTGCTGCAAGAGTATCAGTTTAGGATTCTGAAGCTGCAACGCAAGATCATCGAAAAGGGCATTGCCGTCGCCGTGGCCTATGAAGGGTGCGACGCGTCCGGCAAGGGAGGAAACATCAAGCGGCTGACCGAAGCCCTTGACCCCCGCGGTTACGAAGTGCATCCGATCGGGGCGCCCAGTCCTGGGGAGAAGGCGGCGCATTGGTTGCGCCGCTTCTGGCTGCGGCTGCCGCCACGCGGCCGCATCGGCATCTTCGACCGCACCTGGTACGGGCGCGTGCTGGTGGAGCGCGTTGAGAAGTTTGCGAAGAAAGAGGAGTGGCAGCGCGCCTACCGCGAGATCAACGAATTTGAACGCACGCTGTCTGACGACGGCTTGGTGCTGGTCAAGTTCTGGATCCACATTTCCAAGAAAGAGCAGCTTGATCGTTTCAAGAAGCGCGAAAAGGATCCCTGGAAGAACTGGAAGCTGACCGAAGAGGACTGGCGCAATCGCGAGAAGTGGGACGACTACATCGCAGCTCTGGAAGAGATGTTCGAGAAAACCGATACGCAGTATGCTCCCTGGACCATCGTGGAGGGCAACTGGAAGTGGTGGGCGCGGATCAAGGCCTTGAAAACGGTAGTCAATCGCATCGAGGCGCAGCTTTGAGGTGGGTAGCCAGCGACTCGGAAGGCCAGGGAACTGAGGGGCATTCTGCCTGGGAATGCCCCTTCCCGTCCTGACTCTGCAGCCTCCCCGCGGAATAAACTCAGTCCTCTCACAGTGTCTTGCTCACAATATTCCAGCCGTCAACCACTACCACGGGTTTGCCGGACCGCAAGCTGCGCTTGGCGTAGGTAGCCGTGATCTGGCGCTTCTCGCCCGGCAATAAGGAAACATAATTATCCGACCATAGAATCGGCAGGACTTCGTCATCGCCGCGCCCGCCCTCTTCGCCAAATGAAAACCGGCCACCCCGGCCAATTACTTTAAAGTGCACGAAGAAAGCGAGGTTGTTGCTGGGATTTTTCACGGTAATGCGCGTCGTGCCATCTTCGCCGTTCATATCCGATTCCGCCGTCGCTTGCACATCCACTTTCGGCAGGGTTTGGAGCGCGGTCAGGTCAGAGAACGTCTTGGTGGGGGTGACGTACCAAGTCGAGCGCTCCCAGTCGAGAACGTCGGGCTGGGTTGAGAGCCAATAGAGATTGCTGCTGACGCTTTTCCCCGAAGCATCGCTCAGCTCGAGGCGCAAGAAATAGGTCCGGGAAAGATCCGCGACCGCAGGAAGGGTGAGCGCCTTGTTGGTGCTGTCCGGTCCCACGTCCAGGGTGACATCCTGCGAAAACTTCAGCGACATATCCAGGTTGTAAAGCTTGGCAGACACTTTCATCTGCGGGAAGGTCTGGTAGTAGGAATTCACCACAACAATCGACTGGTCGTCGTACGAGTACTGCACGTGCAAGTATTCGCAACCCTTCTTGGCGCCGAAATAGGAGCCACCCGGCCGCAGGTAGTAGTCGTACAGGTGCCAGATCATTGACGGCCAGGCGTTGTTGAGCATCCACTGGATAACACCCGTGGACGTGTACTTGTTGCGGCCATAGGCCTCGAACATGGCCCGCTCACCCTCATAGGCCAGGACCTGGGCTTTCTCGGCGTAGTCCTCCAGGCTGGTGGCCTGGCCGAAGCGCTTGTTGAGGGCCTCCGTAAACACATGGATGTCGCGGAAAGCTCCGCCGCCGGCGTGATAGTCCCACGTGCTGTCGATCGGCCAGAGGTGATCATAGGGCAGCATGCGCTTCAGGCTCTCCACCGGTGGTACAGCGGGGCCGGGACTGGTTTCGGTGTTGAAGCCGTGCGCCCCGCCCGCTTCCTTGTCCAGCAACCAGTAGGAGGGCGCCACATATTCATACGGGCCCGTCATCTTCAGACCTGTTTTACCCGTCAGGCTGGTGGTTTTTGCACTCGCGGAAGATTGGTAGGGATTGGGCCAGTTTAGAGCTTTGAGAATCTGGACGTAGGTCGCTTCGACTTTTTCCACAGGTGGCCCGTCGCTGCCATTCAACCAATCGAGCAGGCAGGCATGGCTGCGCAGGCGGCGAATCTGGTCCTTCAATGATTCGGCGGAGACCACGTAGTCCTCGTCTTTCCAGTCTTTCCAGCGCTCCCAGTGGTCGCAACAGCACCAGCCGGCCTGAACCAGTATTCCCTCTCGGTCACACACCTCGAGGAAGTGTTCATCTTCGAGTTTCCCTTCCAGACGAACCGTGTTCAGGTGCATGTCCTTCACGTACTTCAGCTCGGCGTCCTGTCTCGATGGGTCAGTGCGCAGTAACATATCAAAAGTCCATCCCGCACCGCGAATCAGGATGTTCTTGCCATTGATTCTGAAGAGGCGGTGATCGTTGGCATCGAGGTCAGCGCTGATTTCGCGGATTCCAAACGTGAGGGTTTGGGCATCGGAAACCTTGCCGCTTGTTTCGAAGCTGATGTCGAGGTTGTAGAGGTTCTGGGGGCCGAGGTCGTATGGCCACCAGAGGCGCGGGTGGCTCAGGTTCAGTTGCGGGAACTTGTCGGGCGAAAAGTTTACGACCTGCGAACCCTGGGGCGGGAGGGAGACGGGCTGGGAGAATTCCAGGCTCTCAATTTTGCCCTTCAGGATGCCGTCCACGGGCTGGTCCGTGGCATTGTGCAGTTCGGCAGTGACGGTAAGGTGCGCCTTGTCGAGTGAGGGAAGGTCCAATTTCGAGATCACCTGCGGAAAGCGCAAGGCCACGGGTCCGCTGGCGGCAAGATACACATCGCGCCATATTCCCATGTCCTTATCGGCGGGAAGCGGGTTCCAATCAACGAAGGTGATCGCAAGATCATCAGGCTGGGGCGGGGAAATCTCCACGGCAAGCGTGCTCGTCTGGCCGGGAGTGACGAAACGAGTAACGTCAAACTCAAAGACCCTCCAAGCCCCTACCATCTTGTCCGCCGAGGCGATTTGCCGGCCGTTCAGCCAGACGCTGGCGCGGTAGTTGATGCCGCTAAAATGCAACCAAACGGTCTTTCCCGCATACTCCTGCGGAACCTGAAATAGCGTTCGGAACCACCAGGGGACACGGAAGGGACTTCCCGGAGGCATGGGGAGGTTTGAGAAACCGCTGCCCACGGCATAGGTCGTGCCAGGGATCGTCCGCAGGTTCGTCCCGACATAAGGGTCAGGGAAGGCTCGTTGGCGAACCAGTGCAGCAATGACCGTGGAGGGCATGACCGCCCTGTACCAGCCGGAAGGTGCGTATCCCGGGGTGGAGACGAGTTCGCCCGGAGCCGAGACATCGGCCGAGGATTGAATCGTCCATCCCTCCCTCAGCAGCAACTGCGTGCTGGAAGGGGTCTGGGCGGACGATGCGAGCGCCGCAGAAATGCAAGCCAGCAGCATCAGCGTGAGTGCACATCCGAATCTGCGCATGAGTGAATTCCTCCCTTGCCGAGGACATTTGACCGCCAAGGTCGCAAGCGGGCCCTCATTATATTCCCCGGAAGCGGCGGCGGTCGTTGATTTTCTGTGGGTGATTCCCCTCCTTGATAAGGAGGGGAGCTACTTTCATGGCAGCAGGCGGCAGAGCCGCGCTCAACCCTCGATTAGTCGGCGGATTTGGACAGCACTATTCCTGACCCGTCCCGTTACCGCCTTCGCGGCGCGGACCCACCATGCGATCCCCGTTTTCGGTCTCCTGCCTCCTGCCCTGCGGAATTTCTGCTACAATCTTCCTCGATGGCTTCTGAAAATTTCGTCCACCTGCATCTTCATACCGACTACAGTCTCCTTGATGGCGCCTGCGAAATCGGCAAATTGATGGATCGGGCCGCCCAACTGAAAATGCCCGCGGTCGCGATGACGGATCACGGCAACCTCTTCGGCGCCGTGAAGTTCCACGAGGCGGCTCAGAAACGCAACCTCAAACCGATTATCGGGTGCGAAGTTTACGTCGCGCCCGCCAGCCGTTTTGACCGCGCCGCCAACACCGACCGCCCCAACCATCTCGTCCTGCTCTGCGAAAACGAGCGCGGCTACCGCAACCTGGTGAAGCTTGCTTCCTCTGCCTATCTCGAGGGCTACTACTACAAGCCTCGCATTGACAAGGATCTGCTGGCGCGCCATGCCGACGGTCTGATGGCGCTTTCCGCCTGCCTGCGGGGGGAGGTGGCGGTAGCGCTCGGCTCGGACCGCTACGATGCCGCGCGCCAGTCTGCTTACGATTTGCGCGACATTTTCGGCAAGGGGAATTTCTTCCTCGAGCTACAGGACCAGGGCATGGAGGAGGAGCGCCGCATCAATCCCCAAATGGTGCGGCTTTCACGTGAAACGGGCATTCCCTTGGTCGCTACCAATGACTGCCACTACCTCACCCAGGCAGACGCACGCGCCCAGGAGGTGCTGGTTTGTATCCAGACCGGAAAGAAACTGAGCGATACGAACCGCATGAAGTTCCGCACCAACGAGTTCTATTTCAAGTCATACGACGAGATGGCCGCCATCTTCGGCCGCGAGGTCCCCGAAGCGCTGACCCGGACTCTGGAAATCGCCGAGCGCTCGAACCTGCACCTGGAGTCCAAGGAGCACGTCTTCCCGCACTTTGCGGTCCCCTCGGGCGAGACGCTGGACAGCTACTTCGAAAAGGTCACCCGGGAAGGTTATGGCCACCGGCGCGAACGCCTGGAGCGCCTCAGGGCCGCGGGCCGGCTGAAGTATCCCCTGGAAGCTTATGAGGATCGCCTGGAGCGTGAGCTCGCGCTCATCAAGCAGATGCGCTTCGCGGGCTATTTCCTGATTGTCTGGGACTTCATGCGCTTCGCACGCGAGCAGTGTATTCCGGTGGGTCCGGGCCGCGGCTCGGCGGCGGGGAGCCTGGTGGCCTACTCGCTGCACATCACCGATATCGACCCGCTCCAGGACGAGCTGCTCTTCGAGCGCTTCCTTAACCCGGAGCGCGTTTCGTTTCCGGATATTGACATCGATTTCTGCCAGCGCCGGCGCGGCGAAGTGATCACCTACGTCACGGAGAAGTACGGCCGTGAGAACGTCAGCCAGATCATCACTTTCGGCACCATGGGTGCCAAGGCTGTCATCCGGGACGCGGGGCGGGCGCTCGACATGAATTACGCGGAAACCGACCGCATCGCCAAGCTGGTGCCCAACGTCCTGAACATTACGCTCGAGGATGCGCTCAAGCAGTCGGCGGAACTCGCCCAACTCGTCAAGAGCGACGAGCGCGTGGCAGACCTCTTACAGGTAGCCTCGCGACTGGAAGGCTTCGTCCGCCATGCTTCAACCCACGCCGCGGGTGTGGTCATCTCCCCCCAACCGCTCCAGGAGATTGTTCCGCTATACAAAAGCAACAAGGATGAAATCACGACGCAGTACGCGATGGACGATCTGGAGAAAATCGGCGTCCTGAAGATGGATTTTCTCGGGCTCACCACGCTCACGGTCATCGACGACTGCCTGAAGCTGATTGCCGCGGCGGGCCGCGAGAAGCTCGACCTGGAAGCGCTGCCCCTCGATGACGTTCCGACCTACGAACTGCTCGGCAAAGGCCTGACGGCGGGCATCTTCCAGTTTGAAAGTCGCGGCATGACCGACATCCTGCGCCGCGTAAAACCCAATCGCCTTGCCGACCTCACCGCCCTGAACGCCCTCTATCGGCCCGGGCCCATCCAAGGCGGCATGATTGATGATTACATCGCCCGCCGCTCCGGCAAGCGGCGCGCCACTTACGAGCTGCCGCAACTCGAGGAGATCCTGGAAGAAACCTACGGCGTCATCGTTTACCAGGAACAGGTTATCCAAATCTTTAATAAGCTCGCGGGCTTTACCCTGGGTGAGGCTGACGTGGTGCGTCGCGCCATGGGCAAGAAAAAGCTCGAGGAGATGGTCGCGAACAAGGAGAAATTCCTGGCGGGCGCGCGCCGCAACGGCGTCACCGCTGCCAAGGCCCAGAAGCTCTGGGACCTGGTGGAGCAGTTCGCGGGCTACGGCTTTAATAAATCCCACTCCGCCGCCTACGCACTGATCGCCTACCAGACCGCTTATCTGAAGACGCATCATGCGGTGGAGTTCATGGCGGCGCTCCTCTCCTCCGAAATCGGCAATCAGGACAAACTCACCCGCTACCTGAATGAATGCCGGGATATGGGGATCGGGATTTTGCCGCCGGACGTCAATTCCAGCGATCTGGCGTTCACGCCCGCCGGCCCCAACATTCGTTTCGGGCTCACGGCGATCAAGAATGTGGGCACTACAGCCATCCAATCGGTGCTGGCAGCTCGCCAGAAGCTCGGACGCTTTGATAACCTGCTGGAATTCTGCGAAAATGTGGACCTGCGGCTGCTGAACAAGCGTGTTCTGGAGAGCCTTATCAAGGCCGGGGCATTTGATTCCCTCGGCGCCCGGCGGTCGCAATTGCTGGCCGTCCTCGACCGCGCCATGGAGTTCGGCCAGAAAAGCCAGCGGGAAACCGAGAGCGGACAGCACGGCTTGTTTCTGGGTGGCTCCGACACTGCGCCGCCGCCACCGTTCGAACTGCCCGACGTCCCGGAGGCCACGGAAGGCGAGCGTCTGGCGGGCGAGAAGGAAGTGCTGGGCTTCTACGTCACGGGGCACCCTCTGGAGAAGTTCACGGCGCGGCTGGGCGCGCTCACTAAGCACGACACGTCTTCCGTGGAGGAGATGGCGAACGAAGCTCCTGTGACCCTGGCGGGCATCTTGCGCGGCCTGCGCGTGAAACCCAGCAAGAAAGGCGATCTCTGGGCCAGCGCGCAACTGGAAGACCTGCGCGGTTCGGCGGAGTTGCTGGTCTTCCCGCAGGCTTACCAGCAACTGCAGGGAGTGCTGAAACCCGACACCGCACTATTGATTAAGGGCCGCGTGCGGCACGAGGAAAACCAAAAGCCCCGCGTGGTGGTGAACGAGGCGCGACCGCTGGAAGCTGCCGTAGATGGCGCGAAGGCCCAGTTGCGCATTCGCCTGAACCTGGAATTGGCCGGCGCCGACCTGGTGGAGGTCCTCGCCCGGCTGCTCGCCACTTACCCGGGTGAGAGCCCGGTGGTGTTCGAACTGCTGCGGCCGGGTGACTTCGTGGTACGCTTGCATCCCCGCGCGCCGCGCGGCGTCAAACCCGACGACGAGCTGCTCGCCCGCTTGCGAGAACTTTGCGGCGCGGACGCGATTCATCTGGAGCAGCCCACGCCGGTGGTGTAGGGGGCTGCGGCAAAAATCGTAGGCGCTGTCATCCTGAGCGAAGCGAAGGACCCCCGTATTTGAGTTTTCAAGCAACTACCGAGGTCCTTCGCTTCGCTCAGGATGACGAAGGAAAGCCGCCCGGGGCAATGCCGGTACCGGGTTCGGCCAACGCCACGCATAGACCGGGAGATCGAAGCACCATGGGAAACTCACCTGACGGGCACGAGATGGCGAAGGAACTCGAAAAGCAAATTGCGGAACTCGAGGGCACCTCGAACCCCAGCGCCGCGCAGGAGGAAATCGAGCGCTTGCGCCAGCAGGTGGTAGCGCTGCGGCAGAAGGTTTCCGGCCCCCCCCAGGATGCCTGGGAGCGCGTCCTGCTGGCTCGCCACCCGCAGCGGCCTTACACGCTGGATTACATCCAGTTGCTGTTCACGGATTTTATGGAACTGCATGGGGACCGCCGCTTCGCTGACGACGCGGCCATGATCGCGGGCTTCGCCCAATTCGAAGACCGCCCGGCGGTGGTGATCGGCCAGCAGAAGGGGCGCGATACCAAGCAAAAACTGTACCGCAACTTCGGCATGGTGAATCCGGAAGGCTACCGCAAGGCCATGCGGGTGATGGAACTCGGCTCCAAGTTCGGCGCGCCCATCCTCAGTTTTATCGATACGCCCGGCGCTTACCCGGGCATCGGCGCGGAAGAGCGTGGCCAGGCGGAAGCTATCGCTCATAACCTGAAGGAGATGTGCAAGCTGCTGGTGCCCGTGATTGTGATCGTACACGGGGAAGGGGGTAGCGGCGGCGCGCTGGCCATCGCCATCGGCGACGAAGTGTTGATGCACGAAAACGCCATTTACTCGGTGATCTCCCCGGAGAGTTGCTCCTCGATTCTGTGGCGCGACTGGGACCACAAACAGGAAGCTGCCCGCCTGCTGAAATTGACGGCGGAAGACCTCTACCGCATGCAGCTTGTGGACCAGGTGGTGCCCGAACCGGTGGGTGGGGCGCACACCAACCACGCGCAGGCGGCGGAGCTCCTGCGCCCCGTTTTGCGCGCCACCTTGGACGTCCTGACCAAGCTTTCCCCGGCTGACCTCATCAAACGCCGGCGCGAGAAGTTCCGTCGCCTCGCCTCGTTTACCACTGAAACCTGAACGCGCCCGCATGAACGGGGGCGCGGCTCAAATTGAACTTGAACTCAAACCCTTTGTGCTGTCGTGAGGAAGCTTCTGTAACCTTGATTGCCGAGAGGCACACCCCCCCTCACCCCAGCCCCTCTACCGCCGCGCTGACCGATAGGAGAAGCATTCCTGAGCTTTTTGCATACACCTTGACAACAAGTGGCGCAACGGATTACAAGTTGCTGGCGCTGGTACGGGGGGGAAGTGTATGGAGCACGAGGGGGAACCAAAGAAAAGGTGGTACGACTCGCTTCCGGTTTCAAAGTTCACTTTGGTCGGCTTGGTCTGGCTGCTGGGAGCCAAGTTCTTTCTGAAATCAGGTTTCGCTCGCCGGTTTCCAGAGCTTGCCGTTGCGGCCTTCTGCGTTCTCACCTTGGCAGCTCTTGCGATCGCAATACTAATGCCAGCCAAGCCCAAGGAGGACGATGGGGATTCACCAAAGCAGTAGGGTCTCCTTGTCCTAGTGAGGTAGTTTCCAGGGTTTTTCACATCGCTCTGCCACGGCACCGACCGCTGCAAGCATCACAAGTGATTCCTACAACCCACTCCCCGAGGGAGAGGGCCCAGCACTGCCCTGCGTGACCATGTTCCGTCTCAGTTTCCGCCCAAAATCTGGTCCAGCGCCTCGGGCGGGCCCGATACGTCCAACTCCACGCGAGCTCCGTCCCGGTGCGCCTCGAGGTTCTGCAGGAGAGGGGGAAGACCCAGGCTGCCGGTTGCGGCGGGCTGGGAGGCGGCTTGGTGCAGCAAATCGACCAAGGTGGCGAACCCCTTGGCGTTATCCGCACTGTCGCACACCAGCACCAAGCGGCTCGCGAAGCCCGTGTCCCACTGCACCCGGTAGAGGAGCGCCCGCACGGAGCGGGTCATGGAACTGAGGTCCACACTCTTCTGGCCGGCCCCGCCGAACCAGAGCGCCCCCAGGTTGGAAGCGGATTTTCCGTTCAAGATGCCCCACTGCGGCGCGCTCCCTTCCAGTTCTCCTTCCCAACTTACAAAATCGGAATTCGAATTCAGGGCGTTTGTCGAACCCTGCCGCGCGTCCAGCATGGCTTTCACGTCAGCGAGACGGCCGAACGCCGCAATCGAGCTATCCAGGAAGGTGAAGAAGAGATCCTCCGCATCGCTGCCGGAGCCAAACGCGTATAGACTGGCACCCGCATAGGCAAGGGCGGGCAGGCCCGTGCGGTCGAAGTACTTTTGCACGAGGTCCGGCTGGAAGCGGCCCGCGGCCAATCCCAAATATCCCGAGGGGCCCGCCATCTCACCGCGCCACCCTACCATCACCTCGTCCACGTCCCGGTCAGGATCGATCCCCATAGGGCGAAGGGAATCCTGGAAGGCGCGTAGTTGGCGGCTCAAGATTCGCTGGCGGATTTGCGGATAGGCGGGCAGCGAGCGCAGCACGGCAAGATTGGTGAAAGCAACTTGCAGGGTATCGGCGGGAAAAGTGGCGAGCGCCTCTGGGGGCAGTTGCTCCGCCACCAGCAGGGCGGGGAAGCAAAGGATGGCGAGGCCGGCAAGCGCCGACGCCGCAGCACGAATTGCCCGCAAGGTGCACATGACGAAGGTCTCCTGGCCGAGCCGCCCCCCTGCGGCAACTGGCGGGCCTGCGCTGGGGGTTCGGCACGCCGCCCTGACCTCCGGGGAATTCTACAGCCAAACCCCGCTAATTACGATGCGGCGAGGGGACGGGAGGTTTTCGGCAGCGCCCATCGGGAGGAGTGGCAGGCGTTTCGGAAAGCTCGCAGCAGGTCCGGGCGTGAGAAAAAAACTGGATTATGACCTGCTCGCACACTATGATGACAGGGTTGATATCGTTCTTGAATTTCGTGGTTGGAGACCTAACATGAACAAGAAATCATCTCGGCGTGACTTCATATCGGCAGGAATCTTTACCTCAGTGGCTGGCTTGGCTTCCACGACCCGCGTCTGGGGGCAGGCGGAACATCCGGCCCCTGCGGGCGGCCTCAGTTACCGCGTCTTGGGAAAAACCGGGCTAAAAGTCACTAGCGTCGGCTTTGGCTGCATGATCACCTCCGACGCCAGCGTGATTGAGCGGGCGGCGGACGTCGGCATCAATTATTTCGATACGTCTCGCGGCTACCAGCATGGGAACAACGAGCGGGTAGTAGGCGCGGCACTCAAAGGCAAGCGGCAGAATATATATCTTTCCAGTAAAACCGATGGAGCTACTAAACAGAGTGCACTGCAAGAGCTAGACACCTCGCTCGGCGAACTGGGGACCGACCACTTGGATGTTTGGTATCTGCACGAGAAGAACAGTCCCAGTGAATTGCCGGATGAACTCTTCGAAGCGCAGCAGATCGCCCGGCAGCAAGGCAAGATTCGCTTCACCGGTGTAAGTACCCACAACGCCAAGGATGTGGTTCCGTTCCTGGTGGAGAAGGGTGCGACGGATGTGGTGCTGGCGACTTACAACTTCACTATGGAAAAGGCCGTCGCGGATGCCATGGCGCAGGCCAACGCGGCCGGCCTGGGTGTGGTGGCCATGAAGGTGATGGCGGGCGGGTTCCGCCGCAGCAAGCCGGACGATCCGAATGGCGCCAAACTGAAGCGCGAGGGAGCCATGCTGGCGGCGCTCAAGTGGGTGCTGAAGGACCCTCACGTACACGCGACCATTCCGGGCATGACCGATAGGGATCAGCTCGAAGCTAACCTGAAGGCAATGACCGAGCCCTATTCGCCGCGCGAAGAACAGCTCCTGGCCCGGCAATTGGATTTCATCTCACCGCTCTATTGCCGCATGTGCGGCGAGTGCGATGGCCATTGCGCCAAGGGCCTGCCCGTGGCCGACGTGCTCCGCTACGTGATGTATGCCGACGGCTATGGCCAGTTCGAATTGGGCCGCGACCACTTTAAGCAATTGCCGGCGCAATTGGCGTCCGTGCGGTGTAGCGACTGTCCGACGTGCACGGTGAAGTGCCGTTTTGGCGTGAAGGTCCCACAACGCCTCGGCCGCGCGCAGGAGATATTTGCGTAGAAGGGCTAATACGCAGAACCCATCCAACCGCCGAGGCGCAGAGACGCGGAGGTGGAGTAGAAGACAGGGAAGAGGGAGCGGTCAAAGCCGGCAGCCGGTTTTCGCGTGAAAGAAACTGGAGTGTGACCTGCGCGCACACTATCATGACAGCGTTGATATCGTTCTTGAATTTTATGGCAGGAGACATAACTTGAACAAAAAATCATCTCGGCGTGACTTCATATCGGCAGGAATCTTTACCTCAGTGGCTGGCTTGGCTTCCACGACCCGCGTCTGGGGGCAGGCGGAACAGCCGGCCCCCGCGGGCGGCCTGAGTTACCGCGTCTTGGGAAAAACCGGTCTGAAAGTCACCAGCGTCGGCTGTGGATGCATGATCACCTCTGACGCCAGCGTGATTGAGCGGGCGGCAGACATCGGCATCAACTATTTCGACACCGCGCGCGAATACCAGCACGGGAACAACGAGCGCATGGTGGGTGCGGCTCTGAAGCGCAAGAGGAATGACCTTTATATTGCCAGCAAGACCGAAGCAAGTGGAAAGGAAGGGGCGCTGAAACAGCTCGAAACCTCGCTCACGGAACTTGGAACCGACCACCTGGATGTCTGGCATCTGCACGGGAAGGACAATCCCGGCGCGGCCACCGACGAGCTCTTTGAAGCCCAGCAGATTGCCAAACAGCAAGGCAAGATTCGTTATGCCGGCGTAAGCACCCACAACCCCAAGGTCATGATTCCTTTCCTGGTGAAAAGGGGGGCCACCGATGTCGTGCTGGCGACTTACAACTTCACCATGGACAAGGGGGTGGAGGAAGTCATCGCCCAGGCTGCCGCAGCGGGCATGGGTGTAGTGGCGATGAAGGTGATGGCGGGCGGCTTCCGCCGGGTGAGGCCCGCCGATCCCCTGGCGCCCAAACTGAAGCGCGAGGGCGCCATGCTGGCGGCGCTCAAGTGGACGCTCAAAGACCCCCACGTGCACACCACGATCCCCAGTATGACGGGCATGGACCAACTGGAAGACAATTTGAAGGCCATGCGCGAGCCGTACTCGAGCCGGGAAGAACAAGTCCTGGCCCGGCAACTGGCTTTCATTACACCTCTCTATTGCCGCATGTGCGGGAAGTGCGACGGACAGTGCTCCCAGGGCCTGCCCGTGGCGAACGTGCTCCGCTATCTAGCCTATGCGGATGGCTACGGCCAGTTCGCGTTGGGCCGCGAACACTTCCAGCAATTGCCGGCGGAAGCCACTGCCGTCCGTTGTGGTGATTGCCCAACCTGCACGGTGGATTGTCCGCATGGCGTGCAGGTTCGGAAGCGCCTGGGCCGCGCGCAGGAATTGTTTGCTGCCTGAGTGGTTTCGGGCCACGCGCCCATACTTCGCATCCTGAACGCACCGAAGGGCAGGGAGCCGTGCCGCTCCCTTCGGCGCCAGCGCGCACAAGTCGCAGGGAGTGACCCCCGCATGAAATCCCCCTTGGAAATCTTGCGCCACACAATCGTGGCGCTGGGCTGCGCTTGCTTCTTCCTCCCACTCGGTCAGGCCGCCGAGCTGGCGGATTGCTCTCTGGTCCCCGGCTGGCGACAAGAGGGTGCGCCGCGTCATTACACGGCTGAAAACCTTTATGAGTATGTCGACGGCAGCGCCGAGGCCTACCTACTCTACGGTTTCCAGCAGTTGCAGGGCTTAACCTGTGAAGCCGGAGAGAATTCCATCGTCATTGACGCCTCCGAAATGACCGACGCCGAAGCCGCCTACGGGATTTTTGCCGCCAACCGCGATCCCCGGCGCCCCGTCGAAAAGATCGGCATGGGGGGACAAATCCTGGCGCAGCGGGCCGCTTTTGCAAAAGGCAATTACTATATTGAACTCACGGCCACTCCCGACCATGACCATACCCCTGCGCTCACGGCCTTCGTGGCGGCGCTGGAAAAGCGTTTCACCGGGCGCAGCACGCCGCCCGATCAAATCGCCTGGTTCGCCCCCGACAAGCTCGTAACGGTGCGCCTCATTCCGGAAAGCGTTCTCGGCATTCCCGAACTCCGGCGCGGCTACGTGGCGGAGTACGACCAGGGCAAAGCCTTCGTGGTGGTTGAGCCCTCAGCGGAGTCTGCCGCCGCGGTCCTCGCGAAACTCCGCCGGCGCTTCCCAGACTGCCGGCCTGCGGCGGTCGGGGACGAAGCCTTCCAGGCACAGGACAAGTACCTGGGCGGTGTCTGCTTCTTCCGCAAGGGGAAACACCTGGGCGGTTATGCGAATCTACCCGACGGCCCGAGTGCGGCAGTCAAGTCTATTGGGCTAGCAGAGAGGCTACCCTAAGCTTGCGACGGAGGCGGTTGGGTGTAGAATTGACGCCGGACAGGATGGCAAAACGGAAATCTTGGCTTACTTGCTTAGGAGATGGAAGACCATGAGGAAACTACTTCTATGCACATCAGCCTTAGTCCTCCTGGGCGCTCTTAATTCCCGCGCTCAGGATACCGCCACCATCGTGGGCACGGTGACTGACACAACCGGGGCAGTGATCCCCGGCGCCAAGGTGACCGTCTCGAATCCCGATAAGGGCTACATCCGCAACCTGGCCGCCAACTCCGAGGGCATTTACCAGGCTCCTGCCTTGCCCATCGGCGATTACACCGTGATCGCCGAAACCGCCGGGTTCCGTAAGCTCACTCGCTCGGGCATCGCGCTGACCGCTGGCCAAGTTCAGCGCGTTGACTTGCAGCTCCAGGTCGGCCTAACGACGGAAGAAGTGACGGTGACGGGCAATCTCCCTCACGTTCAAACCGAGACCGCGGCAATCTCCGACGTGGTGACGGGCAGCCAGATCAGCAACCTGGAACTCAACGGCCGCAACTTCGTCGCCCTTGCCGCGCTTGTCCCTGGCGCTACGCCCGACAACGGTCAGGACAACACCCATTTGGGCCTCGCGGCCAATATCGGTCTCTCCTTCAATGGCGCGCGGATGGAATACAACAACTGGGAAATTGACGAGGGGATGAACAACGATGACACCTCCGGCGGCAACAGCATGAACACCTGGCCCAGCCTCGACTCCATCGCGGAGTTCCGTATCTTCACTTCCACCTACGGAGCGGACAAGGGCAAGCACGCGGGCGCCAATGTGGAAGTGGTGACGAAATCCGGGACCAAGCAGTTCCATGGGAGCGCGTACGAGTACGTACGCAACGACACCTTCGACGCCAACGACTGGTTTGCCAACCGCCAGATCGCGCCGCCCGGTGGCAACGCTCCCAAGACACCCCTCAAGCGCAACGACTACGGCTATACGATCGGCGGGCCGTTTTACATCCCGAGCCACTACAACACCGACAAATCGAAAACCTTCTTCTTCTGGTCCAACGAGTGGCGCAAAGATCGCGAAGGAACCGTGATCTCCAACAACGTCCCCTCGCTGCGCATGCGAGACGGCGACTTCAGTGAGTAACCCGGTGTCGCCGAACTACAATCTGGTGGCTGCCTCGGGCTGTATCCTTCCGGGGGATCCGACGACCACGCCGGCCGGGCGGCCTTTTCCAGGCGATACCGTTTCCATCGATCCCAACGCCCAAGCGTTCATAAACGCCCTGGTGCCGGTACCGAATAATGGGGTGATCGGTTACCTCCGGTCCCCCAGCCTCCCCACCGACTGGCGGCAGTTCCAGGGTCGCATCGACCAGAACATCGGCAACAAGACCTCGGTGTTCGTGAGGTTCACACTCGACAGTTGGAATACGGTTTCCATTCCGCCCCTCTGGGTGTCCGGTAGTTTCGATACCGTCCGCAGTAACACGCTGGAAGAAGGTAAGAGCGCGGTGCTGCATTTCACCCACACCTTCAAGCCCTCTCTGGTGAACGAGTTCATCATGGGGTACACCGACGACCCCTTCACCATCACCGGCCAAGTGGGGGGAGATTCGATTGCCCACTCGCTCAACAAGCCCTCCACTTGGACCGCCGGTACATTGTTTTCCCCCAACGCAACCCTTCCGCAACTGCCAAGCCTCTATGTCGGGGGCGGCACCCCATTCGGTTTCGGGCAGGATACAGGCTACTACCCGTTCACTTCTCACATTCCCGAATACACGTTCAAGGACAACGCTTCCTGGACGGTCGGAAAGCATATCCTTAAGTTCGGGTTCTACCTCGAAAAGCTGCAGGAGAATTCCACGGGTTTCACCGAGCCGCAAGGGACGTATTACTTTTTTGGCGGAGGAGCGGTGACCACCGGCAACGCGCTGGCAGACATGTACCTGGGGCGCATCCAGCAGTACAGTGAGGCGACCGAGGTGGTCCATGGCAATCCGATCGGGGGCAACCCAAGGGGCACTGGCGGGTGACTGAATTCGAGCCTTACTTCCAGGATGATTGGAAGCTCAACAACTCGTTGCAGGTGAACTTTCGACACGCGTTCGGCCACGGTCTGACTTACCAGACGGCGTACACGTGGGCCCACAACATCGATGACTCCACCTCCACCTACTTCATGAGTGGGGTGGACGATACCCACCTGACCCGCTGGCGTGCCACCTCGGATCTGAACCGCGCCCAGGTGGTGGTAATGAACTACGTGTACGAACTGCCGTTCTTCCGCAAAAGCTCACAGGCCTTTCTCCGCAGCGGTCTTGGTAGGTGGACGGTCAGCGGCATCACCGGTCTCTTCACCGGCCAGCAGGTGGACTTCAGTTGTGGGATCGCCGGCATGAGCAGCGGGATCGGCGAGGGGGTGCGGTGTAATTCCCTCGGCCCCCTGAAAATCAAGAAGGGTGTCTACAACGACCCGCAGTTTGGTCCCACGCCCACCTGGATTGACCCCAGCGTGATCGGGCAGGTGACGATGGACCAGCTCTATGCCAACAACCAACCCGGCATGTTCGGAACCATGGGACGCAACCCCCTGACAGGCCCCGGCCGCAACAACTGGGACATGGCGCTGCTCAAGAACTTCCAGTTGCCCTGGTTCGGAGGGGAGCATTCTTCGGTGCAGTTCCGGTTGGAGACGTTCAACACGTTCAATCACACCCAGTGGAAGTACGTAAGCGTGGGCTGCAGCGGATCGACGGCGCCGGGAGCGCCGTGCAACGGACCAGACAACATCGGGAACGGAGAGGTCGGCGGGACGTGGTCTCCACGCATCCTGCAACTCGGATTGAAGTTCATGTTCTGATTGATCGCGGTGCTGGATAGTCAAGCTCCGGCCTGGGGAGGGATAGGTGTCTTGCGGCGACGGCGCTTCCGCCAAGCCGGAGGTCTGTGGAGCAGTGAAACCAAGGCTTCGAATGGCATCCATAATGCCATTGAACCACGCTTCCGCCGGCTCGGAGTCACCGCTTCGCTCGTTATAGCCGGCGAATTCGTCTATAATATCCCGTCCTGAAATACCCAAACTACAGCTCGCAAAAAGGCTTCCATGAGTGAATTCGCACCCACCGAGCGGACCGAGGTCCGGCGACTCCTCCAACGCGCCGTTTACGATCGCGCGGCGGTCTATAGCATTCTCGACGAAGGATTGGTTTGTCACATTGGGTTTGTGGCGGAGGGAAAGCCTGTGGTCATTCCCACCGGCTACGGCCGCAAGGATGACACAGTTTACCTCCACGGGTCCCCGGCCAGCCGCATGCTCCGCACGCTGGGCAAGGGCGTTGACGTGTGTGTCACCGTCACTTTGCTGGATGGACTGGTCCTGGCGCGCTCGGCGTTCCATCACTCCGTGAACTACCGCTCGGTGGTCATCTTCGGAACCGCCACGGTGGTCGAGGACCGGGAAGGGAAGCTGGAAGCCTTGCGGGTGTTTACCGAGCACGTGGCGCCCGGACGCTGGCAGGAAGTTCGCCCGCCCTCCGATAAGGAATTGCAGGCCACTACCGTGCTAGCCCTCCCCCTGCAGGAGGTTTCCGCCAAGGTACGCACGGGACCGCCTGTGGATGACGAGGAAGACTACGCGCTGCCGGTGTGGGCGGGGGTCCTTCCCTTAAGCCTCACCCCAGGTCCGCCGGTCCCCGACGGCCGCTCGCCGGCGGGAATTGAGGTCCCCGCCTACGTGCGGCGCTATGATCGGAAGCACCCCTAGTGTCCCGTCCCGCTCCAGGGTGCTTGACACAACCGTCGATTCCGTACAAGTTGATTTTCGCTCCGGGATTTGGTATTTTTAGATCTGTGGGGAAGCAGGGAAATAGTTTTAGCGGCAAACCCCAGGAGGAGTTTATATGCCCATCGAGCTTACACCCAAGGCCATATCCAAGGTCAAGGAGATCATGGCCCAGCAGGAGCCTCAGCCGCTCGGGTTGCGCCTGGGAGTGGCCGGCGGTGGCTGCTCCGGCTTCTCGTACCAGATGAATTTCGAGAATCAGAGCAATCCCATCGACAAGGTCTATGAGTTTGAGGGATTGAAGGTCTTTGTGGATCAGGCTTCGCTGATGTACCTGAACGGAACCAAGGTTGACTACGTGGAAACCCTGGAAGGCGCAGGCTTCAAGTTCGAAAACCCCAACGTGAAGACCACCTGCGGCTGCGGAAGTTCGTTCAGCGTGTAAGCTCGCAGCCTCTCACCTCCGCATACCCCCGGCCCTCCCCCGTGGCGCGCCGGGGGTTTTGCTTTTCGGCCCCAGCTCATCACTCGGCGGCGGGCCCTTCGGGTTTTCGCTCTGTGGCACGAAAGCTTCGGTATAATCATAGCGCGACAGGCGGCACGTCGCGGGCCGTTCCAGGACCCTATGAAAATCGCCTTAGCCCAAATTGACACCACCATCGGCGACTTTGCCGGCAACCTCGAGCGGATCGTGAAGTATGCCGGGTGCGCGCGGGACCGGGGCGCGGACCTTGTGGTGTTCCCTGAACTGGCGCTCTGCGGATACCCGCCGCGCGACCTGGTGGAAAAGGCCGGCTTCGTGGAGCGCTCGGAAACTGAGCTGCTTCGGCTGGCCCGGCAGTTGCCCCCCATTCCTGCGCTGGTGGGCTACGTGCGCCCCTCGCACGCGGAGCAGGGGAAGCCCGTCGCGGACGCCGCGGCGCTGCTCGCAGACGGCCGCGTGGTGGTTGATTACGCCAAGATTCTCCTGCCCTTCTACGATGTCTTTGACGAGTCGCGCTATTTCGAGCCGGGCCGCTCCATATGCGTCCATGAGTTCGGCGGCTTCCGCGTGGGCATCACGATTTGCGAGGATGTCTGGAACGACAAGCATTTCTGGACGAATCGCCTCTATGCGCGTGACCCTGTGGAGGAGTGCGTCGAGGCCGGCGCGAATCTCCTGCTCAACATCGCCTCGTCCCCCTATAGCACCGAAAAGATCAAGTTGCGCTACGACATGCTCAAGACGATCTCGACCGAGCGCCATGTTCCCGTGGTTTACGTGAACCACGTGGGTGGAAACGATCAACTGGTCTTCGATGGCTCGAGCCTCGCCTTCAACGCTTGCGGCGAACTGGCGGCACGCGCCCGGTCGTTTGCGGAAGACCTGGTCATCTTCGATACGAACGAAGGCACAAGGGAAATCCATGCCCCTCCCGCCTCCGAAGCGGAGGAGATTTACCAGGCGCTCTGCCTGGGCGTGCGCGACTATGTGCACAAATGCGGATTCCGAAAAGTTCTGGTGGGGCTGAGCGGCGGAATCGATTCCTCGCTGGTGGCCACGCTTGCCGCCGACGCACTGGGGCCGGAAAATGTGTTGGGTGTCGGCATGCCGGGCCCCTATTCCTCACCCGGCAGCATCCGCGACGCCGAAACGCTGTCGCACAATCTCGGCATCGAGTTTCGCGTCATTCCCATCACGCCGGTCTTCGAGAGCTACCTCGAAACGCTCGATCCCGCCTTCGAGGGGGAACCCCGCGACGTTACCGAGGAGAACATCCAAGCCCGCATTCGCGGCAATGTCCTCATGGCGCTCTCCAATAAGTTCGGTTCGCTGCTGCTGACCACCGGCAACAAATCCGAACTGGCTGTGGGTTACTGCACGCTGTACGGCGACATGGCAGGGGGCCTCGCCGCCATCGCCGACGTTCCCAAGACCACCGTCTATGCGCTGGCTCGCTACGTGAACCGCGCGGCGGAGCGCATACCGCAGGCGTGCCTTGACAAGGCGCCCTCGGCCGAATTGCGGCCGAACCAGACCGACCAGGACACGCTTCCTCCTTACGAAGTTCTGGACACGATCCTGAAGGCCTACATCGAAGATAATCTCGGCGGGGAGGAAATCGCCCGCACCCACCATCTCGACCCGGCGCTGGTGCGCGAGACCCTGCGCCGCGTCAACGCTGCGGAATATAAACGCCAGCAGGCCCCTCCTACCCTCAAAGTCACCGCCAAAGCCTTCGGCATGGGCCGCCGCTACCCCATCGCACAAAAGTTCTACGAATAGGCGCTTGCCCCCCTACAGAATATAGCGACACGCATTCTTTGTAGCGCCGCCATCCTGGCGGCATTTCCCGGTGCCGGCAAGATGCCGGCGCTACCGAAGGCGCGGCTGCCTCGCCGCTACGCTTGCTGCCCAGATTCCAAAGGGCTGGCAATTCCCCTCATTTGCGGTAGAATCCGGTTTCTTCTCAGTCCACGACTGCCTCGCGAGGTCCGAATGAGATTCCGGAAAACGCTGATTCTTCTCATGCTGGGGATGGGGCTGGTCTTTGCCCTGCCTGCCTGGGCGGAACAGAAACCTCTGACGCGGGACCAGGTGCAAGGCTTGGTGCGGGGCGGACTCGGAGACGAGTCGGGCGCAAAGCTGATCGAGCAGCGCGGGATTGATTTCGCGCCGGCGGAGGATTTTCTCCAAAGCCTGAAAGCTGGCGGCGCGAGCGACGTATTTCTTAAAGCGCTGCGCGCGGCCAAGCATCCCGGGCCCGCGAGCGCGAAGAAGCCGCTGAACCAGGTGCAGGTTTTCGCCTTGCTGGTAGGCCAGGTGCCGAGCCCCAGAGTCACCATGCTGGTCCAGGAACGCGGCATCGATTTTGAGCCCACGGATGACTACCTTCAGGAAGTCCGTTTGGCAGGCGGTGACGATGAGCTGATCACGGCGCTCCGGAGCGCCAAAGTGACGAGGCCCGTGACGGTTGAACCGGCGGCGCAGGCTCGGCAGGCCGAGGTGCAGCAACACGTGGCGCGCGGAGCGGAATTCTTTCAGAAGCGCCGCGACGCGGATGCCGAGACGGAGTACCGCGCGGCAGTGCGTCTGGATCCTCAGAACGCCGACTTGCACGTTGCCCTTTCCCGCGCTCTGAACGCTCAAAGGAAGACGGAGGAAGCGCTGGCGGAAGCGCGCGAGGCTCTGCGCCTTAATCCCGGAAGTGACCTGGGGCATTTCAGCCTCGGCAATGCGCTCAGAGATAAGGGCGACCGGGACGGCGCGATCGCAGAGTATCGCGCGGCGCTGCGCCTGAACCCGAATAATGATATGGCGCATAACAATCTCGGCCTTGCGCTCGGAGACAAGGCGGACCGGGACGGCGCGATTGCGGAGTATCGCGAGGCGCTGCGGCTGAATCCGAAGTACGAGGACGCGCACGTCAACCTCGGCGCCGCGCTCGGAAACAAGGGCGACTGGGACGGCGAGATCGCGGAGTATCGCGCGGCGCTGCGCTTGAACCCGAATAATGACCTGGCGCACCACAACCTCGGCGCCGCGCTCGGAAACCAGGGTGACTGGGATGGCGCGATCGCGGAGTATCGCGCGGCGCTGCGCTTGAACCCGAATAATGATATGGCGCACCACAACCTCGGCATCGCGCTCAAAAAGAAGGGCGACCCGGACGGCGCGATCGCAGAGTATCGCGCGGCGCTGCGTTTGAAACCGAATAATGACCTGGCGCACGTCGACCTCGGCGCCGCGCTCAAAAACCAGGGCGACCTGGACGGTGCGATCGCGGAATACCGTGAGGCGCTGCGCTTGAACCCGAACAATGATATGGCGCACTTCAACCTCGCTAACTCGCTTTTCAGCAAGGACGACTTGGATGGTTCGATCGCGGAATACCGTGAGGCCCTGCGCGTGAACCCCAATGACGACGGCGCGCACAACAACCTTGGCGTCGCGCTGGAGCACAAAGGCGACCTGCGGGGGGCTCTGGAGGAATACCGCGCGGCCTACATGCTCAACCCCAAGAGCTTGACCAATAAGGATAATTACGAGCGCCTGTTGCAGCAGGTGAATAAATAATGAACCCCCCGTGGCAAGGACCGGCGTCTGCGCTTCTTGCACCGCACACATGGCACAACACGCCATGTATGCGCCACCCGCGAAGCAAGCGTAGCGCAGACCTCCGCCTCTGAGGTCTGCGGCCTTTCCTAAAGAAGAACCGCGAACCCCAATATCGGGGATCCGCGCTACCCCCCCCGCTGCCGTGACCCACCCGTGAGGAAAAGGACAGCAGGGAAACCCCGACCCCGCCTTGCGGGGTGAGCGCTGCGGTGGGCGTGACTTCCGCACCGCAGGGGTCGAGACGCTCGCCTGTGCTAGAATCAATTCCTCGTTCGGCTGGATTGTAGGGCCGAAGGGTCCCCCGGCACCAAGCCTTCGGCTGCGGGCGACCCCGTCAGGGTTCAGGACCGAAACGCGTTGACATCCTCACTCTCATTCCGCAAGCATGCCGTCACCCTGCTGGCCGCGGCTGCCTGGCTGCTCCTGCTGGCGTTGGAGCCGGCGGCGGCTGGTCCCATCAAGCTTCCTTTCACAGACCTCCATCAGGTGGATCTCGCGAACGGCTTGCGCGCCCTGATTGTTGAGTCCCACGATGCGCCTCTGATCGACGTGCAGGTGTGGTATCACGTGGGCTCGAAAAACGAAGTCCCGGGCAAAACCGGTTTCGCGCACTTGTTCGAGCACCTCATGTTCGATGGGACGAAGAACCTGGGCCCCAACGAGTTCTCCGACTACGTCATTCGCTCCGGCGGCACGGACAATGCTTACACCACCGAAGACGCTACCGTCTTCTGGGAAACCGTGCCCAGCAACATGCTGCCCGTCGTTCTGTGGTTGGAGGCGGACCGCATGCGCAACCTGGAGATCACGGACAAGGTGTTTAACAACGAAAGGGAAGTGGTCGAGGAGGAGCGCCGGCTGCGCTTCGACAATCTCCCCTATGGCTCGGTCGTTGAGACCCTTTACGCGCATGCCTACACGGCGCATCCTTACCAGCACACGACGATCGGCAGCATGCAGGACCTGGAGCGGGCCAGCATCAAGGACATCCAGGATTTCTATGACACCTACTACGTTCCGAACAATGCCACGGTGGTGATTGTGGGCGACGTGGACTGGCACGAAGCCGCCGTCGCGGTGGAGGAGTATCTGGGGCGGGTCGCGGCGGGGAAGGCGCTGCCTGCCCACGCCATTGCGCCGGAGCCTCCGCAGGCGGCCAAGCGTGTCGTCAAGCTGGATCTGAATGTGGCGCTGCCCGCCTTCGTGGAAGGCTACCACATGCCCGCCGATGGAACCCCGGACGCCTACCCGCTGCGCCTGGCGGCGAAGATTCTTTCCGAAGGCGAGAGTTCGCGCATTTACACCCGCCTGGTTTACGATCAGCAAATCGCCGTGGAGGCACAAAGCACCGGCAATTTCACCGAAGATCCCAACCTGTTTTTCGCCTTCGCAGTCTTGAACAGCGGGCATACGCCGGCCGAGGGCGAAGCCCAGGTGGAAGCCGAACTGGCGCGCTTGCAGACGGAACTGGTTTCGACGGCCGAGCTCGAGAAAGGCAAAAACCAGATCCGGCGCGACTTCAGTCTCAGCCGCCAGACCCTGCAGACGCGGGCCGAAGAGCTAGGCTACGCTGCGGTGGTTCTGAAAGATGCGGAGCTGGTCAACACGGAACTGGCCCGCTTCCTGGCCGTGACGCGGGAAGACATCCAGCGCGTGGCGAAGAAGTACTTCGTGCCGGAGAACCTGACCCTGGTTGAGGTAAATCCCCGCAGCGCCGCGGCGGAAGAAAAACCCGGCCACCGGCCGGCGGGAGGCGCGCAATGAACCGAGCTCCGGGGAGGGGGAAGGGAACTGGGGCGTTGCGGCGCTGCTCTGCTATCTGGTCGCGCTTGTGCGGAGCGGTCCTGATCCTCTTTTTGCTGGCGCCGCCGCTCGGGGGGCGCGACTATCCGCCCAGCGTTCCTCCTCCCAAGGCCACGGTGATTCCGGCGCCGGCCATCCAGGTGCTGCCGAATGGCCTGCAAGTGGTGGTAGTAGAGCGACATAGCCTACCGTTGATGACCCTGCGGCTGGTGGTGAAGGCGGGCGCCGAATTCGACCCCGCGGCTCTCGCGGGCACTGCCGCGCTCGCCAGCAGCCTGCTTACCGAAGGCACCACTCGCCGCACCTCGCGGCAGATTGCCGAAGCCATCGACGCCGCGGGCGGACTGGTCGATAACGGCGCCGGTTGGGACAGTTCCTTTCTCAGCCTGAGCGTCCTGAGCGACCAAGCCGACCTCGCCTTCGATCTGGTCAGCGACATGGCCGAGTCCCCCGCTTTCCAAGCGGCGGAGATCGAGCGGCAACGGAAGCAAACCCTCTCCGGCCTGCAGGTGGCGCATGACGACCCCGCTTACGTAGCCGACACGCTCTTCCAGGACTTGGTTTTCGCGGGCACTCCCTACAGTCATCCCGAAGACGGAACCCTGGAATCCCTGCCGCGCATCACGGCGGAAGATTTGCGCCGCTTCCACACCCGCTACTACCAGCCTGCCAACTGTATCCTGGCCGTGGTGGGAGACATCAGCACGCCCGAAGCCTTCGCGCGCGCCGCTCAATTCTTCTCTGCCTGGAAGAACCTTGCGCCCCCCGTACTGCCCCTTGCCGCCGCCCCCCCACGGCGCGAAGAGCGCCAGGCGGTGGCCATCGACAAGCCGGACGCCGTGCAGACGGAAATCCGCATCGGCAGCCTGGGCGTGCCGCGCAGCAGTCCAGACTACCTGGCCCTCAGTGTGGCGAACGAAATCCTGGGGGGACCCTCGGAAAACCGGCTGTTCAAGGCCCTGCGCAGCCGCCAGGGACTGACCTATGGAGCTTCCAGCGACCTCGTCTGCCGTCGCGCTCTGGGAGCCTGGGTCGCCAAGACATTCACGCGCACGCCGGAGACTCTGAAAAGCGCGCACCTCGCTCTGGAGCAGATAAAATCCCTGCGCGAACACGAAATCAGCCGCTCGGAACTGGAAACCGCCCAGAGCTACCTGGTGGGCCACTTGGCGCTGGATTTCGAAACCTCCGAGAATGTCGCCAGCCAGATCCTGGAACTCATCCAGAACAACCTGCCGCTGGATTACTGGAACCGCTACCCGGCCGAGATCATGGCGCTAACGACGGGCGACGTCTGGAACGCTGCGCAGCGCTATCTCGATCCCGACCACGATATAATCGTGCTGGTGGGGAACGTGGCGGACTTCAAGAAAGACTTGAAGAAGCTCGGCCATGCCCAAGTGATCCCTTTGAACGAAATGGATTTCGCCTCGCCGGATTTGCGCCGGCCGCCGGGCGAGGCAGGGAAGTAGCGGGTAGGTTCATGAAAATGTGCAGGGCGAGATTCTTCGCGCAGTTTATCCTGAGCGGGCAGAGCGAGATCCTTCGCTGCGCTCAGGATGACAGCGAAGGACTCAGAATGACAGCAGGGAAGCGCTTTTCCGCAGCATCTTCGGCCGCCGGGGCCGTCCTCCCCTGCACCTTCGGACAACCATGAAAAAAGGCATGCTGGTTCTGATCGGACTGACTGCCCTCGCCGCCCTGGCGGAGGCGCTCATCCTCTGGCGCATTTGGATCGACCCTTGGCGCCTCGCGGCGCTCCTGGAGAGCGCCGCGTTGCTGCTGGGCGCATTCGTGGGACTGGGCTCGGCGGATTTCGTCAAGCAATTGCGCCATTGGGCACTGGCTTCGCGGGCGGCGGCGGTGGGCCTGCCATTCCTGCTGCTGCTTCCTTACCTGCTCTATGGGCTGGGGACGGGGGCCTTCTCGCTCCTGGGCCTGGGCAAGCTGGTAGCCTACATTGCGGTACCCACAGGATTGCTGCTGCCGGACCGCCTGCACCACCGCGAAGGGATCGGCTGGCGCGACGGCGCGGCCATGCTGGCCCTGGCGTTGCCGGTCGCCGCGGGTTGGCTGGGGGGGATCTGGACCTGGCCGCAGGACCTTTACGCCTTCCGTCCCGTCTTCTGTGTGTTGGTGGCCGGCTACGCCTTCCTGGTCTTGCGCAACCTGGAAGGTGTCGGCTACCGCCTGGTGTGGCGCAAGGGCGACGTCTTCGAAGGCTTGGTCAACCTGGCGGGGTTTATGCTGCTGGCGATCCCGCTGGGCATCGGGTTGAACTTCATTCATCCCCACTCTTCCACCACAGTTACGGGAGGGGCCTTTCTGTTTCAGTTCATGGGGATCTACCTGACGATTGCGATCCCGGAAGAGTTGCTTTTCCGGGGAATTCTGCAAAATCTCCTGGCCCGCAGCATCCGGGGCGGGCCACGGGGCTGGTACGGCCTGCTGATCGCTGCCGCCATCTTCGGGGCCGCGCACCTGCACCACGCGCCGGTCCCTAACTGGCGCTACGCGGTGATGGCTACCTTGGCGGGAATCTTTTACGGCAACGCCTACCGCACGCGGCAGCGGCTGTGCGCCTCCGGCCTGACGCACGCCCTGGTTGACACCCTGTGGCACTTCTGGTTCTAACCGGCTCAACTCAATCCCGCTGGACGTTTGGGATTAAGCGCAGTAAAATGCCGCGCGCAAGGGTTTACCAGTCCGGCACTCGCCTCGAGCGAGTCAGCTTTAGGAAACTCATAAGGAGTGTGCGTATGAAGCGGAAACTCAGCCTGATTGCCATCTGTCTAACCGTGTTCTTAACTGCAGCCGTCTCGACCGCCGCGGCGAAGAAAGGCAAGAGCGGCCCTATCACCGGTACCTGGGAGTGCCAAGCCCACGGTGGGTCGCAAGGTGACATGGCCTTTACCCTTTACCTGACCCAGAACAAGGAACTCGTGGACGGCTCCATCTCCTCGCCCATCGGCGGCACCCAAATCAGCTCCGGCACCTACCGCCGCAACATGCTGGAGATTCACCTCGACACCCCCCAAGGCAACTACGTCATCATGGGCAAGTACAAGAAGGGTCAGATCTCCGGAAGTTGGACAAGTGATAGCGATAAAGGAACCTGGGAGGGCAAGAAGCAAGCCGCAGGCTCCAAGTGACAACCCACTGCGGCGTGTAACTGGGCCACTGAAACGGGGTTGCCGCGCGCGCCGCGTAACCATGGGCACTTGAGGTCTAACCCCGAGGTACCGCTGCCTCGGAAGGCAGGGGCCTTGGAAAGCGAGCGAAACTCCACCCCCAGGCAGTCGCCGACCCGCCGCCGGGGGCATTCTAGGGGGTGAAGGTTGGTTGCCACTCTTTAGTTAACATAATATAACTTATCAGACGTTGGGGATGGTGGGCAAGGGGGGTTACGACCGTCCCCCACGCCTGACTTAAGTAGGAAAGCCTGGTGGGGCTTTCGTTGGCCGTGGCGTCCCGTATGAAGGGGTTTCTCATGCGTTCCTACTTTAAGTCCCCTCTACTCTACTCTTCCCCAAAGCGATTTCAATAGCAAACTTGTTAATTTTTTCAACGGTGCAAAGTTTAGAAACTCAGCAAGAGAAAGAAAGGCGAATCAGTGGCGCGGCCCCAGCCACTCGAGCCAGGCGAGAGGGACGCGTAAAAGGCGGCGTACCTTGCCGGCGCGGAATTGGATATCGACGTAATCGGGACTTTGGGAGGGTTGGCCTTCGATGCGGACCCGCAGACCGGGCAACCCTCGAGGAATTTTGCGCAGGCCGGAACGGAAACGCCATTCGAAAAACCACTCTGATACCGATTCGTGCCTGAGAAAAGCCCTTGCGGTAGCCATTACCACCTCTCTTACTCCCTTTCCCTACCCCTTGTCAACCTTTTCGAAGAGCCAACCTCGTTTGACCTTCGGAGGCGAAGCGGCAAGACTCGCGCCCGTGAACAAACCTAACGAGGAGCTCGAGGCGCTCGCAAAACGCGTCCAGGTATTGGAGGACCGCGAGCGCGAGCGTGAGCAAAGTGCAGTCCTGGCTCTGGCGCAGGCGCAGGAAGCTTTCAAGCGCGAAGGGATCCTGGGCATGGTCAAGGGCCTCATGAAAATGGGAAAAGGCAATGGCGAAGCCAGAACCTAAACTCGAAGCTGTAAAGGTGCAGCCGTTCCCCGAGCGCAAGGATCTTGCTTATCAGCGCGGCGGCAAAACCCGGCGCCTGCAAGTTCGCATCGATGAATTGGGAAACCCCAACCTGGAGGGGATTAGCAAGGAAGATAAACCCCTCTGGCAGCACGTTCTCAAGCATCCCGAAACCCAAAAGATTTTCGGCTTGGCGCCGGAAGTAGGAACGGAAGCGGCGCCTCCAGTGCCGGCGCTTTCGCCCGCGACCTGCGGCCAGTTCTGGGATTTGTTCGCAGTACTCGAGGCGGTCGGGTTCGCCTGGTTTTACCACTGCCCGCGGCCTTTGGCGCTCGAGGCCTTTTCACTGGATGAAGGCGACAAGGCGATCCTGGTGCCCCCGACGCAAGCCCTGGCCCAAAAGTACGGGCCGGAATTCCTCGCGAAGTGGGGGGATGAAATCAATCTCTTGATGGCCTTCAGCCTGGTCAATCAGGGCAAGTATCACGCCTTCCGGGTACGCCTGGCGGAAGAGGCGAAGAAAGCCGCGAAGGCCGTCAAACCGAACGGCGGATTGCAAGCTGCCGTCGCCGCGGTCGCGTCGGTGAACGCATGAACACGCTGGTTTTCGGAGTGCGCGGCAAGGGTAAGAGCGTGCTCGCATTTCATCTCGCGGAAAAAACCGGCCGATCAATCGCCATCTATGATGTGAGCCACCGGTTCAACCGCTGGCCAGAATTCATCGCGAGAGATCCGTGGGATCTTGAAGAGCTTATCAAGCATTTCCCCGTCGTTGTTTATCAGCCGCAAGTTAGCGGGTTCAAGGAATTCGGCGAATTTTCAGAAATAATCTGGGGAGAGTCCAACGAGGGATGTCGAGATGTGACTATGCTCTTTGACGAAGCTTCGGAGCTACAGACGGCGCAATCGCGCCACGACTGGCTGCATAAGTGGGTCCGCATGGCGCCGGTTGATAGCTGCGACGTGATTCAAACTCTCCACCGACCAGCAGATGCCTGGGCTACTTGTCGAGCACTCGCGCACCATTGGTTCATCTTTGAAACCTGGCGGGTTGAGGATCTCGAAGCAATCGAAAAGCAGTGCGGACCAGAAGTAGCGCTGGCTGTGACGAAATTGCGCGGCCACCAGTTCATTCATGTTGAGCCCGAGGCCCGCAAGATGACTGCGGGTGAGCTTCAGAAAGGGTCGTTTACCGAAATCGACAGAGGTGAGAGTCATGGATCGCTGCCCAATTTGCGGAGCGGAGCTGCGAGACAAGTCGCAGTGCAATAGTTGCGCCTGGCCACGGCATGATGTGCCGGACCCCAAGAAAATCGAGCCCGGAATCATTTTCGACAAAGTGACGCCGGAGGGAAAACCGATTCCGATAGTTGCCGATGATACAAAAACGGCCACGGATGAGGCAAAACCGGCCGCGCCTGAGACGCCGGCAGAAAAGGCTCTACGGCTGCAAAATCATCTGCGGCAGTTCCGAGAGAGCATCAAGGGCTTTACGGATGATGAAATCGCAGCCGCGGCGGTCGAGCTCGAGAAGCAAGTGAGTCCGGCGCAAACGGAGTAATTGAGCATGACAGAAGAAGCCCAACCCGCGGCGCTTGCGGCGCCGGATGCCGAAGAAGAAAAGTTCGTGCGGCTGCAAAAGCGCGCCTTCAAGGAAGCCCTGACGGAACTGCGGGCCGAAGAAGCGGCAGCCGCCGCGGCGGCTGTTCCGGCAGCGCCGCCGAAGAAAAGCCTCTTTCCGTTCAAGTTTTGAAAGGAGCCAACCATGGACCCGATCGAAGTTGGAAGTCTGAAAGGTTTCGCCGTGCTTTTCGCGCTGTCTGTGCTGGCCGGCATTCTCTATGCGCTGGTACAGCATTTCATCCTCGCGCCGGTGAGTACGGCAACAGGCGTGCCAACGAGCTAGACGGTTCGCGAAAATTCCGAAGAGAAAGGAGCGTCATGGTCAAACTAATTCCACTGGCCCTGGGCCTTGCCACGATTTTTCTGGGTGTGGGAGTGGGCTCGGCGCTGACCCGCAAGTACGTGCTCAAAACCGCTTGAGGCAATCCGGGGGGAGAGCCGAAGTTGGACATGGGGATTGGAGAATGAGGTTGCACCATGGGTACTTCACCCACAGTCAGACCCCGCTTGCCGCTCGTCGGGACCGACCGTTACGAGTGGCTGGCGGACATCGCACTTCCGAGTTTGAATGGGATGTATCAACTCCCGACACAAGGGGGAATCATCCCGAGCGATCGGTATATCGCCAAAATGCGCCTGGAAGTCGAATTCCGGGCGACCAACCCCGCCTCGGCCGGGCCGACCTCGGTGCTTGCCGATGCGCCCTACTCTTTCCTCGAGCGCATCCATATCGAGGGCTTCCATCGCCTGCGCCAGGCTTCCGAGCCGTTCATCGATATCCGCGGCGCGGATCTTCGGGAGTGGAATCTCGCCTGGTACTCGCGAGCGCCCTTCACGCAGATCCTCGACAACGGAACGGCTGCCACGCAGATCGTGATCACGGCGAGCCACACGAACGATGTGAGGTTTTTCGTCGATCTGCCCTTCTGGCCGGAACAGTTGAGCATGCGCCAGAAAGTGGGGTATCTGCTCGATGCCCCGAACTACGACCGTCTGGTGCTTTCGCTTTTCTTTGGAGATTCGTATTCGCTGTTCGCCGGGCAAACCACCGCTCCGACTTTTACTGCGTACGGATCCGCTTCCGGCACACCACGCGTGCGCGTGGGATTCGTCTATGCGCAGTTCGGCAAAAACGTCATGGAAGCGGTCACCAAGGGCTTCCAGCCGGCGCGGGTGTGGCGCTATATGCCGCAATCGGACCTGACCAGCGGCGACATCGTGAACGGGGCCACGCAGTCGCGCCTGTTGAATGTTCCCCGCGGCCACCAGATCCGCTCGATCATGCTCAAGACAGGCGTGAAGGCCACCACCACGAGCGCCGGGAACAACGCCTATTCGACCCTGAGTGATGCGATCCTGAGCAATATCGTAGTCTATCGGGGTACGAACAAGATCAACAAGGGCAAGTTCCAGGACTTCCAATGCCTGAAACAAGACACGGCGGCGGTGTACTCGATTCAGCCTGATGCTGGCTTCGCCTACCTGGATTGGGCCAAGCATGGAGTTCTGTTCGAAAAGCTGGATGCGACCGGCCTGGTGCAAGGGCCTACCGGCGACGTGGACCTCTACGTCGCGGCGGATGTCACGGCGGGCGCCGGCCAAGGCTTGACGGCGGTCATCGAAGAATTGCGCGGCTATCCGCGCCTGCCTTTGATGTAGGTAGAGGACCGCAGAGGGGGGAGGCTTAGGCTAGTTCGATATCAGCCTCCCCCAAGTTTCAAGGAGGCTTTCGATGTCGGGAATAAACGGGAACGAATCCGACTCTTCCGATGATTCGACGGGCGCTGTGGCTGGGTTGAGCGATGTGATCTCGAGCTCAGTGAGCAGTCTGCCGGCGATCATCATGGCAGCGCAGGGCAAGATGGCCAGCACGTCGGCGGTAAAGACGCCGCTCGGCACGGTTGCGACCACGGGCGCGCTAAGCTCTGGGAGTCTTTGGCTGGTGGTCGTGCTCGTGCTGCTGATGATCGGTGCGATTTTCCTGGTCGTGAGAAAACGCGGCTGAGGGCGGGCTCATGTGGGCGGGAGCGATTGCGGTTTTGATTCTCCTGGTGCTGGTGTTTTACTCCCAGAGCCTGGAGGCCTCGAGTACCGGCGTGGATCTCCCCCCAAACGGGTTGACTCCAGACCTCGGCGCCAATCCCTCCGAGGCTGGAGTTGACCCGAATACTCTGGAGGTAACGGACGTGACAGCGAATCGAAGCGTAATTGACCAGATGGCGGAAGGGATCGCCAGGGCGGAAGGCTTTTACGTCGCCGGCAGCGTCCCCCAGCGGGCCAACAATCCCGGTGATTTGAAGCTAGGTGACCGCGGACTTGGAACGATCGGCGGAAAGACGATTTTCTCCAGCGCCGCGGAGGGGTGGACCGAGCTGCGCAATCAGATCAGCATCATGTTTTCCGGGCAATCACGTTATTACAATCCTGGCATGAGCATTTTGGATGTTGCCAAAATCTATACAGGCAATGACAACCCCACGAGCTGGGCAAACACCGTGGCGCAAGTTCTGGGTGTGGATCCCGGAACCGCCTTGCAGGATCTGGCATGAGCCTCTACAGCGATTTTATGGCCACAACACTTGGCAGCTACTACTCCGCCGCTACGGGGAATGTGGATCCCTGGACGAAACAAAATGAGATCGACGACGAAGCTGCGGCGCTGGTGCAGGCCTCCGGTGGAAGTGTGACCGCTGCGCAGGCTACGCAGACGGCAACTCAGGATGTGACCCGCACGCTCAAGGGTGCCGGAAGCGACCCTTCGGATCCGATGAAGCTTGGCTGGTTTTCGGATCTCGCGACAACCTTCGGGATCACAAATCCGGCAACGCTCAAAACCCTTCTGGAGATCGGCGTGCTAGGCATCGTGCTGATTTTCTTGTTGTGGATCGGATTCGCAGTTTTTACGAGAAGGTGAAGCATGAAGGAATTTTATTTTCTGACAGGGGGATTTGTAGCGGGCGTAGTGGTCACACGGGTTTTCTACGCTAAGGCCCTGGCTGAATACAAAGCCGGCAGGGCTTGGGTGGAAGGGGAAATTTCGCGTGTCCCCCCCTGGCTGGCCGCCAAGATCAGCCGGCTCTAAAAGGCGAAGCGGTGGACTTCAAAACCATCCTCGGAAAGATCGGCATCGGCGCCGCGGCGGCGGGCGCGACGGCGGCGAATGTTGCGACGAGCGGGCTACTGACTCCGCTCACGACTACGTTGCTGGCGACGCTCGGCAAAGTGCTCGACCCTACCGCGAAACAGCAGCTCGAGCTTGCCGCGCAGCAGCAGAGCGAGCAATTGCTGGCGCTCGAGAACGAGCACACGGAAAAGGTCGCGGCCATCGTGCAGCAGGAAATGGCGTCGGCGCGCGCGCGGGAAGTGGCCGTGCGCGATTCGACTCCGAAGGTTCTGGCCTACACGGTGACCCTGGCGGCCTTCGGACTTCTCACGCTTCTGGCGCTTCATGCAGTCCCGGAGGGATCGCGCGAAGCGCTCTTTGCCATGACCGGCGCCCTCATGACTGGTTGGATCATGATGATGGGCTACTACTTTGGCAGCTCGATTGGCAGCACCGAGAAAACCGCCTTGATGGCGAAGATGCAGGGGAACGGCAAGACATGAGCGACGAAACAGAATTCCGCGAGGGCCTGGCCGCCAGTTTGGCCCGAATCGAAGAGAAGCTCAAGAGTTTCCCATGCGCGGCACACTCCGAACGGATGGATCGCATTGATGCCCGTCTGGAGTTTTTGACGCGTACGCTTCTACTCACTTCACTGAGCGCCGTTGTGGGAGCCGTTGCCTACTTAGGAAAAGTTGTGGTTGGAATGGTGTATTGATGGCCAAACGCGGCCGGTCCGTTACGTTTCACGGCGCCTTTGGTACCAAGAAGAGAGCAGAGGCCAAAGAGCGCACACGGCGCGGGGCGACCATTCTCAAGGTGAAGATCCGGCGTCAAACGCGTTGGCTGGTGATAACGGCGAACTGAGGGAGCATGATTTCCCTTCCCGTGCAGTTGGCAAGATTGTATGGCCAGGCGCCGAGTGCAGGGTTGGCCACCCTGACAACGCCAGTAGCCTCGGCGCCCGCAAGTCAGAATCCCTTGCGCTCTGGCTGGATCGTTTTGCTGCTGGGCATTCTGGTTTTCGGCTGGGTAGCGAGTAGCTGAGGGTCAACGATGCGAATCACTTTTTCGGATTTGGATGGAGTTGGCAAACCGAACGTGCAACCCTTGGGGAATTTTCCGAACTGGACGGTGGTTTACATCCAGGTATTCGGTCCCAATACGCTGCGCATCGGTCCTAGCGCGGTGCGGCTTGCCAACGGAGAAGGGTTGCAGCTTACTGCGTCAGATCCCGTGAAGCCCGGCTGGGATTGGATTGGCCCGCTCTATGGCGTCGCATCGGCGCCAGGAACGGTTGTCGAAATCGACTGGCCGGGATCGGAGGTTTGAGATGAAAAGCACACAAGCACTTTTGCTGCTGATTTTCGGCGTGGTCGGCGCGGCGCTGATTTACGAATTCTTCACGCGGACTGCGAAGGCAACCAGCGGCGCTCCAGCGTTGACATCTACGAGCAGCCAGCTCGCAAAACTTCAGGCGGCAGGCGTCCTTCAACCCTCCAGCGCCGTACAGGTAACCTCCGCACTGACCGGATTGTTTAGTTCGATAGGAAGCGCGCTCAAGAATCTAGGTACCGCGCCGATCGGCGGCGGCCAGGTCGAAACAAGTCAGCTCGAGGGATCTACCATCTACACCGAAAGCCCCGGATACATCGGGGTAGAGGCTCCCGGGCTGACATTGGGAGTGGCGGCTCCGACTACGGTTACAGTCGATACGGGGAGCCTGATTGCCCCGACCGTCGAGGCGGCGGATCCGATGGCCGACACCACCACGTATGACATGGCCGGTTCCGATTATCAGGGCTAAGGAGGTTGTGATGAGCAAATGGTTTTGGCTTCTTGTGGGAGTGCTGCTCGTCTATCTTTACGAGAAAGGATACCTGCAAACCTGGTTTGGCCAGGGCGCTCAGCCGGCGGCGGCGGGAGGCACCAACTATGCCGCGACGCCAGCCACGGCGCCCGTGGTGAATCCCAACTACGCGATTTCGAACCAGCCCAATCCTGGGGCAACGATTCAAACCTCCACAACGATCGCGAACACGGTTCGGCCTGCGGCGAGCGTGCAGCTCGGGCAATTGCCCACGCCGCAGGTTTATAATCCGACTAAGGGCGTCTGGGAGTCAAAGATTCCATCACAGCCCTGGCGCGGATATCCGACGTGGGCGGCGTACCTGGCAGCGCAAAGGTCTGGGCAAGCCTAAAAGCTCAACATGGCGACGATAACCACTCAAACTGAGATCGGGCAAATGGGCGGAGTGGTGTCGGCGGGTCTGGGCCTGGCCGCGGCGGGGACATCAATCGCGATTGCCGCGGAGGGCGGCACGGCGGCAGCCTCGGGTGCACTTGTAGGCGTCTCCGCGGCGATTCCCATTGCCGGCGCGGTGGTCGCCGGCCTGGCGCTGCTGGCCGGGCTCATTTTCCATGGCGCGGATCCCCGCCAGGTCCCGGCGTCCAAGATCGAGCAAAGCTTCGAAGCCGCGGCGGACAAACTCCACGAAATGATGTTGGCGGGAATGATCTCCGTCGCGCAAGCCGTAGCGGGCCAGCAGGCTTGTATCGCCGCAGTGCGGGCCATGATGGACCAGTACCACAGCCAGCTTGGCGACAAAATTTATAGCGGCACGATCGCGAATGTCACCAAAGTCATCAACGACCAAATCGCCCAGACGCAAGCCCATGCGGCCCTTCCCGGCGTTCCGACAACACTGCAAGTCCAGCCGTCCAGCGTGATTCTGGAAATCGACCCGAATTCCGCAAGCAAGTATTACCCGCAAGACGGAACGGCGGGATGGTACCCTGAAAGCGTGCAAAGCGGAGATACCCTGGTCAATCACTACCTGTCCACACTGCCGGAGAATTTTCCAGTGGCCACAACTTTTAGTACAGCGGTGGCGAGTCCCGTCCAGGCTGCGAAAGCCCTGGTGAGCAGTGTCGCGGCGGGCAACAAAACCAGCCTGGCCCTGGCCGTGGCGATGATCCTGGCCCTGGGGTTCATTCTCAAAAATCTTTTCAAGTAGGAGGGAACCATGTGGAAAAAGAATGGGATCGCGGCGGCGTTCCTGTGCGTCGCGGCCTGCTTGTTGGCCGGCATCAACCTGCACGCGCAGGATGTGGGAATCAATCTGCGCGGTCCGTATCGCGACATGGGTAGGAATCTCATCTGGGGGCAGAGTGGCCTCGGAGGCTTCAACGCCGATTACATCTTGACACCGACCAATCCGACAGATTATCTCTGGGTTTTCATCCGAAACAACAATCCGACCTCGACGCACAATTTTTCTTTCCAAGCCTATGAAGCGGCCGATCCTCGTACGACGCAATATCTTCCCTACAGTGGGAACGGGATCGACCGAATGCCCTGGCTTCCGGTGTTGGTCGTTTCCTGGCCGTGGATAAACTCAGGTGGGACAAATGTCAGTCCGACTAGCTTGAATCCAACCCCTTCATGGATCGTGAATACGAACGCTGTTGTTCCGATCCTTTTGAGTTTCAAAAATGCCGCAAGATTGGCGCTTTACTTCACTGGCGGAACAACTCAAACCGGAAGTCCAGATACAGCCGATATTTGGACAGCAGAGGTGCCTCCCAGCAATTCGCGGCTGGTTTTTTTCGACAGCCGAAGTGTGTCAGCGAACAGCACTCCGGTCGTCGCGCAGAGCTACGCTTTTACTGCGGGAGTGCCGATTTGGCCGCTCGACACGCTCAAAGCTTGCACGGTCGTTTCCTGGGTGCAGAATACAGCCGGGACTACTCCGACCTTGAATCTCTACTTTCAAACGACCTACGCGAACACTGGCAGCGAGGATTTGATCTCTTTTGCACAAGCGACTACCGGAACGATCAATCAGGTTGCGACTGTAAATTTTGAAACAGGCGCAGCAGCTCCAAAGCCCACGACGGATGGCGCGTTGACTGTGAACACCGTGAACAATGGGTTTGGTGTTGGAGACCAGTTGCGGTTGAAATACGTGCTCGCGGGCACAACGCCAAGTTATGCGATCAGTACTATCGGATTCTGCCACTGACATGCGAAAACTCTTCCTTGCCGCGGCGCTTTTCATCTGGTTTCCCCAAATCCTTTCGGCACAGGCCGGCAAAGTCGTACTTCCCTGCCCCGCGAACAATCAACCCTACCTGACCACGCGTGACAGCCAGGACCAGCTCCGGCAAGTGATCTGCGAAAATCTCTATAACGGAAGCCTGACGATCCAAAACACCTTCCTGGCGGGAAGCGCCTGCAACGGGAGCACGATCATCTGCGCGGAGACGATGCTCGGAAACAATTGGGGCGCGAAAGTCAGCGCAGCTTTCGCCTTGCTGCCGGTCACAGGGGGAACCGTCGATGCCCGCGGTCTGAGTGGCATGGACACGATAACTTCCACCGTTACCGTTCCGCCCAATGTGACCTTGTTGGTCGGCAAGTCCCAAATCTATTGTTCGGTCACGCCTTGCCTCAACTACCAGTACGGTGACCGCATCCTTGGGATGAATCCGTTCGTCGATTGGTTCAGCACGAATCTTGCCGGCACGGTCTTTTGGGAGAATGGGCTTTCCGGTGTACTCGTTGCCACTACGGGGAGCCCGATTTTTTCGGAGCTGGGCAATTTCGCGGTCGCCAACCAGACGTCCGTCACCTCGGGAACCATCGTTAATACTGGCGTGGGCATCATGACGGATGGTGCCAACTCATCCAACTTCCACGACTTGCAGACCATTGGTTTCGTGGATGGCTTTGCGACGGATGCCTATGGAAACGGAACTTACTACAACAGCTACGACCGGATTTCGGCTACGAACTGCACGTACGCATGCTTTGTGATCGGCCCAATCACGAACAGCAACTCTTTCAATAATCTCACGCTGATGCCGCAAGTTACGGCTGGCCCTACCTATATGGCGAACGCGCTCGCCGTCATGGGCGGCTCTGGTGACACGATTGGGCATGTGGATATGCAAAACTTCAACGACAGTCTTGGCGTGGCCGTGGGGATCTCCGGCACGGCGACTTCCTCCGGCACCGGTGGTAACACCCTCACCTGGGTCAGTGGCCAGCAGTTTGACTCTTCCGGCCTGTGGAGCACAGTAGGAACGCCCTGGGGCATTCAATACAACGGAAGCAATTATCCTATCGCGTCTTGTGCCAGCGCCACAGTTTGCACGGTGACGGGCAATCCCGGAGCGCATACGAACCTTCCCTTTTACATCAATAATCCGGGCGGGGGGCGGGCGGGAGGATCGCAAAACTCGATTTCTTCTTCGGGCGACATGGAGGCCGGGGGCACGACCTCCAATGTCACTTGCAGCGGAACGCCTACGGTGACGTGGGCAAGCGGCGGCAAGTTCATGACGGGCAATATCTGGTCCAGCTCACCCTTCGGTGCTTGGACTCCGGGCTGGGGAACCTACATCGGAACCGGCATCTACTCGGGCGGAAGCTGGTATGCGATCTCCGCGGTAGCAAGTCCGACCAGTATGACCCTCAGCACGAATTGTCCAACTGGCTCATGGGTAGCCACGACCAACGCCGTGGTCTATTACAATTCCCAACTCTCCACCAACACCGGCTGGGATGTGACGATCGGCGGGGTGATTTACGCATGGAAGGGGCTGCAAGTAGCCGGCTACGGATTGCCCGTGACGGTTTTCGACAATGCCTCAAATCCCTTCGTCATTAGCGCCGGGGGAAGCCTGGCGAGTACGCTCCTATACGCGGATCCCAATTCCGGCGATAACTCCGGCTACGACGTGGATGTCTGGATAGAGCAGCCGGGCACAGGCGGTTCAGGAACGGCCACGGTGACGATTGGCTATCCTGATATGCTGATTGGGGGGGCCAACGTATGGACGTTGAGCCTCGCCTTGCAGAGCACGCATACTCAGACTTGGGGGCACTTCATGGTGCGATGCGCCTGTGGCAATGGGGGCGCTGGCATGACGATCAGCAGCGCGGGCGGGACGGGTGCTGCTTACGATATCATTACGACGATCAAGAAGATTGGCTAGGGAAGCAAACCCTTCTGGCGCGCCCAAGCCAGGCGCTCTCTTCCCCGCAGTGAAATTTTATAAGCAAAGGGATCCCGGCGCCAGGGATAGCGGCGCTGCTTTTGAACCAAGCCCCAGCGGTGGAGGCGCTGGAGCTGGGTGCGCATGGCTTCGCGTTCGGATCGTGTGCAGAGCGGGAATGCCAGTTCCTCGAATTGGACCCAGCTAATGGGAGTAGCGATTCCGTTGAGAAGTTCGAAACGAGTCATAGTAGCCTCCGCGTCTACTCGCAGACACTTGCAGTCTGGAAACGCCGGCGTTTCCTCCGGAGCTGGCGCCGAAGCATACGCGCATTCTGGCGCCGCTTACCTGTCATCCATCGGTTCTGGTGGCTTGGGAACCTTCTCGCCATCTACAAAAAGGTTGAGATTTCGGGGATCGGCCTGGATAGTCTGTGTCCAATAGAGATAATCGACCACGTCCCACATGTCCATACTTAAGACGGTCTGCTTCCTGCACTTTTTGAGCCTCAGTTCAAATCGCATCGCTCATTCCTGCCCTTGCCAAAAACCAGAGTTTATGGCAAGCAAGATCTTGAAAATTCCAGGTACATAGAATCAGGCGGTTAGCGCCACAATGATCTCAGAGGTTTTTGGCAAGCCTCTTATAGATGCGTCGGGCCGTTGTTGGGTGAATGCCTGTTTCTGCGCAAATGAAACGCCAGGAGCGGCCTACATCTCGAAGGTGCAGGATTTCATATTCGGCTTCTGGCTTCAGATAGAGATTGGGCCGACCGAGTTTTTTCCCTTGAGCTCGAGCTCGAGCCAGGCCGGCGTTTACCCTCTCCCGGATTCGGACGCGCTCTTGCTTGGCGATGCACGCCAGGATCGAGATGATGGCATCCTTGAAAAATCCGCAGGAGTCGAGATAGGGCTCCGTGAAAGAGCGAAAGCCCACGCCGCAAGTGGAGAGTTGATTCAGGTATTGGAGAGTGGCAAGAGTTCCCTCACGGGTAAAGCGGTCGAGCGACCAGAAAATCACCACGTCAAATTCCCGGTCGCTGGCGCCTCGCATAAGGTCGAGGAAGGCTTTACGCGAAGGATTGGCGCCGGAATCTTCGTCACGGTACAGATGGTGAGGTTGCCAACCTTGCTCGAGGACGAAGGCGCGGAGCTGCTCGAGCTGGTTTTCAGCGTGCTGGTCCTGAGTCGAGACGCGGACATAAATCGCAGCTTTCAATTCTTACGCTCCGGCCTGTTCGTATATTGCATGTGCTCCCAGCGAATCAGAGCGGCCTCAGCGCTATCGCCACATTCATCGACTACGAACTTGAAAGCTCGCCAAGCCAATTCCAATTGCGCCATCTGGCTCTTTCCAGCAAACACTCTCTCAAACAGCTCCAGGAATGATCTATTTTCCATCTAGCCCTCCTGGCCGGGCTTGAAGCTGATTTTGATCGTGTCGCCTTTGACCTTGCGGGTCATGGTAAGGACGGTGCGGCCGTCGAGGGGCAGGCCTTCTACGAGGGGGAGAATGGCGTTGTGGATCATCTCGAAAGTATTCTCAAGATCCTTCGCCATGCGGATAGCCTGAGCCGAACGGCTGGGCATACCGGGCAATTTTTCTTGTCTTTCTTTAGGCATGGTGAGTTCCTTCCACTGAGATTTTTACCTCACAACGGCCGCGCCGGCGGGCCCGCGATCGCGGCCTGGCGCGTGGGGTAATTTTTGGAAGCTTTGCCGAGATAGTAGGAGCGGACACGTTTTCCCTCGCGCCAGCGCAGCCAGAGGTAACCCCGCTTATTTTGCAGGTGAGCCTCTGCCCATTGGCCGAATCCGCCATGCCGGCCAGGAATGAGTACACCAATCTTCGGCGGAGGGGTTACCTCACGCGGCGCTGGAGCGGCCGGCGGGATCTCGACGGACGATCGGTGCTTGTGGGGCAAAAGCTTTTTGCTGTGACGGCGTAAGTTGAAGCCGCAAGCGCCGAGATCGGACTCGAACGGCTCATCCGTCCAAGGGTTCTCGAACATGTTTTGCCTCTGTTACTTCGAAGCGCAGGATTTCAAGGCAGGAGAGGAAAAACTCCTGCGTTTCGTCGGGATTATCAAACATCCGCTGATTGACTGAGCCCGACAAGTGCTTGAAGCGGACCAGCCAACGGCCATGATAGGGGCGCCATTCAAGCGTGCCCTTGGTGATGGCGCGGGTTCCGGGCAACAGCCGTTCTTGGATCATGATCGTTCTCCCAGAAACTCGCGGCGAAGGGCGCGGCGTAGCTCGCCGTGGCCAGCCGTGGAATCTTTCACCAGAGTTGCCGCGGACTCGGCAACGGATTGCGAGCAATAAGAGACGGAGCGAATCCGGCGCGAGGAAAGGGTCGGGCGGAAAGACTGGAAAGCGCGGGTCATTCCCAAGAGGACGGCCTCCAACGGTATGCCGGCATCTTCCCAGGCGGCGACGTAAGCCCAATCCAGAGGCGAGAAGCGCAAGGCGGCGCCCTGGCAGTTCATCCAGTGATTTTCGATCGTGGAGAGGTAAGAGATTTCGAAGGGCCGACAGGTTCCGAGGGGAGCGGAGGTGGCGCCGGGAGAAAAATGCTTGAGGGTAGGCTCCGCAAGGGTGAGGGCGTCGCGGAAACGTTCCGCGTTTCGGCGGTCGGAGAAGCTGCGCGAGCGCTGAAAGTTTTCCTCGCGCCAACGGACGTGGAATTTGGAGCCGCGAATGACGAGGAAGGCCATGGACAAACCTCACAGTCTAAAAAGCGTGATGAAGTCTGAATCGTCGAAACTGAGGGCTTGGTCAGAAAGTCCATCGTCGTAGTCGATGACCAAGCCGTGGGTAAGGAGCTTCGTAACCGTGCCAGGGATTTTTTCTTCAATCCAGAGGACGCGATCACCAACTTTCAGCTTTTGCATTTCTTGGTGTTGCATCGTTGCTCCTTAAAAGTGAAAGAAGTGTTCGAGCGCGGCTCCCACGATGCCTCCGGAGAGAAAGAGAAGGAAGCCTGCGGTGTAGCGAGTGAGGCGGTCATAGAGCGCGATCTCGCGGAGAATGGTTTCGGGGTTGGAGTGACGGTTCATGATTTTTCCTCTATATTCGATAAGCCTGACGACAGCGAATCGAACAGAATTTGTTTGCGCTCTTACCGGTAGTCTTGATCTGCCTAGGAATGTATGGAGACTTGCACTGGGCACAAATCAAAGGGAGCTTGATAAGTTGGATACGGTTGAGATATTGAGAAATTCCGCGTGGAGAGCGGGCATTCTTGGGAGCATGAAGAGCTAAGACATTCTCGCAATGGGGGCAGTTCTTCATGGCGATATGAAGGCTCATGTTTTTTGCTCCCGGGCAGACAGTGGGGAGGGGGAGAATTTTGGCGCTCTGCGTTTGGCTTTTTGGGTTTTGAGGAGTCGTACTGCGAGGGATTCAGATTGGGGGCTACGAAACCCGACACAGAATAGACCGCCTGCTTGAGGCATGGCTGTGAAGAAACTGTTGGAATAAAAAAACTGCTTGCACCAACGGGCGGCCGTCACACTACTTGCAGGCTTGCCGTCCCAGCCGGAACTAAAGACGTAATTTGCGCAGTAGCTTCCCAAATCTTCAAAAGATTGCCAGGGAGGTTGAGGGCGGAGTTTCTGTTGAAGCGCGAGTTTGATGAGGCATTCGAGAACACCGAGCCTGATTTTGAGAGAACGAGAGTAATAACGTTCTTCTGCGCTCATGTCTGGCAAGGGGCTTTTAGATTTCCTCTGTAGGAAGGCTCTGTTTTCGTTGGTTGTATTCCCATATTCACACTCACTCACAGTGAGATCCTCCCATTGCCTAGATTTTTCCGACAGGAAACCCCTCAGACGTTTCAGGGGCGATAAAAACGGGCAGTTCGTATTCTTCGATGATTTTGAAGAAGCCCTGCTCACGGAGCTGCGGTCGAATCCGTTCGGCAAGAAAGACAGCCATGCGAACGCTCATATAGCTCTGATTTTGGATTGCTTGGTCCTCCAGAAATTTGAGTAGTTCGTGGAATTCTTTGCCTGTAAGATGGGCGAAGTAGGTTTTGGGGCCATGCCCCTTGATAGGGATACTCATGTGGCACCTCCTTCTGAGTGGGTATGGAAGTAAGTAGGCGCCGGGGTCTTGCGGAATGAAAATGGGTCTTTAGTACTATGTCGTTGGCTTACTGGATTATAACTTATCAGACGTTGGGGATGGTGGGCAAGGGGGGTTACGACCGTCCCCCACGCCTGACTTAAGTAGGAAAGCCTGGTGGGGCTTTCGTTGGCCGTGGCGTCCCGTATGAAGGGGTTTCTCAT
>JBEKAK010000040.1:0-45585 GCA_050018275.1 Terriglobia bacterium | reverse complement strand
ATTGACGCTCCGGCAGTGCCTGCGACGCCGGCGCCGGGTAGCGGTCCACAGGCGGGAGCGACAGAAGCCGACCGGGCCGAACCAAGTATGGAGTCTGGACTTCGTGGCGGACCAGTTGGCCGACGGGTGACGGTTCCGTGCCTTGACGGTCGTCGATGTGTTCACGCGAGAGAGCCTGGCGATCGAGGTGGGGCAGAGCTTGAAAGGAGAGGACGTCGTGAGGGTGTTGAACAGGATCAAGGGGCAGCGGGGAGCGCCGAAGATGTTGTTCTGCGATAAGGGCAGTGAATTTTCCGGTCAGGCGATGGACTTGTGGGCTTATCAGCACGGCGTGCGGATCGACTTCTCCCGGCCCGGCAAGCCCACCGACAATGCCTACGTGGAATCGTTCCACGGGACCTTTCGACAAGAGTGCTTGAATGCCCATTGGTTCATGACGCTGAGTGAGGCCAAAGAGATCATCGAGGCCTGGCGGGGGGAGTACAATGAGAGCCGTCCTCACCGGGCTCTCGGAGAGCAGACGCCGAACGAATTTGCCAGTCAGGTCGCGGCTAGCCGCGACCTGACTGGCCTCGAAGGGGCCGAAAACTCACTCTGAAAGTGGTACAAAAACCCCAGACCACTCAACACCACGCTGGAACTCGCATTATGATTGGTACAGAAAACGGGGGCAGGTCAAGCCAACCTCAGAAGTGCCAGCAATTACCTCAAACTTGAACTCTGCTGGCCCTGTCACTCCACACACTCTGACTATGTAAAATGGTAAGAACGTAATTGTCAGCTTCGCATCGGTGTCGGCGCGCCTGATCGTTAACGTCCGGTCTTCAGTACGATTCAAGGAGAGGGTGTTTCCGACTCCCGGTTCAGAGTTAAACTCAGTGCATTTGCGAGCGAATTCTTCAGAGAGCCGATCCCACACTTCTGGAGCCTTCAGTTCAATCATTTCTTGGTCATGCAAGACCTTGGCGTCCTGAGTCTGTTTTGCATTCCTCTGGTCGATGAAACGTTGGGCGGCCACTCGCCCCAGTTTTGCCAATACGAAGCGCGCACCTACTTTCAGCTCAGATAACCGCAAGGAAAGGCCCGCTTCCCGACTTTCGGACTCTGGACTTCTGCGCGGCCGGAACAGCGCTTTCCCTTCGTCCCATTGACCCAGGCCGCAATTGTGGCTATCTCAGAAATTCTTTGTGTGTGGGAACGCGAACTAAGCTGGCAGGGACCCCTGTTGATTTCGTTGAAAATGGTGTCCTCCCCCCTCCAGCAAGGGAAGCGCCGACTCACTTCTGGGCGACATATGCCGAGAAACGATGGCCAGACGAGGGGATGAGGAACTCCGGCATCGTCCTTGCGCTCGATCAGATTGCGGCACTATTTCTCGGCGCTGGGTGATTCACGGCAGAAGCGCGCGGGTTATCACCACCAACCCGATCATAAGTGCCCAGCTCCCGACAATGGCCCCGGTCCAACATGTGACCAGCTTCCATCCCGTATACTTCTGGTCAACTGCTAAGTATTCTTCCATCGGATCAACGTCCTGCAGATCCTTCGGCGTTCCCTTCATGTGAAACCTCCCTTCTAGTTGGTCTTCTGGTAGTCACGTTTTGTTAGCTCACGCTGCTTTCCTTACTTCCCCCAGTTCCTCCATCCCGACTAGAAACCATCGCTTGATTTCTTGCCTCGTCCCCTGAGTTATTTGGTAGGTGAGGCGAAACCAAGGTTCGCCGCGCGCGTGCCATGACGTGCAGCCTACCTACCATCGCGCCAGCCGCGTGCCCCACGGCCTGGCGCGCCCCCCGGGATGCTCCACCCCCGCCTATCCCTCCCTGCCAGCGCACCCAGGCATATGTTGTTCAATCTCTGTTATCGGCAGAGGCGGGGGGAATTTGAGTTAAATTTTTCTCATCCCGGGCGACAAAGGAGTCGACCCGGGCGCGCGCGGGCACACGCCAGGCGGCGTGGTGGTTTTCCTTCCAGAGAAGCGCGGGCTTGCCTGCGGTGACTGGGTCGCGGGCGACATGCCCTCGATCTCCGAAGTCCGTCCTTACGAATGGATTGAGACGCGCAAGAAAGCCGGCAAGCTCGACTTCGATTCGCTGATTCCCGGACACGGCGACGTGTTGCGCGGCAAGGAGCGCCTGGTACTGGGGGAACAGTACCTTGCCGATTTAATGCAAGCGACAACAAAAGCGTGGGGAATCGCTCGCGAAGGTGCGCGGTAAGGCGGCGCCGATTCTGAAGGCGCGCTCCGCAAGCCGGTTCGATGCAAGCTTTCCTTGTCGCGGTGATTTGAATGTCTCCACCGCTTGCCGGATCACAGGAGAATTGGCCCGCCAGCACCAGGCGGCGGTCACGCGCAGCAAGGTGTTGCGCGCCCCAGGCGCCCGCCGATTTCAGCGAGCGATCCCATTCCCCACCTCAGGCGGCGCATTCATGGACGGCCTCAGGCGGCGCCAGGATATTTGCCGTGGATGTGTTGGGCTGGAGGTCATGGCAAGGGGCCACCACTGATACAGAGGTTCGTAGTTGACTGTCTTCGCAATATTCCCACTATTAAATCATTTGTAGCCGAACCCGGACCTTACCAAACGACGCCGTCATCTCCTTGAGAATAAAGGGAACAGCTACCGGCAGGCGCAGTTTAACCCCCCTCCCCCGCAGCCTCTCCTGCGGTCGGCGGGTGGCGGGGAGCACCGCGTGGGAGGAACCCTGCCGCGAAGAGCAGGGGGCTGAATGGGCTCGCCCCAAGCAACACCCGGAGGCAGGAGGGGCCCCCTCCCCCCTCCGGGGCTAGCCTCGCTTGACATGGCGCATCCTTTTCCTTACACTTCCGTTATAGTAGGGGTTTGCCCGTCGGCGGCGTCATTGGGGGATGATCCGCCTGCGCCAGTTGGTGGTGAGCTAAGGAGGAAAACTGTGCGTCGAATTGCTTTCGGTCTTGTCGTAGTGTTTCTCGCCGCCTCGGCAGTCGCTGCCCTAGCCCAAGAAACTCAAACAACCTCGTTAGCATCTGTTCCTGCGGCCACGCGTTCACAGGCGGACTGTACGGGCTTCATCGCCAGCCCTTCCGTGCCCGACAACCTGTTCGTGGTGGGTGGGGCGGATGACGATTTCCACTCTCTGGTCCGCTACTTCTCACCCGGCGATTCGATTTTTATTTCCAGTCGCGGCGGGCAGGACTTCGTGGTGGGCACTGAGTACTCGGTGGTCCGACGGGCTAAAGATATCTTCCGCACGCAGCGCTACTCGCGCCAGGGATGGGATATCAACAGGCAGGGGAAACCTTATGAAGATATTGGGAGGGTTAAGGTGACCCATGCGAGTCCCTTTGGAGCCGTGGCGGAAGTCGCCTTTGCTTGCGGACCGATTCTCTCCGGCGATCTCTTGGTCCCTTATCAACCTCGCCCCATTCCGGAGTATACAGGCGGCAAGCAACTTGACCTCTTTGCGCCTCCGGATGAAAACAAACAGCACGGAATGATCACTGCTGCCCTCAACAACTTTGGCTTTGTGGGAGAGAGAAACGTTGTCTATTTGAACTTGGGTGAGGATGTCGGGATCAAACCCGGCCAAAGGTTCCGTATCATCAAACCCCTTCCTCCTCATCCCACGGGGTTTATGCGAAGTGAGCGAACGCCCCCGGAGACGATTGGAGAGGCGGTCGTCCTTTCTGTGCAGGCAAATTCCTGCGTGGCAATCGTCGTGGACAGTGTTCGCGAAGTCTCTGCAGGCGACGCTGTCGAGACGGAATAATCTGACTAGGCCCGTGACCACCCAACGAAGTCCCGAGCCCGTTCCACCCACGCGACGCTTTGGTTGACTGCGAGAGCTTCCGAACGGCACGCAACTGGGCGGGCACGGGACTAGCAGGGAACCGGTCCGGGTGGCAGCCAAAGCAGGGGCTGCGAGGCGCTGAAAGCCCTGTCCCCGGCCGGGTTGTCGTCGAGGCGCTTTGAGCCCGGCATTGGGCCGTCAGCAACCCGTGAGGCGCCGCTCGGTATCGCTCGCCGGCTTCTCGCACGGAAGACGAGTGAGGGCGAGTCGGCGACGACGCTCAGGCCGCAGAGTGAGAAGGACGGGTGGGGTCAGGCTCCTCGAAAGCTTGCGCGGTAAAGGCTTGAATGGTGGCGCCGTGCCGCCACGCGTCAGAGGGCAGTCCTGCCTTCAGACAGGTTTCTTCCAGGAATTGCTCCCGGTTCCAGTGCCATTCCACTGCAACTTGAGGCAACAAGAGGCCCCGCTGGACCCCGCGAGAGATGAGGAGCCCGTGTCGCCCGACCTCGATATTCTCGGGCGTAATCTCCGCTAGCGGCGAAAGGACGGAAATTTCCAGGCTCAGTTCGGGCACCTCCTGGGGAGCAACAGGATGGAATCGCGGATCGTGGAACGCCGCTGCCACAGCGCATTCGCGGACGGTGGTGTAGAGTGGCTTGACCGCCTCCACGTAACCAATACACCCCCGCAGACGTTTGCCTTTCCGCAAGGTGACAAAGGCGCCGCACGGCTGCCGCAGGGCTTCCGCGGGCTCCTGGACCTCCGGAAGTCGATGCTGGCGGAGGTACCCCACGATGGCTTCTCGCGCCATCCGCAGAAGGGTTTGCTGGTCGGCTTCAGTGAGCGGCAACATCCTTCTCTTCCGGTTCCTTCTCGTCGGCCCGGATAACCATGAGGCGACGGGAGGCGCGGCGTTTCACGCGCACATCCAAGCGTTTCCAGAAATACCAGAAGTATTGCACCGCCGAGGCTACCGCGAACAGCACCACCATCCACAATAAGACTTCGCCGAGAGGGTGCACGGCAGGATACCGGTGCTCCAGAACGATGGCGGTGATCGCCACCACTTGAAACACCATCTTCGTTTTACCCAGCTCGGAAGCTTCCAGCACCCAACCTTCCGCGGTGGCGATGGACCGCAGGCCCGAGACGGCGAACTCCCTTCCCACGATGATGACCACCATCCAGGCGGGCACGAGTTGGAGTTCCACCAGGGAGATGAGGGCGGCAGAAATCAGGAGCTTGTCAGCAATGGGATCCAGCAAGATGCCCAGGGTGGTGATTTGGGCGCGTTTCCGGGCCAGGTAACCATCCAGCAGGTCCGTGATGGCGGCGAGCAGAAAAACTCCCACCGCCCACAAGTCCATGTTCTCGCCCTTGGTAAGCAGCAGAACGACCACGAGAGGTACGAAGAAGATCCGGAGCAGGGTAAGTGAAATGGGGAGATTCATGAGCCTTCGAACCCAGCCCTCATTAGGCAGGAGTCGCACGGGCCCGGCCGCTGTGAATATCGGGGGCCAGAAGAAGGGGTGCTCCAACGCCCTCGCACCACTATAACGAACGCCCCGGAAGGTGTCAACGCAATCAACTTCATACGGGAATTTCCCCGAATTGCGGAATCATGAGTTCGGGCGACCGCCCGGGCCCAGGATTTTGGGCCTGTAGGGGCGGTATCTCCGGAGCCGCTAACCCCCGGGGCCGCTGCTGAGCAGGTCTTTGGCGGATTTGTCGAGGACGAGGGTGCGAGTGGGGAAAGGAATATCGATACCCTCTTCCGGAAACCTCCTCACGATTCGCTTCCTCAGCTCGCTTTGGACCGCGTATTGATCCTCGAACCGGCGGAGCTGCACGTTTAACGAGAAATCGAGCGAGGACTCGCCGAATCCCGGGATGAATTGGACGCTCGGCGCGGGGTCAGAGAGCAACCCCTCCAGGCCATCTTGGATCGCCTCTTGGGCGATCTCGAGCAGGACCTTCTCAACCCGGCTGGGATCTGTGCCGTAAGCCACACTGACCACCAAGGTGTAACCCATGCGAGTCTGCGGCACGGAGTAGTTGGTGATAACCGCTCTGGCAAGGAAGGAGTTTGGAATCACCACGTAGTTGTTGCCAAGAGTCCGGAGCGTCGTGGACCGCCACCCAATCCGCAGCACGTGTCCTTCCTGATTGGAATTCAGCTTGATGTAATCTCCCGGACTCACGGGCCCGTCGGCCAATAGATACAGGCCGGAAAAGAAGTTGCTCAGGGTTTCCTGCAAAGCCAGCGCCACGGCCACGCTGCCCACACCCAGCGTGGTCCAGATTGCGGTCAGGGAAATGCCCAGGTTTTCCAGAAAGATGATGATCGCCAGCAGGGCGAAGACCGTGCGGATCACAAATGTGGCGGGCTGCGTCACCCGTTCCAGGGCGGGGTTCTTTTGGCTCACGCGGCGCAAGCCGAGAATCAGAACCTTGGCGGGAAAGTACGCGATCACCAAAAGGACGAGCGCCATGATGAGCTTGGAACCAATCCGCTCGTACTGCCTGGGCAGGGTGAGTGATTCCAGGCCGATGTAGAGGCCCGAAAGCACCAGCAAAGGAATCGGCAGAGATTCGAGGAACGAGAAGAGGAGTTCGCCCCGGCCGTTGCGAAACTTTCTCGTCCAATGGTGGAGGACTCGGTTCAGAACAAAGCCCAGTAGCAAGGAGCTGACGATCAAAGTTCCGAACAGAAGTGTATAGAAGACGTTATGGCTGACGTGGAGTGTCCTTGCCAAGTCCTCGAGCATGGCGTGTTCTCCTCGGGCAGTGAACAAGAATCCAAGATACCCCGCCGAGCCCTTACACGGCAACCGGCTTTCGCTTCCCGAGCTGCGGCGCCGGAGGCCCCGGGGTGACTCCGCTGTGGCCAGGGGGCGTTGCCTCCTGGACACTCGGCCTAGCGGGGCGGCAGGATCTCCTGTCAGCGCAGGGCAACGCCTCGGTATTCGATCGCCAAGCTCCCGTCCCGCCCTTCACACGACACCACTTGGCTCTTCGCCGGCGCGTCGCTGCGCCGCACCTGTGGAATGGGCGTGAACTTATGCCGCTTGGCTGAGAATAGCGCGATAACATCCTTTCCTTTCAATAACATTCAAGGTTCGCAGCGATAAGTGGCTTATTTTTGTTAAACATTCAAGGATCGGGACGATTTTGAGCCAAGTCAATTTTATATCTCATTTATTTTCAGCACCATTCAAGGTTATACCTGCGTTTTAACATCCTTTTTTCTTTTCCCAGCCTAGCCTATGAGAATGTTTTCTAACTGCCATATTTTCAAATACTTGGTTATTTGCCACGGCCATCACAATTCACCTGATTCTTAGCTAAGCTGCTGTGTTTTCATTAACATTCAAGGATCGCGAGGGGTTTTCTATTCCTCCCGCGCTGGGCGTTTGATCTTCAGGAGCAGGTTGGTGACCCGCCAGACTTGCCGAAAGTTGGAATCCTGCAATCTCCGCATGAGCAAGGCGTTTTCGGCCTGGGGCGTCATCAGCGCGGCGCGACCCTTGCCCTCGGCCGTCGCCGGACCCCCGCGACCTGCGGCCGTTCAACGGATGCGCGGCCAACTTTTTCTCCGTTACTCGCGGGCTTTTTACCAGGGACATCGTAACCTCACAAATCGCCGTCTCGGTGGCGGGCCCCGCAGCTCGGCCTCTGGCCGCAAGCAAACATGACGTGGGGTCTTGTAGGGCCGGGGCTTGCCCCGGCCTAGGCCGCCCCAAGGGGTGGCCCTACGCACGACGAAAAATGTTTGCCAAATAAACAAGAAATTACGATCCTGCAATATAGGGCGCAGCCGGCAGCGGCGTTTCTCGCGCCCCAAGCCGAACCCCGTTCGGCCCGAGTGCTCACCTTTGTAGACTAGCGCCACGCGCCGGGGGTATGTCAATGGGGGTTAATACGATTTTTCCTGCCGGTAGGAAAAATCGTAAGGGAGGGGTGTAAATGTAGCGCCGGCCTCTGGCCGGCTGGCCAGCGGGACGCTGGCACTACGCGTCCGAACTGCGTCCCGCCGCGCCGTCTCTTCCTATTGACATGCGTTACGTGACGCGTTACAGTGCAGCCATGATCCGGTCGATCCGCCACAAAGGACTGAAACGCCTTTACGAAGACGACGACTCGCGCGGCGTGATGAGGGAACACGCGGAAAAGCTGCGTGACATTCTCGCGCGGCTGGATGCTGCCGGTACGGTTGCGGATATGGACGTGCCGGGATTCCGGCTGCATCCGCTTAAGGGCGAGTCCAAGGGCTTTTGGGCGGTGACGGTTCGCGCCAACTGGCGGGTGATCTTTCGCTTTGCCGACCGCGACGTGCTGGACGTTGATTATGTCGATTACCACTGAAAGGAGACTGGAACCATGCCGATGAAGAGTCCACCCCACCCGGGCGGCTTTGTGTTGCGCGAGTGTATTGAGCCTTTGGGCTTGACGATCACGGCCGCCGCCGCCGCGCTAGGAGTCACGCGCACTACCCTGTCGGAACTGGTGAACGAGAAGCGCGGGATTTCTCCCGAAATGGCCGTGAGGCTGTCTAAGGTTTTCGGAGGCAGTGCCGAAAGCTGGCTTACGCAGCAGGTGCACTACGACCTTACAAAGGTTCACGCCGACCGCATCGAGCTCAAGCGGCTGCAATTGGCTCCGGGTTCGTCATCGAAGGAAAAGCCCACGGTCAGGACTTCACTGACCGTGGCTACCAGCTAACGCGGAGCGATTATGCGAGGTGGCATCGCCAAGATAAGTATCCTGCTACTTGCGGTGTTTGCCGTCCTTCTGGGGGCAGCCGCGTTTCTCCTCGTACCGCTATTTGTTGCTCGAACGAGCCTTAATCAACCGGGACCGTGTGGGCCTCCGGCACGATTGTTTCCCGTCGAGGTGGGTTCCAATTGGGGATTCATCGATAGGACCGGGACAATGGTTGTGCCTCTGCAATTTGGCCGGGCGGAACCGTTCTCCGAGGGGCTCGCCGGAGTTCGGTTGAATGGAAAGGTCGCTTACATCGATGAATTGGGTCGAGTTGTTCTCCGCCTTGACAAAGCAGTCGATGCTAGGGCATTCAGCGATGGCTTGGCGGAAGTGAGTGATGGCAATCTGTGGGGATACATCGACAGGAGCGGAACTTTTGTTATCAAGCCCCAGTTTCGATGGACAATGCCGTTCAGCGAAGGGATCGCATCGGTTTGTAAGAGCGTTGACAGCGATTGGTACACGATCGACAGGACCGGAAGGCCACTATCGATCACACCTCCGGATGAAGATCCCCGTGGTATCGCCGAGTTCAGCGAAGGACTGAGCGTCTGCGCCTTAAACAATGGCCTCTTCGGATACATTGACCACGCGGGTCGTTGGGTAATCAATCCGACCTTCGCTTGGTCTGGAGACTTCTCGGAGGGGTTGGCGATTGCCCGGCAAAAGGGTAAATGGGCCAAGTGGGGCTATATCGATCGGGAAGGTAAATGGGCAATTGGGCCGCAGTTTCTCGAGGCCGGCTCCTTCAGCGAAGGACTCGCTGCAGTTAAAGTCTTTAGCTTCTCTTACCCGCCCGTTAAGTGGGGCTTCATCGATAGACAGGGGCATTTGGCAATCCCCCCCGCTTATGATGGGGTCGCACCATTCTGCGGTGGGTTGGCCGCAGTCGGGAGGAGGAGAAAGGTGGGCTTCATAGACAGGACTGGTCAGATCGTGATTCCCCTCCAGTTCGATCGGGGAGGCCACTTTTCCGGACCATTAGCGTCAATCGTTTATTCTGACAAAGCTGGGAAAATGCACAATGCTTATATCAACCGAAGGGGCCAGATCGTTTGGGCTTCGCCGAACATTTTTCATTTTATTGACTGAACCGCGTGGGAGCTCAACCCGGCCACCTTTGCTTTCATCGGCAGCGCTCCGTTGCGATTATCGCAAACACCAGAGGGAGGCAATGGTGAATTTGCTGCCTTAGTCCCGGACGGCCTCCGTTGGCCGGTTTTGGCCCGACCACCTATGGCCGGTTTTGAAGTGATCACCGAGGCGTAGGGGCGACTTTAGGTCGCCACGAGGCGTAGGTGGTAGGTGCGATGTGGCATGTGGGGTGCATGTCCCCAACGTGTCATTCCCGCGGAAGCGGGAATCCAGTTCGTTTGTGGATCCCCGCGTTCGCGGGGATGACGGTTGGCTGCGCCGCTACGCGGCTTGCATTCGCTCGCTTCTTTTCCCCATATTGTGCTCTGGCCCGCCGAATTAGAACGCGAGGATTTGAAGTCGAAAGCCGCGAACCTCCAAAACAGGTCTGCGCTACTCACTGAAAGCCACAGGCTTGCAAGAAGGTCCACGCTACGTCGCTCGGATTGTGCTACCCTGCGTCTTATGAGCAGCGAAGTTGTGCGTTCAGTTGCGGAGTATCTTTCGACTATCAGTGGAATCCGCAAAGCTTGGAACACTCCCAAACACCATGAATTGTGGTTCCGGGCGGAGGACCGACTACACCACAAGACTCGACTTCAACCCGGTATTTACCGGCCGAACGAAAGCAGCGGAAAGCGAAAACCAGTTCGAAAGTTGCTGGAGCTGGAGAACGATTTGTACGAAGAGTTCGGGCGGTGCTCCGCCCAGCTTTCAGACCTTAAATCCAACCACGACGATTGGGAGTGGGACTCATATTTCCTTATGCAACACCACGGGGTTCCGACGCGTCTTCTCGACTGGTCGGATGGAGGTCTGATTGCGCTGCATTTTGCAGTGAGAGATAAAGCGATACCACCGAAGACCAGCTCGATTATCTATGTCCTCGACCCCTATTGGTTGATGAGGTACTTGGACGAGCATCGTGACCGCAAAGCCGCAAAAGCCAGATGGAAACAATTCTGGCGGAAAAACCCGCATGAAGTATACGAGGACGATTGGGATCGGCTGTATCTGCCGTCAGATGAGGATGACTTCAAAGACCCGCTGTTGGCGACTCCAGAGACTCCCATCCTATGGGATTCACCTCACGTGACGCGCAGAGTTGCGGCCCAGCGTAGTCGATTCATGATCTTCGGCACTGATCCGTTGTTCCTTACAAGGTTGGAAAAAGAAAAAGGCTCCCGGTTGGTTCCGATCAGAGTTCCGGTTGGTTCAGTTAGCAGGATTAAGCAGGAACTCAAGGACGCAGGCATCACGGAATCGGTTGTCTATCCCGACCTTGATGGTCTCGGGCGTGAGCTCAACCAGGCGTGGAGGTCGCGGAGATAGGTCCTTAAATCTGACAACGCTTGCTCCTGTGCAATCTGTGGGTCCGCCTGGGGTAGCATGTTCGACAGGCAGAACCTTGGAGTCAAAGATGGCATGTACTGAAGCTGATATTGAAACTTTCCTTCGCGAGCTGAATGACATGTACCAGGAGGCCGAGGAGTTTTTTGCTGAGGTTGTCGGTGCTTTCAAAGATACGCATGCTTGGGACTTCGACCCGGATGTGTGGTCTAAGCTTGCTCCCGACGACCAAGCGAAAGCAGATAGGTTGCGGGGTAAACTCAAGCCGTTGATGTTGAGGATTATGGAAGCTGGGAGGGGTTCTCCGTTATTGAGCAACGTTGACCAAGCCGACCTTCAAATCCTGACAAGAAAGATGTCATCAGCTCTCCAATTTAGAGCGTACCGTCGCTGGGGTCCCGAAGTTCTTCACGACGAGGGGACCGTCTTGGGCCTGAGCCCAGCGGGTCAGTCGGAAGGGGGAGTCATACCCGAGGACGCCCGCCAGCGTTTTCGTGACGCTTATGAGAAGGTGCTCGAAACCATCAACTTACTCTCGCCGACGCCGGAAGAGATGCCTTCGGCGATTATCTCGACCGAGGTTCCAACTGTGCGGCGGTATAGGCCGAACACGGCATTTATTTTGATGTGGATAAGTGATGAGCACCCTGAGCTTGAAGACGTGAAGAACTGTTTCAAGGAAGTGTTCAGAGATTTCGGAATTGCGGCTGTGCGGTCCGACGAGATCGAGCACGGCGACGTGATCACAAAGCGGATTTTAGACGAAATCGCTACCTCTGAATACCTAATCGCTGACCTCACCGGCGAACGACCGAGTGTTTACTATGAGGTAGGGTACGCGCACGCAATTGGTAAACGCCCGATCCTCTACCGTAAGAGAGGGACCCCTCTCCATTTCGACCTTGCTGTGCACAATGTTCCCGAGTACGAGAATAATACAGACCTCAAGCAGAAGCTCCGCAAGAGGCTATCGATCTTAACCAACCGGGAACTGAAGGAGGAGTAAATAGGGGCTGTGGGAAACATTGTGGCGGCCCCTCATTTAAGCGCCCCTCAAAAAGCAGGCGTACCGTGGGCCTCTGCTGTGTGAGGTCCGCGGCTTTTCGCGCCCCTCCCGATACCGCTTCCACAGCCGCTTCCCCTGCCGATAGCTCACGCGCAGCGGCGCATGGGTTCCGCCGCACTCATGCGGGAACACCCGCTCACGCTGGACCATCGCCAAGGAGTGGGAATCTGCGCCGCGGGGACAAACGTAATACAGAGATCCTTCGTCGTTCCGCAGGGCGGGACTCCTCAGGATGACAGCGTCGGAACGTCTTTCAACAAACTGGTAAAGGGCTTTGGCACGTTCCCTGCTCTTTTCTTGACTTGCTCGCGAGCCACCCCATAGAATTGACGATTTAAGCGCTTGGCGGCGCATGCGCCTATATGTCCTTACGCTTCTACAACACGCTCACGCGGCAGGTAGAGGAGTTCAAGCCCCTCGAAGGGAACACCGTGCGCATGTACACTTGCGGGCCCACGGTTTACGACTACGCGCACATTGGCAACTATCGCACCTTCGTTTTTCAGGATGTGCTCCGCCGGCACCTGAAGTACAGGGGTTTTCAACTTCGCCACGTCGTCAACCTCACGGACGTTGACGACAATACCATCCGCAATTCCCGGTCGGCAGGAGTGCCCCTCCGCGCCTATACCGACAAGTATGTCGAGGCCTTCCAGATCGATCGGCAACTGCTGAACTTGGAGGATCCGGAGTTTCTGGTCCGTGCCACCGACAACATCGAAGAAATGGTGAAGCTCATCCAGGCGTTGATGGACCGGGGATACGCTTACGCGAGCGAGGGGTCGGTTTACTTCAAAGTCGGCGCCTTCCCGCATTACGGTCAATTGACTCGGATTGATCTTACCGGCGTGCGCGCGGGCGCTCGCGTGGACACGGATAAATACGACAAGGCCGATGCCCGCGATTTCGTGCTTTGGAAAGCCGCGAAAGAAGGCGAGCCGTTCTGGGGGACGCCCTTCGGCCCCGGGCGGCCCGGCTGGCACATCGAGTGCTCCGCCATGTCGATGAAGTACCTGGGCGAAACCTTCGACATCCACTCCGGCGGCAGCGATCTGATCTTTCCCCATCACGAGAACGAGATCGCGCAGAGCGAAGCCGCCACCGGCAAGCCTTTCGTGAAACTCTGGTTGCACGCCGAGCACCTGATCGTCAACGGCGAGAAGATGTCGAAATCACTCGGCAACTTCTACACGTTGCGCGACCTGATCGCCAAGGGCTACAAGCCCTCGGCGATCCGCTACCTTCTGGCCTCGGTGCCTTACCGCAAACCGCTCAATTTCACTTTCGACGGGCTGCACCAGGCGCAGCAGTCGATCGATCGGCTCCGGAATTTCCGCTTCCGCCTGACCAAGGAGAATTTCCCGCCCGGAGAAAGCCCGGCTCTCCAAGCCCGCGCGCAGGAGGCGCGGCAGAAATTTGAGGCGGCGCTCGACGACAACCTGAACACCGCCGAAGCCCTCGGCGCCATCTTCGACATGGTGCGCGAGGGCAATACGGCGATGGACCGCGGGGAGTTCCGCGACGGCGACCGCGGCGCCTTCCTCGACACGCTGGAACGCTGGGACCGCATCTTTGCCGTACTGGACGATAACGACCACGCCAAGCTCGTGAAGTTGGGTTTCCTCAAGCCGGTAGCAGTTACGCTGACGGACACGGTCGCGAACGCTGGGGAGGATGCCCTGCGACACGAAGTGGGCAACGGGCAGGCGGCCTCTGCGGTCCTCGAAACCTTGAGCGACGAAGAAATTGGGAGACTCATCGCGGAGCGCGCCGCCGCCCGGCGCAAGGGCGACTACGCCCGCTCCGACGAGATTCGGGCGAGTTTACTCCAGGCTGGTGTTATACTGGAGGACACGAAAGCTGGAACCCGATGGAAGCGGAAGTGACCATGCAGAATTTACGGCTTTGTCTTCCGTTGTTGGCTCGCCCCAACCTTTTTGGGGGCGACTAATCCTCTCCGTTGTTTCCTCACCTAAGGACCTCGAAACTTGTATGAACGCTGCCTGGGGCAGCGGAGAGGAGAGATTCCATGGAAACCAAACTGCCACGCATTACGACGCCCCTTCCCGGGCCCGAAGCCCAGAAGATCCTGGCGCTCGATAAGCAATTCGTCTCGCCTTCTTATACCCGCGATTATCCCCTCGTCGCCAAGCGTGGACGGGGCGCCATCGTGGAGGACGTGGACGGCAACTGCTTCCTGGACTTTGCCGCCGGCATCGCCGTGGTCTCGACCGGGCATTGCCATCCGGACGTCGTGCGCGCGATTCAGAAGCAAGCCGAGACCCTGATCCACATGTCAGGGACGGATTTCTATTACCCCCTGCTGGCGCAACTGGGTGAGAAGATGGCCCGGATCACGCCCGGGACCTTCCCCAAACGAGTCGCCTTCGGCAACTCCGGCGCCGAGGCCGTCGAGGCGGCGATGAAAATTGCGCGCTACCATACCAAGCGCCATCGGTTTATTGCTTTTCTCGGCGCCTTCCACGGACGGACGTTCGGCGCGCTTTCGCTCACGGCCAGTAAGGCCGTCCAGCGCCGAGGCTTCGGCCCGCTGTTGTCGGGTGTCACCCATGTGCCGTATGCCAATCCTTATCGCTGCCCGGCAGGCCATCGGGCGCCGGAGTGCGTGTGTGATTGCGTCTGCTCGGAACTGATCGAGCGGCAACTGTTCAAGACCGCGGTGCCGCCCGAGGACGTCGCGGCCATCATCGTCGAACCGATCCAGGGCGAAGGCGGCTACGTCGTCCCGCCTCCCGGATTCCTCGACGGCCTGCGGCGGTTGGCCGACAAGTACGGAATTCTGCTGATCTTCGACGAAGTCCAGTGCGGCATGGGACGGACGGGCAAAATGTGGGCCTGCGAGCACTTCGGCGTGGTGCCCGACATCCTGGTGAGCGCCAAGGGCATCGCCTCCGGCTTACCGCTGGGCGTGACCGTGGCCCGCGCGGATTTGATGAATTGGGGTCCGGGCGCGCACGCCTCGACGTTCGGAGGCAACCCGGTTGCGTGCGCGGCGGCGCTGGAAACGATTCGCCTGCTGGAAGAGAAGTACATCGCGAACGCTGCCCGCCTTGGCGAATACATCATGGGAAGGATCGCCGATTGGCCGCACAAGCATCGCCTAGTCGGCCAAGTACGCGGTCGCGGGCTGATGATTGGCATCGAACTGGTCAAGAGTCAGGAGACCCGCGAGCCGAATCCCGAAGCGCGTAACAAGGTGATTGAGCGGGCCTTCGAACAGGGTTTGCTCATCCTCGGCTGCGGCGAGAGCACCGTCCGGCTGATGCCGCCGCTCGTGATCGATCGCGAGCAGGCGGACTTCGCGGTCGACGTCCTGGATCGCTGCATCGCCGAACTGGAACACTAGTGCCGTTCCAACCTGTCTTGCCTGACCTTTCCGCGAAGGGCCATCTTTTGGCCCGCGCAAAGTGCAGGCGCCATCGATTGGGAGATTAAGCCGGAACGGCACGAGGCGCAAAAAGGCGTAGAACCCTTGAGCATTCTGGCGCGGTTGATGTATCGTGCGTTGGTCTGGAAGGAACGCCAGCGCGCGCGACACGCCGCGCACAGGCCGCCGGTCCCGTCGAGCGAAGCCGAGCATTTGAAGACGGGTGCTCGGGGCGAGACCCTCGCCTATTGGTACTTGCGCCAGGGGGGCTACACGATCGTAGCTCGGAATCGCCGGGCTCGCTCGGGCGCCGGGGAGATTGACCTGATCGGCTGGGACGGCCCCGTTCTGTCGTTTGTGGAGATCAAGACCCGAATGTCCGACGTGGCCGGCCCCCCGGAGGCGGCGGTCTCCAAGTCGAAACAAAAACGCATCGCCCGGACTGCCAAGGAATACATGCGGCGGCTCCAGCGGCACCCGCTCAGCTATCGGTTTGACATTGCCAGCGTGGCATGGGACTCTGAGGCGGGTCTCCAAGTCCGCCTCATCAAGGACGCTTTCAAGGCCTAGCTCTGTGCTCCACGGAGCGGGACGATGTGGTAAGGCGGAAAACGCCAAAACTAGTGCCTGCAAAAGCAGAGCGCCACTTCGGGGGATCGGAAGGGTGGGCTCGCCGTGCCCTTCGGGGCGAATAATTACGTTTTGTTCCGCAAGCAAGCACTAGCGTGATCCCAAGTATCAAGGAGTCGTAACCTTGCCCGAACTAAGAAAAGATCCCATCACCGGTCGATGGGTCATCATCGCCACGGATCGAGCGAAGCGGCCGTCGGATTTCGTCCGCGATAGGGTGCAGATTCGAGGGTCGGGTTTCTGCCCGTTCTGCCACGGCAATGAATCCAAGACTCCGCCGGAAATCCTCGCCTATCGCAGCGACGGCAGCCGCCCCAATACTCCTGGCTGGTCGCTGCGCGTGGTGGCGAACAAGTTTCCCGCTTTGGGGATCGAAGGCTCGCTGAACCGCCAGGGCGAAGGCCTGTACGATAAGATGCATGGCATCGGCGCGCACGAGGTCATCATTGAGACTCCGCAGCACAACCTGACCCTCGCCACCATGCCCGCGCGCCAGATTGAGGACGTGCTCTGGGCTTATCGCGACCGCATTATCGACTTGAAGAAGGACCGCCGCTTCCGCTACATCCTGATCTTCAAGAACCACGGCGACGCCGCGGGTGCTTCCCTGGAGCACACCCATTCCCAACTGATCGCGTTGCCCGTGGTGCCCAGTCTGGTGACGGAAGAAGTTGAAGGCGCGCGCGCGCATTACAACTTCAAGGAGCGCTGCATCTTTTGCGACATTATCCGGCAGGAAGCCGAAAGCAAAATCCGGCTGATCTCCGAGAACGACGGGTTCCTTGCCCTGGCGCCCTTCGCTCCGCGCTTCCCCTTCGAGATGTGGATCATTCCCAAGACGCACCAATGCTCGTTCGAGGAATCGCAGAAGCGCGAATTTGAGCAGCTTGCTCCCGTGCTCAAGGACATGCTGGCGCGCCTGGACCGCGTGCTCGATTTCCCGGCCTACAACTACATTATCCACACCTCGCCGATCGGGGAATCCACCGAGGACTATTACCACTGGCACATGGAGATTATGCCCAAGCTCACCAAGGTGGCCGGGTTCGAGTGGGGCACGGGCTTCTATATCAATCCCACGCCACCGGAAGAGTCGGCGAAATTCCTGCGCGAAGCCGCGGCGCCCGTCGGCACGTAGCCCGGGCGCGGAAGAAACGTCCCCACTGCCCGTCTTTGAAGCCTTGTCCTCCGATCCGCCGCTCGCGTGCCTGGATCGGGGGCGGATGTCATCCTGAGTGCGAGGTTGCGTTGCGAAGTTGGGTGCGCGTAGCTGAAGAGGTTAGACGCTGACAACCGAGGCGAGCGCCGGCATCTCATCCCAGGTCTTTCCTTCCAGTTCCCTTCCAGCTGCCTTTTTTCTCGTTCCCCCCCACTGCTTAAAGAAGAAAGGAACTCTCGCCTGGAGGCACTGGTCGCGAATGCTCATTGCCCACTCAGGCGCCATCGGGCGGGATCCTGGCCCGGACTCGCCGCCGACAATTACCCAGTCGATTCCCTCGAGATTCAGGCCGGGCAACGGACCCAGTAATGGTTCCAGCGAGAGGAATCTGACTGCGGCCCCAGTCCTGCGAAGATGGTCGATGCGGAAAACATAGCGAAGGCTCTCGACGCTTACGCCCATCCAGATGTGAGGTTTCCAGGGGAGGCTCGGCGAGAGCTCCAACAAACGGCCGGACCTCTTCGTCAGAAGCTGATAGCGGTGCCAGTCGGCCCGGCACATAACATCAAAGACGTTGGCGATGAATTCCACGGGCACCTCATCGTGGAACAGATCGCTCATCGAATTCACAAAGATGGTCTGCGGTTTCTTCCATTTGACTGGCAGCTCCAGCGCGTTTTCGTGCATGGCAAGCTGGAACCCTCGGGCGTAATTCGGCTGGCCCATGGTTTGCAGCCGCAGCGCCATCCGTTCTGCGTAGCAATGCTTACACCCCGGGCTGACCTTCGTGCAGCCGGTGAGGGGATTCCAGGTGGATTCTGTCCACTCGATTGCCGAAGCTTGTCCCATTCCAACCTCAACCTTCGAAGAGCTCCCCTTGGTCGGAACTGTACCTTAAGACTTGGTCCCAAAGCTGATACGCTAACGCATGCCGCGAAAACAGAGCAAGCTGATAAAGCGGGAGATTCTTGTCGTCCGACCGTACCTGCTTCATCTTATGCCATGGCACCGGCAAGTACTCTAATTCCTCCATCTGCCTCGAGTACTCTTCCGCGAGATATCTAGGGAACCTAAAGCCTTGGCCCTCTGCTATTTTCCACCTTCCCCTCCAGTCTGACAAACCCAAGAAATCTTCGACTTTCGAATTATCGGGGGCGAGGTAATGAGGGAGATTACGATTGGCATCCATATGGAGTGCCAGAAGGAATAGAAAGTCCATGTAATAGATGGACAGCTTTCGCACCGTTGCGAATTTCGCCGAAATGTCAAAAGGGTCGACGAAGCAGAAAGACAAGACGCGCCGATCTTTAGAGTAGGATGGGATAGCACCGCAAACCTCGTCGACGCGGTCATTGCAGTCGCCATGAATGTAGCGAACGTTGGCAGACGGAAAGTGACGCCTCACGCGTTGCTCCAGGGCGCTCAGGAAATCTCGGTCCATCTCGCAGAAAATGTATTGGTCAAATTGGTCTGGAACCTCCAAAGCCAGAAGCGGCGAGGCCGGCAACAAACGATTCGTTCCACGTATGCGGGCAAATCCGGGGCCGGCATAAAGGTCAATGTAGACCCGGATCTCCCATTTGTTCTTCATTCCTGTTGAGAACAGTTCGTCGTATAGCCGGACAAGCCGGTATTTTTCCTCGGCCCATGCTCCCACGTCCGAACACGGCAGTCCGTCATCTTGGGGGGTAATCTCGGGCACGCCGACTCCTTGGTTTGCGTGTAGGGCGAGGGTATCGGTCAGACCAACAATACTGAATGATTAAACGATGTGCAAGGAGATTTTCAACAACAGGTGCCGGGCTTGGCCGGCGGCCAGACCCGTCGGGCAACGCGCAGAACGCCGCTGTGTGGACGCCTACGAAGCGTGAACTAGTGGCGAGAGGCCCGTGCCCCTGGTAGGCAGCGACAAATGGCAAGGGGCGTGCCCCCTCACCCGCTCCCGCAAAGCGGAACTACCCTCTCCCCTAGGAGCGGGCTGGGGATTATTGTGGGGGTGAGCACCACGACCGCAAGGTCCTCAGGGGTTACCGCTTGAAGGGGCGGGTGGAGAGGATCTTGCCGCCTTCTTGGATGGTGTAAGTATTGTTGGCCTTAAGGTTTTTGAGGGCATCGTGCTGGCCGCTGGGCCAGAGGATCTCGACGGCTTGTGCTTCCGCCTCCTGGCCCAAGCCAAAAGTCAGGATCAGTTCGCTTTGCGAGCAGTAGCTCGACCCGGAGTGGACGGTCTGCCAATTTTCACCGGCTCCCGAGCGCACCCGCACTTCGGCGCCGATGCCGTCGCGGTTTGAGCGCGTGCCGACCGTCTTGATGCGGATGGCGTTCGAGCGGCTGCCACCCACATTATGGAAAAGGTAGGCCGGGCCGCCGTTCGTGGTCAGGAGGATGTCGGGCGCGCCGTCGTTGTCAATGTCCGCGTGCGCCGCACCGCGCGCCACAGATTTTTGCGTGAAGCCTAAGGGCTTGCCAACTTCCTGAAACCTTTCGTTCCCTTCGTTGTGGAACACCAAGGGGAGCTGTGTGTACGCGACCTGCGGCTGGATGCGGTTGATGTCGGGTTCGATGTGGCCGTTGGCCACGAAAAGATCTTCCCGCCCGTCGAGATCGTAGTCAAAAAAGAAGATGCCGAAGGAGAGCGAAAGCAGGCTGGCGCGGCCCACGCTGGAGGAAGGCGCGATGTCGATGAAGAAACGGTTCCCTTCGTTGTGGTAGAGACCAAGCATTTGGTTCGAAAAGTTGCCAATGGCCAGGCTAGGATAACCGGAATGGTCGAAATCGACTTCGTCGATGCCCATGGCGCCGCGCGCGATGCCGTCTTCGCTGAAGGCGATGCCCGCTTGCACGGCCTGCTCGGTGAAGGTGCCATTGCGGTTGTTGCGGTAGAGCTTGTTGGGCTGCGTGTCGTTCGAGACGGCGAGGTCCGGCCAGCCGTCCCGGTCGTAGTCGATCAACGCCACGCCCAGCGCTTTGCTGGTGGGATCGTAAACCCCCGCCTTCTGCGTTACGTCCTCGAAGCGCCCGTTGCCGAGGTTGTGGAACAGCCGGCAGGTGTCGCCCGGGTAGGCCTCCGGCGTGCAGTAGGACTTGTGGCGCCCGTCGAGCGTGCAATAGAGGTCATCCTTCTCGGACCACTTCACGTAGTTGGTCACGAACAGGTCGAGCTTGCCGTCGCGGTCGTAATCCACCCAGGCGGCGCTCGCGCCGAACCCCGGGTTGTTGACGCCTGCGGATTGTGTGACGTCCTTGAAGTGGCCGTGCTCGTTGTGGAACAGGCGCGCTTCGCCAAGGCCGGTCACGTAAAGATCGTCCCAGCCATCGTTGTCGTAATCCCCCACGGCCACGCCCATACCGTACATCTCCACGTCGAGCCCCGCTTTGGCCGTTACATCGGTGAACGTTCCGTTGCCATTGTTGCGATAGAGCTTGAGCGTGGTGTGGCGCGACTTGTGGCCGGGAAAATCGGCGCCGTTCACGAGCAGGATGTCGGGGCTGCCGTCGTTGTCGTAGTCGAGGAAGGCGCAGCCGGCGCCCATAGTCTCCGGCAAATACTTTTTGCCGAAGGCGCCTGTGTAATGGACAAAGTTGATTCCAGCTTGGCGAGTAATATCACTGTAGTGAACTCCAGTCTCAACCGCAGGGGCGGGCGTCGGGGCAGGGAACGCCCGTGCGAGCCGGAACACGGCCAGAAGCAGGCCAGCGAAAATCATCAAGCCCAAAACCAACTTGAGGTGCAAAGGCGAGGGACGGTGAGAGGTCGTCTTCATCGCTGGGCTGCCGCGCCTCCTCCCATTGGCTGAGCGGGCGCAGTCGACAGCGGATGCGCGGAGACAGGGTGAACATGTCCAGCCCAGGAATCGCGCTGAGACGCCGCGCCCGGCCTCGCTTGCGCATAGTTCGTGCGCGGCTTCACGAGGCCCAGGGGCCCGGACACGTGCTCGTGGACCGGCTGCGATTCATTGTTGTCGTCGGAATGCGCGAGCTTGAAAGGGCCAGTGATGGCGCGCGACGCCTCGTCCGCCTTGAATCGCAGGTAGAGCTTCTCCTCGCGTGCTGCCAGCGCGTCGTCGTTCAGGCCTCGGTAGCAGAGCATGAGGTTGTAGTGCGCCTCGAGGTCCTCCGGGTCCACAGCGATGGTCTTTTCAAGTTCGGCGACGGCCTCGCGGTACTTCCGTTGCAGAAAGAGCATGCGACCCATTTGGTTTCGCACCACCCGGTCGCGCGGGTAAAGGGTCGCAGCTCTTGAGAACTCGCCAAACGCTTCGGGATACTTGCCATCCGCCTTCAGCGCGAGTCCGAGAGAGTAATGGGCGCTCGCCAACTTGGGATTCAGGGCGAGGGCTCTGTGGAGCAGGGGTTGCGCGGCGTCGGTGTTGCCTTCCTGCACGCGCGCGCGGGCAATGTTGACCCAGCCGTCGGCGTACAGCGGATCGAGCTTCACGACATTCTCAAAGGCGCGTTCCGCGCCTTTCAAATCGCCCTGCAACAGCAGGCCAATGCCGTAGTCATTCCAGCGCTCGCGGTCTTTGGAATCGAATGCCAGGTTCTCGGCGAAGGGCGGCGCGGTCCCTGCCTGCGCAGGCAGGCTGGGCAAGACAGGAAGAGTCACGGCGTCTTCGCCAATGATCACCGTCGGCACGTCCGGAATCTGCTTGGGCTTGGCGGAGACGTCCGAGAGATCGCCCTGGAATATCCAGTGTCCGTCGTCGTGACCCTTGGCGACGTTCGGATGAGGCTGGGAGGGGTCGCGAACCCCCGCGAAAGCCCACTGCGTATTCCACCAGGAGAATTTCCGATAATTGAGCTTGGCGGTCAGCGTGATCGAGTCGCCGCAATCTTCTGGAATCTTCAGACGGTAATGAACGGTGTCGGCGGCGCCGGGAGGAATCAGGTGCGCATACATGGTGGCGCGCGTCGACCAGGCGTTGCGCTTATTGATGGGGTTGCCATGCGCGTCGAGTTGCAGCGAGCGATAGAAATGCGCCCCTAGATCTACCGGCCCGTGGCCGTTGTCCGCGGCTTCGCCGCTCCAATAAATGACGCGGCCGTGGTTGTCGCGCGCCTGCAATTCCAGCCAGCAATCAAAAGCATCCACGGTTCCACCCGGAAAGAAGTGGCCGAGTTTTCGCGTGCGGACGACGACCTCCACGCGGACCGTGTCGCCGCGGCGCACACTGGCCTGCACACGGCCGAGCGGCGCGACGAGCTTGGCAACCGGCAAGGCGTTAACACCCGCGCCTGCCAATCCTGTGGAAGATTCTTCGCCCACCGCGAAAGTGCTGGAGAGTTGCGGCGCCTCCGGCCGGGGGCCTGCCGGTCCAGCTCCCTGCGCTCCCTCCGCAGGCTCCTCGGCAAGCGCAAAGATATCGACGCTCAACGCCCCGGTCAGAAAATTCTCGACGGCAGCAACTTGCTCGTGGTCGCCATAAGAAGTGGGAACCGCCGTGTTGGCCGCGGCAAAACGGTGCGAGTGCACGAAGCCGCGGATATTCCCAAAATCCTGGGAGGCCACCAAGGACATGTGGCAATCGGCACATTGCGAGGGCTTGGGCGGATAATAGAACGAACGCGCACCCTGCCCCGACACGCCACTCGCCTGCCAGTTGTCGTAGTCGTCGAAGCCGCGCAGCCAGCGATAGTTGTTGACGGGGACATCCAGATGAACCTTGTGACAGGTTGAACAGAATTCCGGAACCTGCTGCGGCTGCTGGTGGAAGGGCTTGAGAAATACGTTGCGGTGAGGTTTGGGGTTGAGCTTGACGGCAAAGTTATGCAGAGCTTGCAGAAACGGGTTCTTGCTCGAAGCCAGCCGGTCGAGCGAGGGGTATTCGATCACGTAGTTGCCCTGACCCATCGTGCTTTTCACCTGCACGATGGCGTGGCACGACATGCAACCCAGCCCCGCCTGGCCTTCGGGAGTATGTTCAATTTCTCTGATAGGGTGACTCTGCATCATGCCGGTAAAGACCAGGGCGTGGTCGTGGCAGCCTCCACACCAGAGCGAAGGCTTGATGCCAATGGTGTCCTGCATGTACTCGATCGATTTGCGATACCACTGGTTGTTGAACGACGCCATGTGGTGCATCGAGCTCTGCCACTGGTTGTAGATGTCAGTGTGGCAGGGCTTGCAGGATTCAGAGTTCAGGAAAAACTCCGCCTTGATCGTTCTACCGTCTGCCGTCTGCGCGGAACTGGGAAAGGCCAGACTGCCTGCTCCCCCGCCTTCCTCTTCCATGCTCAAGGGAGCCGTGGCGGGGTTGTGGATGATGTATTGCGGATTGGGAACCACGCGCTGGTAAATCGCCGCGGCAGCGTAAAAGACCACGGCAGCTCCCATCACGGCCGCGCTCCAACGCCAGGCCTGCCGCACCGCGAGCGCCACGCCCGAGCCCCGCGCCCGCGCGTGCAAAACCACGAGCAGCAGGAAAAGGCCGGCGATGGCCGCGCCCACGTGCACGTACAGCGCCAGGCTGTGCGGCCGCGTCATGCCCACGAACAGAAGATAGATCCCGAAGGCCGCAGCCAGCGTGAGGAACAATCCCGTGAGAGCGCCGGCCGCGCCCGCGAGGAGGGCCCGGTAGCGCACGATAAGCACCACCAGGAAAACTCCGGCGATAATTCCCAGCAAGGGATGCAGCAAGGCGTTGAGGACATAAAAAAGCGTGGGATCGCCGAACGCGGCCAAGTAGGCACTGTTCGCGACCAGAAGGAGGCCGAGGATGAGAAACCACTTGGCTGCGCCCGAAAGGCGCTGATTGCTGCGTTCCATTTGATTGAACTTGTCAGCCCTGTTTACAGACCACGCACAACCGGCGAATTCAAACCGCGTGCGTCAGTATTTTCCGCTTAGGGGAGCATTTGCCCAATAGTTTCTTTGTACTACCAGCCCGATTTTTTCAAACGATGGGCCCTCGTGCCACACTGGGTCTAGTGGCCGGCGAACCGAACCCAAGGTGTCATTTGTTGGCTACGTCGGCGTCTTCTGGGCGTGCTCATCTGCTGCACAGCATCAATCCTGATTCCGAAGTTAACGCACCATCTATAAAGGCGTCGGCTCTGTCAAGGGACACAACGACTCTCGCGAGCCGGGAGCGGCGTCAAGGGCGCCCTGCCCAGCGGGGCGTTCATCGCAGACCCCTGACGCTGCTCCCGGCTCGCCATCATCGATTGCCGGACGAAGCCCTGAGGTTTTTTTCTAGGGCTTCGTCTTGAGCAGGATCTTTTGGGCTCGTCCCGACCAAGGCTCGCCTCCTCGAATCCTGCGGTGGGCCGATCCCACCAGCCATCTCTTCGGTGTGGTTATTCACCCGACCATGATTCTCTCTTCCATCTCCCTGCCTCGTGCAGGGAGGCCAGGCGCCCAATCAAAAGCTCGGTCCCGCCTGCGGGACCAGGGTCCGTGCCGGGCCACCTGGCATGCGAACCGGCAGTGCGGCGGCCTTGCCTTGGCGGAGGATCCCGTACATATCCGTACCGCCATTTGCCGCGCGATGGCCACTTTCGCCACGTTGGCACCTCGCCGAAACTTCAGACGGAGATACTTGCGTCGCAGTTCGGGATCATACTGGGCAGCGCTTTGCCCCGCCTTGCGGGCCTGGCGTAGACCGCCCCCTCGGGGCTGGAAAATGCCCAGACTCCAGCCCTCCGTCGCCGCGTCAACAGGGGCTTGTGGTCAAGACAATGTGAGCGCGGGCGACGGGGTGGTCAGACCGCGCTCATCCCCCTCCCTGGCCGCCCGGATTCCCACACATCCGTATCGGCGATGCAGGCCCACTGTCATCCGGATAACGGCAAATATGTCCGATATCAACAGGCGGATTGCGTTTTCTGCTTTAGGGATTGTGTGAAAACAAACTAGTATTCCAAAATCGAAATATGAGATTTGGGAATCATCCAACTCCATCTGCGGCCGATCGCTTGTGCATGAAGTATGTCTATAGGTTTCAATAGCTTTGTTTACTGCTGAATCGTCACAGGCATGGCATCACTATTGCACCATGTGAAACCGACGTTCCGAGTAGTCCCATCGAGGAGTCGCATCTGATCACAACTCGGTGACCCTAATGCAAGAGCAGATTAGGGCATGGTCTTTCACAGGAGGTGATAAAGTGAGGAGAATCCTTGCCTTTACTCCTATCCTTGTCTGCTTCCTATCACTTTCCGCCTGGGCTCAGGACACAGCGAAAATCGTGGGGTCTGTTATTGACTCCAGCGCGGCAGTGATTGTGGGAGCGAAAGTCACGGTTTCCAACCCTGATAAGGGGTTCACCCGTGAATTAGTTTCCAATTCTGCGGGTGAGTACTCCGTTGGCGCTGTTCCGATCGGCAATTATGTGGTCACCGCCGAGGCGCCTGGCTTTCAGAAGCTGGTGCGCACCGGCATTACCCTTACGGTCGGACAAATTCAGCGCGTTGACATGCAACTGCAGGTCGGCCAGACCACCCAGGAAATCACGGTCACCGGCAATCTCCCCCAGGTTCAGACGGAGACAGCGACAGTCTCTGCCTTGATTACGAACCAGCAAATCGCGAACCTGGACCTCAACGGTCGCAACTGGGTTACGCTGGCCTTGATGGTCCCGGGCGCCGCGCCCGATAACGGCTTGGACGCAATACATGTCGGGGTTGCGGGAAACAACAGTGTTTCCTTCAACGGCAACCGCATGCAATATGCCAATTGGGAGATCGACGGCGGCGCCAACACCGATGAGGGTTCGGCCTCCACGTTCAACACTTACCCGAACCTCGATACCATTGCCGAGTTCCGCATTTCCACTTCGACTTACGGTGCGGATATGGGGAAGCACGCGGGCGCGAACATCGAGCTCGCCACCAAAGGCGGCACCAGGAATTTTCACGGCGACGCCTTCGAGTACGTCCGCAATGACGTATTCGACGCCAACGACTTCTTCACTAACCGCGGCTGTCTCGCCGATTGTCAAGCGCAGAACGGCGGGCACGCGCCGAAGAATGCCTTGAAGTGGAACGACTTCGGATATACCCTCGGCGGGCCTGTCTACATTCCGGGGCACTATAACACAGACAAATCCAAGACCTTCTTCTACTGGTCGCAGGACTGGCGGCGCTACCGGCAAGGGCAGGTGGTAGGGCCCGCCGACGTGCCCTCTGTGCGCGAGCGTAGCGGCGACTTCTCCGAGTGCGACCCGACATCGGGCAACTACAACGCAGTCGTGGCTGCCGGCTGTAATCTGCCAACTCTGAGCGGCGTGGCTTACGATACCGTCCAGTCCATGCCGGGCTTTGACGCGCAGGCTTTCACGAACGGAACCGACCTGCTAAACGCCTTGGTCCCGTCCCCCAACAGTGGTCCAGTCCAATGGACCCTTGCTTCCAGCGCCCCCACCAACTGGCGTCAGGAACAGATCCGCATCGATCAGAACATCAGCGACAAGACCCAGGCGTTCTTCCGCTACACGCAAGACACCTGGAACACTCTGTCAGTCCCCTCACTCTGGACCGGGGCGAACTTCGATACCATCAAGACGCAGTTCGGCGGTCCGGGCGAAAGCGCCGTCTTCCACGTTACGCACACCTTCAAGCCCACCCTCGTGAACGAATTCGTAGCGTCTTACACCACCGACCACATCATTCTGATCCCCGTGGCGGGTGGGAGTTCGAAAGGCATCAACCGCCCGTCGGACTTCGTCATGAGTCACCTCTTCTCGCAGAACGATAACAATCCGCTCTACCCCGACTTGACCATCGGCGGGGGCACTGCGGGCTTCTACGAAGCCTTTGGGAACACCCCGTGGTACAACTCGAACCCGATCATCACCTGGAAAGACAACTTGTCGTGGATTCATGGTTCTCACACGATCAAGATGGGGTTTTATCTCGAAAATTATCGCAAGAGCGAGCAGTTCGGGACCGTCACGCAAGGAGACTTGCATTTCGAGGGCGGTGGCTCCATTACCACGACGAACGGCTTGGCCGACATGTTCCTGGGCCGCATCCAGCGGTACACGGAGGGCGCTCAGGCGGTAAATGGTGTCGCCGTCGGCGGCTATCCCAAGGGCCACTGGCAGATGACCGACCTCGAGCCGTATATCCAGGATGACTGGAAGGTGAACCCGCACCTGACGGTAAACCTGGGAGTGCGGTATTACATTTACTCCCGAATTCACGATGTCTCGCGTCCCACCATCGACTCCGGGTTCCTCCCGAACCAATATGATCCGGCCCTGGAGGCGCAACTCGACGCGGACGGGCACCTGATCCCCGGCTCCGGTCATGTCTGGACGAGCCCTGGAAATGGCCTGGTCATGTGCGGACAGGGTGGCATCCCCAAGGGCTGCCAACTCGCCAACACGGCAGGGAATATCGCTCCCCGTTTCGGATTTGCCTGGGATCCCCTTGGAAAAGGGACCACTTCCATCCGTGGCGGCTACGGCATCTACTATGAGTCTGGAAACGGGAACGAGGCGCAGGCGGAGGGCGGCGAGGGCAACCCTCCCTCGGACCTCAGCCCGTCGGCATTCAACGCCCTCGGCTACAGTGCGATCGAAGCCAACGGCCCGCTTGGACCCGGCAACTACACCACCTGGCCTTACAGCCAGGCGTGGCCCAGCGTGCAGCAGTTCAGCTTGACCGTCGAGCACCAGTTCTCCAACAGTGACTTGGTGAGCGTCGCCTACGTTGGGGGTCTGGGAAGGCACTTGGCCCGTGCCCAGCTCATTAACCAAATCAACCCTGCACTCGTTCAGAACGGCGGCACGCTGAACGCGCCGGCCCTGGCTAACCTCACCGGTACCAAGGCGGCCGACCCCGCTCTGAACGCGCCTGGCGATGTGGGCCAACAGCTCTGCGACGCCTCGGGAACTTGCGACGTGGCAACCACTCTCATCTTCAACGAGCAGCCCAGCATCTTCTTCGCGCCTTTCCGCGGATACAATACCATCACGTCGAAGCAAAACACCGCGGTTTCCAGTTACAACGCTTTGCAGGCCAGCATCCGCCACACTTCGCACGGCCTGACCCTGCAGGCGTCCTACACGTGGTCGCACAGCATCGACGATTCCTCCCAAACCTACTCGGTGACTTCGGGTGGGATCAATGATTACAACCTGAGCCGGTGGAAGGGAACCTCCGAGCTTAACCGCGCCCAGATCCTGCAAATGAACTACGTTTACGCCCTCCCCTTCTTCAAGAACTCTACGAGCGCTGTGGCGCGACAGGCACTCGGCGGGTGGCAGGTCAGTGGCATTGCCAGTCTCTTTACCGGTCAGCCTTCTGACTTCAACTGCGGAGTCACCGGATACAGCACCAACATCGGTGGCTCGTATCGCTGCGACGTGGTCGGCAAGGTGGCACCCACCAAGGGCATTTACAATGATCCCGTCTACGGACCCACGGTCCAGTGGTGGAATCCGGCCACGGTGGCACAGCCGTCGTTTAGTGAACTCTCCACCACCTACGGTAACATGGGCCGTGACGTCCTGACTGGTCCTGGCAGGAACAACTGGGACATGGCGCTCATGAAGAATTTCCGCCTCCACGGCGAGCAAACCATGCTGCAGTTCCGGCTGGAAACCTTCAACACGTTCAACCATCCGCAATGGAAGGGCATCGAGAACGGATGTAAGGGGAAGACCGGGTTTGGCCAGACATGCGAGTTGAATACCAACACTCCCGGGGAAGTCAATTCAGATTGGGGCCCCCGTAACGTTCAACTGGGCTTGAAGCTTATCTTCTAGTCCGAGGCCAGGGGATCTCTAACCGTTTCGAACCCGGGCGCAGCGAAGGAATTTCCGATTCCTCCGATGCGCCCGGTTTTTCTTTCGGCTCGACGCTCATCAGGCGCGCACTTCAATTCCAAGTGCCCCCTAGCGGCAGAAGCCGGCAGTGGGATATGCTCTAGCGGTTGGTTCCTGGAGTGAGGCCAGAGCTGTTTCTATGCCCCAACCACGGCTTGATTCTCGTACACCCGCGTGGATGGTAGCGGGAGCGTTGCTGCTGTCTTTGCTTGTCGCCCCGCTGGCCTGGGGGTTGCAGAGCCCCTCTGCCGGGGGCGCCCCAGCCCCCATCCTATCCGGCCCGGATCTGCGCGAGGTGTTCGAACGCGCCCAACGAGCGCTCGCGGCCAAGGATTATCCCCGCGCTGAGAGTGGGTTCAAAGAGTTCCTGAAGCTGGACCCCAATTCCGCTGCGGCTTACACGAACCTGGGCGTGGTCTACCTGCGGACGGGAAGATTTGCACAAGCTAGCCGGGCCCTGGAGACGGCCAAGAAGCTCGACCCGCAGATGGTGGGCGTGGACCTGAACCTGGGCATCGCCCACTATCGAATGCAGGACTTCAGGCGAGCCATCCCTTACTTCCAGCGTGTGCTGGCAGCCGATCCCAACAGCGTTCAGGCGCATTACTTACTGGGCATGTGCCACTTCATGCTCAGAGAATACGCCGCCCAGTTGGCGGCCCTCGAGCCCATCCGCGACCAGGGGAAAGACGATCTTGATTTCCTGTACATGCTCGCCATCGCTTATGGCCAACTGAAGCGCAGTGACGAGTCCATGAGGACCTGCGAGCAACTCGTGCGTGTCGGGGGTGATACACCCCACCTGCACCTGCTTCTGGGCAAGGTGTATCTCGACACCTACCAGAATGCGAAGGCGGAGAACGAACTGGAGAAGGCCGTGGCGGGCGATCCGGGGCTGCCCTTTGCGCACTACGACCTCGGTGTTCTTTACCAGCGCTTAGGCCAACTCGACAAGGCGGCGGTGGAATTCGAGAAGGAGATGCAGATCAGCCCCGACGAGCCCTGGAGCTACGAGAGCCGGGGCACCATCTGGATTGACGCGGGCGATGCGGATCGCGCCATCCCCCTTTTCCAAAAGGCGCTGGCGCTTAATTCGAAGATGCCCGACTCGTTGGCGGGCCTCGGCAAGGCTTATTTCCGCCAGGGCAGCATCGAGCAAGCCATCTCTTACCTGAATCGCGCCATCGAACTCGAACCGGGTAACGGCAGCTATCACTACCAACTGGGCAGGGCTTTCCTCAAGACCGGCCAGCGGGCGGAGGCTCAGAAGGAATTTGCTCTGCAACAGAAATATCAAAACGAGGCCCGCGAGAAGCAGGAGGAGCAGATTTCCGGTAAGCTTCCGGCGCCCACCGGACCCACGCCCTAGCGTTCGCTCCGGGGTAATCCTGCACGTGGCGGTGCGTATTGCGTTTCAGGTTGAGGACGTAAAATAGTGCGACAGGGAACTGATCTTGCCAGCTTGTGGCGTGCCTTCGGCGTGATGCTGGGCGCTGGTTGCTTGAGCATCAGCTTCCTTAGCGGACGCTACTGGACGTCTTCGGTCGGCAAAGCCGGCACACTTCCATCTCCTCCAGTGCAGTTCTCCAATGTCACGCGGGCGGCCGGGATCAGCTTCGTCCATTTCAAGGGTAGCCTCGAGACCTCGACCATTCTGGAAGAGACAGGGCCTGGCGTTTGTGTGGCCGATTATGACGACGACGGTTACCAGGACATTTACTTCGTCAACGGCCGCGACCTCTACAATCGAGGCATCACCGTGCGCAACGCGCTTTACCACAACAACGGCGACGGGACGTTCACTGACGTCACGGAGAAAGCAGGCGTCCCCGGCAACGCTTACGGCCTGGGCTGCGTGTGGGGGGACTATGACAACGACGGCTACCCCGACCTTTATGTGACTCAGTATGGGAAAAACATCCTTTACCACAACAATGGCGACGGGACGTTCACCGACGTCACCGACAAGGCCGGCGTCGGCGGAATGGATTTCGGCACCGTTTTCCATTCGGGCGCCACGTTCTTTGACTATGATCACGATGGCCGGCTCGATCTTTATGTCGGAGGCTACGCCAACTTCAGTCCCGCCAGCAAACAGTACTGCTCGACCGAAATCAATGCTCGAACGAGCTGCCCTCCCGCGGTTTACGGTGGCACACCGGCGGTGCTCTATCACAATAATGGCGATGGGACGTTCACCAATGTCACCAAGGCGGCGATGATCTACCAACCGAAGGGGATCAATCTCGCCGTTGCCGCAGCCGACTACGACAACGATGGATGGCCCGATCTGTTCGTCTCTAACGACGGCATCGACGCCTACCTCTACCACAATAATCATGACGGGACTTTCACCAACGTCGCTCTGGAAACCGGCGTGGCTTTGACGGGCAATGGCAACACCATGGCGGCCATGTGCATCTCCCTGGGCGACTATGACAACGACGGTAATCTCGACCTGTACATTTCAGATTTTCAGGGTGCCGGGGACCATCTCTGGCACTCCGCCGGCAAGGGCTCCTTCGACGAAGTCAGCGACGAGGCCGGCATTACCATTGCCACAAAGAAGGTGCTCAGTTTTGGCGGAGGCTTCTTCGACTTTGACAACGACGGATGGCTGGACTTGTTCATCGCCAACGGTCACGTCTATCCGGAAATCGATCGCACTTCGACCGAGGTTCGCTACAAGGAGACCAACTCCCTCTTCCACAACGAGCACAACGGAAAGTTCGTGGAGGTTTCGGCAATCTCAGGGAGTGGATTCGCGACGCCTCACGTCGGGCGGGGAGTCGCTTTCGCCGACTTCGATAACGACGGTTACGTCGATGTGGTGGTGGGGAATGACGGAGATCCTCCGCTGCTGCTTCACAACGACGGTCCTGCGGGTGGTGGGCCGCGAAATCACTTCGTCAATTTCAAGTTGGTCGGCGCACGCAGCAATCGGGATGCCATGGGAGCCCGCATCAAGCTGCGGGCGGGAGGCGTCTCGCAGATTCGTGAGATTGCGGGTGGCGGGAGCTACATATCGCAGAGCGATCCACGAGCCAACTTCGGGCTCGGGCTCAGCACCAGCGCCGATGAGGTTGAGGTTCGCTGGCCGAGCGGCCTGCGCCAGGTCTTCCGGAATGTAGCCGGCGACAGGTTCTACCTCATCGTCGAAGGCAAGGACCCGCTGCAACGGCAGCAAATTGCACCTGCGCCAGCGGCCCGGTGTCCCGGACACGTCTGAGCGCTGCTTGGATCCTGACCAGCCTCAGCGGTGAGGGATTAGCTTTCCGCTTTTCGCCACGCTTGTCCTGGGGTAGAACCACGGGCGGAGGCGCCGAGGTGTGTCCTTGTTCCTGAGCGACGCGAAGTTCCGGCCGCGAGGCACTCAGCAGGTCATGGCTTGCTCCCGGGTTCTCTTGCTCTTCTCACTTGCGATGATGGCCGCCCTGCCGCTCCTCGGCCAGGTCCGCGTGGAGGGAAAAGTTCGCGTGGAAGGCGGGCAGGTGCCGAGCATCGGCGTGACAGCAAGGGTGGAGACTGAGGACGGCGAACTCGCGGCGCAGGCCCCCGTGAATTCGGAAGGCGTCTTCTCGTTCGACGGCCTGAACAAGCGGGTCTATCGGCTGATCATCGCCGGCGAGGGCTTCGAAACCAGCCAGCAACCTTTAGAGCTCACTCGCGGCGTGACGCTGGTGCTCGTCCAAGTAGTCTTGGTTCCGGCTCGGAAGACAAAGGGGCAAGCGGTCGATACCGCCCGGACCGATGCGCAGGCGTCGAAAGCGGCGCGGAAAGAGTATGAGAAGGGGACAAGCGAACTCGCGGCAAAGGATCTCGACGCAGCCAGGACGCATCTGGAAAACGCGGTGAAAGAATTTCCCTGTTACGCGCGGGCGCAGACCGATTTGGGGACGATCCTGGAAGCGCGTCACGACTTGGCCGGTGCCGAAACGGCGCTAGAGAAGGCCCGCGAGTGCGATCCCGATTACATCAACTCGTATATCGTACTCGGGCAGATGCTCAACAGCCAAAAACGCTTCGCGGATAGCGAACGAATCCTGCAGGAGGGCGTGCGCCGCTCGCCCGGTTCCTGGCAGTTTTGCTACCAGCTTGGCGTTGCCTACTACGGTCTGGGACAGTATTCAAAAGCACAAACCGAATATCAGAGAGTGCTTGAGCTCAACCCAACCCCTCCACCGGATTTCCGCGTCAAATTGGCCGACCTCTACCTGAAGGAGAAAGCCTACGACAAAGCCTATCCGCAAATGGATGAGTATTTGAAAGCCGAGCCGAATGGCCGCTTCGCGGGCAAGATCAAAAACATCATGCGACAGATGAAGGCATCGGGTGTCCTGGGCCAGCCGGAGGCGCCCAAGCAGTGAGAATTAAGGGCAAAGGGTAAGTGTTCAAGGTTAAAGCCTAAAGGGTGAAGGATGAAAAAGATCTTGCGCTCGATTCACCCTTTAACCTTCAGCTTTTAGTTTTCCCTTCCTCAATCACGATGAACTAGTCGGCGTCGACACCGATCCTCACCGCGGCACCGTCGAACTGTTCCGGGACTGCGGGAGCAACTCGCCGCCGCACATTCGAGAAGTGAGGGTTCGTGCTGACGCGGGCTTCTACCAGGACGCTTTCCTGAGTGAGGTTGAGGACCGGGAAGCCCAGTACGCCGTGGTCGCCGAAGTCTATCCCCCCTTGAAGCGGCGGCTTCCTGGGATCGCCTCTCAACGCGTCAATCCCCTCTGGGAGATGGGGGAGTGCTGGTACGGCGCCCGGCCCTGGTTCGAGCCGCGCCGCCACTTCGTGGCGCGGCGTCTGATCGAAACGTCTGATCCTAGTCCCACCCTGTTCACCTTAGGGCGCTATCAGTATCGTGGCTGGGTGACCAACCTCGATCTCAGCCCGCCCGGCGTTCAGCACTTCTACGACGGTCGGGCCGTTGTCGAAGTTCGCATCCGCGAGCTCCACCAAGATTTCGCGCTGGCCCGCATCCCTACCCGCCGTTTCGCCGCCAACGCCCTCTACTTAGAAGTCATCCGCCTTGGCTATAAGTTGGTCACCGCCTTCTAACGAGTATGCTTCCCGAGGAGTGGTGCAGCTATACCCTTCAAAGACTCCGTCACAAACTCTTTCTTCTCCCCGCTCAGCTCGCCCGCCCGCAAAACCGCCCGGTGTTGCGCCTCAACCGCGCTTCGGAGCTCCCGCGCTTGTCGCGCCACATCCTCATGCGGATAAACCGACTCCAGCCCCTTCGCTAAACTCTTGCCGGCACTTCTCACGCCGGATTTAGGTAATACTAAATGAGAGTCACCGGTTCCGCCCGGTTCTGATGATCCCGCGTCCTTCCTGAATGGTTACAAACTGGTCAGCCTCAATGCTTCCCTCCCGATCGACCATCCCGCTGGGCCACCGAACCTCGATCTGGTCAACCTTCTTGGCCGCTCCCAAGCCAAAATGTTGCCGCAAGTCGCTCTGCGAGATATAGCTTGAGCCGCTGAGAACCTCTCGGATCTGCCGCCGGCCGCCCGCAGTCACTGCCACTCGGGCACCGATGGCGGAGCGGTTCGAGCGCGTGCCCAGGGCTTTGACGGAAAGCCAGTGATTGCCGCTGTGATTCTCAGAGCGCAGAAGCGAGGGCGGCTCGCCCATGTTCAGGATGAGGATATCCAGGTTTCCGTCGTTGTCGAAGTCACCGAAGGCACAACCGCGGCTTGCATGGGGTTCGAGGATCGCGGAGCCACATAAAGCGGAGACGTCCTCAAAACTTCCGTTCCCCAGGTTGCGGTAGACGACGCGCCGATTCTTGAACTTGTAGTCGGGGTAGATCTTCTCGACCTCGGGGTAAACCGTTCCGGTAACGTGGAAGATGTCCAACCAGCCGTCATTGTCCAGGTCTACGAAGCCAACTCCCCAGCACACGTACTCGGTGTTGACGGCCAACCCCGCGGGGTAGGTCACGTCGTCGAAGAATTCCCCTTTCATGTTGTGATAAAGAATTGGTGTGTCATCGCTGAAATGAGGAAGAAAGAGGTCGAGGTAGCCGTCGCAGTCGTAGTCTCCTACTGCGGCGCCCATGTTGGCCTGCTCCTGGCCGTCGCCATTAACCGCCACGCCAGACTCCATTGCACAGTCAGTGAATGTCCCGTCATGATTATTGCGAAAGAGAAGGTTGGGTGTAGAATCGCATGCCACGAACAGGTCGGGCCAGCCGTCGTTGTCATAGTCAAGCGCGATCGCTGTTAAGCCATAGCGCCCTCCCGGCTTAATGATGCCGGCCTCCCCGGAAACGTCGGTGAAGGTGCCGTTCCCGTTGTTGTGGTACAGCGTGCAAAATTCCTTCTTGAGCCCCAGGGGGCCGCAGTTCACCGGTACATCTTTGTACTTGCAGTACCGATTGGAGCCGCCCACCGGGGTCGTTGCCAAATCCATATCGATGTAATGAGAAACAAACAGATCCAGGTGGCCGTCGCGGTCGTAGTCGACGAATGTGCACCCGGAACCATAGCGCGTGCCTTCCTGTTGCAGCCCAGCCTTTTCGGTGACGTCGGTGAAGGTCCCGTCCCCGTTGTTGTGGTAGAGGACGTTCTTGCCGAAGTAGGTCAAGAACAGGTCATCGTGGCCGTCGTTGTCGTAGTCGCCGATACACACTCCGTAGCCCCAACCTGTGTGGTAGAGCCCCGCCTTCTCGGTCACATCGGTGAAGGTACCATCGCGATTATTGTGGTAGAGGTGGTTGGTCGGTTCCTTGCCTGGAAGAAGCCCCCTATGCTTTGTGCCGTTCACCAGGAAGATATCCAGCCATCCGTCGTTGTCGTAGTCATAGAAGGCGATGCCCGGTCCGTTGGCCTCCACGATGTATCTCTTCAGATATTCTTCGCCGTAGACAACGGGTGTCGTCAGGCCGGCATACGGGGCGATATCTGTGAAGGTAACAAGAAATGGTCTACCGGAGAACTTCGGCCGAGGGGCAGGTCGAATGCCCCGCGATGCCATTCCCTGCGCGGCGAGTCGAAGCGGGCTGGCGAGGAGAACTCCTGTGGAGCCGAGAGCCTCGAGGAATCTTCGCCGTGTCCAACGCATGGTCCAAACGCCATCCTACTGCAAACTATTCCTCAACAGTGGCACAAAAGCGCACCTTCGCGGGAAGGCCGAACTGCTCCGTATCGCGAATTTATTCGCTATTCAGGAGGCTCGGCGGTCTGCGGCTGCGAGATGTCGCCGACAATTCCGAGACGAATGGCTTGATTGACACGCTCGTGCTGATCGTGGGCCTCACGGTAGAGTGCCAGTTGCTTCTTGGCATCTTCTTCGCGCCCCACCCGGAGGTAGGCGAAAGACAATTGGTAGTGCGCAACGGCGTCGGCAGGTGCGAGCTGCACAGCATTCTCCAGCGGTACCACTGCCTCTGCTGCTCGGCCTGCGGAAACCAAAGACTTGCCGAGTCCGATGAGTGCCTGTGGGAAATGAGGGTCGATCTTCACAGCGCGCCTAAAGTGCTCAATGGCCTCGTTCCATTTTCGGGCTTGGCGCGCCATCTCTCCGAGTTCGTATTCTGAGTCCGCATCAGTGGGATTGATCCGCAACTCTTCCTCAAACTCCTCTCGGGCAGCGTCGAGAGTGGCAGAATCGGGCTCGCCCGCCAGCATCAAGCGGCCCAGGCGATAATGAATCCCGGGCAGGCGCGGGTCCATGGTAAGAACTTTGCGGTATTCGGCGATCGCGTCGGCAGTCTTCCCCTGGACCTCCAGCGCTTCGGCGTACAGTCGGTGCGCCTGGTAGGAGCCGGGCGCGACGTGGAGTAATTGCTGTGACGCGCGGGTGGAGAGATCCGAAAAGACATCAGTCGTGAGGTAAAGCACCTCCGGATCATCGGGGAAATCACGATTCAGCCTTTGGAGGTAGTTGATGGCCCTGTAAGGCTCGTCAAGCGCCCTTGCGCACCGGGCGCCATCAAGCCCTACGATGCGCCTGAGCCGCTGATCGTTGAGGCGAGGGTAATCGGTTTCAAGAAAGGGCATCGCCGCTTTGCAGTTTCCGCTCTCCGCGAGGCTAATCCCCAGGAAGTAGTGAGCGGAAGTAAGCGAGGGCTTCAGCTTAAGGGCCTTGCGGAGCGGTGCGACGGCGTCTTGCGGCCTTCCGGCCGAATAGTAGGCTACACCCAAGTTGGCCTGGAGCTCGGCAACACCGGGGGCCATGGTCGTGAGCTTTTCCAGGGCCAGGATGGCAGCCCCGTAGTCGCCTTTGCGGAGAGCCTCCATTGCCGCGGTCTCATCTACTTGTGAAGTTTGAGACGTGGAGGAAGGGGAAGACTTTTCTCCCCTGGATGCCTGTGTACCTGCCGCAAACGGGGCGACAAATATGGCAATGAAGATTGTTGTGAAAAGCCTTGGTCGCATTGGCTTACCGTTCTTCCCCTGTATGGACGGCCGGAGTGCACCCGCGCCGCTTTAAGAATCAGCGCGTCGCACCGTTAATCGTCTCGCTTGATGTCGAAGGCCAGAAGGGCACCGCTCTGGAAACGACATTCCCCATCGAGCCACGAAAGTCAGGGGAAAAAGCTGACTAGTCAATCGAAGGGTTGGAAAGGCGCACAGTGATGGAGAAAGTGCCTCGTAGAGACGGCGCAAAGCTGCAGTGTGATACGCATTGCGTGGACCAAAACCGACCCCTCGGGTCATTCGCCTTTTCCTTGAGCGTGAAAACCTAATCGAGGCTGCCCTTCTCTTCGTTGTGGCGAACTACCTTGGGCCCACCTCCACCCGCGGCCTCGCCAGGCGCAACAACTCCCAGCGCCCGCCTGGTCCCGCACAAAGGCGCCAGCGAGCGTCAGGGTCTTTGCGCTCGATGAAATCCCGCCATCTGAACTCGTGTGGGCCGGAGCCTTGACGGCTTGTTGGGACTATCTCCATCGCGGACGACTCACCCTCCAGCAGCCACGTAGCAACCCCCCATCGTCAGCACCCGCGCAGGGCCAGACCGTCATTGTACCACGTGCGTGTCGTCGAGACTTAATCTGACCAAGAGGTGAAAAGCGGGTTTCGTATTGTTCGGCGTAATCCCTGAATCGCGGATACAGAAGGAAGCAACCGCCCTGCCGGATTCTACGCAACGGTTATCTTGAAGCAGACGAGATCCAAAGGCAGCACTTTTGCGGCCACCTGGACCGCCAATAGCGTGCGTGGTGCTCTACCTGAAAAGCGGGTCCCTCCTGGGAGGTCAGGCTTTGGAGCCGAGGGGTGCCCTCAAAGAGCGGCGCCCCACGGAAAGCCACAGGGGAAAGCGTGTCCGGCGTAAGGTTCGCAATCCCGACGAGAACGGTGCGCCAGCGTTGCCAGAGGAAGGAATCCAGTGGAAGCGTTTTAACTTCGGAATCGGGGTGAATAGAGCAACCATATCCAGAGACGCTGCGACTCGCAATTCGCTCGGGTTTGGCGCCCACCGGTCACCCTAAGCGCCAAAGCCCAGTGCCCGGAGGAATCAGCTTTGACGAATACCGTCAGCCTTTACGGTCGCAGACGCCGGATGATGGCGTCGCGCGCGACACCGAGCGCGGAGCGAATAGCGCCGTAAGTCTGCGCCTTGTCCTCAAGCGAACTCAGCTGGATCGGTGGCGGGGTCGGTTGGATGCGGTGAACCACCTTCTCCACAGTCGAAAGCATGAACTCGGGAGCGCCCTTGGCAATTCCACCGCCCAACACAATGAGGTCCGGGTCGAGAATCCCCACAACATTCGCGATGCCCACTCCCAACATGACAAAAATCTTTTCGAGGACTGCGCGCGCCTCGACGCTACTCTGGCGGAAGGACTCGAACACAAAGTAGGCATCACGTTCCTGGGCGAGGCCGGCGGTTTCCGCCTGGGAAGGAATGGCAAGCGCCTTGCGTCCTTCTGCGGCAATGCCCATGCCCGAAACGAAGTTCTCAAATTGGCCCGTGTCCGGAAAATCTTCGTCCCAGGTCTGCCAGTCGATGTTCGTCTTGAACATCTCGCCTGCGGCGCCGTTCCGCCCTCGGTAGAGATTCCCGTTGATGAACACGCCTGAGCCCACGCCCGTTCCGAGCGCAATGAAGACGAAGTTGTCGACGCCACGCGCGACGCCACGCCAGTGCTCCCCGATGGCTGCCATGTTCGCGTCATTCTCCATGAAAATCGGGACGCGAAAGTCTCGTTTCAACTCGTGCCCGAGGTGAATGTCCTTCCAGCCCGGGAGATTGTTTGCGAACGTTACGACCCCATGCTCTGCGTCCACGGAGCTGGGAACGCCGACCGCAATGGCCCGCAGCCGGCCACGCCCGGCTTTTCGGGCCAGATTACGGACGGTCTCCTTGATCTGATCGATCATCCTGCGCGGACCATCCTCGGGCCGGATCTTCACCGTGGTGTCTTCCAGGATCTCGCCGGAAAAATCCGCAAAAGCAAAGTGCAAATGACTCGCGCCCATATCAATGCCCACCACATGCCCGAAGTCACGGTTGACGCCGATGCTTGTGCGGTCGCCCGAATAGGAGAGCAAACCTTTCCTGACGAGCGGCTGAATCCTTCCTCTCAGCGACAAGGGTTTCAGGCCAAGGGTCCAGGCAAGTTGCTTGAGCGATATCTCACCCGGGTGCGCGATCGCGCGGAAGAGGCTTTGAAGGGCAGATTCAGGTTTCATGCGCATGAAATCTCCTCATTGTCGTGGTCATACCCGCCCCGACGCAATCGGGGCAGGCCCTGCACCATATGGTACAGGGCAGGCTCCAGCGGGAATCCAGGACAGGGTGGACCCCCCGCCCGGCCTGCGCAGGCAGGTTGCACGGGGGTGACAACGAGAGGCACGGGCGCGCGTTGTCGGTCCCGGCCCGCGCGGGCCTCACTTCTCGTTGGGCGGAGCCCCGACTTCCTTTAAGTGTTTGCGAACCTGTTCGGCATCCGGAGCGTCGGGAGCCAGTTGGAGATAGGCCTCGAACTCCTGGCGGGCTCGTGCGAATTGGCCCGCGCCTTCCAGAGTTACCGCCAGGTTGTAATGCGCATTGGGATAGTCCGGGCGGAGGCGGAGGGCTTCCTCGTATTCGTGAATCGCGCCGTCGATGTCGTTCCTACCCCTCAAGGCATTCGCCAAACTCACCCGGGCACTGACTTCCTGGGGCCGTATCTGGAGGTATTCGCGATAGTTCGAAATTGCTTCGTCGAAGTTGCCCTGCTGGCGCAGCGCGTTGGCCAGCGCCAGGCGAGCGTCGGCGTAATCCGGCTTGGCGCGTAAGGCTTCGCGATACTCCGTGACGGCATCCTCCGTCTTCCCCAAGCGAGACCAAGCACTACCGAGGGCGAAGTGTGCTTCGGGGAGAAAGGGCGTCACACGTAGAGCTGCCTGCGCTTCCGCGGCCGCGCCTGCGGGGTCGTTCAGATGAGAAAGGGCGATGGAGAGATTCAGGTGGGCCTCAGACCACTCCGGCTGCACCTTTAGCGCTGCGCGAAAAGCCTCGGCCGCGCTTTGCCAGTCTGCTGACTGACTAAGAGCCAGCCCCAGGTTTTCCTCTGTCTGGGAGTCTTCGTGTCGTGACAGGCTGGCGTGATAGGCTTCTGCAGCCTCCTTGAAGTCACCGCGGCTGTAAAGGGTGTTTCCCAGCTCGCGCTGAAAGTCCGGATTCGTGGGATTAAGGCGGACGGCTTCACGGGCCTCGGCCAGCGCTCCCTCCAGATCACTGTTCTGACGTAGTGCGGCCGCCAGACTCGCATGCAGGCTGGGATCGTCCGGCCGCAAGCGCAGCGCGTCGCGGTAAGTCGGCACCGCCAGCGCGAACTTTTTCTCCTCGGCGAGTAAATCACCTAAAGCCACCAGACCTTCGGCATAGTCCGGCCGCAGTCGAACCGCCTGTTCAAGCATCGCCCGGGCCTCCTCCCTCTTCCCCAGCGCTTCCAGGACAAGCGCTGTCCGAAAATGCAATTCCGGACTCTGCGGCCGAAGCTTCAAGGCGACCTGGTATTCTCCGAGCGAGTTTTGAAAGTCACCGGCGGCCTGATAGGCATTGGCGAGGTGCGCGTGAGCATCAGGGTCGTCGGGACGCAGGCGAACTTCCTCGCGATATTCCTGCACAAAGCCCGCGACGTCACCGGCGGCCTGAAAAGCCTCCGCCAGGTTGCGATGGTAGCCAGGCTCATCGTGGGCGAGTTCAACGGCCTTGCGGAGTTCGCGAATCGAATCTGCCAAGTCCCCCGTCTTCCGGAGGACGAGCCCCAACGCTTCGTGGAGCGCCGGGTCCTCAGGCCTCAGCCGCAGAGCCTCATGGTATTCGCTGATGGCAGCAAGGTGGTCCCCCGTGGAGAGGTAGGCGGCAGCGAGTTCGGCGTGCACTGAGGCGTTGTCAGGCCGCTGACGGACGACGCGGCGGAGTTCTTCGATGGCGCCACCGTAATCGCCCGCTTCGCGCAAGGCCAGCGCCAGAGCGAAACGGTAGTCCACTTGTTCGGGGCGAAGTTGCACCGCCTGCCGGTATTCGGCGATGGCGTGAATTAGGTCATCGGTGGCGCGCAGAGCCCCTGCCAGGCTCATGTGGAGCTCGGGGTCGTTGGGGCGCAGGCGCGAAGCCGTGCGATACTCGTTGATGCCCTCCGCGAAATTTCCCGCTTGGGTCAGCGCCGCTGCAAGGCCGGCATGGGCGTCGGGATTCTGGGGGTCTAATTCGATAGCTTGGCGATATTCCGCGGCAGCCCCTTTAGCATCACCGGATTGGAGGAGCGCGCTCGCCAGCGCCATGCGGACCTCCAAATCGCGCGGCGCGAGCGCCAGTGCTGTGCGGTACTCGCCAATCGCCTCGCTGAATGCCCGGCTCGCGGTCAACGCATTGGCCAGGTTCACGTGGGCGTCGGCACTGGCAGGGTGCAAGCGAATTTCGGCACGATATTCTTCGATGGCCTCGGAAGGTTTTCCGGCTGATTCCTCCAGCGCGCCGATATTCAGGTGGATGCCGGGAAAGTCCGGCCGCAGGTGGAGCACTTCCCGATACTCTTGCAGGGCCTCGGGGGTCTTCTGCTCGGCGGCATAGGCATTCCCGAGATTGTAATGCGCCTCAGTATAGCCAGGTCTCAGGTCCAGGGCCTTCTTGTACGCCTCAATCGCCTGGTCCCACTTGCCCTGGCGCGAGGACTCGTTGCCTCGTTGCAGGAACTCTTCTGCGGTTGAGGGAGCGGACTGCGGAGGGACACTCTGAATTGTCTGGGCGGTTTGTGGCGCAGAAGCCAGTCCCGCCGCCCGCTGGAGGCAAGGCGGCAAAACGCTTACAAGAAGGCCCAGGAGAAGGAAGAGACTCCTCCCGTGTCGCGAAGGCATGGCAGTCCCCCTCAGCCGCATAGCAATAGAATACACCAACCACGCGTGCCAGCTCATGCCCCCGAGCTTGTGGCGCCCGCCGCGGCCATCCGTGTCAACGACCTGTAGGGCTGTACGGCTTGCCGTACCCTTTCGCAGCGGCAGGGGCCGAAATCGCAGGTTCCCAGCCTCTGCTCGTCTCGCGCCCCGCCCTTCCTCGTCCGTGGTGAGAAGTTCGGGGTAGTCCCGCACGGCGGGACTGCGCTACACTGCTTCGTTCTCGCGTGAGTGTGATCCACCGACATGGAGACTATCCTCCGATTCTTTCGCCGCCGTCCTGAATACCGTACGCCAACTCTCCTCGCGGGAAGCCTGATCTGGCTGGTGGGTTTTTTTCTATTCCCGCTGGCCTATCTGCTGGCAGTGAGCTTTGCCAACCGCTCGCCCTATGGAACGGTTGATTGGACCCTGGGGCTGGCCAATTATGCACGCGCCTTCCAGCCTCTCTACTTGGAGGTATATTGGCGGTCGTTCTGGATGGCCCTCCTCACGACGGGCCTCTGCGTAGTGCTCGGTTTTCCGGTCGCCTACACGCTGGCCCTGCGGGTTTCGAAGCGATGGAAATCCGCGCTCCTGCTGCTGGTCGTCATCCCCTTCTGGACCAGTTTCCTCATTCGCACCTACGCCTGGATGATCATCCTGCGAAGCGAAGGTGTGGTCAACAACGTCTTGCTGGCGCTTCACATCATCCACGAACCTTTGCATCTGCTCTACACGCCGCTGGCGGTCATGGTCGGATTGGTTTACGGCGAATTGCCTTTCATGATCCTGCCTCTTTACGCGGTGCTGCAAAAGTTGGACCCGATACTTCTCGAAGCGGCACAGGACCTGGGCGCGACCCGGTGGCCCACTTTCTTGCGAGTCACTTTGCCGCTTTCTGCCCCGGGCTTGGTGGCCGGTTCAATTCTGGTCTTTATCGCGTCCGTCGGCGCCTTTATCACGCCTGACTTGTTGGGAGGCGCTCGCACCATGATGGTCGGGAACCTTATCCAGAACCAGTTTGCCGTGGCGCGCGACCAGCCTTTCGGCTCGGCGGTCGCCTTCCTGCTGACGTTTGTGGTTCTGGTGCTGGTGGGGGCCGGTCTGCGGAAGAGCGAACAGGCAACTCGGGAGATGCTCTGATGGCAGGAACGCGCTGCGGGAGCTGGGGACTCTCCCTCACCACGGGCGCCGTGTACCTGTTCCTTTACGCACCCATCCTGGTGCTGATGATTTACTCCTTCAACCGCTCGCGCCTCTCCGCCCGATGGTTGGGATTCACGGATGAGTGGTACGCCGTCCTCTGGCGCGACGAACAGATTTTTCAATCGTTGGAGAACAGCTTGGTCGTCGCGGCCGGGGTCACACTGGCCTGTGTGGTGTTTGGAACGATGTCCGCGCTCGTCTTTGCGCGGCCTCGCCTGCGCGGAAGAGCTCTGCTCGACGGCGTGGTCTATCTTCCGCTGGTCATCCCGGAGATCGTGATCGCCGTCGCCACGGTCATTTTTTTCAGCCTGCTGAGTCTGAAGCTGAGTCTGTGGACCATCGGCATTGCGCATATCACGTTCTGTATCTCCTACGTCATCATCGTAGTGGGCGCGCGGCTGGCAGGGATGGATCGCTCCATCCAGGAAGCCGCGCTGGATTTGGGCGCGAACGAATGGACGACGTTCTTTCGGATCACCCTGCCCATGGCCGCTCCGGCCATTCTTTCCGCAGCCCTGTTGGTTTTCACCACGTCCTTCGATGACTACCTCATTACCTCCTTCGTCGCCGGGGTTCGCTCCACGACCTTGCCCCTCGAGATCTATTCGCGCCTGAAGCGGGGAATCACCCCGGAGATCAATGCCATTTCCACCATCATCCTGGCCGCAACGATCCCGCTGGTCCTCGTCGCCCAGAGGTTGGAGCGCGGTTCCATGAAGCTGCGCACGGCGGTTACGAGCGCTTGCGTGGTCTTCCTTCTGATGGTGACCCCGGTGGTGGCACGCACTTGGCCGGCAGGTGGTCACGTTCCCCAATTGAACATTTACATCTGGTCGACCTACATCTCTCCCCGCATCATTCACGGTTTCGAACGTGAGTTTCATTGCAAGGTGAACTATGACCTCTATGACTCGAACGAGGCTTTGCTGACGAAACTCCAGGCCGGCAATGTGGATTACGACCTCGTGGTCCCGAGCGATTACATGGTGGAAATCCTTGCGCGGCAGGGTTTGCTGGCAAGGTTGGACAAGTCGCGGCTCCCCAACGCCTGGGCGAATACCGATCCGCACTTTCTGGGGCTGCCCTTTGACCCCCAGAACGACTATTCGGTGCCCTACGCGTGGGGGACAACCGGGCTCGCCTATCGCACCGACCTGGTCAAAGAGAATATTGATAGTTGGTCCGTGCTATTTGATCCCCGCTTCGCCGGCCACATCCTGCTTCTCGATGACACGCGGGAAGTCTTTGGGATGGCGCTCAAGAAACTCGGCTACTCACTGAATTCCACCGACCCTGAGCAGCTCCGGCAGGCCCGCGACCTGCTGTTGCGGGAAAAGCCGTTGGTGAAGGGTTACAACAGCTCGAATTTTGAGCAGGACCTTGCTGCCGGCGACGCCTGGATCGCTCAAGCCTACAACGGAAACATGACCTTCGTGATGCGCGACGAGCCGCGCATTCGTTATGTCATTCCGCGGGAAGGCTGCACGATTTCCGTCGATAGTGCCTGCCTTCCTCGCCACGCTCCGCACAAAGAACTGGCGGAAGCTTTCATCAATTACTTTCATCGTCCGGAGGTCGCCGCCCTGTTCGTGAATGATTGCGGATTCAACACGCCCAACCGGTACGAGCGACAGGAAATTGAACCCTGGCTCCTGGCCAATCCTGCGGTGTTTCCCAATCTTGCCTCACTTGCTCACTGCGAGTTCATGCGCGACGTAGGGCCGGTCATCTCTCTGTATGACCGCTACTGGACCGAAATCAAGGCGCGGTAGCCGCGCGAGTTGCACGGGTCGACGCAAGATGGCCTGGTCCGCGGCAGTGGATCAGTTTCCGAGTACGCGACCACTCGCCCAGAATCGCCGGATCGGCTCCACACGGATGCGAGTTGCCTATTGGGAATCGTCACAATAAGATGTGACGTGGGCAGAGAATTCGCAGCCGAACGCGAGATACAGAATAGTGGCGATCCGCTGACAATCAGGCTAACGATGAGGGCCGACTCCAAATCGCTGACGACCTTCTTCCGCAACCAG
>JBEKAK010000039.1:0-46831 GCA_050018275.1 Terriglobia bacterium | reverse complement strand
ACTTCTGGCAAGCCTCTTCGGTAGCGAACATCGACTGAAACTCGCGCAAGGTTTTCGGAAACGCTGGGCGCGGCATGCCCATATACTACTAATTGGGGCTTGCTGAAACAACCGGATAAGCATGAGTTCCCCACTTCAAGCATCAGTTTTTCAAAGGTCATATTTTATGACTTCAGCCATTGAAGAGCTTCCGCAAGCGCCTCCAGGGGACGATCCGCCTCCCGACGGCTTTCCCCTGGGGCAGACCAATAGCTCCCGTAAAAGTCCGAGCACACGATCAGGAGCGGGTCAGTGAGCCGAAGCCCTTGGTTGGTGTTCACCACCGAGACGACCTCGTCTGCCCGCGAGAAGCACTCGCGGATATTCGAGGTAGTCTCCTTGGCATCCATATACGCACCACCCCACTCCAGATGCAGGAACATCCGCAAGGCGCCAAGCACAAGATAGTACTGCACCGCATAGGAGTTCACGCCGTGTCCGGAATGGCAGAGGACAGCGTAATCCCCGCTAGGAGCGCCATCGCCATCGTGGACGTAATACTGTAGGTTGTACGGAGACATCTTGAGCTCGCGCGTGGAGAAGAGCCATTTTCCCTGCTCCTTCAACGTCGCTGCAAGCTGCTCGGGAATCGCCGGGAAGGCCAAGCCCGCCTCTTGGAAGAGGTGCTGGGCTCTTTCAAGATCAGTCATCGCATTTCTCCTTCCGCCCGGGGAACCCGGCACTTTCTTCTTACTGAGTCGCGATTCTCGACCCGCCGAATACTTGTTGGACCCCACCGTCATTCGAGCGGGGCTCCTCTGACGGCCCTGCGCCCGTGGCGTCGAATTTGGGCACATTTCAGATGCGGAGATTCTGAAAACGCAACTATGCTCTTGCTGCGTTTGACTCCCCTGGAGCGCGACGCAAGTTTCTTACCAAGGCGCAGGCAGTGTACGTCAACGCTAAGTCTTCGCAAACGCTTTTGCAAACCCGGCCTACGGGCAGCGTAGCGCGGCCTTCGACCGCAACCAAAGGGGGCTGCGTTTTGAGGGTTTTGCTCTTCCTGTTAGCCGCGTCAGCGGCGACATCCTTTGGCCCACGGCGGTGAGGGGAACACAGGTATGCAAGTCGTCCTGCGGAACGTACTGGTCGGCCCGATAACAAAGCCACGAAGGGGTGCCGTCTAGCCCTCGATGTGAGGGGCGCAGCTTTTCGGGGGCTTGCGACACGACGTTTACAACGCCGGCGGCTTGCGGCGTCCGTTATAATGCTTGGCGGATCAAGTTCATCGGAGTGTGAAAACCCATGCCGACACCCATTGTGGATCTGCGCAGTGATACGGTCACCAAACCGTCACCTGCGATGCGGCGCGCCATGCACGACGCTGAGGTGGGTGATGACGTCTACCGTGAGGATCCCACCGTTAACCGCCTGCAGGAGCGTGCGGCCGAAATCTTCAGACGGGAAGCAGGTTTGTACGTGGTGTCGGGAACGATGGGAAACCAGACGGCCATTAAGGTCCTGACTCGGCACGGCCAGGAAGTGATTTGCGAAGAACGCTGCCACATCTACAACTTCGAAATGGCGATGATGACGGCATTCTCCGGAGTCTTGCCCCGCACGATTCGCGCGGAAAACGGCATCCTGACCTGGGATTTGGTTGCTCCCCACCTGCGCGCGCGGAACGACCACCGCGCCCGCACCGGCCTGGTCGAGCTTGAAAACACCTCGAACCTCGCCGGAGGTTCAGTCTATCCACTCGAAATCAGCAACGACATCGTCGATCGCGCGCACGCGGCGGGCTTGCCCGTGCATCTCGATGGGGCCCGAATCTTCAACGCCAGCGCGGCACTAGGGCGGTCAGTTGGGGATTTGACGAAGAACTTTGACTCGGTGATGTTCTGTCTTTCGAAGGGATTGGGTGCGCCGGTCGGTTCCATCCTGGTGGGCAGCAAAGAGTTCATCGAGGAAGCTCGCATCGTCCGGAAGATGCTGGGCGGAGGGATGCGTCAAGCAGGGGTGCTGGCGGCCGCGGGCCTCATGGCGCTGGAGGAAGGCCCCAAGCGCCTCCATATCGATCACGCCAATGCCAAGTTCCTCGCCCAAAGGTTGGCGGAAATCCCTGGAATCACGATCGATCCCAGCAAGGTTGTCAGCAACATCTTGTTCTTCGATGTTTCGGGCACAGAGCTCGCGTCCTATGAAGTATCGAAGCGCCTGGCAGCGCAGGGCGTCTTGGCCAATGGCACGAACCCTCAAACCATGCGCATGGTCACCCATCTGGATGTGGATCGGGCAGGTTGTGAACGCGCCCTGCAGGTTCTTCGCGAAGTCGTCGGCACGCCGTCATAGCGCCGGCCCTGCCTGCTTGCCGCAGGCAAGCGTAGGCAGGCTTCAGGCCGGCATGGGATTGTAATCGACAGGAAAGCAAAGTGCTCACCCCGCCCTGCGGGGTCGGCGCTACCTCGCTCCCGCACTCAACCGCCCTTCGCGCCAGCAGCATTATTCGCGTGCACTTTCGGAAAATGTCGGGCGCAGCTATTTTTTCTTTTCTTGCCGTTCGGCAATCTTCACCATGGCGTCGAAGTAGTGGGAGCGATAGGTCGGGTCGCTGGGATCGAGTTTGGTCGCCGCGCCGTATTCCTTCACAGCGCTGTCGAGATCTCCGAGCTTCTCGAGCGCGTAGCCAAGTCCGTTGTGGGCGTCGGCGTCGGTCTGATCGTGGCGGATGGCCTCGATCATCTCCACGCGGGCGCGCTTCCATTCTTTGGCGAGCAGAAAAGTAATGCCCAACTCGCGATGAAGGTCGGAGTTTTCCGGATCGAGCTTAATGGCTTGACGGAGAGCTGCCACGGCCTCGTCAAGCCGTCCCTGGACTCGAAGCTGCACGGCCTGCTGAACGAGACGTCGGAGTTCGATTTTGTTCTCCGCAACGCTGGAGGGCTCGGTGGCAGTTGAAGCCGCTTGTGCATCTTCCTTGCTCGGCTGAATCTGGGCGTTCTGATTGGGGCGAGGCGAGATGAAAAAGACTGCCTCAGTTTCCCCGGGGCAATCGACATGGACGTAGTGATCGCCGGGCTCGACATCCGCCACCAAGAGACTCCCTTTGGCGTCAGTCGTGCCTACAGCCTCATTATCCAACTCCACTTGACACCCACCTCGGCCGGCCTGCACGGTCACCTGTGCGGATTGCGGTGGGTGTTCGCGTGCCGATACACCAAAGAGGGTCACAGTGAGCGTGATACCCCAGATCAACGTCTTGGGAATGTCCGGCAAAAGTCGCATCTCGCAGATTCCCAGGAGGACGCGCCGGTGTGCTCTTTTGCACCCGGAGGCGCACCCGCTGGCCCTTGCCCCCTTTGCCTCATAAGCTTAGCATGGCTCCGACTCGGAGTGTCCGGATCGCGCCGTTTTCTTGACGGCCCACGGGTTGTGTTATAGCCTTGGATTCGGGGAGATGAACAAAACTCACGAGACCGTCATCATTCATGAGAGGTGGGTCGCTGCCTTTCCTGATAAAACCTTGCCATGCCCGTAGTAATTCGCGACTTAGTGGAAAAGGTTCTGGCAGGAGATCGCCGCGCCATTGCGCGGGCCATCTCCGCTGTCGAGGATCGGGATCCAGTGGCAGTCCCGCTCCTGAAAGAGCTATTCTCCCGGGCGGGACACGCTCTGGTGGTGGGCATTACCGGGTCGCCGGGAGCAGGGAAGAGTACGCTCGTCGAGAAATTGGCGAGGGAGTACCGGGGCAAGGGAGCGCGCGTGGGCATTGTGGCCGTCGATCCGACCAGCCCGTTTTCGGGCGGTGCCATCCTGGGTGATCGCGTGCGGATGCAAGGCCTCGCAAACGACGCGGGTGTCTACATCCGCAGCATGGCCACGCGTGGCCAACTCGGCGGACTGGCCCCCACAACCTACGATGCGGTTACCATTCTCGACGCCGCGGGATGCGAGGTGGTCTTGATCGAGACGGTCGGGGTCGGCCAGGACGAAGTGGAAGTCGCGCGCCTTGCTGACGCGACCGTTCTCTTACTGGTCCCGGGCATGGGCGATGATATTCAGACTTTCAAAGCCGGAGTGATGGAAATCGCCGACCTGTATGTCGTCAACAAGGCGGATCGCCCGGGCGCCGATCGCATCGAGCAGGAAGTGTCCGCGATGCTCTCCCTGACTTCCCGCCCCGATGGGTGGCGGCCGCCCGTCGTCAAGACTGTTGCCACGACGGGGCAGGGGATTGGGGAGTTGTGCCAGGCGCTTGATCAGTTCCGGGCCTTCAGTGAGGGAAGTGACGTAAGAGAGTATCGTCGCAAGCAGCATTGGCGCTCGCGTCTTCTGGAACTGCTGCGACAAACGCTCTTTGAAAGGGCGGTTGCGGAGCAACTCCGAGACGGGTCACTTGACCGGCAACTCGATGATCTGCTCTCACACAAGCGGGACCCCTACTCCGTCGTCGAAGAGATTATCGGTGGTTTCACGGCTCGAACTGGGGGCCGACCATCCTGAGATTCTTGGATCAGAGGTGCTATGCGGATTCATCACCTGGGCATTGCGGTGGAATCACTCGCGACCGCAGTGCCACTTTTCGAGAAGTTACTGGGAAAAGCGCCGGAATCCGAAGAGGACGTTGCCGACCAGAGAGTCCGCGTGGCCGTTTTCCGCCTGGGCGAAAGCCGGCTGGAATTACTTGAGGGCACTTCTGCAGATTCTCCGATCGCGCGCTTTGTTTCCAAACACGGCCAGGGGATTCATCATCTAACCCTCACCGTGCCCAATCTGACGGAAGCGCTCAGAAAGCTGGAGCGTGATGGCATGCGCCTGACCGACCGTGAACCAAGGGTGGGGGCCGGCAACGAACGCATCGCCTTTCTGCACCCGTCGAGCACCGCCGGAGTGCTCATCGAGTTGATTGAGGAATCATGAAGCTGGGCAAATTCGACATCCACGCCTTTTCGGACGGGACTTTCATGCTCGACGGCGGGCAGATGTTTGGCGTCGTCCCGAAGGTTATCTGGGAGAAAAGAATCCCCGCCGATGCGCGTAATCGGATACGAATGAGCCTGACTTGCCTGGTTATCCAAACCGGCCAGCAGAACATTCTGGTTGAAACCGGCATCGGAGACAAATTCGACCCGAAATACGTGGAAATCTACGGCGTTGATCATTCCACGAATCTGCTCAGCGAGCTCAAGAAGCTGCGACTACAACCGGAAGATATTGATATTGTTATCAATACACACCTGCACTTCGACCATTGCGGATGGAATACTCGACGTCAAAATGGAAGGCTCTTGCCCACTTTCTCCCGGGCACGGTATTTCGTGCAGCGTGGAGAATGGGAGCACGCCCAGCACCCCACCGAGCGGGATCGCGCCAGCTACGTGGAGGAATCCTTTGCGGCGGCGGAAGGACAAACCGACCGCCTGGACGGGGACGCCGAGATCGTCCCGGGCGTGCGTGTGGAAGTCGTGCCGGGCCACACCAAGAATTTGCAGTGCGTGCGCGTGCAATCAGAGGGCAATACGGCCTTTTTTATTTCGGACCTGGTTCCCACTTGCTCCCATCTTCCGTATCCTTGGATTATGAGCTTCGACCTTTTCCCCCTGGAAACACTTGAAAACAAGAAACGCCTCTTGCCGGAACTGGCCTTGACAGGGGCGCTGGTGGTTTTTCCCCATGACCCTTGCGTTCCGTGGGCACGCTTGGTAGAAATTGACGGCAAGATTGCCGCACGACCTGTGGAGTAATCTGCGAGAACTCGACTTTGCGAATGCAGAGGAGGATGTTTGGACAAAGCCCAGATAGGAGTCATCGGTGGAAGTGGTCTTTACAGCATGCCGGGCATTGAGCGGGTTCGCGAGGTGCGTATTACGACGCCGTTTGGAAAGCCCTCGGACGCTTATATCCTCGGCACCCTGGAGGGCCGGCAGGTGGCGTTTCTCGCCCGGCACGGACGCGGGCACCTCATTACTCCCTCGGAAATCGATTTCCGCGCCAACATTTATGGGTTCAAGAAACTCGGAGTAGAACGCATCATCTCCGTCAGCGCGGTGGGCTCCTTGCGCGAAGACTGTCACCCCATGGACATGGCCCTGCCCACGCAGTTCTTTGACCGCACGCGCCAGCGGATTTCGACCTTTTTCGGGGGCGGGCTGGTGGCGCACATCGGGTTCGACACACCGGTATGCCCTGCGGTTGTTGACGTGTTGCACAGGGCGTGTTCCGCCTTGGGCCTCCGCTGTCACAAAGGCGGCACATATGTTTGCATGGAGGGCCCGGCCTTTTCCACCCAGGCCGAATCGAACCTTTACCGTTCATGGGGGATGGACGTCATCGGCATGACCAGCCTGCAGGAAGCTAAGCTGGCGCGCGAAGCGGAGATCTGCTACGCCACCCTGGCCATGGTCACCGACTACGATTGCTGGCACCCGGACCACGACGCCGTCACGGTCAAGCAAATTCTCGACTACCTCTCGCGGAATGTCGAGAATTCGCAGAAGATTCTGCGGCGGGCGGTGCATTCTCTGCCTGCCGACCGGAACTGCAAGTGCGCTTCGGCTCTTGCCCACGCGATCATCACGGATCGCAAGAAGATTCCCGCGGCGACGAAGAAGAAGCTGGCCCTTCTGGTTGGGAAGTACCTGAAATGAAGTCGCCGGCCCGTCAATCCAGTCTCACGAGGTCAACATTTACACATGTCTCTTCTGGTGGTTGGTTCCATTGCCTTCGATTCCATTCGAACACCCCACGGCCAGGTGGAAGAGATTCTGGGGGGATCCGCGACGTACTTTTCCGTCACGGCGAGCTGGTTCACGCCTGTCCGCGTGGTCGCGGTGGTCGGTGAGGATTTCTGCGAGGAACACTTCCAAGTCTTTCGGGGGCGTTCGATTGACACCCTCGGGATTGAGCGCGTCCCAGGTCGCACGTTTCGCTGGAAGGGCGAATATGTGGGCGACATGAACCAGGCTCACACCCTTGATACGCAGCTCAACGTGTTCGAAAGCTTCGTCCCGAAAATCCCAGCGGCTTACCTCGAAACGGAATTCCTGTTTCTAGGCAACATCGATCCGGTGTTGCAGCTCAACGTGCGCCGCGCGCTTCCCAATCTTCGTGCGAGTGGCCTCGACTCCATGAACTACTGGATTAAGGGCATGCCGGAGGAATTGGCGAAGGTGCTGGCCACCGTGGAGATTCTCGTTGTCAACGAAGGTGAAGCCAGGATGCTTTCAGGACATAACAACCTGAAGAAAGCCGCGGAGAGCATCCGGAAACTGGGCCCCCGCATTGTGGTCATCAAACGCGGAGAGCACGGCGCAACGCTCTTCAGCCCGGACTCCATCTTTACCGTCCCGGCCTATCCGCTTGACCAGGTTCAGGACCCGACTGGGGCGGGTGACACCTTTGCGGGCGGCTTCATGGGGCACTTGGCGCGGAGTCAAGATCTGTCCGATGCAAATTTGCGCCGTGCCGTCGCGTATGGATCGGTGATGGGGAGTTTTGCGGTGGAAGAATTTGGCCTGGGTCGTCTCCTCCGCTTGACACCCGGTGAGATCGACGCGCGCTATCGCGAGCTCAAGAGCCTAACACATTTTGATGCATGATTCTGCACCTGATGCCCAGGAATCCCACCTCGAACCCTGGCGAGTCCCGGCCGGGGTGCACGGCGCAGTCGCAGGCCTGATTCTTGGGGTGACGTGCGCCGGCCTCTACTTTTTCCATTCCCGAGGCCTTTCGAACCTATACGGCGACGGGCTCGCTCACATGGAGGGCGCGCGCCGTATTTTCGATTCCGTAACACCAGGCTACGAAGAGATCGGCAGCGTTTGGTTGCCACTCTACCATCTAATCTGCGCCCCGCTCGCCCTCAATGATTTTCTTTGGCGCACGGGTCTGGCTGGCAGCCTCGTTTCCTCCGTGGCGTTTGCGGTGACGTGTTATTTCTTGTTCCGGCTCGGGGCGGAAATCAATCGCAACGTGGCTGCGGGGTTGGTGGCTTTGGGTGTCGCTTTACTGTGCCCGAACCTCCTGTGCCTTGCCAGCACGCCGCTCACCGAGCCCCTCGCACTCTTGTGGGCGGTGCTCGTCGTGTACGCGCTCTTTCGTTACGCCCAGTCAGGCTCAGGGAGAACGCTGTTGGGGGCGGCTGCCGCAGCGTTTCTTGGCACTCTCACTCGCTACGAGGAGTGGTACGTTCTTCCCTTTGCGACCCTGCTCGTGTTGCTGATTCGCCGCGAGCCATGGAAGAGGTGCCTCAGGCATGCGGCGCTCTTCGCTGGGGTCGCGGGCGCGGGTCCCGTCCTGTGGATTCTTCACAACGCCTATCGCTACAACAACCCGCTTGAATTCTATAATGGACGTTTCTCAGCGAAGGCCATATACGCCCACCAACTGGCTACGACCGCTTTCCCTTATCCCACAGACGGGAGCCTGCTACTCTCCGCGCATTATTACCTTGAGGACCTTAAACTCGTAATCGGAGTCTGGGCTTTGGAGCTCGCGGTCCTGGGTGTTGTGGCGTGGTGCGCGCGTTTTCGCGAATTCAGACGCAGCGCGGTTGCCCTACTGTTTATCGTTCCCCTGCCGTTCTACATCCAAGCCATGGCTTACGCGGCGATCCCGCTCTACCTGCCCACCCTTTTCCCGCACACTTATTACAATCTGCGGTACGGTCTGGAAATGGTTCCGGCTGTCGCCCTTTTTCCGTCCTTTGTGTTATCCGCTCGCCTGGGAAGAAACCTGCGGGTTGGATTGCTGGTGGTCTTTTTGGTTTTGTTGGGACGACAGTTCTTTGTCTTGGCGTCCGCGGGCGCGGAGGAGTTGGCAGTTGTGAAAGAAGGAATATTGAATACGCCTTGCCGGTCCAAGCGGCAGCAAGCGGTTATTCAGTTCCTGCGGGGTCACTATGATGGGAAACGCGTATTGCTAGCTGTGGGGAAGTGGCCCTGTGTGATGCCGGAAGTCGGCATCTATTTCGGGAGCACTATTTCAGATGCGAACCGCAAATACTGGAGCAGGATGAGCAGGGAACCGGAAAAGTGGGTGGAGTGGATCATTCAAGCGCGTGGAGACGCGGTCGATGGTCTCATGCGGGCTTACCCCGAGGCTTTCAAGGATTTTGAGGTCGTGGACGAGGGAGAGTTCCCAGGCGAAGGTGACTTCAGGATTTATCGTCGCCGGAGTCCCTAACCTCGACGGCCTCGAGTGACTGCCGCCACACGATTATCGACAAGTGCGGTCCCCCGCCCCAGCGACTTCTCGGTTCCGGTCATGTCGGGGGACTAGATCAGCATGACGGACTCCAGAAGCTGGCTCTCACCGTTTCGCCAGAGCGCGTACTTGAGGTGGAAACGGTTATTCATGCAGGCCGCCCCGATCTCTCCCCGCGTGTTGATGGCGATCACCGCGACTTCACCATCTTTGTTCTTGGCATCCGTCTTAACCATGTGCCGCAGCAGTTCCATGCAGGCTTCTTGCGGAGACGCCCCGCGCGCCATAGTGTGAACGATGGAGACGCTGGTGCAATAATTCGTCATCAGGTCGCCGTCACCTGTCGCTGAGGCTGTGCCCACGTTGTCATCGGCGTAAACCCCGCAGCCAACGAGCGGGGAGTCTCCCACCCGGCCCGGAATTTTCCAGGCGAGCCCGGAGGTCGAGCACCCGGAGACGACGTGCCCCTTCCCATCCGTCGCCACCATACCGATGGTGTCGTGGTTTTCCGGGGTCAGCCAGAAGGTCTCGTGCTGGGGCCTGGCTTTCCATTCCTGCCACTTCTTCAGGCTCTCCGGGGTGAGCAGGGTTCGAGGCTCGAACCCCATTTTCAGTGCGAACCGGAACGCCCCCTCACCCGCAAGCGTGGTGTGGCGGGTTTTCTCCAGTACCAGACGCGCCACCGAGATGGGATTCTTGATCATGTGCAGGTTGCACACAGAGCCGGCGCGGTGCCGCGTGCCGTCCATGATCGCGGCATCGAGTTCGACTACTCCCTCGGCATTGGGCAGTCCGCCATAGCCGACACTCGTCACCGCCGGATCGTTTTCTGGCACGTTGATGCCTTTCTCGACGGCGTCGAGCAGACTGCCGCCGCCTTTGAAAATTTCTGCGGCGCGCTCGTTCGCCGGTTTTCCTTGCAGCCACGTGGATAAGAAGACCGGGCCGGCGTCTGATGCCCAGGACGGTCTGCCCTCCACAGCGGCCAGTGCGGCCGTTCCTGCCACGGTCTTCAAGAAACTGCGTCGATCAACGGGTTCCATGGCTTCTCCTCGGTCGTGCAGGGATGAAATCCTCCCCTGGCTGATTTGCTGCGTCGCGCGGCGAGCAGTCTTGCTGGGCGGGCTAAGCCCAGCTTTGCGTGAGTTCCGCAACGTACTCGTGATCTCCTCACCCCGCCCCTCCTCTGTCGGGACACGCATTATGAAAGGGCGCCCCTGATTGTGTATGGTTGGTTTGCAAGAAACAACCTTGACAAGAAGCAGCACCCTTATGAGCGCTGACAAGTATATCGCTTTGGACGTACACATGACGACGGTTGTGGCCTCGGTTTTGGACGGGTCGGGACGCGAGGTGTCGCGGACCATCATGGCGACGAAGGCGGAGGAGGTTCGGGGTTTCCTGAAAGGGCTGCGGGGGGAGGCTGCACGTGACCCCGGAAGAAGGGACGTACTCGGCCTGGCTGTACGATCTGCTGGAGGGACGGGCGGGCTGCCGCAGAGCGTAGCTCTGCGATGCGCGGAGGCGCAGCATGGACTCAATCAACTTGATCCATACGCAGGAGGGAAGAATCCTAATAGAACCTAAAGCTCGACCACGGCCACTGATCGGGAGATCTACCCAACCCTCGTTTGACGGGGTTGCCGTGCATGGAGTTGAGCTTCGCCAGACGCTTCGTCGGACTAAAGACATTGAAGGCGTAAAAGCGCCGCCGCCAGACCCGATAGGGTGAATAGCTGTAGACGGTAAGCGGCAGGCGGAGCCGCGTGAGCACCTTCCCGCACCAGGGATATCGGCGATCCGCACCGAGCGTCGAGATCACCCGCAGGGCCGCCTGCTTTATCAGCTCCGGCAGGATGCGGCGGGTGCTCTCCGCGGGCTACGGCTGGAGGAGAAGATGAAAGGTCTCGGGCATCAGAACCCAGCCGATCAGCAGGAAGCCCAACGGCTCGCGGAGTTGCCGCTGCTCGTCGACAAAATCGCGGCGGAAAGGCTCGCTTTCAAAAAGCCTCACGCGCCGATAAGTGCTGCTGCTGATGAACTGCAGTTGCCCAGGGCCGAAATAACGCCGGTCGACAGGCATAACACAGAGTATTATAACGCCTGTTATGGCACATCTATAAACCCGGGAGCTGGGCTCTGCGCGAGCCCCGTAATATTTGTCGGACCGCGAACCTTCATGTGAAAATGGGGGTCGAGGCACCCTTGGTCTGGTCCGCGGAATCAGACAAAAAAGGGGCGGCCGAAGTAGCGAGACGGCCTGCGGGACGTTATCGCCAATTGCGCAATATGGTGAGAACCGGATTTGTAATGGCGCTGTCCCCAGCGCCGCAATCGCCGGTGGGGACACCGGCGCTACAAGGAGGCTTCGCATGAGAAACGATCATGAACATGCCAGGCGAGATTTCTTCTGGAATGCCGCTGTCCTCGGTTGCGGCTTAGTTCTGCCGGGGGAACTGGGCTGGGCCAGACCGGGCAAAGATAGCGAGAAGGCGACGGAGAAAAAAGAAGATGTGACTCCCACCGAAGACCTGATGCGGGAACATGGGTTGTTGAACCGCGTACTGCTCATCTATGAGGAAGCCGTGCGGCGGCTGGAAGGGAAACAGGACATGCCCCCGGAGACGCTGGCCTCGGCCGCGGGGATCATCCGGCACTTCATCGAGGACTATCATGAAAAACTCGAGGAGGACCATCTCTTCCCTCGCTTCGAGAAGACGCACAAGCTCGTGGAGTTGGTGAAGACCCTAAGGGAACAGCACCAGGCGGGACGCCAGTTGACCGCGCAGGTCGAGCAACTCTCGACTCTCGCTGCCTTCAAGAATGCTGACGACCGCCGGAAGCTCAGCCAATCGCTGCACGAATTCATCCGGATGTACCGCCCGCATGAAGCGCGTGAGGATACCGTGCTGTTCCCGGCGTTGCGGTCCATCGTGAGTCCGCACGAATTCGCTGCGCTGGGTGAGCAGTTTGAAGATAAGGAGCACGAACTTTTCGGCGAAGAAGGTTTTGAGAAGATGGTCGAGAAAGTGGCCGAGCTCGAGAAGACTTTGGGGATCTACAATCTTGCGCAGTTCACCCCGCGGTAGCCGCTGGATGAGACGCCGGGTTCGCTTTCAACCTTCCCAGGGCGCGTCGGGGTCAAAGGCGCGGCGAATGATGAGGCACACTTCCCGCATTCGTCTTGATGATAGGGCGCGGGGTGCGCGGCTCCGCAGGCGGGCTTTCGGCAAGGTAGTGATGAAGTGGCCCTTGAGCCAGGAGGCCACAGGCAGGCCGGTCTCACCGGGCGGAAGCAGAAACGTGGTGGGTCCCGCCGCCCCGCGGCTGCCAAAGGGAATGACGAGGACCGTATCCACGTTTTCACTCTGATTCCGGCTGTCGAGCGAAACGATCAGAACCCAGTGTCTTGTGGGGGGACTTCCGAGGTCCGCAGACCATATTTCGCCGCGACGTGGTGAGGGCAGCTTCGAAGCGGGCTCAATCGTCAAAGCTAACCTCGTCCCCCGATTGCCCAAGGGCAAGTCCTAGCTGTTTTTCCTCCTGGGCAGCAGCAGGCGACCGGCGCGCGAAGTAGGCGGCGGTTGCCTGTTCCAGACGCGACCGATTCTCGGTCCGCCGCGCGCGCTTCACGACTTGGTCCACTGCCTCCGCCAAGGTGGCCGCCCTGCCTGACTCCACTAAGCGCCGCAGGAAGTCGTAAGCCTCGGCAGAGATGGTTGTCGAGACTTTCCGGCGATGGTCTGAACGCGGCACCTTGTCCTAGCCTCCAGGGTTGAGCCTCTAAAGCAGATATAATGCCCGATCTGTGTCCCTTTGTCAAGAAGATAAAGTGGGGGACGAAACGGAAGACAGATTGGTGGATCGCGCATTCCGATTGAGAAACATCCCGACAGGGGACGGGCGGTGCCCCTGGAAGCCCTGCCAGGCACGGGGCACGTCCGCTGGTGCGCTCCAGGGCGCGGGCCTTTGGTCCACGCCGGCGGGAGCGCAAAGCGCTCCTCTACTTCGCGCCAAGTGGGAACGACGCGTGAGCGGTGAGCGAGACGCCGGCGCGCTCGCCGGCCAGGAGTTTGTAATAGCCGGCGGCGGCGATCATGGCGGCGTTGTCGGTGGAGAGGGCTGGGGAAGGGAAGAAGGCCTGCAAGCCCTGGCGCCGGGTGGCCTCGGCAAAGCGCTGGCGAAGAAGCGAATTGCAGGCTACTCCCCCCGAGACGAAGATGACGTCGACGCGGCAGGCGTCCGCAGCGGTGAGAGTACGTTCGACCAAGTCCTGCACGACGGCATTCTGGAAGCTCGCGATCAGGTCGAGGGTTGCCTGCGAGCACTGCGCACGGAGGTCGTCGTCGCCGGGGCGCTCCGCGGTCTTGCGCCAGGCGCGGCGTTCCCCGGCTTCCTTGGCGAGTTCCGTGCCTCGCACCCGGTAAAGCACCGCGGTCTTGAGCCCGGAAAAACTGAAATCCAGCGGATTCGCTTTCATCTTGATGTGACCGAAATCCACCGCCAGGCGATTTCCGAAGTGCGCGAGCCGGTCGATGATCGGCCCGCCGGGGTATCCCAATGCGAGGAGCTTGGCGACCTTGTCGAAGGCCTCGCCCGCAGCGTCGTCGCGAGTGCGCCCGAGCTGGGAGTAAGTGAAGACTCGGCCGGGATTGTCTGCTGTGCGCGGACTCGCCTCTACGCGAAACAAGCTGGTATGCCCCCCGGAGACCACTAGCGTGACGGCAGGAAGCGCCGCTTCTGCCACGGGCTTGCCGGCAGCGCGGTGCATTTTGTTTTCGAGCAACACGGCATGGATGTGACCCTCCAGGTGGTTCACACCCACCAGCGGTTTGCCGAGGGAAAGGGCCAGCGCTTTGCCGTAAACCAGCCCGACCAGGAGCGAGCCGATCAAGCCCGGGCCCTCGGTGACGGCGATGGCGTCCACGTTGCGAACTGTCACCTGGGCCTGCCGGCACGCCTCCTGCACAACCGGCCCGATTTTGCGCAGATGCTCGCGCGAGGCGAGCTCAGGCACGATGCCTCCGTATTTTTCGTGCGTCAGAACCTGTGAGGCCACGACACTCGAGCGGATTTCCTCGCCGTCCGCCACCACCGCGGCGGCAGTTTCATCGCAACTCGATTCAATGCCCAGCACGAGCATGTCAGCGTCCTTAGTCTTCAATCTTAGCACAAGCATGGGATGTCGCCCGGGCGGGCCACAAGACCGGGAAGCGCGGCCTGTGGCGCTACCGAGCATAGTCTTTGACGAGGCGGGAAGCGAAGGGATACACTCAGTGTCGCACACGAAGTTTGATCGCACCCAAAACTGGAAATGGCGCGAGGGATCATGCGGATTCACAAGGCTGTATTGCCAGTGGCAGGGTTAGGAACACGCTTCTTGCCGGCAACCAAGGCTCAACCCAAAGAGATGCTGCCGATCGTGGACAAGCCGCTCGTGCAGTATGCCGTCGAGGAAGTGGCGGCTTCCGGTATACCGATGGTCGTGTTCGTCACCGGACGTGGCAAGCAGGCTATCGAAAACCATTTCGACGTTTCTGCAGAGCTCGAGCAGGAGTTGGCAGGCAGAGGGAAGGAAGAGCTTCGCCGGCAACTGCGACGGATTTCCGGCATGGTGCGCTTCGCCTATGTTCGGCAGCAAAGTCCGCGGGGATTGGGTGACGCCATCCTGACCGCACGCGATTTGATCGAAGACGAACCCTTTGCCGTGTTGCTCTCAGACGACGTCATTGTGAATGAAACTCCCTGCCTGAAGCAAATGCTGAAGGTTTTCGAGCGCTACGGGCGCAGCGTAGTTGCCGTTCAGCGGGTTCCACGCAAGGCCGTCTCAAGCTATGGGGTCATTCGCGGGCAGCTGGTGCCCGACCGCGACTGGCAAGGGCGCCTTTACCGCATTGAGGATATGATTGAAAAACCCTCACCCAAGGCAGCCCCGTCGAACTTGGCGGTCATCGGGCGCTACATCCTGACCCCGACGATCTTCAAGGTGCTTTCCGCCACGACGCCGGGCACAGGTGGCGAAATCCAGCTCACGGATGGCCTGCGGCGGCTGCTCGTCACGGAACCCATTTACGGGTATGTTTTCGAGGGCACGCGGTATGATGCGGGCGACAAGCTCGGTTTTCTGCAGGCCACCGTTGAATTGGCACTGCAACGGCCTGACATGGGCAAGGCCTTTCGAAGGTACCTCAAGTCACTCCGGCTTTAACGTGGTGCGGGCAAGGGAAAGACTCAGTCCTTGCTGGGGCTGGGCTTGACAGGTTCACTCGGCTTGCTGGACTCCTGAGCCTTCTTGCCTGCTCCATCGGAAGAATCTGCGGGAGGACTGGGGCTGGGGGAAGAAGATCCCCGCGCGTAGTCCGTGACGTACCAGCCGGAACCCTTGAACTGGATAGCCGGCGATGACAGCAGGCGCTCCAGTTCTCCACCACATTGTTCACAGGTGGTCAGTGGAGGATCGGAGAATTTCTGGATTTTCTCAACGCGTCGTCCGCACTTCCTGCACTGGTATTCGTAGAGCGGCAAGCGCACCTCCCTTTCGGATGAGCCCTTGGTAAATTATAGCGGGCGCGAGGCGGGGCGTCAAAAGGCAGGATGGTCGCCCGTGAAATCTGGCCTCCACCATAGGTCCCGAGTTGATGTGCGTAGTAGACTGTCTTCCTCCAATTTCGACGTGAAGCGGTGTTCCAAGGACGCTGGAGCGGGCGTGTCGCGTTCGGATCGAACCGATCTTCTACTTTTTCAGCGCCCGGGGCGAGCGAACCAACCTGCGCTAAGGCGGTTGGCATCGAAGCACTGTGCACGTCATGCCGTTGGGTGAAAGGCGACAGACTCGGTCCGTCCGCCGCCTCAGTGCAAGCCTACAGGAACGCGAAATCACGCAGGAGATGAGCCCGCGCGCGGGGTGGCGTCCGATACGTCGTTTAAATGCGAAAGGTGTAATGCGCAAGCAGCCTGAGTTTGTCGGCGCGGATCGCGGATGCACAGGGGAGTGAGTGCACTTCGAAGCCACGCGGTGAAGCTTCGTCAAGTCGGGAGGTGGGACTGCTGGGGGAAAGCTAATCCCTCAAGTCTGAGATGCCCAGGAGGTCCGTTCGATCATGATGACTAAGAAAACTGTGCAGGGTCTGATGGTGGCAGCGGCTTTGTGTTTCAGCACGGTTGCGGCACATGCCAGGGACCTGAGCTTTGACGTTTTTGTGATGGGGAGCGGCTCGACCCTTTTCGATACGAGGTATTTCGGTTCGGCTGATGAAAAGTATCGTTCGAGCTATGCGACCGCCGTCAAGTATGTAGTGGGAGTTGAAGTACCGCTCGGAAAAATTCTGGGGGTTGAGGCCGCTTATGCTTCCGGACCTAACGACTTGCGTGTAACCAACATCAGCTTGAATCCCACCGTGACAACCGTGTACGGTGTCCGAAATAATGTGGGCAGCGTAGATCTGGTTGCGCACGCTCCTTTCTCACGTTTCGGCTTCCGTCCTTATCTCGCGGTGGGCTGGGATTACCATCGGTTCGCACCTACGCTCGTAGGTAAGACGCAGGCGGAATCACAAGGATTTGGCGCTGTGAGCACGGCGACCTTGGTAGCCACGAACAAACTGGGCGTGAATTGCGGAGGTGGTGTGGAGCACAAGATTTCTCGACGGGTTAGCTTTCGCCTGGACGTTCGGGATCACCTTACAGGATCGCCCACTTTTGGCCTTCCCGCACAGGCCCCCACCGGTGCGATCTTCCCGGTCAGTGGGCTTGCGCAGAATGTGGTGTATTCTGCCGGTATTGTCGTCCATTTCGGGAAGAAGAAGTAACACCCGCGGGCGGTACGGTGACTTCCCGACCGCGTGGCGTACTCGTCACGCGGCCTTCTCAGTGGACCATGACGACCCCGCCGGCGTCAGAGGCTCCAACGCCCACGACTTTTGAGACCAGGCGAGGTATTTTGGAATCCCCACTTATGGTATTCTGGCTGCATGGGCCGTCCCAGTGACGTCTTAACTTCGTATCTGAAAACGTCACCTGCTTTGGTGCGGATTTGGGGATCGATGCTCGTCCACAACCGGGCCGCTTCGAGGTTAAAGGGAATCGCGCGGTTGCTCGGGCTGTGCCGGGGTAACCATGCTAGGGCTCAAATCGTCGAATAAAGGGTGCTGTATCTTTCAGTCATGTGAAAGTGCGTTTCTTTTCAAGAGACTGGTGAAGTGGTGCGCCGAGTAAAACCTTAGAACCTTGACCAGTCCCACACAGCAACAGTGTCGATGGCACAGAGGAGCGGGCCACCTGCACTTCAAACAGGTGGCGAGGAACGGCCCGGGGCAAAGCAAGCCCTGCCTGTTGAAATACGTGGATGTGGCTGAGGATTGTCGGTTTCCTACAGCCCGGCCAGAGGCTTATTGACCATGAATGTGGAAAAACCTAGCACGCTAGAACATCAAGAACAACTACCAACCTACGGACTAGCGGGGGGATCCCCCGCTCCCAGATCCAAGAAGCGCTGGTGGCTTTGGTTGTCGCTCGTTGTCCTGCTGGGGTTGGGTGTCTATCACTTCCGGCCACAAGCAAGCCAAACGAAGGCCGGCGGCGTTTCCGCCGGACGGGGGGGCGGAGCGGCGCGAGGCCCCTCGGTTATTCCTGTGGTCGCCGCCAGAGCTCACAAGGGTGACATCGGCGTTTACATCAGTGGGTTGGGTTCAGTGACTCCGATTTATACCGTTACCGTGAGGAGTCGCGTCGATGGGCAACTCATGCGAGTCCACTACAAGGAGGGAGATTTCGTTCGTGAGGGCGATCCTCTTGTGGACATTGACCCGCGGCCCTATCAAGTCCAACTGGAGCAGGCCGAAGGACAACTCACCAAGGATCAGGCGGCGCTGGATAATGCGCGTGTCGATCTTGCCCGCTACCAGACTCTGGTACCGAAGAACGCAGTTCCGGAACAACAGCTTGCGACTCAGCAGGCGACGGTCCGGCAATATGAAGGAGCCGTGAAAATCGACCAGGGGCAGATTGACAACGCCAAGCTCAATCTCGTTTATTGCCACATTACAGCCCCCATCACCGGCCGCGTGGGCCTGCGTCTGGTGGATCCGGGAAACATTGTTCATGCGGCCGACACCAACGGGTTGTTGGTGATCACCCAGGTCACACCCATCAGCGTAATCTTCGCGATTGCTGAGGACCAGCTTCCGGCCGTCCTGCAGAAGATGCGTGCCGGACAGCGACTCCGAGTGGACGCCTACGATCGCCAAATGAACGCTAAGATTGCGCAAGGGTGGTTGGTGACGCTCGACAATCAGATCGATCAGACGACTGGCACGGTCAAGTTGCGGGCGAATTTCGACAACAAAGACGGTGCGCTGTTTCCTAATCAGTTTGTAAACGCTCGATTGTTGGTTGAGGAAAAGCGAGGAGTAACGCTAATACCCACAGCCGCAGTTCAGCGGAACTCCCAAACGACCTACGTTTACCTTGTGAAGCCAGGTTCCACGGTGACGGTCCGGCCGATAACGATCGGCACTACGGAAGGTGACAACTCCGAAATAACCTCCGGTGTAGCTCCGAGTGACGTCTTGGTTATGACGGGCGTGGACAAACTCCAAGAGGGGACTAAGGTCAGGCCGGAAATGTACGGTGAAAGGAGCCAGAAAGGGAATTAATGAGCCCCTCCCGGACATTCATCCTCCGACCTGTGGCTACATCCCTGCTGATGGTCGGCATCCTGTTGGCGGGCGCGGTTGCGTACAAACAGTTGCCGGTATCAGCCTTGCCGGAGGTGGATTACCCGACCATCCAGGTGATCACCTTTTACCCCGGCGCCAGCCCGGACGTGATGGCGTCTTCGGTGACCGCTCCGCTCGAGCGTCAGTTTGGTCAGGTGCCCGGGCTCCAGCAGATGACCTCCACGAGTTCCGACGGTTGCTCGGTCATCACCCTGCAATTCAACCTCAGCCTTAACGTCGACGTGGCTGAGCAGGAAGTGCAGCAGTCGATCAATGCTTCCGGAACCTACCTCCCTCCGGACCTTCCGAGCCCGCCAATCTATAGCAAAAGCAATCCAGCCGACACCCCGATCCTGACGCTGGCGCTTACTTCGAAGGAACTTCCGCTCTCCAAAGTCGAGGACCTCGCCGACACGCGCTTGGCGCCCAAGATCTCGCAACTGCCCGGTGTCGGTCTGGTCAGCATCAGCGGCGGCCAGAAGCCCGCCGTCCGGATTCGAGCCAATCCCACGTCGTTGGCATCTTATGGCCTGAATCTGGAGGACCTGCGCAGCGCCCTCGTCGCCGCCAACGTCAACCAGGCGAAAGGCAACTTCGATGGCCCACACCAGGCCTACCAGATCGGCGCGAACGACCAGTTGCTCTCCAGCGCCGATTATGCTCCCTTGGTGATTGCCTACCGGAACGGCTCTCCAATCAATTTAACCGATGTTGCCACAGTTAGCGACGACGCTGAGGACGTCCGTCAGGCCGCCTGGATGAATAATGTCCCCGCCGTCATCATGAACATTAAGCGGCAACCGGGCGCAAACATCATCACTGTCGTCGACCGCATCAAGACGCTGCTGCCCCAGCTCACCACCTCGTTGCCCTCCTCGGTTCAGGTCCGCATCCTGACCGACCGGACGGACACGATTCGGGCCTCGGTCAGAGACGTGCAATTCTCGCTGTTGTTGACAGTAGCCCTGGTGGTCATGGTGATCTTCCTTTTCCTGCGCAACCTTTCCGCCACCATTATTCCCAGTGTCGCTGTCCCCCTGTCCCTGGTCGGCACGTTCGGGGTGATGTATCTGCTCGGCTACAGCTTGAACAACTTGACCTTGATGGCCTTGACCATTTCAACGGGCTTCGTCGTTGACGACGCGATCGTGATGATCGAGAACATTACACGGTACATTGAAGAAGGGGAGCCGGCTCTGCAAGCGGCGCTCAAAGGGTCTGAGCAAATTGGCTTCACGATCGTCTCGCTGACCGTTTCCCTGATCGCCGGTCTCATCCCGTTGCTGTTCATGGGGGACATCGTCGGCCGGCTTTTCCGTGAATTTGCCGTCACGTTGGCTGTTACCATCCTGACCTCCGCTGTCGTTTCGCTGACGCTAACCCCCATGATGTGCTCCAGACTGTTGAAGCACCGAAGCGTAGAAGAGCAAGGAAGCTTGTATCGCGCGACCGAACGCGCCTGGAATTCGTTGCTCACCCTTTATGATCGAACCCTCCAGTGGGTGCTCCGTCGTCAGACCGGAACTCTGCTGGTAGCTATCGGCACTCTGGTTTCCACTATTCTGCTTTACATCTTCATTCCGAAGGGCTTTTTCCCGATTCAGGATACAGGCGTCATTCAGGGTGTGTCCGAAGCGGCGCAGACTGTTTCTTTCCAGGAGATGTCCCGGGAACAGCAGGCGCTGGCGAGCGTTATCTTGAAAGATCCCGCTGTCGAGAGCCTTTCCTCGTTTATCGGCATCGATGGGACCAACACTACCCTAAACAGCGGGCGCATCCTTATCAATCTGAAGCCGCTCGAGGAGCGCAAGATCAGCGCCAGCGACGTCATTCGCCGCTTGCAGCCGGAACTGGCGCAGGTGGCTGGCATCACGCTGTTCATGCAGCCGGTGCAGGATATTACGGTCGAGGACCGCGTGAGCCGCACGCAATTCCAGTACACGCTCGAAGATCCGAGTGCGGACGAGTTGAATGTCTTCGCTCCCCGCATGCTCGCGGAGCTGCAGAAGCTGCCGGAGCTGCGCGACGTAGCGAGCGATCGGCAGGTTGGCGGCCTGCGGGCGAAGGTGGTATTCGACCGCCAAACGGCTTACCGTCTCGGCATCACCCCCTCGGCCATCGACCAGACGCTGTACGACGCCTACGGCCAGCGGCAGGTATCGACCATCTTTACGCAGTTGAACCAATACCACGTGGTCTTGGAAGTGCAGCCCGAATTTCAGAAAAACGCTTTGGACCTGGGCCAGCTGTTCATCCGGACCGGCACCACCAGTTCCTCGGGCCTGGTGGCCGGCGGGTCCTCGGGAACCCAATTATTCGGACCGTCGAGCTCGGTATCCGCCGCCACGGCGAGTCTATCGTCTACCACGTCATCTTCCGCCAGTTCCTCCGCAATCGCCTCGGATAGCGCCTTCGGCGGGGGAGCGATCGCATCTTCCTCAGCATTTCCGAACCGAGGCCAAGTGCCACTTGCCGCCTTCACTCATCTGGAGGAGATGAACGCTCCCATCACCGTAAACCACCAAGGTCAGTTCCAGGTGGTTACACTCTCCTTTAATCTGGCTCCTAACGCGTCGCTGGGGGATGCCGTCAAAGCCGTGAACAAAGTGAAGGACGAGATCGGCATGCCGCCGAGTATTCAGGCGGCGTTTCAGGGCATGGCCCGGGCATTCCAGGCGTCGTTGGCGGACGAGCTCTTGCTGATTCTGGCGGCGGTCGTTACCGTCTACATCATCTTGGGCGTCTTGTATGAAAGCTACATCCATCCGATCACCATCCTCTCCACGCTGCCCTCAGCGGGTGTCGGTGCGTTGCTGGCCCTTTCGATCACTAGTAACGATTTCAGTGTCATTGCGTTGATCGGCATCGTCCTGCTGATCGGCATCGTCCAGAAGAACGCCATCATGATGATCGACTTTGCTCTCGATGCGGAGCGAAAGGAAGGTATGACGCCGGTCAATGCCATCTATCAAGCCTGCCTTCTGCGCTTCCGCCCGATCATGATGACCACCATGGCGGCGCTGCTCGGCGGCGTCCCGCTGGCGCTCGGCACCGGTACCGGTTCCGAACTGCGCCGGCCTTTGGGCATTACCATCGTCGGGGGGCTGCTCGTGAGCCAGTTGCTGACGCTCTACACCACCCCGGTCATCTATCTCTGGTTCGATCGTCTGGCCAAGCGGTTTTCCGGGGAGCACGGAACCAGCCCAGGATCGGAGCTGGTTCCGGCGGGCTAAGCCATGAATATCTCTGAGCCTTTCATCCGCAGGCCGGTGGCCACAGCGCTCCTGACCATCGCCATTGCACTTGCCGGAGCCGTCGCTTTCCGGCTCCTCCCGGTGTCGCCGCTCCCCCAGGTGGACTTTCCAACCATTTCCGTGGGCGCTGGGTTGCCGGGCGCCAGCCCGGAGACTATGGCGGCGACGGTAGCCACTCCGCTGGAGCGCCAATTCAGCCGCATTGCGGCGGTCACGGAGATGACGTCGTCGAGTTCCCTCGGGTCCACCAACGTCACGTTGCAGTTCGATCTGAACCGTAACATCGATGCCGCGGCGCGCGACGTGCAGGCTGCCATCAATGCCGCCCGCGGCTACTTGCCCACCAGTCTTCCCAATAACCCCACGTACCGAAAAGTGAATCCGGCCGATTCGCCGATCTTCATCCTTGCACTTACTTCGGACGTGCTGAGCAAAAGCCAGATGTATGATGCTGCTTCGTCGATTCTGGCTCAGAGGCTGGCGCAGGTGCCCGGCGTGGGCCAGGTGATCGTGGGCGGAGGTTCGTTGCCGACGGTCCGGATCGAGCTGAATCCGACCGCCCTGAACAGGTATGGCATTGGCCTGGAGCAGGTCCGGGGCGTGTTGAGCAGCGCCAATGCCAACACACCGAAAGGACATTTTTCCGACGCTCACCGCATGTGGGAAGTGGGCGCCAACGATCAGCTCTTCCACGCCGTTGACTACCAACCCTTGCTGGTGGCTTACCGCAACGGATCGGCCGTGCGCATCTCCGACGTCGGCCGAGCGGTGGAGGGCCCCGAAGACCTTCGGAACGCTGGCTATTCGAACGGCAAGCCATCTGTTCTGATCATCATCTTCCGCCAACCTAACGCCAACATCATCGATACTGTGGATGGCATTCGTGCGGCGCTTCCCCAGCTTAAAGCGGCCATTCCCCAAACGATTGATATGCGCGTGGCCACAGACCAAACCCTGACCATCCGCGCGTCCGTGGCCAACGTCGAGTATACGCTCATCATCTCGGTGATTCTGGTGATCCTGGTCGTCTTCCTCTTTCTGAGAAACCTGCGGACGACCTTTATCCCCAGCATCGCCGTCCCCGTCTCCCTGATCGGAACCTTCGGCGTGATGTACCTGTTGGGATACAGCCTCGACAATCTATCGTTGATGGCGCTGTGCATTTGCACCGGCTTTGTGGTTGACGACGCCATTGTCGTCATCGAGAACATCTCGCGCTATCTCGAAAAGGGCCTGCATCCGTTCCAGGCCGCAATGAAGGGGGCTAAGGAGATCGGCTCCACGGTGCTGACCATCAGCATTTCCTTGGTGGCGGTGTTCATTCCCCTGCTGCTGATGGGAGGGATTGTGGGCCGCCTGTTCCGCGAGTTCGCAGTGACGCTCGCCGTCGCGGTCCTCGTTTCCATGGTCGTTTCCCTCACCGCCACTCCCATGATGTGCGCTCACCTGTTGAAGGAGCATGAGTCGCATGGCTGGCTGTACCGGAAAAGCGAGCAGGCCTTCAACAGGGTCATCCGTGCGTATGGGAGAACACTGTCTGTAGTCCTTCGCTTTCCGGCGATTACCCTGGCCGTGTTACTGGCCACCATTGCCCTGAACGTTTATCTTTACATTCACGTGCCCAAGGGATTCTTCCCGCAACAGGATAACGGACGGATGATGGGCGCGATTCAAGCTGACCAGGACACCTCGTTCCAGGCCATGGACAAGATTCTGGTGCAGATGAGCAAGATCATCGTCGCCGATCCGGCCGTTGATACCATCGAAGGATTCACGGGCGGCGGAAACTCCGCGCGCATGTTCATCTCTCTCAAGCCCCCTCAAGAAAGAAAAATCAGTGCCGACCTTGTCATTGCACGCTTGCGGCCAAAGCTCGCCAGAGTGCCGGGCGCCACGCTCTACTTGCAGGCAGCCCAAGACGTGCGCGTCGGCGGGCGATTTGGCGCCTCCCAGTATCAATACACCATGCGGGGCGACAACCTGAAGGATCTGACTGACTTTGCTCCCCGCATGCTCCAACAGTTGCGAACCATCCCCATCATCGCGGACGTGAACAGCGACCAGCAGGACCTCGGGCTGCAAGCCTTTGTTCACTATGATCGCGAGACGGCGGCGCGTTTCGGCATTTCGCCGCAACTGATTGACGCCACGCTCTACGACGCCTTCGGGCAGCGCCAAGTGTCGACCATGTACACTTCGCTGAATCAGTACCACATCATCATGGAGGCCGCCCCGGAATACTGGCAGAACCCGGAGTTCTTGCGCCAGATCTATGTGCGTTCGCCGAGCGGACAACCGGTTCCCCTGAGCGCTTTCGCCAGTTACACGCCGGTGATCGCCCCGCTGTCGGTCAGCCACCAGGGCCTCTTTCCCGCCGTCACCATCTCCTTCAACCTGCAGCCGGGTATCGCGCTCGGGGATGCGGTGGATGCCATTAATGCAGCGGCGACCAAGGTTGGCCTCCCGCCAACCATCCATACCGGATTCGCCGGGACGGCACAGGCCTACCAGGACTCACTCGGCAGCGAGCCTCTCCTGATCGCGGCAGCGCTCCTCACGGTTTACCTGGTGCTTGGTATCCTCTACGAGAGTTACGTCCATCCCGTCACGGTTCTTTCCACGCTTCCCTCGGCAGGCGTGGGCGCGCTGTTGGCGCTGCTGCTCACCCACACCGACCTCACCGTTATCGCCATCATCGGAATCATTCTGCTGATCGGGCTCGTGAAGAAGAACGGCATCCTGATGATCGATTTCGCGCTGGCCGCCGAGCGGAACGAAGGCAAGAATTCGCGGGACTCCATATATGAGGCCTGCCTGTTGCGCTTCCGCCCCATCCTGATGACCACGATGGCGGCGATGCTGGGCGCGTTGCCGCTCGCACTCGGCACCGGCGTCGGCTCGGAGTTGCGCCGTCCGCTGGGAATCGCCATCATTGGCGGGTTGATCGTGAGTCAATTGCTGACGTTGTACACGACTCCCGTGGTGTATCTCTATTTCGACCGACTCCAGAACTGGTGGTATAGGGTTCGAGGACGGGGTCCCAAAGAGGCCAATGACTTGGCCCCGGAGATATGAGATTGAGAAATTTGCCCATGCAATCGATGCTCAGGCCATTTACGGGAACCGCCCGTTCCAACGGTGCTGGCCAGGGACGGTTTCATGTCTGCCTACTGCCTACTGCCTTCTGCCTACTGCTCTTTTCCAGTTCCTGCAGGGTAGGTCCGCAATACAAACGCCCTGCAGCGCCGGTTCCACCGACCTACAAGGAACTCCCTCCGGATACCTCCCCGCAGGTCTCCGCCTGGAAGGAGGCGCAGCCGAGCGACGCCATCGCGCGTGGTAAATGGTGGGAAATCTACAACGATCCGGAACTCAACTCCCTGGAAGAGCAGGTGAGTATCTCCAACCAGAACGTCCTGGCAGCGGAGGCACAGTACCGGGAGGCGCGGGATGCCGTGCGCATCGTGCGCTCCAGCCTGTTTCCTTCCGTCACGGCGGGAGCATCGATTAACAACTCGCGCACGCCGGCTTCGCCTACGGGCAGCCCCAACGCCGTCACGCGCACGACTTACGACTTGCCCGTGAGCCTCTCTTACGTGGCGGACATCTGGGGAGGCATTCGGCGCAGCGTCGCGGCAAGCACGGCGACGGCGCAGATCACGGCTGCCCAGTTGGAGAATGCCCGCCTCGCCTACCAGGCGGAGCTGGCGCAGGCCTACTTCGGTCTGCATGGGACGGACGGTGCGGTGGAATTGCTGGAGCGGACCGTCAAATCTTACGAAGAATACCTTCAACTAACCCAGGACCGTTTTAACAGTGGCGTGGCGTCCGGTGCGGACGTGGCCCAGGCGCAAACCCAACTGGCAACCGCACGGGCGCAGCTAATCGACTATGGTGTGGCGCGTGCCCAGTACGAACACGCCATTGCCATCCTGATTGGGAAACCCCCTGCGGCGCTCTCGATTCCGTCCCAGGCAATTAAGATCACGCCGCCTCCGGTGCCGGTTGGAGTCCCTTCCGCTCTACTGGAACGCCGCCCCGATATCGCCGCCGCCGAGCGCCAGATGGCTGCGGCGAACGAGCAGATCGGAATTGCCAAAGTTGCTTATTATCCGACCCTCAGCCTCACGGCGTCCGCAGGGCTTGAAAGCAGTCAATTCTTGAAGTGGTTCTCATGGCCCAGCCGCTTCTGGTCCGTGGGGCCTCAGTTGGCAGAGACGGTCTTCGATGCCGGAAGGCGGCGCGCTCAGGTGGCCCAGGCGCAGGCCGCCTTCGACGCCACCGTGGCGGATTACCGCCAGACGGTCCTGGCCGCCTTTCAGCAAGTTGAGGATAGTCTGGCGGCACTTCGGGTACTCGAAAACGAGGCGCGGGCCGAAGACGAGGCCGTGAACGCAGCGCAGAATTCCCTGGATATATCCACCTATCAGTACAAGGCAGGAGTTACTAGCTACCTGCAAGTCATCACCGCGCAGACCATTGCCTTGCAGAATCAACTCGCAGCCGTGAACATCCTCACCCGCCGCATGAGCGCCAGCGTCCTTCTAATCGAGGCGTTGGGCGGCGGATGGAACGCCTCGAAACTTCCTACAACAAATGATTTGCTGAGCGCCAACTGACGGGTAGAAACACGATTTTCTCTGGGATTGTAAGGGAGATCTTGGGTTTGAGGGCGCAGGCACCTACTGCTGTTGCGAGCCGGTAGAATCTAACCCGCTCACGTTACTCTCCCTACGCTGATCGGTACGGCAAGTCAGAAGGCCCATCAGAAAAACAAATCGGGCGCAACATGAAAGCGGCCGCTCAACCGCCGAATGTGCTCCGTCGTCAGGTGGCGCTTACCGCTCAGAACTTCCGAGACAATACTGGGCGTCCCGAAAATGTCAATGAGGTCTTTCTGCTTTAGGCCGTTGGCCTCCATTAATTCGGTCAAGCTCTCAATGGGTGTGCCTTTCTTACGAGCGTAGTGCCGATCTTCGAAATCCTCAATCAGCGTCGTGAGCAGGTCCGCAAACTCTTTTTCGGCTTCGGTTCGATCAGGCTTCGCGTCGAGCGCTTCCAGCACACGAAGGTAATGCTCGTTCTGCGCCTCGGTTCGGATAACATGAGGCAAAGTCTTGTCTACCAGTTTCCTGTATTCCTTCTTGTTGACCTTGGCGCTGAACGCGCCAGCCACTGCAAAGTCACTCGCGCTCATGATTTCCACCGCTCCTCGTCATATTCCTTGTGGGTCAGGACGTGCCGGACAAATATCCTGCCAGTTCGGTAGTTGATCTCGACAATGAGCCGATAAGCATTCCCCATGATGTTGAAGACCGTGTATTTCCCGACTAGATTAGCGTGAGAATATGTCTTGCGTACCTCGGAGAGACTGCGCCATTTCGCCCTTCTGGCGATGCGGAACCAAGTGTCGAGCGGCGTTTCCAAGTCAGCATGTCTTGCGGCTGCTTCCTTGAGCTTCTTACGGCTGATTACGTGCACGATCTTTAGTCACCCTATATCGTTCCTACAGAATCTTCGCAAATTGCGAACCTTGTGTCAAGGAACAATTTGGGGCGGGCTGGGGGGGACCTTGCCCGCGAGGGCGTCAGCCGGAGTAGATAACACGTTATTCAAGACACCGAAGTTGACGCTGCGTTTCAAGTCGCCTAGTATCAATGCGGAAGTGCATGCGGGCTGGTGTCCGTCCGGGACTTCAAATCCTGTGGGTCTGCCTCTGGTGGACCGGTCGGTTCGATTCCGACACACTTCCGCCAATTCCTTTTGCGCGGGATTCCGCGGGGAGGCCTTCGTCCGACGATGACCTTGAGGAAGCGCAAGCCCTTCCAGCGAACGAAAGAGGTCAAGCGCCAGGCGCGGTTACGTGTGGGATCTCCACCGCCAGAACAACCGCACCGGGACCGACGAAAGAAGCTACCTAAACACAGAAAACGCGAGTGGCAAGGTGAAGCAGAGGGTTCGTAGTACCCACCTGGAGGCGCACGAAGCCGCGCACCTCACCGCCGATCGTCTACTCAGTGAAGAAGGCTTGAACCAAGCCTAGTTTTTTGATCCTCACCCGGGCTTGTATTCCGGAATTCTCTCCGAGGGAAGGAAAAGTGCGGGTGGCGTAGCGGAAAGCGACTGGGCCAACGATTTTTGAATCGCCAGGAGGTCAGCCCTGCAGAAACCCTCACTGGAAATCTCGATGCGGCCGTCAGACTTCACCAAGAACATCGACGGCACGTATTGCAGGCTGTAGTCTCGGGAAGTCTTGTAGGGGTGATCGTCGATTAAGATCGGGAAGGTCAACCCGTAGGTCTTCGCAAATCGCGCTGAGTCTTGTGCATCGTCCTGCGCGACTCCCCAGACTTGCACCCCTTGCTTTCGAAGCTGCTGATGGATGCGTTCTAGAAACGGGAAGGCATACTGGCACGTCGGGCAGGAGGTCTTGTAGAAGGCGAGCAAAACTGGACCCTTGCCAAGAGCCTCCTGCAAAGAAAGCGCCTTTCCCGTCGTCGTGACAAGTTGAAAAGTTGGGGCGATCTTACCTGCGGTCAGACTCGGCATAGGTTTCTTCCCGACTAAGGCCAAGAAGTATTATAGCAGAACCCTCAGCATGGCGTTCCCCTCGAGATTTTCCCCGGTTCGCGAGCGATTGTTCCGTCGCAAGAAGTTGCCCCCATCACACACCGAACTTCCATCCTTGCTGTGAAGATGGCAAGCTGGATCGGAAGGAAAACTGGCCTTTGTCGGGAGCGTTTCCCGCCTAATGGATGTGTTTGGTCTTCTTCTGCATGTAATCCATCAGCAGGTATTGTCCAAGGGTGTAAGGGGTGGTGAAGTATGCCTTGCCGCGGCAGATTTCCGTCACTTTCTGGACGAAGTTCACCAGACTATAATCGGACGCCAGCATGAAGGTGTTGATCATTATCCCGTTACGACGACAGCGGGCAACTTCATGCAGGGTCTCTGACACGACCAGGGGATCGAGTCCGAAGGCATTCTTGTAGATTCTTCCATCCTCGAGGGTAAGAGCTGAGGGTTTGCCATCCGTGATCATCACGATCTGACGCATATCTTTCCTCTGCCGCGAGAGGATGCGTTGCGCCAGCCGTAGGCCTTCCCGGGTATTGGTATAGTACGGTCCCACGCGAACTCGTGCCAACTCCGCGAGCGGCATCTCCTCCGCCGAGTCGTGGAAGAGCACCAAGTGCAGGGTATCACCCGGGTATTGGTTTCGGATCAGGTGGCTGAGTGCGAGTGCAACTTTCTTGGCGGGTGTGAATCGGTCTTCGCCGTACAGGATCATGCTATGGCTGCAATCCAGCATCAAGACGGTGGCGCAGGAGCTCTGGTATTCGCACTGGTGGACCTGCAGGTCCTCGTAATCGAGAGGAAGGGGGACCTGCCGACCATGGCGGCGGATCGCCGAGAGAAGGGTGGCGTTTACGTCCAGATTCAGCGTGTCGCCAAACTCGTAACGGCGGCTGGAGCCCTCGGACTCGACGCCGGTCGCGAGTTCGCGTGTGTCATGTCTGCCAAAACTGGACTTGCCCAATGAACCCAACAGGTCCTTCAGAGTTTTGAAGCCGAGAAAATCGAGTGCCTTGTCGGTGATCTCGAACTTGGCTTTTGCTTGCGCTCCTGCCGTGGGTTCCTCGCCACGGTCCATCAGCTCTCCTTGGCTTGGGTTGGCTTGTCCGATGGTGACGTAGCCTTCCTCAGCGAGGCGTTCCAGCAGCTTATTGATCTTTTCCGCCAGTTCGGACTTGTGGTAATTCTCCCAGTTTTGCAGCATCTGTTGCAGAAGTTCGTCAGGGATTTTTCCCTGGTCGCGCAGGGCCTCCAGAAGAGCCTGGTGGAGCTGTTCCATGGTCCGCTCGGGATCCATCTCGTAGATGCTCTGGTACTGATCGAAGAATCCGCTGTCGAGAAGGAAGTCCTGAAGCATCTGCAGCAGATCTTCCGCACTGAGTCCATCGAAAGGGGCGGCGACGTATTTGGAGTACTTGACGAATTTCATGGTTGATTGATGAAGGGAAACGTTTGCCCTGTTTCCCCTGTAACCAGCCCGCCGGCATTGCGGGAACCAGCGCGTCAATTCAGCGGTCGGCGCCGCGATCCCAACGGAGTGGGCTCCTCAGCAGGCTTCACGGGGGTACGGTGTTCAGTGTGGTAGCCCAATTCCTCGTTGCGACTGATGCGCTTCAGCGCATGCAGTCCTTCCAGAATGAACTCGGCGCCCGAGGCCAGCAGCGAAGGGTCGTCCTTGGCCTTTAGGCCCAAGCTTTGGGTTTTCTCCAGCAGACCCTGAATTTTCCTGAACTGCTGGAAAAGTTCCTCGGAGGATGCTTGGGGCGAATACTTCAATGTTCCTCCGAGCTCGAACCACTGCACGACGGAGTGGAGAGGCACATTATCAAAGTGTCTTTTGAAAATCTTGGCCATCGCTTGGCGAATGATTTCTCGCGCGACCGAATCGGCTCCCCGGAGCTCGCCCTCATACTCAAGCTCCAGCTTGCCGGTTAGGGAGGGCAGGGCAGCGTAAATGTCGGAAGGCCGTGGAACGATCTTCGCCTCTCGGTTCTTCAGGGCACGATACTCGGCGCTGCTCACGGTGTTCTCCAGGCAGGTGATGGGCATGCGCTGGCTGACGCCGCTGCGTTTGTCAACGCGCTTATCCGTCCGAGCTTCGAAGGCGATGGCTTCGATGATCTCGCGTATGAACTGCGGGATGGCGAGCGGTCTTTCTCCGTCGCGGTTGGTCCAGGCCTCCTGGGAAGTGATCGCCAGTCCGTGCTCGAGCGTCGCGGGATAGTGGGTGCGAATCTCCGAGCCGATGCGGTCCTTCAATGGAGTGATGATTTTGCCGCGCGCGGTGTAGTCTTCCGGATTGGCGGTGAAGACCAGAGCGATGTCGAGGGGCAACCGCACCGGATAGCCTTTGATCTGAACGTCGCCCTCCTGCATGATGTTGAAAAGTCCCACCTGGATTTTCCCAGCGAGATCCGGCAGCTCATTGATGGCAAAGATGCCGCGGTTCGCGCGGGGCAGCAGCCCGTAATGAATGGTCAGTTCACTGGCCAGCGTGTGTCCTCCCCGAGCCGCCTTGATGGGGTCGAGGTCACCGATGATATCCGCAATGGTCACGTCGGGTGTTGCTAGCTTCTCAATATATCGCTGCTCAGGCTGGAGATAATCGATGGGTGTCGCATCGCCCAGCTCCTCCAGGCGCTGATGGCAGGCCCGGCAGAGAGGTTTGAGCGGATCGTCATTGATTTCGCATCCGGCGATGATGGGGATGGCTTCATCGAGCAGCGAGGCCAGGGAGCGGAGAATCCGGCTTTTGGCCTGACCGCGCAGCCCGAGCAGGATGAAGTTGTGTTTAGAGAGGATGGCGTTGACGATTTGCGGAATGGCCGTGTCCTCGAATCCGATGATGCCGGGGAACACGGTGTCCCCCGCCGCGAGCTTGCGGAGGAGATTGCCGCGCATTTCCTCTTTGATGCTGACACTCCGATAAGCAGACTTCTTCAGCTCGCCCAGTGTTTTTGGTTTTTGCATTTGCCCCGAACCCCGCATCTATTATAAGCCAGGGAGCAATCCAACTCAACGGACAGATTCAGCCGGCGGCATTATTCTTGAAGCCGTCCTTGATTGGGGTCAAATGTCAGTGGCGAATATTCCCGTTTCCGCCGGTTTTCGCTTGGACTCGCTGGACTCGCTCGAGCTGATTCAGAAGCATTTCAATGGCGCGGACAACCAGCTTGAGACGCTCCGGCTCGTTGCGAACGGAAAGCAGTCGCTGCTTGAATTCGAGGTCGAGCGGTAGCGCTGCCCCCAGTCGGAAGGAGAGATAGCGGTAGGGCCGGGGAAGGTGGATCGGCATCTCGCAGGCCTGGCGTAGTTTTCTCATGACCTCGCGAAAGCCCTCGATGGCAAAATCGGCCTCCGCATCGGCCGGAACGTCAGAGCCTTCGTCATCGAAGAACTCCACGGTGGCTCTCAGGTACGGCCTTTCCTCATTGGTGAGCGATATTTCAAAACGGCGTCTGCCGACCGTAAGGATATCCATTCGTCCATCATCATATTTGCGCGTGAGGTTGATGATGCGCGCGCTGCAGCCGACGGTGCTCAACTCACTCCCTTTCAGGAGGACCACGCCGAATTCCTGTTGGCCTTCTCCTGTTGCCTGGGCCTGGAGGCACTCACCGATCATCGTCTTGTAACGTTCTTCGAAGATATGCAGGGGCAGGAGTTCTTCGGGGAGGAGCACAATCTCGAGGGGAAACAGGGGGAGTAAGACATCCTCCATGGGCAGGCTCCGTGCGAGATGAATTCGCCTTCCTGGCGTGGGCGTGCGGTGGCTCTCCAGCAGGCAGGCCCGAGCGGGCGTGATTATGGCTCCGCCGGCCTGCTAAGTGATCGTACCCTTCCGTCACCGCAGCGGCGCAAACTCCTTCCCATCCCAGGGGCATACCTTCTCAACGGTCACGGAATCGACGGGTTTTTCTCGGCCGAAAAGGAAAAACTCAACTTTGCCCTTCCAGACGGGTTCCTGCTGGTTCCCGCGCTGGCGGAAAGTCACCTCACCTGTCGTTGTGGTCCCAGGTGCGCCGATGTTTTTCTCGGGTGGCTGAAGAATCTGCACCTTGAATTTGAATTCCGCGAGATTACGAAATTCCACTGGCGCCTGCCACAGGATCCGGAACTTGTCCCCCTCGATCCTCCTGATGATCAGGTTGAGGCCATGAGTTTCCGGTCCCTCCCGGTAGGGTTCGCGAGAAATCAAACATTCGTTCGCGTCACCAAGCAGGTCGCGGATTTCCAGAGAAATGATCCCCGCCTGCATCTCGCTGATCGGAAAGTCCAACGAATCGCTGGGGAGAAATCTTCCCTGGCTTGCCGTGAAGGCCACGAGCTTTGCCGTGGGCAGCGGGCGAGCAAAGACATAGCAAAGCAGCAGAGGTGCGCCTTGGCCTTGTCGAACCAAAAACCTGGCAACGTCTGTATGCTTCGCTGTGAAGTCATCCACGTAGGGTTCGCCGAGTTGGCCCACCAAGTCAGTGTCCAACGGGTACGAATCCGGCGGTAGCACGTCGGCTTGGTCTGATTCCACCCATCCCACTTGCGGGCGCATGGTGGCCAGATTCAGGATGCGAACCTGGGCCCACTTCACCCCATCCTTCTCCGTTATCTTGAACACGGGCGCAAGTGTTCCGCGGGCCAGATGGTCGGATTTGTCCTTACGCGCGCCAGGTTTTGCAGTCAAGTCGAGGGCACCGGCTTTGAGATAGATCCACCCGATGGGTCGTTGTTGCTTCTCCTCCTCGGCACTGGCGGCAATCACCGGGTGGAGACAGGTGAGTAATGCGAGGAGGGCTACGAGGGTTTGGTGGTGCATCGTAGTGCCTATTGTTGACGAGGCGGGGAAGTTTGACAAACAAAATCTCGCATCTTAGACTGATCAGTCACTTCGAGGAGCGATCCAGAGGAGTTTGCGCCACCCCTGGGTAACCGGGCTGGCTGGCAAAGAAGCGGTTGCTGCACGGCCCGTATCGCTGCTCGGAGAGGCGTTGGTCAGCACCGACCCAGGTACTCGCCACGTGCGAGGAACAAAAGGGAAGGCCGTGAAAATCGGCCACGGTCCCGCCACTGTAAGCGGCGGGCCCTGCTCGTTCGCCCGGCGTGAGCACTGCTGGACGAAGCCACTGCCCTCAACCTAGGACGCTGGAGTTGGGTGGGAAGGCGATGCAGGGCCGTAAGCGCGCCGCGAGTCAGGAGACCTGCCTGGGCGCCCTGGGACGCATCCTGCTAGAGTGATGGTCGTCCCCCCGTACACTCTTCGCGAGAAAGAGTGGGAGGAGTGAGCTCCGCCCTCGTCGAGAGTGCGCGGAGCTTTTGTGTTTTGCGATTCGCCCAGAATGTTGAAGCCTATTTTCAGAAACCGACGCGATCCCGCCGTGTTGTGCCGCTCCCACGGGTGACGCAGATTCGCGGTTGAGATGAAATTTCGTTATGTTCCTGCATTCGCACTGCTCCTGTCGGCGAGTGCAGTCTTAGCGCGTGACGTGATCGACCAGACCGGCCGCCGGGTCAACATTCCCGACCATCCCCGGCGCCTTGTTTCTCTTGCGCCCAGTATTACTGAGACCCTGTACGCGTTGGGGCTCGCTGACCGGCTCGTGGGCGACACGGATTACTGTGACTACCCCTTGGAAGCGCGCGCAAAACCTCACGTGGGTGCGATGCTGAATCCCAACCTGGAGAAAATCGTAGCGCTCAAGCCGGACCTCGTTTTGGGCACCGACGAAGCCAATCGGCGAGAAACTGCGGACCAGCTCGCTCGTCTCGGCATCCCGCTTTATGGGTTAACGTCCCATACGCTGGAAGGAACAATCCAATCCATCGAAGATTTGGGCCGAACTCTCGGTTGGGAGCAACCCACCCAGAAGTTGGTTGCGCGCCTGCGCGAGAGGGTGGAGGCTGTCGAGAAGCGTGTCCAAGACCGGCATCAGCTGAAAGTGTTGTTCGTAGTGTGGTACCGTCCCCTGATCACGGCCGGAAAACAAACCTTCATCGCCGATGTCATCCGTCGTGCCGATGGGATTTCCATTGGCGATGATCTAAGGGGTGAATGGCCCCACATGAGCCTGGAGGAAGTCCTGAAGCGCGATCCGGACGTTATCTTGTTTCCCAAGACCGAGGCTTTCGCGCCGGGACTCGAAGAATTTCAAAAGCTGCCGGGGTGGAGAGAACTGCCGGCGGTAAAGAACCACCGAATGTACCTTGTCTCGGAGACCATCATGCGGCCGAGCCCTCGCTTGGTCGATGCACTCGAGGCGCTGGCGGATATTCTTCATCCTGAGACCAAGCCGCAAGGCAAAGTGCCATGACCATTTCTGCAACCCGAAGGAATGTGCTGCTTCTCCTGCTGGCGTTGCTAGCCGCGCTCATCCTGGTGGACTTCGGAGCTTTGGCGCTGGGGGGTGTTCACCTGTCTCTTGGTGAAGTGTGGTCGGGATTGCTCGGCCGGCATTCGGCCTCCGAAGCGGGTGTCATCGTGCGTCAAATCCGCCTTCCACGTATTTATCTGGCGATGCTCGTGGGAGCAGCCCTGGCCGTTTCGGGAACCGGGCTGCAGGCCCTGCTGCGCAATCCCCTGGCCGATCCATATGTCCTGGGAATCTCGAGCGGCGCAGCGCTCGGCGCCATTGTGGCCTTCTGGGTTGGCGGGCGTTTCGCTGCGGCGTCGCCGCTCACCGCATTTGGTGGCGCGGTCCTTACCATGTCCTGGGTTTACCTGCTGGGGCGGCGAGCCGGGCGCCTGTCGAGCTACACGTTGTTGCTGGCGGGAGTGGTTACGGCCTCCTTCCTCTCCGCCATAATTCTTTTCGTTTTGACGTTGCTTTCTACGCGCGACGTACGTGGCACGGCTTTCTGGCTCATGGGTGACCTGAGCGTGGTCACGGACGTCCAGGTGCGTTTTCTTTTTCCCGCCATTGTCATTGCCATCCTGGCGCTCTACGGGTTTGCGAAAGACCTGAACGTTCTATTGCTGGGTGAAGAGGAGGCGGCCCACTTGGGCGTCAACGTGGCGCGCGTCGAGACGGCTGTTTACCTGCTTGCGTCGCTCCTCACAGGTTTGGCGGTCTCGGTCAGCGGAGCGATTGGTTACCTCGGATTGCTCGTGCCCCACTTGGGGCGAATGCTGGTGGGTAACGACCATCGAACCCTTCTCCCCGCGGCGGCGTTTGGCGGAGCCATCATGCTCGTGCTCTCGGATACCTTGGCGCGGACGGTTGTGGCTCCTACGGAACTGCCGGTCGGCGCCGTCACGGCCCTGGCCGGCGCCCCCGTCTTCATCTACCTGCTGCGCCGGACGTCGGGGTGAGGACGGCGCGGGCGGAAGCCTATGACTGATGGTCAATTGAGGACGGCTAATTCCACGGCGAGAGGCGCGGCGAATGTGCAAGCGGAACTCAGCGTCGATTGCGCGGCTTTCCGCTACGCGCATTTTGAGCTTTCCCCGGTCAGCCTCCAGGCGCGCGCCGGCGAACTCACTGCCATCATTGGGCCCAACGGCTCGGGGAAGTCCACGCTGCTGGAGATCATCAGTGGACACTTGAAGCCCGGGTCGGGAGGCGTTTATCTCGACGGCCAAAACCTTCACGCCCTCTCCCCCCGGGAGCGCGCCAGGAAAGTCGGCTTGGCGCGGCAGGAAACGATTCTCCTCTTTTCATTTGAGGTTCGAGAGTTCGTCCGGCAGGGGCGGCATCCGCATCTGGGGCACAGCCTGTTTGAGAGCGCCGAAGATGACCGGTGGGTCGAGTGGGCTCTGGAAAAAACCTGCTTGCAGGAGTTCTCCCAGCGCCGCGTGATGGAAATGAGCAGCGGAGAGTTCCAGCGCGCCGTCTTGGCGCGGACCTTGGCGCAACGGCCGCGGCTGGTTCTGCTGGACGAGCCCACCGCAAACCTGGACATTGGGTACCAGGTTGAAATGTTTCGTCTCCTGCGCCAGCTTGCGGCTTCCGAGAATTTCGTCGGCATCGTCGTGACCCATGAACTCAATTTGGCGGCAGAGATGGCGGATCACATCATTCTGCTCGATGCCGGGACCTGCCTCCGGCAGGGAAAGCCGGAAGACGTCTTCCAGGCGGATTTGCTGAGCAAGGCCTTTCGAACCCCGGTGCTGGTGGATCGGAACCCCTCCAGCGGCCGTCCGCGCGTCACCTGGGTCGCGCCGTGACCCGCCTCTTTCCTTTTGAGTGCCACGCAAGCTGTGAGTAATCGTAGCGCAGACCTCCGTTGTTGAGGTCTGCGGCTTTTCCTTGAGAAGAACCGCGGACCCCAAGAACGGGGGTCCGCGCTTGTATCTACGCTCGCTCACCGCTTAGGTCGAAACAGTTGGAGCAGCACGAGCCCGAACCTGAAACCGTGGGAGTCCGCGCCCGTTGACGTCACTGTTCCAGCGTCGCTGTTAACCGGACCTCTGAACCTGACTCCACGCTGATTTCACGCGACCAATCCCTGTGACCAGAGAGCTTGACGCTGACAGTGTGCTTCCGGGGCTTCAACTTCAAGACTGCTGGACAATTTCCCACAAACTGCCCATCGGCATAGACATCGGCGCCATCGGGATTGGACGTTACATCAACCGTACCAGTTGCCATCCCTTGGGCTGGCTCAGCGCGAGCTCTGGCCGTGGACGGTCATTCCCGCGAAGGCGGGAATCTAGCCAGTTCCTTGTCGCGGTTCGTCGGGCAGGAGCTGGCACCGACCCGCTCCTCGTGCTCGTCACTCATCCCTCGTCACTTGTCACCTGCCACTGCTCTTACCCCTTGTCTTCCCCCTGCCCTGGGTGTATAAGGAGTCATCTTAATATCGTGGTTATCGACCGGTGGTCAATGACATCGCAAAAAGCAGGATTCAGGCGCCGCCCCCAGGTTCCGATGCGGGTCAGCCTAAGGGAGAGTTAGGCAACCTTTGACGACAGTATCACGTGAGAGGAGTTCCCGATGAAAGGTCCTAAGGCTGGTGTCTTGGCGTTCATTGGAATCGCGGTGGGTGTGCTCGGCATTATATCTCCTATTCTCTGGGACCGTTATAAGGTCAGTTCTGCTCTCGAATTGCAGTGCGTCTCTTTTGAAACACTAGTTGAAAGATCCGCCCAACTTGAGAAGCTGATCATCACTTACAATGGGGAGAATCTGAACCAAATCTCAAAAGCAGACTTTATTCTAGTCAATACCGGCCGAACACCAATAGTTGAAAAGGATCTTGTATCGCCTCCGCAAATCACCTTCGCCCGAGACACAGAAGTCCTAGATGCAAAAATCGAAGGACTGCAGCCAGGGAATTTAGGAGCCAAGGTCGATCTCGACAAGGCAAGGAACGCCGTTATCATTACTTTTCCGCTATTAAACCCCGATGATTATATTCGTTTTGGAATATTTATGGATTCCAAAGCGTTGAATTTCGATGCTAAGGCCAGAATAGCTGGGATTTCAGGTCTGTCCGTGACACAGAAGATTTCTCGCACTAACAAGGTAAGTAGGAGTGTGCCATGGACAGTTTATCCGGTTGGCTTCTTTTCAGCTCTTCTTTTTCTCGCGACTGTGGGGGGCGCAATCCCCCACTCAGTAAGGGAGCACAAAGTGAAACAGTCAATCAAGGGTAATCAATTTGCCATACCAAAGAACGGGACACAGGAGACCTGCTTGAGTTTCGTAGATAGGGAATTGTCTTTCACTCTGCCTCGTGAACGCAAACCACTTATCGATATGATCAAATCCTTCTCGACGAATCCGTCTCTGGACAGTACCCAGCAGAAGCAGGTTGAAGAGAGGATCCATGCAATTGTGCGCTCAGCGACGCCAAATCTTCCGGCCGCACTTATCATACTGGCAATGAGCCTCGCTGGCTTTTGGTACATCCTGGCAAAAATCTGGTGATCGGCAGGTGGCCCAGACTCGGTCTGTAGCCCTGCGGCTCTTCGACGATCGGCAGTTTGCACGCCGTGCAGATCGAACCCATGAGCTCCCCGCCACCCGCTCTTGAAATTTAAGAGAGAATCTACCCGCTTGCATATTTACGCAATATGCGTAACAATTTACGCATTATGCGTAACAACGCGACATTGGAGGCGCTTTTTCCGAAGACCCGGCAGGGGGTTCTAGCCGCGACCCTTACCCAGCCGGAGAAGTGGTGGTTTCTCTCGGAGCTCGCTCGGTTCCTCGGCACCACGCCTTCCAGCCTACAGCGGGAGCTTTCTGCGCTCGTTGACACAGGCATCTTGGAGCAGAGACGGGAAGGTACCCGTGTTTATTTCAGGGCTCAGAAGCGCTCCCCAATCTACCGCGAATTACGGGGAATCGTCGAAAAGACAGCCGGGACCATTCCGATCGTTCAGACCCTCCTGGCGCCTTTTGGGCGAAAGATCCTCTGCGCATTCGTCTACGGATCCGTTGCTCGGGCGCAGGAGCACGCCACCAGTGATATCGACTTGATGGTCATCGGCCAAGTTGGCCTCTCCGAATTGACCCCAGCGCTCCGTAAGGGTGAGCGCGCTCTTGGCCGCGACTTGAATGCCACAACGTGTTCGGTCGATGAATTTCGTGGCAAGGTTGAGAAGAACGACCATTTTTTGACCGCAGTTTTGAAGCGCCCAAAGCAATTTGTCAAAGGAACTGAACGTGAGCTGGACGCAATTATTGGCAAATAAAGACGCCCAAAAGCACACCACCTCGAGACAGGAGTTGGACAACATGCGGGAACTGATTGCCCGCGACTTGGCAGACGCCGCTGTGGCGCGACTGTCTGCGGATCGTCGGCGGGCTGGCGCAGACGGTCGCTTTTTAGCGTCTGCGTTCTCCCGAAGGGACAGCTTTCCGGCAAGGCTTCGGCGCGTGTATGCTCTCCGGCAGTGTGCTGTTCTTCAAGCCGACTGAGATGAGCAGTCAATTTCCACAAGTCCCTTCGGGAGATCGCAGACCCCAAAGAACAGGGTCTGCGCCAGCCGGCGTGTGTCAAAAGTCAACCGTGGCTTCCAGAAGGCTTCCATTTTCTTGCCGGAGTTCCTGAACCTGGACGACAGCGAAGGTTGCTATTGGCCATCCAAGCATATATTGACGACAGTGGAGTCAAGGGAACTGATCCCATATTCGTTCTCGCCGGATTTATTGGCAAAGCGGAACAGTGGGCCGAGTTCTCTACCGCATGGAAACAGCACCTTCGTGAATCCCCATCAATTGCTTACTTCAAAATGGCGGAAGCCGCGAAGCTAGGCGGAGAGTTTAGATTTTGGAAGCACGCAGATCGAGATAGGAAGTTGCGTGGCTGCGTGGAGGTTATCAAGCGCTACCCACCTCAACACGCAATCCACTGCACGATAGATTTAGACGCATTTAAGAAACGCGAGTCTCGCTCTTACGAGAAGCCTGGGCCAGTCTCACACCCCTACCTGTTAGGTTCCCATGTTGTGCTGAGTGGCGTGTGCTACGAAGTGCTCGACTCCGGCTCACAAGATCAGATCGAAGTTATCTTCGACCAGCAGCTAATTTTCGCTCCACGGCTCAAGCTGTGGTATCCGATGATCCGGGAAGGTTTGAGTCATGTTAAAGACGAAACACTCCGCAGCCTTAGCAGAGTTCTTCCCGCTGATCCAATGTTTCGGGATGACAAGCACCTTTTGCCGCTGCAAGCGGCGGATATGCTTGCCTGGCTGTTCAGGATGGCATTCAGCGGCCATAGGACAGAGTTCGAGTGGATAGGAATAGAACTCGCTTCAGTCATGCCGATGTCTCGGTATTCCACGATCCTGACGGAGGAAAGAATGGATCGCCAGGAAGCCATGAGTCACGAAGTGCAATTTCCCCCAGAACTGGTGAGGAAGTGGGTTAATAATTTGGGTTTGCCTCGCTGGAAGCGACGCAAGAGGAACGCCAAGAAACCACACTGATTGTCAAGCCTGCCCCCTGTCACGGCATCCTGGTTCTGACATTTTGATTGACGGTACGGCAGGTATATAGTTGCCCTAGTTTGCCTCATTCCCATCGGTGTCGGGTTTAAGTAACGCAGTCACCACGCCTTTGACTGTCCGGTTGCGCACGCCTTCACGTCCCCCATAAATAAGGCGGTATTTCGTGTACCTTTCGACACCGAAAGCGTCCTTGTATCGAACTTCTCCGTAAGCGAAGATCGTACCTTTGACTGTACCAAGCAGAGGCAGGCTCTGGGTAGGTATTGGTGGGTTCTTGGCGTTAACAAATATACGAACGCAATTCGGCCCCATAATTTCCTTGGACTTCGGGAAGGCCTCCGGGGGCTCTGGGAGAGCAATGCTCAGTGGATATTCTTCAATCCACATATGTATCCATCCGCTAACATCGTAAGCTGGGGTTTGCCCGAAATTCTTGAGATGAATTTGGACTTCGGGAACGTCTGGCCTCTGGAACTTCAATAGAGCGGTGGAAACGCAAATATACGCCCGCAGTTGCCTTTGGGTCGTCTCATTCATTTGGCTAATGATCCGTTCGGTTTGTTTCCCGGCCTGGATCATCTGAGCTTCTTGATTCTTGGCAATATCAGCCTGCCGATTGATGGTTTTGAGGGTCGCGAACAAAAGCCATACCTGCAAGCCACCCACAATAACCAAAGGCCCATTGAAAACCCAAAGACGCCAGTCAATGCCATTGTCTCTTACAGACGCGGTGGGCAGTTCGGTAACTCTTATGGATTGCTGTGCATCTTTGGGATTCTCTGTCTTGCTCTCGGCCTCGGTGGCTGGGGATGCTTTCGTCTTGAGGAGGGGAAGCGCTGGAGCGGATGGTTTCTTGTTATCCTTGGTTTGAGTCTCGACGTTTTGGGTTGCGCGAGCGGAGCTATCAGCTGCCCTCCCTGGGACTGGGGAAGGTGCCTGCATAACTGCCAAGAGCATAGCCAGTATCAGCGGTTTCATAAAATTCAAATTAGGACACTACCCTTTCCGACGCAAAAAGAGCCTCCTCACCGATTCGGCCGTCTTCCCGTGTCAGGCCGGGGGCCATGTGGCAGGCCAGCCGCTAACTACAATCCGCCCGCACTTCCGGCACAAAAGATTTCTCCCGGCTGTCGAACCATACCGCCGTCACGGTCCGGTGGGCGGTTTCTTTTCTTGCCAAGTCATGTATCGGCATTTGGACAACATCGCCCGGATTCTATTCCTCACTCCATGGGCCACTTAGGGATGGCCGTGTCAAGTCCCGCAAGAGCGGATGGCAAAAAGGAGCAGAGTTGCCAGCGCGACAATGAGAATAACAACCAAAAAGCACCCAATCTTACTAGGAACGCGCTTCGGAGGAACAGCGGCCTCGCATATCCCGCCTTCTATACCCGAATCTGGCCGGAAGATATACGCTTGCAAAACCGGAATTGGAGACCTACGTCCTTCAAGTACCTTAGTCACAAAGGCGCGATGCAGACAACCCTTATCCAGTAGGGGCGCGATTTCTATGGCGTCTTCCTCTGGCACGAATCCGATCTGGTACCCGTTGCTAAGCCTCACCTCCACCGCATTGCGGCTGTACTTGTTACCTCGATCCCGCACAAGAAAAACTTGGTCGTTTGGGTGAACGTATTCTCGAATAATAACCGACCGACCTTCGTAATGGACTCCCGCAACCATAAAGTTGGCGGATGATAGAGGCCGCTCCCCTTCTCGTTCCTCGCGGGTGTGCTGCTTCTCAGCCTCGCGAGCAACTCGGGCCTGTTCGCTTTCTAACAGCTCGACGGCTTTCCGATGGGCAACAGCCTTCTTGCGGGCCTCGGGAGGCAGAACGGTTTCGATTGCCTTATACAGCGCCTTACGCTGGTCTGCCGTAATGATTTTGTCCGCTATGACGCGCTCGACGACTGACCTTAAGAACTCCACGGACGGCAAATCCGCTGACCGGTGTTCTTCCAGCCACTTCTTTAGCTCATACGCCCCTGCATCTGAAATTGATCCGTCTTCAGTAATGGACTGACAGAGCGCCAAAAGCTCGGCCCCCAGTCCGGCCTGCAATTGAGACTGGGTGAGCGAAATTCGCGTTTTGTTCGCGGGACCCTCCATACAGGGCCGCAGTTCTGTCTGAAGTGGGCGGATGCTGACTATAGTGTGTCACTCTTTAATCGTCAATTACCAAATGATATCCGGCCACGCGGACCCTGGACAGGGCACACCAAGCCGAGGGCATTCGCTGGCCGGCGCAGATCCTGGTGAACCGGGGTCTGCGCCAGCCAGCGGACCTGCAGAACACGTCCGCGCTACGCTTGCTCGACCACCCCCTAACCTCCCTCCTGAACCAGGAGGGGAATAAGCACGCGCAGGAAAGGGTTCGGACAACTAAACACCCCTCCCTAAAAGATGTTTCCTACCGGTAGGAAAAGCTCATGACGTGTTGTCTGAATCTATAAGATGTAGCCTCTAGGCTAGATTCTTTCCTCGCAAGCAAAATAGCCGTGGTATAATATTTAACCCGGCCAGCGCCCGCTGGCTGATGTGAAAGACCGCGGACCTATACAACGGGTCGGCGTAACCCATACTAGATCGGCAGGCAGTAGGCAGAAAGCTGAGGGCTGACTGCTGAACGCGTTTTTGGTCATGGAGGTTTCGCATGTCCTTGAGGAAGAAACCGACGATAACCGCAAAGAGAGTTGCCGCCAGTCAGGCGAACGGGAGGCGCTCGCGTGGGCCCGCCACTCCCCAGGGGCGAGAGCGGATTCGCGACGCCAACACGCGCCACGGGTTTTATTCCCAGGCGGAGGGCGTGGCGTTGCGCGCTCTGGGTGAAGATCCCGCCGAATTCGACGCCGTGGTCAAGGCCCTGATCGAGAAGTGGCAGCCGGCGAACGGGTTTGAAGAGCTTCTGGTCATGCGTTTGGCGCGGGCCATGTGGGGGATGGAGCGGAGCCACCGCATGCAGGAGGGTTACGCCCTGCGGCAGGCCAAGGACGTGAGCCTAGGCCGGGAGGACCGGCTGCACGCGCAGATGATGCGCCTAAAGATGACTTCCGCCAGTTTGCAGTCGCTCGCCCAATCGGTGGCGCGTGAGCATTACGTCACCACTCCCGCCGACCTCGAGCTGATGAAGAGCTTGCACCAGGAGGGCGTGGTGAAGGAAATGGGCGAAATAGCTCTCGCCCTCTTCTACCAACTTCGGGGGCCGGGCGCGCCGGGCCCGGGCGAACAGGATGAGGGCGGAGGCTGCTCTGACCCGGAGGCGAATGTTCGCAAGGTCGTAGCAAGGATTCAGGAGATCTTTGGCGTGCGTACATCCGACCCTGAGCCCGAAGCGGACGTAGTGCCGGCTTCTCCCGGCCCGTTCCCGGACCGACCGGCCGGGGCGGGCGGCCGGCCACAGGGAAGCCACCATGATGCTGGCGCTACCGAAGCGGAGGAGGAGGGGCCGACTTCCGGCATCTCCTCGGCGGAATGGGAGGCGCGGGAGCCGGTGCGCCAGCTTCTTGAGCATATCCTCTCGCGGCAGGTCGAGATTTGCGAGGCTCAGCGCAAGGCCACCCTGCGGGAGTCCCTGATGGGTCCGTCGCCCTATGAACGCGCCGCGGAAATCGCGCCCACCCAGCGCAGCGCGACGCTCATGCGGAGAATGCAGGATTCCAACTTCCGGCAAGTCTGGCGGGTCACCAACCTGCTGCTGAAGATTAAACGCCAGGCTCGGGAGGAATGGAAAACCCCTCACGATCCTTGAATGTTAATGAAAACACAGCATCTTAGCGAAGAATCAAGAGGATTGCGATGGCCGTAGCAAAAGACCAAATCCTTGAAAATATGGCAGTTAACAAAAATGCTAGTAGGCTAGGCTGGGAAAAGAAAAAAGGATGTTAAAATGAAGGTATAACCTTGAATGTTGCTGAAAATAAATGAGATAAGAAATTGACTTGGCGCAAATTCACTGCGACCCTTGAATGTTGAAGAAAAACAAGCCACTTATCGCCGCGAACCTTGAATGTTGTTGAAAGGAAAGGAGAATGGAGCTGGACGCGAGATTGAGAAAGAAAGGGTGGCGCGGACCCGTTTTGAGGGTCAACGGCTTTTCACGCCCGCCAGTCGATGTGACCCCTCACCCTGCCTGCGGCAGGCAGGCCGGTCCGCTCCGGCTGGTGAAAGCGCCGGCAGCGTGCCACCCTCTCCCGCGAGGGGAGAGGGTTGGGGACTAGGTGCTGGGGGCTGGCGGGAAAACAGGGATCAGGGAACAGGTGATAGGGAACAGGAAAGGACGGGGGCTAGAAGAATCGGGTGATCGGGAGATCGGGTGATCTGACTACACACGACGAACCGATGCCCGCCCCGGCCCCGCGGCCCGGTCCCGGTTGGAAGAGCCGAGGCGGGCTTCGGTCCGGGACGGGCCGGGGATCCGATGGCGCGATGACCCGATGCACGAATGAACCGATGGGCCGATTGCCAATACGCCCGTGACACACTTCCCCGTATCGGCTATCGGCAGATTTAGGCGGGAAGATGATCCGGTTTGGCGGATCCGTAGACCGTCAATCACGCGATGATTTGATGGCGCGGCTCGCCACCCGTCGTCCCCGGAAAGGCAGTGACGAGTGGCGGCAAGGACGATGACCCGTGAGGTGCAAGAGTGCCCCCTTACAGGCTTTCGACTTTCAACCTTCGACTTTGAACTGTTCTCGTCGGCGAAGCGTGTATAATGGACGGCTGGTTCAGCACATCCAAGAAAAGGGAATCTGGTTATGGCTGTTTCCGCAACGGCGCGCACGAAGTATGAGGCAGTGATTGGCCTCGAAGTGCATGTCCAACTTCTCACCAAATCGAAAATCTTCTGTTCCTGCTCGACGCATTTCGGTGACCCGCCGAATTCGAACGTCTGCCCGGTTTGTTTGGGCCTGCCAGGAGCTCTCCCTGTCCTGAACCGGGAGGCCGTGGCAATGGCGATGAAAGCTGCCCTGGCGCTTAACTGTGCCATCAATTCCCGCTCGCGTTTTGCGCGGAAGAATTACTTCTATCCTGACCTCCCCAAGGGTTATCAAATCTCTCAATACGATGAGCCGCTCTCTCAGGATGGATGGATCGAGATTGAGGTCGAAGAGCGAAAAAGGCGGATTGGGATCACGCGCGTTCACCTGGAAGAGGACGCGGGTAAATCGCTCCACGAGGGTTTCCCGGATTCCGAGCGCAAGTCTTATATCGATCTGAACCGCTCGGGTGTGCCTTTGATTGAGATTGTCAGCGAGCCGGATTTGCGGACTCCGGACGAAGCCTACGAGTACCTGACGCGCCTCAGGACCATTCTGTTGTATCTGGACGTCTCCAACTGCAACATGGAGGAGGGAAGCCTTCGCTGTGACGCCAATGTGAGTGTGCGGGTGGCGGGCGCCTCGGCCTTCGGCACCAAGACCGAAGTCAAGAACCTGAACTCCTTTCGCTTCCTCCAAAAAGCCCTGGCTTACGAAATCGAGCGTCAGATCGAGATGGTGGAGAGCGGCGAACCGATCCAGCAAGAAACGCGCCTCTGGGATAGCCGCGAGCAACGGACGTATGGGATGCGCTCGAAGGAATTCGCTCATGACTATCGGTATTTCCCCGAGCCGGACCTGCTCCCCTTGGTGATCAGCGAGGAGTGGAAGGAGGAAGTGCGACGGTCACTGCCGGAGTTGCCGCAGAGCCGTGAAGAGCGGTTCGCGACAACGCATGGCCTGCCTAGGCAGGATGCGGCCTTGCTCACCATTTCGAGGACCATGGCGGAGTTCTTTGAGGAAGTAGTGAAAGGCGGCGCGGAACCCAAGCTCGCGGCCAACTGGCTGCTGAATGAGTATTCCTTCTTGCTGGAAGAGGCCAAGGTTGGGTTCACGGACTATCCTGTTACTTCGGCGGATTTCGCCAAGCTTTTGACCCTGGTTGGGCGGAAAACCATCTCCGGCACGATGGCGAAGGAAGTCCTCCGAGACATGATTATGAGCCGCAAAGGGCCGGACCAGATTGTAACTGAAAAGGAACTTCAGCAGATCAATGATACGGAGAAGATTGCTGCCGTGGCACGTGAGGTGATTGCTGCTAACCCCAAACAGGTGGAGCAATACCGCAAAGGGAAAACCGCCACGCTGGGCTGGTTTGTTGGACAGGTTATGAAGGCCACGCGCGGCCAGGCAAATCCTCAATTAGTTCAAGATGTGCTGAAAAAGGAGCTCGAC
>JBEKAK010000038.1:0-46919 GCA_050018275.1 Terriglobia bacterium | reverse complement strand
CGCTGTTTATCGGGTTTCACCTTGCCTCCTTGTTTATAGATTGAACAAGTAATTTTCCGCGATTTTCGCTCATTCTAGTAAACCACTACATATAGTGGTTTGCTTAAACAACCGGATAAGCATTAGACCTCTAGCAGGTCGCTGAAAAATGGCAGTTCACAAAGAAATCCGCACCTCCAGTCGGCGATGGAGCCGAAGGGGCGCCGGTTCGGAACCGCTCCCGCCCACCTTACTCTGTGGGTTCTTGCGGCTTTCTGGATCGGACCGTAACGCTTCGGGAGGGCGTTCAGGCGTTGGCCCCCAGCAGTTTCGTCATCCGCATCAAGTTGTAGGCAGCCGCCGTGTAAGTGAACATCCATTCCACCAACTCCCGGCCGCGGTGCCGCACCTTGCGCATCAAGCCGATGGTCTTCATCCAGCCGAAGATTTCTTCCACCCGCTTCCGTTTCCTCTGGCTCACCGCGTAACCGGCGTGTCGCGTGGTTCGCCCGTCCAGGGCGCTGGAACGGTGGGTGTTGTTCTGAGCGACGTGCGGAGTCACCCGCTGCTGACGCAACTGCTTCACCAGATCCTGCGTGTCGTAGTTCTTGTCTCCCCCCAGCGTCACCCGACGCTTCCCTCGCCGCCGCACCATCTCCACCGCCGCCTCCCGCTCCGCCGGGCCCGTCGCCAAGGTCAGCCGCGTGTTCACCGTCCAGCCGTGGCGGTTCTCCATCAGCACAGGGCCGAGATAACCCCGCTTCGCCTCTTGCCCTTGGGCCTTCTTGTACAGCCGTGCCTCCGGGCCGGTGGTCGACGGATGGGTGTCGTTGCGGCGTTTCTCCCCGCGAAGGTGCACCTCGGGATTGCGGCCCTCCGCCGGAGGTTCCGCCTCGCCCCCCGCCTGGGGCTTGAAACTCTTCTGGCTGGCCCAGGCTTCGCTGAGCGTCCCGTCCACGGTGAAGTGCTCATCCGACAGCAGGCCCAGTTGGCGGGCCTGCGCCACCACCTGCCGGAAGAACGCCCCTGCCACGTCGCTGCTCAACAACCGCTCCCGATTCTTCGAGTAGACCGTGGCATCCCAGACCGGGTCATCCAGGTTCAGACCCACAAACCAGCGGAACAGCAGGTCATGATCCAAGCGCTCCATCAGCAACCGCTCGCTGCGCACGCTGTAGAGAATCTGCAGCAGCAGAGCGCGCAACAGCTTCTCCGGCGCGATCGAAGGACGGCCGCCCTGCGCGTACATCGCCGTGAAACGGCGCGACATCCGGGCCAAAGCGGCATCGACCCGGGGGAGCAGCTTCCGCAAAGGATGATCCTTAGGGACCCGCTGCTCGGGAGAAAGGTAACTAAACAAAGCACTTTGCTGAAGGTCTGCACCACGCATGGGGTTTCTCCTCGTATTCCATCTAGAATAAGCAATACGAGTTATACCCGAATTAATATGCTTAGTAAAGCAAAAAATCAGACTTTTTCAGCAAACTGCTAGAGCCCCTACTGGCTTTCCGATATTCATCACACTTTCTCCCCCAGATGGCTGCCTGAACCATAGTTGAGAAGGAAGGGTCCCAATGATCTTCTCCATGATGATCGAACAGGCTATTCAGAGAAAGGATCTCCCCTGTGCGTTTCGTCGGCAAGAGTCGGCTGGGCTTCTACCCGCTGCCATTGTCCGAGGCCCAGCGGATTCGTAGATTTCTCCTGTTTCCCGATCAATCCATGTCTGCGGTAGACCCCTGCGTTGGCGATGGCGTGGCCTTCGAAGTCATCACCAACGGTGCCGAGGTGCTACGCTACGGTATCGAGCTCGACGCCTACCGTGCTGAGCAAGCCGAGCTGCGCCTTGGGAATGAAATCCTGGCCATCAACCATACGAAACTCGACGGGCTCATTTTCGCTACAGTCGAACAATATGCTGTACAAGCTCAAGTTCCAGATCGCGGGCCCGTTGACTGACGCACGATGAGTTCGGGGTCTATCTGTATTTCCCGGCCCTGTGCGGGCCCGCCGGAACGGGCGGAAACGAGAGATTCGAACGCCAGTAGGCCAATCTGGTCGCGTGGGATATGAATCGTGGTTAATGATGGTATGGTGAATTGTGACAAACTGATATCGTCGAAACCGGTAACCGACATCTTCTCGGGAACGATGATGCTCCGTTCCCTGAGCTCCTTCAGTACGCCCACCGCGGTTATGTCATTTACGCATAGGATCGCAGTCGGCGCGAACCCTGAACCTAGTAATTCGCGAACCGCCTCACGTCCGCCGACGAACCCGTCGGAACTGGGAAGAACAATGTGTGCCGGTGCCGAATGACGCGCCATCGTCTCGAGGAACGCGTTTCGCCGATCCTCTGTAGGCTGAAGCCGTGCAGGATAGGCAACGAAAACCATCCGGCGATGCCCAAGCGAATATAGGTATTCGACAAGTTGTTGGGTGCCCCGCTTATAGTTGCATTTGATGTTTGTGACCCTTTTCCCGGCTTGCCCAACATCGTAGAAGACGACGGGCGGGCCAGCGTGCGACAACTCCTGAACGATGGACGGCTCCATTTCGGAGACAATAGCTGCGATGCCCGCCACGCGACGGCCGATCATCGACTTGATGTTCGCATGCAGTCGTCTGGCATCATAGTGCGTGGCTGACAGTACCACCTCGTAGCCCTGTTCGCGCGCCAGGGATTCAATCTTCCGGAAAATGTCCAGAAAGAAAGGGTTGTCAAGGTTCGAGACGATCACCCCGATCGTGGGACTTCCGCCGCCTGCCAGCGAGCGAGCGTGGAGGTTCGGATAGTACCGCATTTCCTTCATGGCACGCAGGACTCTGGCCCCCGTGGAGGTCTTTACATATTTTTGTCTGTTCAACACTCGCGAAACCGTTGTCACAGAGACTCCGGCTCTTTTCGCTACATCCGCCAATTTGACAGAGCTTCTAGCAAACATGCGAGTTCGCCGCTAGGCAAGGTCCACCAACCAAAGTCTACCATAACCGCTGACCCTTCGGCGCATCTCCGTTAATTCCGTTTACACCAGCGCGGAAGCAGCAACTATCGCGATGCCCGCGAATAGCACCACTAGGCCCGATACCATTCTGGGTCTGAATCGAGGGCCGGCACTCTTCCATTCCCCACAGAATAGTCCCAGCAGATTACCGGTCATGATGGCCATGCTCTGAATCAGAGCCCACCCAACGGAGGGCCCCAGTCGCCCAAGCTTACTAACAGCCATGCCATAGATGGCGACTCCCCCCATCCACGTTCCACCCATGATTATTGACAACGGCCAATTGCGGGCTGAGTGTTTCCAGGAGAAAAGCGACCAGCTTCGGTTGCGAACCAGGAGATAGCCGCAATATGCCCCGTTCACCACAAACCCGCCTAGCAGGGAAACACACCACACGGCATTATTGGCGTAAACCGGTTGTGCTCCCTCACGCTCCGCCAAATTTCGGAGAGTATCGCCGAACACTAACGCGAAATTGAACATGGTCGCAAAGATGCCTGCGGCAATGGCGAGGAACACACCCTTCCGGATCCGGTCTTGGGTACCCACAGGGTTTCCGCCTTGTTCGAGAGAGCCCTCTCTTGTGCTGCCGGCCCAGGCGCAGAAAGCCACCCCGGTTATCATTATGCTTACCCCGGCTACCAACGTTAAACCCGTTCGAGTAGCCAATTCGTTCGGGTGGAACAGTATGGGCGGCAGGAGAGCACCGAGGGCATTATTCAGGCCAAGGACAATAGCAGTTCCCAGGGCCAGACCGCTCATGTCTAACGCCAAGCCGAACAAGACGCAGCCAATGCCCCATCCTGCCCCAAATAGAAACACGGGCACAAGCGCCCGGGATGGCGCCCTAAGCAGGAAAGAAAGGCGACCGGGGACGGTCACAAATACAAACAGCCACGAGAATACGATAAGACTCCAAAAGCAGTAAGCAAGCCAGGTGTTCTCCCACTGCCAGTCTTGAATTCTTTTCATTGGCAAGGCAAAGGCACCCAGGAGAATGCCGGCCAGTAGGGCCAACAGAATCCCAACACCTGCATTCACATCTTGCATAAGACGACCTCAATCGGCAGCGACATGCTTGTACTGGCCGTCCCGGAGTGCTGTATCGAATGCTGCCACAATATTTGCCGGGGGCACAAACGATTGAATGTTGTGGACTGTAGCAAACACAAAGCCGCCGCCGGGTCCGAGTTCATCGATCCGGCGATTCACCTCGTCTTCTACTTCCTGTGGAGTCCCGAAGGGTAAGGTCCGCTGTGTGTCAACGCCGCCACCCCAGAACACGATATCCCTGCCAAACTCCCTTTTGAGGCGCACCGGGTCCATGCCCTTCGCAGAAACTTGGACGGGATTGAGTATCTCAAAGCCCACTTCGATGAAATCTGGGATCAGGTCGAACATTGCGCCGCAACAATGTAAAAACAGCTTCGCTTTCGTCTTCTTCTTGATTGCCTCAACAAGGCGCCGCTGCTTCGGTTTGACTAGTTTTCTGTAGCTCTCGGCAGAAATCATCAGGGAGTCCTGCACTGCCACGTCATCCCAATAGGTGAACACGTGCAGGAATTCGCCCACCTCGTCCAAGTAGCGATTGGAGCACTCGATGTAGAGGTCCGTTATCTGTTCCATCAGACGGTCGGCAAACAGCGGATCGGTCTTCAGTGCGACAAGGAAGTTCTCCATTCCCATGATCCGGGCAGGCTGTTCAAAAATGCCGCCTCCGATGATCGCGCTGCCGACTAAGGCATAATCAGTTTTGTGATACAGGTACTCCGCCTGTCGGCGCAGTTCCGCAAGATATTCTGGCGGATCGGGGGCAGGCCAATGAAACTCATCTAATACCCGGAGTGAGGTCTCCTTGATCGGGAATTCCACCCAATCATAAAAGTAGCCATTCTCCTTTGGCATATAGAGCTTCGCGCCCCACCGGTCAGTGAAGGCGTAATATGCGCCTTCCTCCCAACAGCGCAAATCCGGAGCTGTGGCGGGCGGCAGCTGGACGATTCGAAAATCAACTTCAAATCTCTTCAGCAGTTCCTCATCCACGTACGGCAATTGCTGCACGTGGTCCAACATTCTAATGTCCTCAAGGTGCATTCCCAGAAACTGCTTGAGATCCACATAGGCATTCTTAGCGATTGAGGTGACTATTGTGGACCCAAGATCAATGGGAATCCGATCCGGCTCACGGTGGTTGAGGGCAGCGAGTACGCGCTCGCGGGATGTCATCATCGACCTCCATATGAAATTGCTTTCACGACACGGCATTTTCGGTCTGGAAGCGTTAGATCCCGGGTTGTACGCGAGATTAGCGCAGGGGAAGTAATCGCCCTCACTTCAAGTGCGCGTGGGATGAATGTGACTTGTGGGACTTGCCCCTGACCGACATTTCTTGTGATGGTCAATTTCGCTGCTCCGGGGTCGCTGCTGCGCCTCCACTTGACAGGTTGTCACACCTAAGTCTTTGCGGAAGAGGTTCTCCAGGTCCACGGCGAGTCCCTTAGCGTACCAAGATATCCGGCATACGGTATTCCTTCCCATCAACGTTCACAACAAAAGAGGGCCAGTCGGGAATGGAGGTCAGGTTCTCGACATAGTCCTTATAAACCACTACGGTGTCAAAGGAGATGGCGCCGCGCACGAGCGGATTCCATGCGAACGCCTGGCGCTCGTGGACGCTTTCCTCTAGCCCCGGATAGGCTACCCACTCGCGCTCCGCGTAGCCTATCGCGCCCCCCACGTGGAGCGCCATCCAGCCGTCCGGGAATCCCTCCTCTGCATACCACTTCTTGGCCAGATCGAACATGTCGCCCGCCCTCATTCCGGGGCGGGAGGAGGCCTGCAGGCGCGCACTGATTTCCCCCGAAGCGTGCATTCTCTCCTTGAGATCCACCGGCAGAGGCCCGAAGTGAACGTAGCGCCCGACAGAGGCAATGAGCCCCCATTTCCGGCCACACACGTTGACAAAGGCATACTTCTCGAGTTTCGCGTCGGAAGGAACATCGTGACCGTAGTTGAGGGTGCGGCCGTCGACCCCCACGAGGAGCACGGTGGGGCGGATTCCACGTCGCATCAGCTCATCCGAGGTGAGGGACTCAATCTGGCGCTCGCTCATGCCTGGTTCAATCCGTCTGCACACGGCAGACACCGCCTCAGAGGAGTTTCGGCCCAACCAGCGATACTTCTTGATTTCGGAGTCTGTGAGGACGTACCGCAGCCGCGCAAATCCTGGCGCGATGAAACGCAAGCCGGGGAGAGGTACATCCGTCCCAATTTCCTGACCCTTGGCCAGATCCTGGATAATTTTCAGGCGTACGTCCGAGACGGTCTTGTCCTCATACCAGAGGTAGTCGCGAGGTATATAACCCAGCCCTTTCAGGTCGGTCTCCATCAGGCGGGGGACTTCCACGTTACTCGCCACCAGGAACCGCCCGCCGTCGCGAAGGATAAGGAGGGAGGCGCCCCCCACCTCACTGGTGATGATAATGTGGTTATCCCCCAAACCCGCGGTGACCCACGCGAAGTTGTCCACGCGCGTCAAGAGAACTCCACCTAGTTTTTCTTCCATCAAGAACTTGTGAACGCGCGCCAGCTTTTCGTCGATCTCCTTCATGAGGTCCGCACGGGTTACAGAGTTTGCTCCCAGATCCTCCGCTACCATGGCGGCTCCCTCCATTGAATGTCCGCAGGGCTGTAAGCCCAGACCCAGAGTTGCCAGTGGCAGAAATAACATCACTCTTGCCCGAAACCTAGCCATGCCTATTCCTCCATGCCACCTCAGCGATGGGGCGAGTTGACGGGAGTCTATGGTTCCAGTTGCAGGCCGATCCTACCAGACTAGCGCCCCAAGTTCCGCCATCTTCGGGCCATTGTACACGGTTGCTGTCAGGCTCCAGAGAATTCCTGCGGACCAGAATGAACCTCGCCATGCCCCTCCGCGAATGTAGGTGCAGTTGGTGTGGTTAAAGTGCTCGAGTTCCATGCCAATCATCTTGAGCCCAAACATGGCGCCCGGACGAGCGATGGCTTGTGTGGGTGCATAGAAGAGCGTACGTCCCACATCCTGATAGCGCTGATCTCCCAGATATTTCCCCAATCGGTAGAAATCTGGCGCCAGATACTGCCCCCAGCAGTCAAGTTCTTCGTTTTGCACTGAGATGGCGGTCCACCCGGTGGTGTTCACAAAACCATGCAAAGGGGAAGAGGGAGGCAGTTGCATGTCATACATCACATACCAGGTGAGGAGCCAATCTGCCGCATCGTGAGCCCATTCGAGGTATTCTGGCTTTTTGGTTGCCTCGTATACAGCCAAGGCCCCATGCAAGAAACCCCAGCCTGCTTCCTTATCTTCCGCTGCGGCGTCCAGCGTGGCACCCGAATAAGAAATGTGCAGGTCATGGCCAAATGCATCGTAATAGCCACGGAGCACGGATTCGGCGGTCTCCAAGTAACGTTTGTCCCCTGTCAGTTGATACACCTTGACCAACGGCGACACGAGCATCGCGCCGGCCGCCGTGATCTCAGCCGCAGTCGGATTCTTCCCTTCCTCCCAACCAACTGCCCGCCCGTCCGGATACCAGGAGCGGGGGAACATGCCTTTGTAGCGCTGGGTGGTCACCAGGAAATCCCCTGCTTCCATGAGCAACTTCTGCCAGCGGTCGGCTTCCGCCATGTGGTGCGCCTTCGCCCACAGGGTGCAATCCGCCAACTGTTCCAGGCTTTCACCAAGCTGGCGCGCTGAAACGCTGTTAGGCCAGACGACGTTCCCGAACTGGCCGGGCTCCCATCTTTTTTCAAGGTAGTAGTAGTCGCCAAAGAGCAACCCAGGAGTGTCCCGGCGGACATGGTCAACGAAAAACTGAATGGTGTTCACGGCCATGCGCCGGTAATTCTGGTTGCCTGTGCGTTCTGCGGCAGCGAGCAAACCATAGGCTACCCCCAATTCACCGCCTACCCATCCATACATAAATGGCTGCGGGTTCCAGCCGAGATACAAAGGCCAGAACGGGAAACCTGCGGTTCCGTCTGGTTCCTCGTGGTAAATATCGCTGGCGTGCCTCAGCTTGAGGTCCATCGCTTCCTGCATCAAAAGATGAGTCGTGTCGACAGGCTTGAGGATCCGCAGAGCCTTTTGCACGCTTTCTCTGAACGCGTAACCGACGCGTGGTGCAATCCCGCAATCGATGTAAAAGGTCTTCTCGAAGGTGGTTTCCCCCTTGACGTCGATGTAGGCATCCTCATAAGGCACGAAGCCGTTCAGATTGCCATACACCGTGCTATTCATGCCGTTCGTGGCCACTGCTCCCGAAACGCTCAGCAGGTCGACGGTGCCATCCCAGCGCCACTCGAGCCCCAGACTCCACCACTGATCATCGCCCAAGTGGCCATTCGGAACCTTCGAGGGGATCGTCAGCAGGGAGGTATACAGGCGGCGCTTCGCAACCGTCGATTCGAGGTTGACAAACGGGACGGGGAAACGGTGCTCCTCAAACACACCCTTGGCGTTCGCAACGTAAAGCAGGCGCGGCACCGGGGAGGTAGGATAAGTGCCCACGTTGCCGTTGTAAATAATTCCTGGCAACATCGTGCGCGGATCGTCTCCGACCGGCACGCGTACGACGGTCACCAAACTGATGGGACTCTGCGCCTGAGGACTCGCGTGGTGCCAGCGGCGCACCACCTTAATCGCGCCGTATTCGAAGGAGTATCGGTCCAGGAATTCCCAGGGCTGGCCGTCGACGGCGCCACTCCCCTGGCATTCCAGCACGCCTCCCTCCGGCTTGTGGATTTGCGATACTTTGAACGCCTGCCCACCTGAATACCACTTGGTGATTGGCCCGTTCCAAACGTTGCGAACCGCCCATACTTGCCCTTGCGGAAAAGCAGCTGAAGGCACCCAGTCCGCGGCCTCGCGGGTCTCGAAGCTGACGTCATAGCCGCTCTTCGCATCACCAAGGAGTTCAATGCGCAGTTTCTGATCTGCTGAAATCCAGGCTCTCCCTCCAGGAACATCCACCAACTCCTCCGCCGCTCTCGCAAGGCCGACAAAAGGGCTAATGGAGAAAAGCAAGCTTGCGGCGACCAAGCACCAAATCCTTGCTTCCATCAGCTTGACTATTAGGGCTTTCAATCCTCTGCCGGATGTCAAGGACCAGACCGTATGACACATGTTCCCTCCTCCTTTTTTGTTTTTACTACCGCACATGGTTATGATGGGTCAGTCCGACTCCCGACCTCGGCTCGGTACCCAGCTCCGGTTGTTCCTCGCCGGGGGCGCCCATCGTTGACCGCGCAGTGGCCCCGGTCGGGTCTCCTGGGTCCAGAAGGTCCCCTTTTGTGAGTGATGTAAACCTTGACCCCGGCGGAGCAAAATCGTCTCGATTGACGACCACCCACCTGCTGCGTTCACTGTTGCGAACCAGTTCGACCTCCGCGAGATTCAGATTCAACCTTTCGAGGCTGACTTGCCACACCCCGCACAACCCCTGTCTACGCTTCGTCAACTCCACCCCCGCAAGGCTCGCTCCCGATCTGCCCGCTACAGCTTTAGTCGGACGGGACTCTCACCCTCAAGCTGTCGAGCATGCTCGGCACGCAAAAAATGGCGGCCGGCGCAGGGGCGCCAGCCGCCGTCGAGGAGGAATACACTTGCTCTTTAGCCTACCAGTTGAGCTTCATGCCGAAGTCAATGTGCCTCGGTTGGTTGCACTGGCCGTTCACCAAGCCGAAGACACCACTGCCCCACGTCGTGTTCGGCGTGCAGAAGAAGTGCCGGTTGAAGGCGTTGCCAAATTGTGTTTCGAACCGGAGTTTAAGGCCCTCGCCTCGGATGAGGAATTCTTTGAAAATGTTGAAATCCTCATTGTACACGGGGAAGTCGCGGAGTCTGGGACTGGTGCGGGACGCGTTGCCGAACATGAGTGGACCCGGGTCCGCAAACGCAGACGATTGGTAATAGGGATTGTAAGTGAGGCCCCCGGTGGGCGCGTTCGGGTCGAAGCTGCCGCCTCCGAAGCCGCCACCACCCAGGTAATTAGGACGCTTCTGGTTGCCGACATTGAAGCCGCACGTGTCACAGTTGATAGTGATGTTGACGGGGCGTGCACTATGGTACGTTTGAATTCCAGCGATATGCCAGTCACCAATCACCTGGTTGACCACCCCACCATGGTTGACCCAACGCTGGCCTTTCCCAACGGGTAAGGCATAGGTGAAAGTCACGATGACCGAGTGGGGGACATCGTCGAAACTCAAGCTGCGTTCGGCGGCGACATTGACAGGGTTCTGAACCTGGGCGGCCCAGATCAGGCCGTTGTCAGCCCCATTGTTGATGAGTTTGGACCAAGTGTAAGCCACCCGGAATTGCAGTCCGGCCGAAAAGCGCCGCTCGTACTGGGTCTGGAGGGAGTTATAGCTGCTGTAACCGCCAGGGAAACCACTGCGCCACGTAACGCTACTATATTGCGGGAACGGTCGCAGTGCTTGGGCCACGTTGCCAGTGTATCCAGCGAAGGGCAAGTGAACGCCACCGTAGGTAGGCAGCGCCGCAACCGGGGCGAGGGCCTGAGCGGTTTGTGATGTGATGTCAGAGCTCAGCGCGGCGGCCCCCAGGGACAAGTATTTGGGATCCATCATATCATCGCCCAGCCCCAACCCAACCCCGTTCATCGGTAGACGGGTTCCGCTATTGCCGATGTACGAGACCAGGAAGGAGCTATTAGCGGTGACTTGGCGCTCGTAGGTGAAAGACCAGTTCTGATATCGGGGCAAGTTGAGGGCATCCGAGTGGACACCCCGAGCATCCTGGCCATTCTGGATTGTGGGGCCGATCAGAGGTGGCGCGATGACGTTCTTCGATGGGAAGCCGCAAGTCACACCCGTCCCTGCCAGGTAACCGGTTGTGCAAACACTGGCTCCCGCATCCCAATACATCGCGGGATAAAGCCCTCCGGTAACTTGAGGCGCCGCGGGGTAGGTCGCTCCAATCCCCACATCGGGATATCCTCCGGGCGCACTATAGTTGAAAGAAATGCCCGAATAATACATCCCGTATCCTGCGCGGATAACGTCCTTATCGGTAATTCGGTAAGCCAAGCCAAGGCGCGGCCCCCAGTCGTTCTTGAGCGGGGTCTCAAAGGTTCTGCTGCCCGTGCGACCCGTGCCGGTTCCGGCGAAGGCCATAGCGCCGGGAATGCCACTCGCCCCAGGATTGGCAAGTGTGGGAGCAAAGGAGGAATAACGGTCGTCCGCCTCCGTCCTGGGGAACATGTAGTCGTACCGCAGACCAATGGTCAGGCTGAGCTTTGGGGTTACCTTGATTTCGTCGCTGATAAACGCAGCGGTGTAAGCTTCGTACCAAGTCCCAGGCTGAAAGTCTGTAAAAGCGGAATTGTCCACTTGACCGAGCAACATCGAAGCATAAGAATCGCCGCTCTTGCCGCCCAAGATCGTCCCCGTCGAGGTGATGCCGGCAGTCTCGTTGGGGCTGAAATTCCAGTGGCCGGTTATTTCCCGGCCCCATCCGTCTTGCGGGGTCTGGTGGTGCCTGTACTCAGCACCCGCCTTGATGGTGTGCCGGCCTTTGATCCAGGAGATGTCGTCCAGGAACTGCCAGCGGTTGGTGGTCTCATAGCCTCGCACCCAGCCGTTGCCTGCGAAAGATACACCCGGAGCAAACCCACTGTACCAGTTCATTGTCGGGAAAGCCCCTGACTTGCCGTTCGCGCCGTAGGTCGGGATGTAGTCTCCATTGTCCTGCTTGAGCCCCAGGGTCTGAATCCAACCTACGCCATCAGACAAGCCATATCCGCCCATATACCAACGGTCGTACGCGATGGTGGTGTGATTGAAGAGATTGGGCTTGATGACCCAGTCGAATTGCTGGTGCATGATCCGCACGGAGATGCGCTGGTAGAAACCTGGCCCTATGTACTGGGTGTTGTCCTGCGGGTCGTTTTGGCCATCGTGTTGGGTGTCGCACCCTTGCGGGCCAGTGCAATTGCGGATGGCAGGCCGAGAGTTCTGATACCAAGTGGAGGACATCTTGAAGTTAGGTGAGATTTGATGGTCGATGCGGAGAAGCCAAGTCTTGGGGTCGAGTCTGCCGTTGGCGTTCCCGTACGCAGCTCCGAGGTGGTTGCTGCCGATCCCCGCCTTTTGCGGCAGTGGTTGGAGCGCACCCACCGTGGCTCCTACCTCACTCAGCAGAGCGTCGTTTGTGGGAATGATGTTCGCGGAGCCCGCGACAGGTTGACCGGTCTGAAGGTTATAGCCGATCCCATCCCGAACGTAGGTGGTGCTTGTGCCGGTCAGGCCCGTCACCGGATCGATGGTGCCTGCCGTGACCTGCCGGGTGCTGCCGGGGTCGAATATCTCCCCCTGGTAGATGGGCCGCCCCAGCGCGTCAGTTCCAACTTGCTGTCCGGAGTTACTCCCGAAACTGAGGAGTTCACTGAAGTCTCCCTTCCTCATGAGAACGGTTGGGACCGTGTCGGTGAAGCCGCTATTCGTTCCGGTATTCAGGTACGTCATGTCCAGGTTGCTGAAGAAGTAAGTTCGGTTCCTCCCGTTGTAAAGGTGGGGGATCACCACCGGCCCGCCCGCCGTCGCGCCGAAGGAATTGTTCTGGAAGGGTATGGTCTCCGGGGCAAAGAAGAAGCGAGCGGTGAGTGCTTTGTTCCCCACATACTCGTAGAGGCTGCCGTGAAACTGATTCGTGCCCGACTTGGTGGTGTACTCGATAAAGCCTCCACTGGTGTGCCCGTACTGCGCCGAGAAGCTGCCGGTATCGACGCGCATTTCGGCAATGGCTTCAATGGGTGGGGTGCTTTCGTGCGTTTCATTGTGGCCATTGACGTAGCCAAAGGCCGCGCCGTCGATAAAGTTCTCTACCGACATGGTCTGGCCGCCATTAATGCGCGAGTTGAACCCGCTGCCACGAAACATCGGGTCGCCGTTGGGCGCCATGGGAGTGAAGCCCGGCTGCGCGTACAGCATGCTTTCAGCCAGGCGTAAGTCGGTGCCCATGACGACCGGGAGGTCTTGGTAATACCTCTGGTTGAGGGTGTGGGAGACGTCAGCGGTCTGAACGTTAATCATTTCGGACGCTGCGTTCACCTCCACGGTTTGCGTTACGGCGCCGAGTTCTAAGGTCACATCTTGCCGGTACTCGATGCCGCTGGTGATCACAATTCCCTTGCGGATGTAAGTTTTGAAACCTGGTTTCTCCACTTGCACCGTGTACGTGCCCGGGGCCAGTAGAGGGGTTCCATAGTTGCCGTCGCCCGACGTGTTAACGACGCTCTTAAATTGTGTCACCTCGTCGGTTACTGTGAGGGTGGCGTCGGGAACAGCAGCACCCGCCGGGTCAGTAACGATTCCCGTGATGATGCCGCGACCGGCGCGTTGGCCGTAAAGCAGGCCTGCAAAGGCAAAGCTCATTATGAATCCCATGAGCAGCCACAGGCGACGCTTTCGCATTGTAGCCTCCTTCTCATTACGGAGCTGGATTGGCGGGGTTTGTTCCGCGTATAAAGTCTTTTGGTTGACCGTATCGAGGACCGCCGTCCGCTTTCCGCTCTCGCGCTCTGACCGGACCCGACGAATGAAACGAGGAGCTCGTTCGTCAGTGACCTAGTGGGCTTGAACGACCCCCAGCGTCTCGAAATTATGGTAACGCTCCCAGAAAGCCCCCTATATATCCGAACAGATAGGCGTTGTCAAGAGACATAGAGTCCGAGTCCGAGTAAATATTGTGTTTGCCAGGGAAATGAGTGGCGTTTACCACCTATCCGTCTGCGGCTACGGACGTCATATGGATCTATTAGAGACGCGAGATGGGTCCACTATGCCACTGACAGCGCAGGAGTGATCTGCAATCGCTTCCAGGAACACCTCATTTTTCTTATTGCGGGAACTGGCTCGCGTCACGTGCGGCTATGCGGCTGTCACACGCCATCGAAGATGCAGATCGGACGGCGGCGCCCACTCCCGCTTTGCCACGCGCGGGGCCGGACTGACTCACCCAGGGCCTAGTAGCATGGCCTCCTGACCACTCGGCCGGGCCGGACTGCGGCGGGATCTGCTGCCGGCGAACGGCGCGGCCGTGGCATTCGATCGTCAGGCTCTCGGCCCGCCTCACATTCCACCACTTGGCCTTCTGCTGGCGCGTAGTGGCGGCTCTGCGGCTGGAGTAGGAAGACGCGGTCGTCGTAACGCACCACCCGATCGTCGCTGATCTTAGGGGGGCTATCCAGCCGGAAGGTCTCGTCCAACTGCCTCGCCCGGGGCCCGGCGGTGAAAATCCACCGGTCGGGCCGCCGCACGCGCAGACCCCCGGTTTTGTGCCGGCAGATACTTTCTTTGCCTCCAAATACACGTTGGCCTGGGCATGGATGGCGCTCTTTTTTTGGGGCGGCTTCTTCGCCAGCCGGTCCTGATGCGCCCCGTGCATCCGCTCCACCCGTTCCTTGGCTTCAGTCGTGAACTACGCAATGGGAATGGTCTAAGTCGACGTTTCAAAATCACTCACCCGTTTCACCCGTGGTTCAGTCAGGAGTTCGAGCTCGTCACTTAATGTCCACGCCGGGGGGGAGGACCGAGTCTACTTCCAGGGGGAAAGCGAGCATCTGGTATCGGTTCCGGCCAGTTGGACCGATGTGGTGGCGGAAGAGCCGGTCGTCCAGTTGGCAGCAGAGCGCTCGCTGTTCCGCGCTGCAGAGATGGTCGAGCTGCTTCAGTTGGTGGAGAGACTGCGCCGTGAGGGCGCACTTACGAACTTGGGCTAAAACGCACTAATCTCTCGTTGTACCGTTTTATCCTTCCTCCGCAAAACGAAATCCGTTTCAATTTAACGGATTGCAGCAAAAGGGTGCACCCCAATTCGGAATCAGGGTTCATGAGCGGGAGTGTAAAGGCAAAAGCAGGCCTACAACCTTATTCTGCAGAAATCAGTAAGTCCTCTTCTTGGAACTCGTGCGATGTTGCCGAGCGCCAGCGCGCCCAGGCTCAGCGCTATCGCCTTATCAGTATGCGCGTAGAGTTCTTCAGCCCGGCTGCGATAATGGTCAAGTTCCTGGTCGGAGATTGGGCTGAATTCTCCCAGATTGTCTCCGACCCGAAGGTTGTTATCGTCGAGAGGCTCTTGCCGCACGATGATGTCGAAGTAGAATCCCTCCGTAGCATGCAAGCCGAAAACAGGGCCGAGGAGTCGCACTGAGGGTATAGGAGCAGGGCCCCGTTCGATGCGGTCTTGGTGTTAAACCCGACCGGGACAAGCGCCAGCGTGCCGCCGACGGTTCCCCACTCTTTCCATCCTTCGAGCGTGAAGCCGAAGGCTGTCCCTCTCCCGCCCAGGCTGACCATATCGACTCCCAGTGCGTCCAGCAAGCCGGGCTTGATTCCCCCGACCATCTGGAACCGCTCGATGATCTTGACCGGGGTCCCGGGGCGATTCAGGTGCAGTGCCTGGGGCAGCCGATAGGCGGTGTCCACATGGCTTCCCGTCACTGAAGTCGCTCCCAAGTTAAGCAGGAGGCAATCACGTTCCCGGTGCTCAAGGGCAAGTCGAATTCACTTGCCTGAGCTCATCACAGTTTCATCAGTGCCTCCGCCTCGTACTCCTGCGGGCCGTGGCGTGCCACAGATACTTTACGGAGCGTTCGGATCAGGCCGTGACGAGTTGCCGCGCCAGTTCCACCGCAGCCGGTGCGTCCTTGCCATAGCCGTCCGCGCCAATCGAGTGAGCCCAAGTGTCGGTGACGGGTGCGCCGCCCACCAGCACTTTCACCTTGTCGCGAAGCCCCGCCGCTGCGAGCGCCTCGATCACCGCCTTCATGTTCACCATCGTGGTGGTGAGGAGCGCCGACATCGCCACGATATTGGCTTGGTGCTGGCGGACCGCCTCGATGATCTTCTCGGGCGCAACGTCTACGCCCAGGTCAACGATATGGAAACCCGCGCTTTCCAGCATCATGGCCACGATGTTCTTGCCGATGTCGTGCAAGTCGCCTTTCACCGTGCCACATACGACTGTGCCGGCGGAGCGGACGGACTCGTCTCCCACCAGCAGCGGCCGCAGAATATCGGTAGCGCCGCGGGCCGCACGGGCGGCGATCAGCACCTCGGGAATGAAGAATTCGCATTCCCGCATGCGGCGCCCCACCTCGTCCATGGCCGGGATGATGGCCTTGGGGAAGAACCCGGCGGGCCGAACGCCTTCTTTCAGCATCTTCTCAGTCAATTCCTTGGCGACGGGAGCTTTCCCATCAATGATTGCCTGTTGAAGTTCTTCGAATAGTGTCATACAAGTCTCCCTTCCTAGGTTCTAGGTGCTGGGTTCTGCGGGTTGGATCCCGGGGTTTCCCCACCACCCAGTCCCGAATCCCCAACACCTCTGTCTGGGAATGCCATTTCCTCCACAAAGGTTTCCTGAAAACTTTGATCGGCGTTCAGCGCAAGGTGCTCGGTGCGTTGGCGAAGGCGGGCAAAGGAGCCGCCCTCTCTCACCGGACAAAAGAGCGCCACCTTTGTTCCCCGAAGGGCGGTGTTCACGGGTACCTCTACCCCTTCCGCCGGGAAGCTGATCAAGCCGATGCGCTGCGAGCTGGCGCGGTTAAAATAATTGCCAAGGGCCCCTGCATGACCTCCCTCCGAAATATGAGGCTAAGTCGGTGAAACTGCGGGCAGGCGAAACGTCGAGACAAACACACAGGTCACGAAGATATGCGCCATTTTGGTGGTTCGTTGTGAGCAGAATGCTCATGAACAACTGCCCCCCGAAAATTGTACCAGTGTAAAAGAGAGTCCTCCCAGGGTAGTTTTTTCAGGTCAACGGGAAACGCGCCATACGGGTCCAGAAGCATGCGAATGCACTCTCCCTGGATGTTCCGTAGTTCGGGGAAAATGGATGTAACGATATCCCGCAATGCCCCGCCACGTCCAGACACCTGCAGGCCACACCTCCGGTAAGGCCGAAAACGGGGCAGGCTTTGGACATTCAATGCGCCTGATTGCGTGAACCCCGGCGGAGCCGCGCTGCCTGAATGGTGTTCGACATCAGCATCACGATCGTCACGGGTCCCACTCCGCCCGGAACCGGGGTGAAAGCGCCGGCGATGGCCCGTGCGTCTTCCGGTTGCACATCTCCCACCAGCACCGAACCTCGCCTCTCCAAGGTGGCGAGCGGGCCGGTGGGGTCGGGGAAGATCTTGCGCACTTCTTCTTCCGTCGTCAGGCGGTTGATTCCGACGTCGATGACGGTCGCGCCGGGTTTGATGAAGTCGCCGGTGACAAAGGCGGCTTTCCCCATGGCCGCCACCAAGATATCGGCTTCGCGCGCCACGGCGGGCAGGTCGTGCGTGCGCGAATGGCAAATCGTGACCGTGGCATGTTCATGCAACAGGAGCATGGCCACCGGCTTCCCCACAATGTCACTGCGGCCGATCACCACCGCCCGGGCTCCTTTAAGGGGAATGTTCGAGCGCTTGAGGATTTCCAAAATTCCCGCCGGCGTGCAGGGCACAAAACCCGTACGTCCCGCCACCAGGTTGCCGACATTGATAGGATGGAAACCGTCCACATCCTTGGCCGGGTCGACGGCCATCAGCACGCGCTTCGTATCCACCTGAGGGGGCAAAGGAAGCTGAATCAGAATGCCATCGATCGCATCGTTGCGGTTAAGGTCGTTCACCAACTCCAGCAGTTCCTCGGTGGTGGCATCCTTTGACCGCTCGATTTTCTTGCTGAACAGCCCTAGTGATTCAGAGGTTTTTACTTTGCTTCGGACATAAATCTGCGACGCGGGATTTTCACCCACCAGCACCGCCGCCAAGCCGGGTGTAACGCCCTCGCGCTTCAGGTCCGCGATCTGGTGCAGGAGCTCAGATTGAACTTCATCTCGAATTTTATTCCCATTAAGAAGGGTTGTTGTCAAGATTGGTCTCCCAGAGGATTATGTCCTTCCGCATCCCAGAATCTCAATGCTGTGAATTCCTTAGACTCTCGGCGGGATCTTGACCTGGCACCATTGATATTTGGGGACCCCGCCCGTCCAGGGGACGAAGGATCCCGACTTCGCCCGAAGGGAAAAGTTATTCCGTGCGTCTTCTTTATCCTGCCGCAGCATGATGGCCAGAGCGCGGATGAATCCCGGGCTGGTTCCGCAGCACCCGCCCATAGGATCCCTCACGTAATTTCCAGGCAAAACCGGCCCCTGATCCCGGGAGAGAAAGCCTAGCCCGGCTTCGGCTCAGAATGCCGCGTGTCAGTGTCTGAGCGCCAAGGCGAATCGCGCCTCGGAACCTAAGCTGCTTTGCGTTCCACAAGCTCGAGGCGGCTGGAGGTTGAGGGGGAGAGTTCGCGCCGGAAACAGAAGCAATACGCCGCGCCCACAAACACCAAGCCCCCCACGATGTTGCCCAACGTCACGGGCAGCAGATTCCATTTGAGGAACTGTGACCAAGTCACGCCGGCACCCAGCATCATCCCCACCGGCACGAAATACATATTCGCAACACTGTGCTCAAATCCGCACGCCACAAAAGACATGATCGGAAACCATATTCCCAGGATCTTGCCGCTGGGATGCTCTGCGGATATTCCGAGCAGGATCGCCAGGTTGACCAAGATATTGCAGGCAATACCTTTGGCGAAAGCCGCGCGCAGTCCCGCCCCCCTCGCGGTGGCATAGGACAGGGTCTTTAACTGGGCAATGGTCACGGCACTCTGGCCGAAGGCGTTCAGGTCGGCCGTCCCAGGCTTGTGGAAGAGCCCCCAGATCATCAAGTAAGCCCAGAATAGGGAACCCGCGAAATTTCCGGCGTAAACCCACAGCCAAGCCCATCCGACCTTTTGCCAGGTTGTCTTCCCCTGAAAGACCGCCACGGGGATCAACATCGTGTCACCCGTGAACAGCGACATGCCTGTAATCACGATCATGACTAAGCCTACGGGAAAGACGGCCCCCGCAATCATCGCCTTGAAACCGGGCCCTAGCGGAGTCTCCAGTCCGGTTGAGCAGACCATGGCGAGAGTCGCTCCCATGGCGATGAACATGCCGCCCATGAAGCCCCGCACTAAGAAATTCGGAACGCCTAGGTCGGCCTTGTACCTGCCCACGTCTCCCGCAAGGGAAACGATTTCTCCGGGTTTAATTGTCATGCTGGCTCCGTCCTTAGAACGATTCTCCGTCCCGTCTGGCAAAGTGCCGACGCTGCCAAGACCGCAAACTCTTACGCCGCCGCCGGCAGTTCCAGTTTCCCTTCGCGGAAGGCGCGGAGGTAGCTCGCGCAAAACTCGTCGCGTCCCAGCAAGGCCTCGGCGGCGCGGATATTCACCATCAGTTGAGGATCGCAGGGATCCACAATCCCGGCGTCCAGGCCTCGTGCCATCAGCAAGACCACAAAAACCTCGTTGAGGAGCTTGCGCATGGGAAGTCCAAATGACACGTTGCTGACGCCCGCGCTGATGTGCACGCCGGGGTAGCGCGCCGCGATCTGCCCAATCGCTTCCAGAAGCGCTTTACCGTGTTCGGGCCCGGTGCTGACCGGCAGGACGCAGGCATCGACATAGATATCGTCAAGCGCGAGACCTTCGGCGGTGAGCCGATCGACCAGGTGGCTGGCAATTGAGACGCGCTCCTCGGCGGTGCTGGGCGGCCCCGCTTCGCCCATGCACAGCGCGATCACCTTAGGGCGAAATTCTTTCAAGAGAGGGAGCAGGGCCTGAATGCGCGCCGGCTCGTCGGTGATGGAATTGATCATGGCCCGCTGCGTGCAATGTGGCAGCGTGCGGCGCAAGGCTTCGGGATCGGCGCTATCGAGGCACAGCGGCACCGAAACCGTTTCCTGCACGATGTCCACCAGCCACGGCAAGACCTCCAGCTCCTGCCCCGGCAGGCCGCCGTTGACGTCGAGCATGTCCGCGCCGGCATTGACTTGTTTCCGGGCAATTTCTTTGAAAAACTCCACGTCCCTCTTGGCAGCCGCTTCCCCGACTTTCTTCCGGGTGCAATTAATCAATTCACCGATAATGAGCATGGGATCTATCTCCCTCCTGGATGGCTTCTTGCCCCTGAGTGCAGATCGATTCGCTTGCCGAGGTTATCCAACCCCGCGAAGCGATTGGCCAAAGCGTTGGTGCCATCCAAACACCAGTCGCGCGGCGGGATCAGCGTGCGGGCGAATTTTCGCGGGTCGTCTCCCACTGCCCGCGCGCCCCGGTAGATCACGTTCCAGACGCAAGGTTCCTCGGGGCGGGCCTCACAGGTTCCGTCGACCCTGGAGCCGCCACAGGGACCGTTGCGCAGTTCCTTGTAACACCAGCGCATGGAGCAACCGGCGTAGTCGAGGTGGTCCTGCAGGCAATCTCCGCAACTCTTGCACCCCAGCGTGGCTTTGCGGTAGAAGCTGGAAGGCTCGAGCAGCCAGTACCACAGGCCGTGACGCCATGAAGCCGCTTTCCCATCCGCCTTCAGACGGGAACCGAAGAAGCGTGCTCCGAAGGAACCCTCGGCGATGAGGTGACGGTGCACCAGCTTGGAGAGCCACTGCGTGAAGGTGGCGTGAGGCTGGGTGTGGCTGAGCTGGTAGTTGCCAGCGCCGTCACTCAAGCCATCTTTGGCCGCGGGCAACAGGCAGAACTCGTTCGCACACGGGAACACCAACTCGTCCAGGCGGTTCCGCCAATCGCCCCCGATCGCCGCAGCGCGCTCGGCAAGAGTCATGAAATCCCGATGCGCGAGGCCGAAACCGCCGATGTGCGCCCCCGCAAAACCCAGCTCCTTCACCGCCGCCACCAGGAGCGCGGCACGCTCCAGGCGTTGAGGTTTCTTCTCCGTCTCAAGCCGCTTAATCAACGCGTCGGTTACCGCGCAGCCCGCCAATTCGCCGGACTGCATCATCTGCGCGATCTTCGCCGTGGGAACGTAGACGTTAGCGAGCACCGGGATGTGTCCCAAGTTCTCACGCTCCAGGTATTGCTTCAGCTCGTAGAGCTTGCGCAGGTTATATCCCAACTGGGTGATAATGAACTGCGCCCCCACGGCAACTTTCAACTGCAGCTTGTAGAACTGCATCATTTGGTCGGGCTCGCGGACCTTGTAAGGGTTCACGACGGCGCCGGCAAAGAAATCGAAGGGGGTGCTGTGCACGGTCCGTGTGCCGAGCTTGTACTCGATGCCCTTCCGCATGGCCTCGACCAGCCAAAGAATCAGCACGGAATCCAGATCGTAAACGGGCTTCGACCGGCCGGCGAAACCCTCTTTCTGAGCGTCGCCCGTCAGGGCCAGGATATTTTCCACACCCAGGCGCGCCAAGGCATGGAGGCGGCCTTCCAGGCTGGAACGGTTCCCATCCTTGCCCGTGAGATGCGCCATGGGCGTCAGGCCTTTTTCCTGGATGGACGAGACGAAGGCTTCGGGAGGCAGAGCCGGGTTGCCGCCCGGCAGGTCCGTCACGCTGATGACCTTGATGCCGTCCGTCGCGGCAGCGGCCTCCTTGACGAAGGTCTCCGCCTCCGCCACGTTGTGATCCCGGCCCAGCACCAGCTCCGCGGTGTAGATAAACTCCCCTTTTTCAAGAGCCAGCTTCAAGTGGTTCCTTTTCTGGGCCTCTCCCTCTGCGGTCATTCAGCTCTCCTCCGCCTATCCATAAGAACGGGGCACCTGCGTAGCGCCGCCGTCCCGGCGGCTCGCTAGGCCGGCCCTGTCGTGCGGGGCCGGCGCCACGCGCCTACCCTCCCGGACGCTGCTCGCGTTCTCCGTGTACGGAGAGCGTTGCCCGGTAACCCTTGACCAGACGACGGCCGACCAGCGCGGCAACGTGCTTGAAGAAAACCATCCCGCTCGTGGGATCCTCCTGCAGGATCTGATCCAACTGGTTCTTTTCAATCCTCAAGACCTCGACGGGGGCCAGGCACTCCGCAGAAGCCGTGTACGCCTCGTTCTCCACCAGACTCGACCAACCGATGATATCGCCCGGGGCGCTGGCCACATAGGCCAACAGCTCGCTGTGTCCCACGCCCAGCCGTATGCGCCCCTCGCGCAGGATATAAAAACAGCCGGCAGGGTCACCCTGGTGAAAAAGGAAATTGCCCTGCGCGTGCGATTCCTCGCGAGCGGCATCCAGAATCTTCTGGCGTGTCTCCTCGCTGATTCCCCGAAAGAGAAAAGCTGTCTCTCCGTACATCGTCCGCTCCTGTTCTAAAACAGTCCGGTTACTTTTCCGCTTTTGACATCGACATCCACCCGGCGGAAGCCGGGATTGGAAGACGTCCCGGGCATCAAGCTGATGGTGCCCGCGCACGGGCAGAGGAACTTCGCGCCCGAATACACCAGGACGTCCCGAATCGGCAACACCCAGCCCTCCGGAACCCCCTTGAGCTCCGGGTCGTGGCTCAAGCTCAAGTGGGTCTTCACCATCATGGTGGCGTAATGCGCATACTTTGGATCGGACTCGAACACCTTGGATTTGGCTTCTGCCTCAGGCGTCCACGCCACACCATCGGCGCCGTACACTTCTTTGGCGATGAGTTCGACGCGGTCGCGCAACTTCATTTCGAACGGATACAAGTACTGGAAGTTGACTTGGTCTCGGCAGGCGTCGAGCACGGCGTCTGCCAGTTCCAGGGCTCCTTCGCCGCCCCGGGCCCAATGCTCGGAAGCTGCACACCGCGCCCCCGCGCTTTCCACCGCCCGCCGCACCAGGGCGATTTCCTCTTTCGTGTCGGTGTGGAAACAGTTGATGCAGACCACCGGATTGATTCCCGACCGGCGAATGATGCCGAGATGGTGCAGCAGGTTGGGAAGACCGTTTTCGAGGAGCTGCAGATTTTCTTTCGTGTACTCCTCCGCCAGCGGCAGTCCCGGCGCGACCCGCGGGCCGCCCCCGTGCATCTTGAGGGAACGGATGGTCGTGGTCAGGACCGAGACGTTCGGCTTCAGCCCGCTGCAACGACACTTGACGTTCCAGAACTTTTCGAAGCCGATGTCCGCCGCAAAGCCGCTCTCCGTGACGTGGTAATCGAACATCTTCAGGCCTAGCCGGTCGCCGATGATCGAGGACTGCCCCACCGCAATGTTGGCGAAGGGGCCGGCGTGCACCATGCAGGGTTGATATTCCGCCGTGCTGCACAGTGTGGGGTTGATGGTGTTGCGCATCCAGGCCGCCATGGCTCCGGCGACTTCCAGATCGCGGGTGGTGACCGGATTCCCCTTCTTGTCGTAAGCGACGGTGATCTCCTCCAGGCGCTTGCGCAAGTCGGCCAGGTCCGTGACAATGGCGAGAATCGCCATCAGTTCGGAGCTGACGGTGATGGCAAACTTGGATTGCATCATGAAGCCGTCTTGCCGGCTGCCAATGCCGATGATGATGTCGCGCAGCGCCTGCGCGCAGAAATCCATGACCCAGCCCATTTCCACGCGCGTCGGGTCAATGTCCAGGCGGCGCAGCTTGCTGAGCTTCCCGAGTTGCTCGTCGCCATAATTCCGCTCGTGCTGCATGCGCGCCGTGAGCGCCACCATGGCCAGGTTGTGGGCGTTGGAAATGTCGTTGATGTCGCCCGTCAGGCCCAGGGAGAACTCCGTCATGGGGATCAGCAGGGCGTTTCCCCCACCCGCCGCCGTGCCCTTCACGTTCATGGTCGGGCCGCCGGAAGGCTGACGCAGGCAGCCGCCCACGTTCTTGCCACGCTTGCCCAAACCCTCGATCAAACCCAGGGAAGTTGTGCTTTTTCCCTCACCTAGGGGAGTGGGGGTAATGGCCGTAACTTCAATGTACTTCCCGTCCGGGCGGTCTTCTAGTCGCTCAATAATCTTGAGGAAATCCAGCTTGGCCAGCCTCCCTATGGGGATAACTTCATCTTGTTGCAGCCCCAACCTTTCCTGCCATTCCCGCGGGCTGGGCATCCGCTGCTCCGCCGCCTCGGAAATCTGCCAGTCATACATCTTGGTCGCGTCGTAGGGCATGCGTTGGGCTCCTGACACCTTGATACAAGGTTTTGACCGAAATCCTCCATTTTGTACTCGTCTGGAGGGCGATGCGCATTGTTGCGGCGAAACCGGAAGCGTGGGCGGACCATGCCGGCGCCTTCGTCATCCTCAGAGAAGGCCGACGAGGTTCAGGACCATGACGGCCATCAGGATGAAGGCGACGACCGCACACGGGAGCTTCCGGGTTCGAGAGCTCGTGCCTTTCCACTCTCCAGTCATCAACTCCAAGACGGTTTTGACCCAGGTGAGCGCCATGGCGACGGCGAGACCGGCCTCCCTTGGCCAGCCGCTCTGCCCGAACAGATTCGCCGTGTGATTCCGGACCAGGAGCTATACACAGTAAACCCGGTTCAGAGCGAAGCCTGCCCCTAGGACGAGACCTCACACCGCATACGTGGAGGTTAGCGATCCTGCACCCTGCCGCAGGCTGGCGCGAATGACGTCGTCGCCAAAAACGAATCCCAAATTGAAACTCGATCCGAAGATTCCCGTGAAAACGCACAAGGCCATTCCGGTGGCGAAGCTGCCTTTTAACTTGGAAGCATCCGCATCCTGGGCGGCTTGCTCCTTTTCTCGTCCGCGGCCGACGTGAGCATAGAGAATCAGGCCCACGGCCAGAAACGGAATGCTAAGAAGCAAGAGAAGTCCACGCGGGCGGAAGAGGTCCGCGGGATTGAAGGCCAGCAAGGGCACGAGCGACCCGGAAAGGCTGGCGAGACCGGAGACGACGGCGAACGTCAGGGCGACACCGGCTAATCTCAAACTGATTCCGAAGGTGGCTTGTGCCGTCCCCCAAAGCAAGCCGAACAGCAGAGGCAGCAACAGCGCATGCAGTGTCACGCCCGCATAGACCTTCAGGTGTCCCGGGACCAGCCCAAAGGCCAGCGCCCAGGGAGCAAGGAATAACGCGACGAGGGAATATACCAGCCAAGTGTTCTCCCACTTCCAATTTCGGGCGTGCTTCATGGGCTGTGCAAACCCGCCGTTCGTAACGCCACTCAACAGAATTAGCGCTTTTCCAAACCAGAAATGGTTCTACATAGATGCGAAGACCCCACGGACGTACGTGCGCCAGCCTTTTTCGATCACAGCCTGCGCGCGCTCGGTCAGCGGCTCCATGTCCAAAGTTCCGTACCCCGCGCCCATCGGGCCCATGCCAAGGTGAGTGCACATCCTGACTTTGTGGCGTACGCGGCCACCCAGAAGCCCGTAACCCAGCTCGCTCGGCGCTGGAGTCAGCAGCCGAATATCAAAGAGTGTCGCAAACCAGGACTTCCCTTACGGAACCCAGGTTCCGGCCAGTATAGGCGTATTCGTTGCCGAGCGTCTCGAAATTCTGGTACCGCTTCCATACAGCCCGCTGTTTACACGAACAGATAGGCCTTGTCAAGAGACATAGCGTCCGAGTCCGAGTAAATATTGTGTTTGCCAGGGAAACGAGCGGCGTTTACCACCTATCCGTCTGCGGCTACGGACGTCATATGGATCTATTAGAGACGCGAGATGGGTCCACTATGCCACCGACAGCGCAGGAGTGATCTGCAATCGCTTCCAGGAACACCTCATTTTTCTTATTGCGGAAACTGGCTCGCGTCACGTGCGGCTATGCGGCTGTCACACGCCATCGAAGATGCAGATCGGACGGCGGCGCCCACTTCCGCTTTGCCACGCGCGGGGCCGGACTGACTCACCCAGGGCCTAGTTGCATGGCCTCCTGACCACTCGGCCGGGCCGGACTGCGGCGTCTCCCATCGTAATTGGCCACAATGAATTTAACCGCGTGGGCGCTCTCAAATAGTCGATGTGCCAGTGCGGTCGGGTGGACAGGTTTTGATGGTATGCGTGTGCAGAGATTGTTGCGGCGCATACAACCACTGAAGAGCCTTGCGTAAGTCTCCCCGGCCTGAAGTGCGTTCATTTCCTACGACCTCCGGTGTTTGATTCACCGCAAAGCCTTCAGGCGTTACGAGCAACCAGCGCCGCAGGCCCCCGATGATGCGCTATCTGGCCGGGCGGAGAGACACCCTGCCCGAGCTCAGACCGACACTTCTCTCCAAGAACCCGTTTGAGCAGACGGGTTGCCAAGCAGATTCTCCCATCTCGCATGTCGTCCGTCCGTGCCGGATGCCTCCCGAGCCCCGCCCTTCAGAGCAAGACGCAATCTTTTGTAAATCCCTTGCCCTGCCTTGCTCCGTGGTGCCATCCAGACTAACGCGCTAATCTACCTTGATCTTTTCAACTCGCCAGCCGTCGTCGTAGAGCTTAAGCAGTGCCTCCCCTTTAGAAGGCTTGGGTTCCGGCCCCAGGAATCCTGCGTGACTTGAACTGAGCGATGTTGGTAATGGCGGGTTGTTGGCACTTCCCGTCCTCACGGTTTACCTTGGCTGGACATCAGGCTGAACCATACGCCGACATACCCTATAATGATGCAGCCGTATACCAGAAGCTCAAACAAGTGGAAGCTGTCGCTCTGTGATGGGAACGTCAGGGTTGGTAGGCCAAGCTCCCCTAGTCTCCGGTTCTCCTCGGTGAATGCTGCGGTAAGGTTTTTCCGCATTATTTGAGCGATTCGCAATCGTTTCACGTATCGCCCGTACAGGGAGCCGACGAGAATAGCCCCGAACAAGACTTCAAAGGGAAAATATGGCCCAGTGGACTCCGGCCGGAATCCTTGTGAAAAACTAACGACCAGATCATGAGCGAAAGTTCTTAAGGAAAACGGGTGCCACTCCAAAGCCTAGGTTCCCTGAGGGGACCGAAAGGAGTGTTACCGATGGAAGGTGCAAACGAAGTTGAAGGTAAGCGGAAGAGAACCCGCCCCCCAAGGGGGGCGGGGCGGCGGACTATTCGTCCTCATGGCCACACTCACCCGTTTGAGGTCCGGCGTCCTCGAAAGGATCGTGGACCTGACGGGGCTCGAACACCTGATGCAAGACCAGGGGGTGGGCCCGGCCTTTGTCCTCGCAACTCCTTCGCTTGCAATGCTCGCTACGGACTCGCGAATCTACCGGGCGCGACTGTAGTCGATTTTGTGGCTGCGAGAACCTCCAGTTTCAACAGGGTTCAATACCAGCGGGAAAACCGTCTATTGAAAACACGGGAGTTACGAGGAGCAATTCTGGGTAGAGAACCTGGTTGCAAACCCGATTCGCGCCATTATTGAAAGCTATTGATTTGTGTAGACGATAAGTGATTGGAAGTAAAAGCGTTGAAGCCACGTATTGGTCCGTATTGAATCGAAAAGAACAAAGGTGCTTTGACCGCCACAAAATCATCTACAACACATGAAGCCAAAAAGTCGAGTCTTGCGAATCTGCCATTTGATTACTAATTCAATCTGGCACCCGCTTTAACAATCGCTATCGCCCTGCCTCTCTTTTTGCCTCAAAATCATATCTGATCTTGGCATTGTTTTTTTGGGGGGCAGGTCATCAACATGGATGGAGTTATTGGTAGGCACAACTCTCTCCTAGCCACCACGAAAAAGGGAAGCTTTGGCTCCCCCTTTCTCTTTTGAAAATCTAAAATCGAATTACGAAACCCTCTTCGAGCTTCTTCCTGAACTTTGGCGGCAATTCTATTCTCACTTGTGCCGCAATCACGCTTGCAAGTGCAATGCGCCAGAGGCCAAGGGCGGCTGGCGTGGTCCACAACCACCCTGCAACCGCGACATCGCAAACAACTAGAAGGTAGATCCAGCGGAGTGATCTTTCGTCGCTGGATTTCTCAGTAGGGCATATAATTCCCTGCGCCAATATCATTATAAGTGCGCCTACAAGAGGCTGCAGCAAATAGCTTGCAATTGGCTTAAGAACATGCGCATTTGAGACCACAAATAGAAAGATGTTAACAAGATCGATGCAAAGCTTCTCCGGTGAAATTACCACTGTCATGCGACTCCTTGTGAATCATCCTTCTACTGGCGTACCGCAAGAGACAGAAGGAAAGCTCGGTGGGTGCTAGATGTCGCAAGTGAATTGGCCGCCGCGTTGCAGGTTGTCTAAGCAGCGGCGTAGTCTGCCTATCTAATTTATTTTTTGCCATCGAGGGCTTGCTGTGCAGATGGACCGGTTGCGACTACCGTTGGATGAGGAGGAGTGGTGTCTGGAAGACGATGCTCGCAAGAACGGAGTCGCGCGTTATAGGGACAAAGTGCGCAAACAGGGTCTTCGGTCCAGCGCGGGCAGCGCATTTGGGATGAAATGGATTTCACCTCTGATACGCACCATCAAACTGGAACAATCGAATCTTCTGAATGGAAGGTCCGATGCCAAATTTCACGGAGAGAAGATCCTGTTTCTCACGATAGATGCTGAGCGATTGGCTTTCATAACGCTTGATTGCATATTCGACGGACTTGTTTCCATGCTCCTCGACGAAGAAGACCAGAAAGACGTGGAAGCAAGGTGGCTCATGGATCAGATCGGCAGGAACTGTTTCATGGAATATATCGCGGATAGGAGACGAGAGTACCTAGGAAGGAGTCAAAATCAAGATCCGGTTCAGGAGCTTGTAATATCATCCCAACTCAGAATAAACCGGCCCTCGGCATTCCGGGCTGCTACGGACTATGAAAGAAAACTGAAGCAGCGCGCGATGATGCTCATTCGACAGACTACACATGCGAGAAACAGCCGAGAAGGGTACAGCAAATTGTATAATGAATACTTTAGACTCGGTGGCCTCCTCCTCGAGTGTGCAAAGCGTGCGCGTCTTGTGTTGGTGAAGGAGGGACAAACAAAGGTATGGGCAAAGCGATCAGCCAAAGAGGGAGAGGTTACACAGCCAATAGTGATACACCTGACCGCCCACCTTGAAGCTTCGCTCAGCTCTATCTTGCGCGAGTACACGTCCATATGTTCGCCTTTATATTCCCCCATGGTACGTCCCCCACGCGCGTGGGAGGGTTTGCAGGCAGGTGGGTACCTACGTAATTGTGCAGACCCATATTTTGGATCGGAACTGGTCAAATATCGGAACAGACGGCGCTTCGAAGAAGTCTGTAAAGAGACCAGCCTCGACCGGGTGATGAGAGCGGTCAATGCACTTCAGAATGTCCGGTGGCGAGTCAACGAGTCGATCCTTAAGTCTATGCGTCGTCTTGCGGCCACGAAACAACAATTCCCAGGGCTTCCTGCCGTTCCCAGACTCCCTCGGAAGCCAGCACCGAGTCGCCCTAAAGAGGAATTCCGCAACTGGTGGATTGCTTGGCGGAGAGCCAAGCGCTCAAGGCTTGCCGCAATGTTATACCGCTGCAAGCTAATGCCGGACCGGCTCAAGATGGCACAAGAAATGGTCGGCAAAACCATCTACTTTCCTTACTTCCTAGACTTTCGTGGGCGCGCCTACCCTGTCCCGAGGGTATTTCATCCGCAAGATGATGATATTGGTCGGGCTCTGATCGAATTCGCTGAAGGCAAACTTCTGGGGCGGAGTGGGGCGTATTGGCTAGCCATTCATTTGGCGAACCTCTACGGAAAGGACAAGGACCACTTTAGGGCGCGAAGAGCATGGGTAAGGCAGAATGAAACGAAGATAATTCACCTCGCCGAAAACTGCTCTGATCCCGCAATTGAGAAGTGGTGGCTGGATGCTGACAAACCATTTTGCTTCCTCGCAACGTGCAAAGAATGGAGTGAATACTGCAAATTGCGCGACGAAGGGCGCGGAAGGGATTTCAAGTCCCACATACCCGTTGCGATGGACGGTACGTGCAACGGCCTCCAGCACCTCAGCGCTTTGGGTCGAGACCCAACGGGTGGCCGGCTCACGAACCTCCGACCATCCAGCCATCCACAAGACATCTATTGGAAGGTCGCAGAGGAGATGCTCAAATCTCTCCGAAATGAGGCGCGGCGCAAAACTGAAAGATTTAAGCTGGCTCGCTGGCTATTAGAACAAGTGGGCTGCAAGCGGCTGGCAAAGAAGATCGCGGGAATCACTTCGCCTCAGGAAAGAAGCCGAAAGAGGTTGCATCGGGCCTGGCGGATTTGGGTGCAGTGCCAAGTGAGGCGGCGGCGTCTTGAACTCGGCAAGGCAAAAGTGATCTGTAAGCGACTTCAGCGGGCCGAGGAAAAGACGAAGAAGAGGGTGATACAGGCGAGCATTTGGTCAGGCTGGCTCAAATCTCAGAAGTTTCCCCGGCGCGTGGCACGTAAGGTCGCCAAAGCTGCCACAATGAATAAGCCGTACGGAGCGAAACAAGGAGGAATAGCCGAGCAATTAGTGGATCAAAGCCTTGTCCCTGGAAGGCTCGAAGAGCAACTCTCAAATGCGAACTTTATCGCGGGCATACTGTTTGATTGTTTGCCGAAGGTCGTCGCGACACCTGTCGGAATTATGGATTGGCTCCAGGATAAGATTGCGCTGCCCCTTGCGAACATAGACCAAGGCATCTCATGGATTTCTCCGTCAGGTTTCCCAGTAGTCCACGAGTATCGGAGAGCTAAACAGCAAAGGATCAGAACCAGAATCGGTCGCTTCAGCCTCCCTGATCCGACATCCAAAGGCAAAGAGCTCTTCAAAAAGAAGCAAGTGGACGCGATAGTTGCGAATTTTGTGCACTCCTTAGATGCTGCACACATGGCGCTGACTGTCAATGCGCTCTCTCGTGCGAAAATTAAGGCGTGTTCAGCCATTCACGATAGCTATTCTGTTCATGCTTGCAATGTTGAATTGCTGCGCCGCCTGACGCGCAAACAATTTGTTAAGATCCATCGCGGTAATATCCTGAAAGAGTTCTGGATAAGGCAATGCCAACACAGTGGATTAAACCTTGATCCGCCCCCCCGGAGGGGGGTCCTGGATATAAAAGAAGTCCTACAATCAAAATACTTTTTTTGCTGACCGTCAAGACGGGTGAGCAATAAAGCACTTTCCGACCATGAAGAAGATCATAGCAGACCCGAAAGGAGAAACTCGATTGTAGTATACTTAATTTAATGGCCCACTTTGACTTAGCCATAAATCACGGCACGCAGAAGAGCGCTCAAGAGGATAACAAGCTGCGAGCGGAAGATCATGCAGCCCATGATTGGTATCGGTTTGTGCTCTCGTTCCCGCCTCATCTGGTACGGGATTACATTGATCGCTTTGGCCTTAATTCGGACACCCGTGTTCTAGATCCATTCTGTGGAACCGGGACCACACTGGTTGAGTGTAAGAAATTGGGCATTCCGAGTATCGGGATTGAGCCAAATCCCGTGCCGTTCTTTGCAAGCGAAGTGAAAGTTGCCTGGACCGTCGATCCGGACGCATTCCTTGATCATGCAATGGAAGTTGGGCATCTCACGTCTGAGAAGCTTGAATCACAGGGCATCGAGGATGGCGACGATTTCCCGCTATTTCGGACGCGTGTTAAACATCAGAAGGTTCCCCCCCAGTTGTGGACACTTCCCCCCGAGGCTCACGATCTACTCCTTGCAGAATCGATTAGCCCTCTGCCGCTTCACAAGACGTTGGTCCTCTTAGAAACATTGACTAACCAAAGTGACGAACGCTTTAGTAGATACGAGCGTTTGGCATTAGCCAAAGCCCTTGTTTCGGTTATCAGTAACCTTCACTTCGGACCGGAAGTTGGGATCGGACCTCCCAAGAAAGATGCACCGGTTGTCTCAGCATGGCTCAATGTCGTTCGTACTATGGTTGATGATTTGCGAACCCTGAGGGGGAAAGCCCATGTTCAGACGCTCGTTTATCGCGCTGACGCACGCCAGCTTCGCAGTGTCCTCCGACCCACCTCAATCGATGCGGTAATCACCTCACCGCCGTACCCAAACGAAAAGGACTATACTCGCACGACCCGTCTCGAATCTGTCCTTCTAGGATTTGTTCGGAACAAGCAGGACCTGCGCTGTCTCAAGCAAACGCTTCTGCGCTCCAACACTCGCGGAGTGTACAAAGCTGACCAAGACGATCTCCTGGTAGCCGACAATAAGGAAATCCAACGTATCGCCGACGCCATCGAACGCCGCCGCATCGAGCTTGGCAAGACCTCAGGTTTCGAACGCCTGTATCCAAGGGTCACAAAGTTATACTTTGGTGGAATTGCCCGCCACCTCTCTGAATTGCGATCAGTGTTGCGCCCCGGCGCCCAACTCGCTTATGTTGTCGGCGATCAGGCCTCCTATCTCAGGGTCATGATTCGGACCGGTCAGCTCATTGCCGAAATTGCTCGTGGTCTTGGCTACGAAGTCATCGACATTGATCTATTTCGAACACGTCTCGCAACAGCGACTAGAGAGCAACTTCGGGAAGAGGTCGTAATTCTCCGATGGCCGAAAAAAAGGAACATACACAAAAACTAAACCACGTGAACCAACAAAACAGATACGTAGCCATTATCGAGAAACTTTTCCAATCGAAGTTCAAACGGGGAACTCGCACTGTTGATTTTGAGCGCGAGGAGTTCATCACCGTTGCCGATAAACTCGGCATTGAATTACCCAAAAACCTAGGTGACTTGGTTTACAGCTTCCGCTATCGTGCAGCATTACCCACAAGCATACAGTCTACGGCTGGCAAAGGTGAGACATGGATCATCCGGCCAGCAGGCCGTGGGAAGTACCGGTTCGTTTTAGTTCCAGACATACCGCTGGTTCCCAACGAAAACATGACAGCCACCAAGGTGCCCGACTCCACGCCCGGCGTCGTAGCGAAGTATGCTTTCAACGACGAGCAGGCGCTTCTTGCCAAGGTTCGCTATAACAGACTCGTGGACATATTCACTGGTGTCACGTGTTACTCCTTGCAGAACCACCTTCGCACCACTGTCCCGAACATCGGTCAGGTCGAGACAGACGAAATTTACGTCGGCCTCGACAAGAAAGGTGCCCACTATGTCTTCCCAATCCAAGCCAAGGGTGGCACCGATAGACTGAGTATCGTCCAGATTGAGCAGGATTTCGCGGTGTGTGCCAGCAAATTCCCGTCATTGATTTGCCGAGCGATTGCCGCTCAGTTCATGCTTGGCGACGTGATCGCTCTTTTCGAGTTTGAGGAGGGTGAGAATGGCGTGGGCATTGCCTCTGAGAAGCACTACAAGCTAGTGCCGCCCGAGGAGGTCACGGAAGCCGACTTAGAGACCTATCGTACTCGCACGTCCGACTGACCCATATAGCTTACCGTAAAGTGCTGCCCACGGTTCCTACTGACGTATGCCCACAGTGATCCTCATTAGCGGTGTTCCTGCAACATGGAAGTCCTCTTACTGTAGGTGGCTTGGGCAACAAAAAGGGTTCCTCCACCTCGATTTCGATAAGCTGCTTCGCGGGCAAGGTAGCATTGAAAAACTGTCCTTTGTCCAGGTACTTCAGACAGCCGGCGTAGAGGCATTCATCGCCACCGCTCAAAGGAATGGGAACACTGTGGTTATCGATTGGGGCTTCCCGCCAAACAATCTCCCGGCTGTCCGAGAACTACAAGCGGCCGGAGTTGAGGTGTGGTGGTTTGAAGGAGAGCGGCAAATTGCGCGCCAAAAATTCATTGAGCGCGGCGGCGTAGATCCCCGATGTTTTGACGTCCAGATGGACGCCATCGAGGCAAATTGGTTGGAGATAAGCAGAGTGTTTGGCCCTCACGCCATCGAGACCCTTCATTCCGACGGAACGTATACCGAGCCGGAGGAAATCTTCAACCGCATGTTCCCTCCGCAAAAAATATAATTAGGCCCCCCTCCCATGCCTCATCGAACAGAAGGGACAATGCTTTCGTTTAAGGACGGCAAGTATTTCGATTTGGCATTTGTCCGTCTCAACCGTGGCGTAATTGTGTGTCTTCGTGAAATCAGTATCAAGTCCCGTTGTCAGACTAACGAAGACATGCGCAGCCAGTGCCGCAGTCGTTGCCAGAACAGTGAACAAGAGGCCCTCATTCCGAGGAATCTCGGCTTTCGGAGCCAAGTAGCAGGCTGGGCAAGCCGACCAATCTGCACAGTCGGGCAGCCAATATTTGATGCTGCCCGCCAAGCTCACCCTTCCATCAGAAACCCCCACGTCGATGATCGGCTTGCTGAGTTCGACTGCTTTGCGAGCTGCCGCCAGGCGAGCCGAAACCGTGTTGGCACAAGAAAAAATCCAGTCGGCCCGCTCGTACAAAGAATTGACTGAGGTTGACTCATTCTTGTCAACGACCGGCTCAAACACAAGATGCCGGCTCCGGTGAAAGAACCTTGCCGCAGCAATGACTTTGTCACGACCGACATCCGTTTCGTCACCACACACGAATCTCCCCAGATTTTCGATTTCCAGCCGCTGAGGGTCGTTACAGGAGATGTACCCCACCCCAAGCGTACCCAGAAACAAGGCCAGCAAGTTGCCGATACCGCCGAGGCCCGAGACATGGACGCGAGTTTCTCTGAGCTTCTGTTGCCCCTTTTTTCCGATCACTGCTATCTGTGACCCGTACCGCTCAAAATAATCATTCGATGGCATTCCTGATTTACTCCTTTGGTTAGGAACCTATATACTTAACTACCCCTTCTTCGGAAGACGAGAATTACGCTAGGAAATGGTGCTCCATGTTTTGCTCCCTTAAATCTCAGCCTTCCACGCAGGAAGCGGATCTCCTTCGCCTTCATCGCAAGCTCGTGCCACCATTTGGTATCAGTCCGGGCGGGCAGATTAACGGCGATGTCTGCCTCTTTCCCCTTTTCCAGCCAGTTTCCTACGTGCCTTCCATAAGGCGGATTACAGTAGACTCTTTGGCCTTGCCAGCTTCGCGTAAGTCCGTCCGTCGCGCCGTTCGGACACGGATCAAGTGTGAAGCAAAATTCAGAGTCAAGCGCATGATAGAGATCGCCTGGCGTTTGCCAGTGCTGATTTTCGGATTTGAAAAGCACTCTATTCATGGTCTTGGGTAGTTAAGTATATAAATCCCTTTGGTTAATCCTTTTCTTCTCCGGGACGGTTTCCCATGGACTTGGCGGGTGAGCAGAGGGCCGGTGCGTCGGCCACGCTGTATTTCAAAAGCTCGCAGTCCTCGCAAGTCTCGCGAAGCGCGCCGAGCCCGACGTGCTGTTTAAGGATCTTTCGGTCCATGATGGGGTAGCTCCCCAGAGCGTCGAGGGCCACGTCGATACCATCCAAGACATATCGCCGCAGGTTCGAGCACACGGGGTCCCAGGCGATGTCCTGCATGTCATTTGCTCCCCGTACCTGGGCGGTGAACTTCTGGATGTCGCAGCAGGTCTTCGTGGCGTCCTTTACGAGGGCCAGGGAGGAGGAGATTCTCTTGCTCATTTCGGCGGCCTGAACAAAGGTCGAGTCCACTTCGCGGCTCGAATTCGAGGCCCGGCTGCGGCTGTTGATCTGTTCTTCGATTCGTGCCCGCCTTTCGTCAGCGTCCGCCCTCACTTCCCATTTAGAGAACCTTTGAGCTAAACCCTCCCACGAACGGGACCAAGCCCGTGGCAGTGTGTAAGCCAAATAACACACGAAGACGGCGGCGGCGATGGCCAGAACGCACGCCATAATCAAGATGAGCAGAACTTCTATCACCGCCGCCATAGGTACCCCCCTCCCTTAACTGAAGATTTGCACTCTGCCCATCCTGAAGAGTTGAGTACGATCCCCGAGGTCGATCAGCTCGTCATTCTCGACGATCTCCCAGCGGACACCCGCCCGGCGGAGAAGCGTGTCTTCCTCCCGACCGGCCAGCGCCTTGAAAGTCGCCGCATTGACGAGGTAATGGTCCATGCCGAAAGGGAGCGCAAGCGTGATCGTCCCCACCCGCTCGACATCGAGCGATTGGAGAAAATTGGTCAGCGTGCCTTCGATTTCGTCCACAGTTAGAGTTTGAGGTTTCGAGATTTCAGGCAGCCGCGCGAGCGTTATCTTCCGTCGTGCCGGACGCGCCAGAGCGGATCGGAGTATAGGCGCGAGTGCAGCCGGTCTTCGGTCCCCGGCCGTCACTTTGGAATTGAATACCTCCTCAAGCGACTGCCTGAGCTCGTGAGCTTCAAAGAGTTGGGCCACGGGACTGGTGTCCGTGGGCCGGGGAATTGTCATTGATCGCTTCATTGCTGTTTTCCTCCTTCGTTGATTTTTTGTTGAGTGAGCTTCTGGGCGACTTCGAGTTCCTCAGAAGCACGGTTAGATTCGCGAATAGCTTCCTCGGCGAGCGAGTCGGCGGCCACAAGACGCGCCCTCTCAACGTCGAGGTAGTTCCGGTCCATCGCCGGCATGACCGCCCGGATGCGGCGCTGAGATTGCCGGACGAGTTCGCTCGACCGGATCGTGCTCCTGATGGCGTTTTGGAAATGGATGTTCAAGTCCTCCATCAATGGGTCGATGGCCGACGCTGGCGCAGGTTGGGTTTTCTCGACCGTGGGAGTCGGAGGTGGGGTCATGTGCGCGGTTGCGAGCCTCTGCCAAATGAGATACCCGCCGCCCACGAAGGCGGCGAAGAACGTGGCGACGAACACGGGGGCGAGATTCGTTCTTCGTCTGGCGGTTGGAATCGGACCGGGAAGCAAATAAGGTTGCTGCATATGGACTCCTTTTCTTTTTGCCGTTTGGCGAAAACCGTACAAAAAGGAGCCTGCCGCATTGGCAAGCTCCTTGGTACAAAGAACTAATTGGCTTCAAGCACCTTGCGAGCCTCTTCGAGCTTTTGGAGTTGTCGTTTCGCCTGTTTGAGCTCTTCTTCCTTCTTGAGAACGTCGTCGCGCAGGCGGTTGATTTGGTCAAGTACGACTTCCACCGGGGTCTTCTTTTTCCACGGTTTCCGCGCTGTCTGAGCCGGGACCGCGGTCGAGGACCTGGTGGAAGCCGCGTCCGTCGTTTTCTGTGCTGACACGGCTACCTCCTTTCTGGTTGAGTTGAGAGTTGTGGGTTGAAAGCCACTCTTCGAGCTTCCGGATCGCTTCCCGCTTCATCGGCAACTCGACGTGAGTGTACCTGGAATGCACGTCTTCGCCGCTCGAATGCCCCATGAGAGCCTTGCGAACTTCTTGCATGACTCCGGCCTCCATGAGGCGGGTATTGAACGCGTGCCGGAGATCGTGAAATCGGTAATACCGGATCTCGGCCCTCTCGATAGCGTGCTTCCAAGCGGTTTTGATCCGGTGAAACGGTCGGCCGTTGAAGGTGAAGACGTACCCTTCGTCCTGGCGGTTCGCCAAAAGAAGATCGAGGAGCCTCCGGGTGAGTGGGATCTCCCGAGCCTCTCCTCCGGGGGTTTTTGACCTCGTCACATAGAGGAGTCCGCGTGCGAGATCGACGTGTTCCCAGCGTTGGGCCAGGAGTTCGCCCCGACGCATGCCGGTGTCGAGGGCCGCGATCACGATGGACCGAAGGTGCGGTGCTGCGGCGTTGAGAAGAAGCAGTTCCTCCGGGACGGTCATCACAGGGCGCGGCTTCCTGCGTTCCTTCACAAACGGGACACGGCTGAGGGGGTTCGTGGCGAGGAATCCCTCATCCACGGCCCAGAAGAGCATGTGCCGCAAGAGTTCCACATCACGGTTGATCGTGGTATCGGAAACGGTCTTTTGCGTGTGGCGGTGGTGGCGGTACTCCGTGACGAGGGCCTTGTTGATCCGACCGATCGGGGTGTCCCCGAAATACGGGAGGAGCATTTTCAATCGGTCGTTGTGGTAGGGGCGTGATACACCTTCGGCGAGGAACCGGGCCACGAGTTCGCCGAAGGTCATGTCGGGAACTGGTTGGCGAACTCCCTGCCGCTTCAAGTTCAGTTCTTCTTTGATGCGCTGGTCGATCTGTTCCGCCAGCCTCCGATTCCCGGTTCCAGTCGATTTCGCGTACCGGACGCCGTCCATGTACACATAGGTCCAGTACACGCGGCCCCGCTTCCAGAGACTCATTCAGACACCTCTTTTCTGTTTTTGTTTTTCAAGGATCCAGCGGGTGACTTGGTTCCGGTAGAAGATGAGTTTTCCGGTCTTCGCCACCCGGAAGTAAGGGAGGCCCTGAGCAAGGCATCGCTGTCTCACGGTCCAAACCGAGCAACCGAGGAGGCGGGAAACCTCCCGGATCGTGAGGGGCTCGCCCAAGGTGTCGAGCCTGAACGCGTTTTCTTGTGGCTCGGGTACGGGCAATGCTGCGGGCAGTTCTGCCCGAGGTCGGGCCTCGGAAAACTGTTGAGAATCATGCGATTCTCGTCGGTGCTGAAGCCTTACTTGCGTCTCACTCGACATGAATGACTCACCCCCCATTAGCGTTTCCGGTCCTTATCCTTCCCTCGAAGCAAGCGATGCATTATCTTTCTGAGCCAGAGGGGAATCTGCATCCAAATCCACCAAAGCAATGCAAGGATGATCCCTATCCCGATCAAGTCGTTGATCACATTGGGGCTGGAAAAGACCTGCTTGAGGAAAACCAATGCGATAAGGAACGTGAAGTAGAGAAGGGCGATCCAGAGAACTAAGGTGATTAAGGCGATGAACACCTTGCCCCAGAAAGGAACTTTGGGCTGCGGAGCGCTAAGGTCACGGCTGCCGCATTGGGAGCAGACCTCAGCGCTCCGGGGATTGACGTGCAACCTGGGACAGAGCTTGACGTTATAGCTCTTGCCGCAGAAATTGCAGAAGAGCGGATTGCCGACCGTGACGCGGTTGCAGTTGTAGCAGTATTTCATCGTAATTCACAAAAGCGATTGCCTCTGGTCATCCCTGGGACGGAGCCACACGGGCGACCAGAAACCGTCGCGGTTAATCTTGTTCACACTGGAAAACCAAAAGACCTTGTCAGTAAGTGACCCGGCCACTCTGCGGATGGACTCAGCTCTGCGCTCGGAATCCGCGAACACAAGTACTCGGAAACGTGGCTGGTGGAATTGGCTCTCGAATTTCCCTGATACGGCGTACCGCAGGTAGGCTTGGATCTTCGCTTTCCAGACTTTAAGGCCCTCGTGTCCCAGATCGATTTCCAGGAAAGCCGCTATGGACTTGCTTGGAAGAAGAATTTCAACGTAACCGTCCGGGATGAGTGAGCTGCCTGGGTCAAGAGGTTTGTAGAAGCTCACCCAGCGGATGAATTTCGCTTCCGGGATTGGAAGTGGCCGATACTTCAACGTGCAATAGATCTCGTTTACAGCGAGCTGGTGCACGACAAAGAAATCGGCGACCAGAGCCTCATCGCGTTTTCGTCGGGGACCCCGGTAGGGCAGATCAAGGAGTCTGGCCCCGTTCGCGGAAAGCGCATAGAGCGCCTTCCTGCCTCCGGCGATGGTTCCGAGAAAGAATCGTCTGAGGAGTCCCCCTTTGGTGAGTGCGAGGAGCCGTGCATTGGCCCGTGTCGTCGAGCCAAAACCTGCAACCAGTTTCACTTGCTCGCGGTCCATGACCCGCATGACCGCCAGTTCTCGGAGCAAATGCCGGTCACGGTCCTGTAAGACAAGCCCAATATGGTTATTCCCAGTCATTGAGCAACTCCCTCCCGTTGCGGCCTACGATGGCTTGCCGGGCCGCGATCTCTTTCTCTATTTCATCTCGCTTGCGCGCCCATCGCCGACGGCAGCGCTCATAAAGGTCGGCGTAACTGGTTTTGAGATCGCTGATGGTGGGAACCAGGACTTCCCGCCACCGCTCGCTGCCGCTTTTCACGACCAGATGGCGTCGGGGCAGGTTCTTGAGAAGCTCGGCGAGAGACTTGCCGCCATCCAGTGCGGTCGCAATCAGTTGGGCGTCGGGGCTCGAAAGCTGAAAGAAAATATGCGTGCCCACAGCGAGGATGGCCGAACGCATCTCAGGCGGATACTGGTCGAGAAATTGGTTCGCGGACGTGACGGACACAGCGAACTTACGGGCTTCTGAAAGTACCGTATCGAGGCCGCTGTCGAAGGCCACGAGGTTCTGAATTTCGTCGCAGTACAGCGTGAAGAGCTCGCGGTTTTTTCGGGAGAAGAGCGCGTTCTTGATGGCGGCGAGAAACAGACTTCCGAGCGTCGCCGCCTGCTCGCCCAACTTGCCTTTGTGGAGGTTGAACAGAATCCAGCGTCTTTGATCGAGGGCTTCGAGCAGCGAGAAGGTTGACTTCCGCTGCCCCACGATTTGGCGGAAGTGCGGGTCTGCGGTGAAGGCCGAGGTCTTGTTGAGGATCGGTTCCCGCATGACCGCGCGCATCGCTTCGCTTACTTGGTCGTAGCGCAGCTCGAAGTATTGCCGGATCTCGGAGTTTGTGACCCGCTTCAGGCAAGAGGCGCGGAATTCGGCGTGACTGAGGAAGGGCGCAAGCTCCAGGAGCGTCAGTTCGTTCTCCGCAAGCGCGCAGATCGAATTGCGCAACAGTTCATCGGTGCGAGCCCCGAACGATTCGAGGTGCCAGCGGTCCCTGAGAATCTGCGCGAACTCGGAAATCTGGACAAAGCTGTGATTGCCCCGCGCTCCTTCAAGGGGATTGAGCCCGACGGAAAATTCCGGATCTGTGGGCTCGATCACGATCAACTTGTCGCTCAAATCGCATCCGACGCGGCGTTCTTCGGCTGCAATGATGCCGAGAAGAAAAGGAGTGGCATCCCCATGCAGGTCGAAGTGGACGAACCCGCGACCAGCCTCAATGTCCTGCTGGCAGAGATATCGAAGAAGCGATGATTTTCCGGTCCCGGTCTTGCCCAGGATGGCGATATGCTCGGCCCGTCGTCCCTGTGGAATCTCGACTTGGCTGCGAGTCGCGTTGTCGTCTCGCACCTGGAAACCCAGACGCAGGCCGTGACGCGGCGCCGCGTGGCGGTGCCGAGAAGCAATCCGATTCCAAAGACCCGCGAAGAGTCTTTCAAGGAGTTCCTTCATGGTTCAAGTGTGGGGTATGGACAATCAAAAACGGTAACAACTCGGCAGGGGCGCTGCCTATGTAGAGGGTGTTCGCTTAAGGAGGGACTTCTCAACCGGCTTGAAGTTGGTGATCAGGACCTCTCGAAACCGCTTCCCCGCGGTCATCTGCGAGGTATAAGAGATTTGTATTTCGCGGAGGACATAACGGCGGAAGAGCTTGCGCACCTCCGGCAGGTCGTTCAGGGAAAGCACGAACTTGCCTTGAATGCTCCTGAGCTTCTTTTCGAGTTCCATGAAATCGGATTCCGTAAAGTTGAACCGATAGAGTTTGCGGCCCCAGTAGGGTGGGTCGAGGTAGAACAACGTTCCGGGCCGGTCGTAGCGCCGAATGATTTCCTCATACGGCAGGCACTCGATCTGCACCCGTTCAAGTCGCTGATTTGCTTTTTCAATGAGCTGCGGAAGTCTCCCCAGGTTGAAGCTCGGCGGCCTCACCACATGGTAGTGATAAGCCGGGTTTCGGACCAAACCAGCAAACGAGTTCTTCTGCAAATAGAAAAACCGGGCGGCGCGTTGGATGTCTGTCAGGGTTTCAGGATTCTCCAGCCGGAACGTCTTGAACCACTTGCGGCTCACGAGAGAGAAGTGCAAACAACGCAATAGTTCCTCGTGATGCAACTGGCAAATGCGGAAGAAATTTACGATCTCACCGTCGAGATCGTTCAGGACTTCCACTTTCGAGGGTTCCTTATGGAAAAAAACCTGAGCGCCGCCAGCGAAGGGTTCGACATAAGCCGTGTGGTTCGGCAGAATGGCGATGATCTTCTTGGCTAGTCGCTGCTTCCCTCCTATGTAAGCGAGAGGTCCTATCATGAAGAAGTACAGAATGCGCCGGGTTTGGCCTTCCCTGCGGTGTTACGCTTCGACCGACGTGAAGGCCGAAGCGTCCATCCAATTTAGCAGCCTGAGGATTGCGGTAAAGGTGGGAGATATTGCCCGTTCGGCAGAATTTCAGACCACAACACCGAGAAAGAGGCGGACTCTCGCTCTCAGCCGAATTTCCTGATATTCTAACCTGTAGAGATACTTTCCTGTTACGTCGAGCCAAAATGGAAGTATTTCCTGTGGGAATTGCAACCATGAAGCGAGATTTCTACACAATTGGCAAAGAGAAGTCGGACATAGAAGTCCGTATAAGCTATCGAATCATTCAATTGTTTTCGGAGGGCTTATACTCCAGTCCCAATAAAGCCATCGAAGAGCTGGTCTCGAATTCCTTCGATGCGGGCGCGAAGAACGTCCACATCATTTTGCCTCCTGACCTGACTGCTGATGACGCAACGATTGCCGTCATTGATGATGGCACGGGAATGGACGACAAGGGGCTCCGACAGCACTGGCTAATAGGAGTGACCAATAAACGACATCTGTCCGTGTTGCCCAGGGGGCGGAAACAGATCGGGAAATTTGGCATCGGCAAATTAGCCACTTACGTTTTGGCCAAGCGCCTCACTCACATTTCTAAGGCTGGGTCGACGTACTACTCGACCAGCATGGACTTCACTAAAATTCCGGGCGGAGAAGGTGCGGGTATCTACACAGAGAAGATGGTAACACTTCCCCTCCGAGTTCTCACCGAACAAGAGGCGAAAACAGCAGTCTTGCCTTGGCTCAGCGGATCAAAGGATGGGTACAAGGCAATGAAATTGTTTGGTCGTGGTGCAGCCGATACATGGACAGTCGCGATCATGTCCAGCCTTAAACCGATGGCGAGCGAAATCCAGAGAGGCCGATTGCGGTGGATTCTACAAAGTGCGATGCCTCTTCGGGATGACTTCGCACTCTACCTGAACGGCGATAAGGTTTTGCCTTCTAAGCTGGCAGCAAAAAGAGTGGGGCATTGGGTTTTGGGTAAGGAATTGAAGGTGCTGCCCAAGCCTGCACCGCAGGATCTCGAAGTAACTGAGGACCCAAAGGAAGAGAAAGGCTCACCGCACCGCTACGGGCTTACACATCCTGAGCTCGGTCGCATAACCGGGTATGTGGAGATTTTCCAAGATCCAATCGATACGGGAATATCCACCGACATTGAGCGGAGCCATGGCTTTTTTGTCTACGTGCGCGAGCGACTCATCAACATCGATGATCCTGGGTTCGGTATCAGTAGAAACCTACTACGACACGGAACGTTTTCTCGGTTCCGAATGGTTGCATACATTGACCGGCTTGATGATGAGCTCCGATCTTCACGTGAGACGCTTCGAGAAGGTCCTCTTTGTAACATCACACAAAACTTTCTTCATGGGGCCTTTAACCACGCGCGTGTTGCCTTAGAGAAGCACGAGGCTGAGCTCTCTACTGGCCAACGCATGGCATACCATGTCGCAGGGAGCCCCGGCAGTCTTACGCGCCGTCCAATTGTGGGACTCGTAAAGGCTGCGATTGAAGGCAAGTCACACCCGAAGTACATCACGTACCCGAAAGCCCTCAGCCCTCGTGATAGGACAGCTTTCCTGGCGCGTCTGGAAGAGAATGCCGAAGCCCCCGAAGGACTTGTTCGCGACGTTCAACTTGTGGAGATGTCCCAGGACGAGGGTATCACCATTTTGGACATCGATACGGGGATCCTACAGATTAACAGTTTGCATCCTTTTGTAGCTCACTTTCTTGATGAGTACGAGGACAAGAGGCGAAGCCTCCCTCTGGAATTGCTCGCGATGTCGGAGGTTCTCCTAGAGGCACACCTGTATGAGATTGGCCTGGACGAGGACGATATCCAGGATGTAATGTCGCGTCGGGACGAAACACTCCGATACCTTGCCCGTTCAACCGGAAAGCGTAATGCTCGCACGATCGCGCAGGATCTGATAGATGCGAGCACCGACAAGGACCTGCTTGAGAAAATGTTGGTTGCTGCCTTCGATAGCATGGGCTTCGATGCAGTGCCTCTCGGCGGTCCGAACAAACCGGATGGAATTGCTGAAGCGAGGCTCGCGGGTGACCTGAAAGGGAAACCACACCGATACACCGTAAGTCTGGAAGCGAAGAGTAAGGAGAAGGAGGGCGCGAAGGTTGCAGCAAAGAGCGTCGGTATTTCGGCAATCGCAAGGCAGCGGGACGAACACGGGTGTGATTATGCGCTCGTCGCCGGCCCCAATTTTCCGACAACTGATGGCGAAGAATCGGCTTTGGTTAAAGAAATTGAAAAGGATCGCGAGGCGACAAAAAAGACGATTACTCTGATTCGGATCGTCGATCTAGCTCGACTCGTGCGTTTGGTTCCGCTTAAGCGGGTCGGGCTAGATCGACTACGGGATATATTCGAAACCTGCATTACACCAGAGAATGCGAAGGAGTGGGTTGACAACTTGAAAGCCGAAAAAGTGCAAAAGGCCCATTACAAGGACATTCTGGAAACTGTCTGGGAACAACAGAAAGAGCGACCTAATGAGGCTGTCGAGTACTCTGGGCTGGCAGTTGCTCTGCAGAAGGGCAAGAAGGGCCTCAACATTCCAAAGGCCGAGCTCTCTCAGATTTGTACAGCAATTTCCCGGATGGCTCCCGAAATGGTGTCTGCCCGCAATGGCTCAGTTGAATTGAGCCAGCGACCGGACAAAGTCATGGCGGTCATCAGTTCGGTTATTCAGGAGTATCCCGAAGAGGAAACGAATGGCGTACAACTTTAATCCTGTGATATCTATCAACACAGAATTTCCGGCCATTCGCCCCGTTCACCCTTTTCCAGCACGAATGGCCCCCTCTATTTTCCGGCAGCGCCTTAGCGTACAAAAGAGGCCGATGTGCGTTCTTGATCCTATGGCAGGGTCAGGAACCACTGTTGTCGCGGCGCGGCTTCACGGCCATCAGGCGATCGGATTCGATACCGATCCGCTGGCCCTGCTCATCGCCAGGACTTGGTCCTCGGACATCGATCCTGAACATCTGCGCGCACAAGCGATACAAGTAATCAGCGAGGCAACAGGTCGGTATCACGACTTGAGCCCAATCGACGCCTATCCGTCGAACGCAGACGGCGAAACCCGTGCGTTCATACGATTCTGGTTCGACCGAACGAATCGGCGACAACTAACGGCTCTTTCAGGAGCGATTTCTCAAGTGAACGACTCTACGGTGCGAACCTTTCTCTGGTGTGCACTTTCGCGGCTGATTATTACGAAGCAGGCTGGGGCATCCCTGGCAATAGATGTCTCACACAGTCGCCCCCATAAGGTGTTCAAGATTGCTCCAATCAAACCATTGAGGCAATTTCTTCATGCAGTGGATGCTGTATTGAGAAGATCGCCATTCTCGGCTCAAGAGCATTTTCCAAGAGCGACCGTACAGCGCGCGGACGCGCGAAAGCTTCCACTTGGTAACGAAAGCGTCGATCTGGTAATAACGTCGCCCCCGTACCTAAACGCAATCGACTATCTTCGCGGGCACAAGCTCTCTCTTGTTTGGATGGGACACAAGATTGAGGAAATCCGAAATCTTCGGTCAGGAAACATTGGCGCGGAACGTTCGAGCCAATTTGCACTCGATGACGAACATGTCCGCTTCGCGTTGAAGGAAATGGGAGATACAGGACAACTGCCGGAGCGTTCCCGGGGGATGCTTGCTCGGTATGTGTATGACATGAATGCTGTTTTATCGGAGGTTAGCCGTGTATTAAGACAGAGAGCAGAGGCCGTGCTGGTCGTCGGTGACTCTACTATCCGAGGGACTTTCGTGCGGAATTCTCGGGCCCTTATATATTTGGGTCGGGCGAATGGATTAACGCTCCGTTCGGCCCGTCGGCGATCTCTAGTCGAAAACCGTAGGTACCTCCCTCCTCCTGGGAAGAAGATGTCTGGGGAACAATTGCGTGCCCGGATGAAAGAGGAGGTAATCTTGATATTCCGCAAGACTCGTCGATGTGTATGAGAAATAGCGATACTCAGCCTTTGGCGGGACGAATAACCTAATCTCTTTCATAGAGCCAAACGAAGCCGTTTGGCTCTTCCTTTTTCAACTAAATTTCGCTTTTGAAATCGAGGGGCAAATCGTGAAGCGCGCCGAATTGTTATACTTATTAACAAGGCCGATGCGGTATTCCTCGCCTATTCATGCACGTTAGAAACTCTCCGCTTCAGGAACGACCCTCACACCAACTCCCATACAGCCAGGGGAGCGGTTTCACCCTAATCGAGCTCCTCATCGTGATTGCCATCATCGCGGTTGTCTCCGTCGTGGTGGTCCTCACCCTGAACCCTGCCGAGCTCCTGCGCCAGTCGCGGGATGCGAACCGCCTCTCCGACATGGCGACGGTGAGTGCCGCCGTGAACCTTTATCTTGAGGACTCCGGCGGGACCGGCACCCTGGGAACGGCCTCTACGAGCTACATAAGCGTGGCCGATCCCTCGGCCACCTCCACCAATCAGTGCCAGGGCTTGGGCCTCCCTGCCCTCGCCACCTCCTCAGGCCAGAACTGGCAATGTGCCGCCTCCTCCACCGTCCGCAAGGTGGACAGCACCGGCTGGATCCCTCTGAGCTTCAGTACCCTCTCCATAGGCAGCCCCGTGGGGCAGTTGTCCGTGGACCCCATAAACCAGACAAGCACCAACCTCTTCTATAGCTATTCGGCCAACGGCACCCAGTATGCGGTGACCGCCATCCTGGAGAGCCAGAAGTACAAACAAGCGTACGGCACGATGCCCCCCAGCCCCTTCTTCCCCGAGGTCATCGTCCAGGGCAACACCCCCTCGGTCTCCGTGCTCTACAGCCCCACAGGACTCGTGGGCTATTGGAACTTCGACGAAGGATCAGGGTCCACCACCATTGACCGCTCGGGCAGCGGCAACAATGGGACATGGCAGGGAGGCAGTTCTTATGTGTCTGGAAAAGTTGGCACTTTTGCCGCTAATTTTAACGGATCAAATTACATAGCAATGTCCGGAACAAGTTCTGTCTATACAGGACTTGCCAATATCAGTGTATCAATATGGTATTGTTCTGCTGCACCCGCCGCGTCGCTTTGACCTGCCCCCGTTTTCTGTACCAATCATAAGGCGAGTTCCAGGGTAGTTTTTTGCTTTTGTTCTTCTCTCCGGGGCGGCTCGGGGGGGAGAGCCGCCCCGGCGCCTGCGAATTCTTGCGGGGTCCGATTCCCCAACGAAGTGTGGGGCCGAACCTCGTTGTAGTCCCTCATCCAAGCCTCAATCGTCTCCCGCGCTTCCCCCAGGCTTGT
>JBEKAK010000037.1:0-49641 GCA_050018275.1 Terriglobia bacterium | reverse complement strand
CGGCGCGTTCCGAACTCCAGCACGCTGCGTCCCCGCGCCGCACGCACCACGCGCGCGGCCTTCGACGCCACCAGAGTTTCGAAATGGATAACCGAGAGCAGATAGGTTTCGGCGATCTGCGCTTCCAGGACGGGCGCAGTCACTTGCAGCAGGGGCTCTTCCGCAAAGACCAGCGTGCCTTCCTCGACCGCCCGCACGTCTCCGTGGAAGCGAAACTCCAGCAGGTAGTCGAAGAAAGCCGGAGAGACCGTCTGGAAGGCCGGCTGCGCGCGGAGGAAGCGCACCTCCGCGTCGCTGAAATGCAGGTTCTCCAAATACGTGAGCGCCGAGTCGAGCCCCGCCGCCACCAGGTAGGCGCGCTCCGCGGGCAGGTGACGCACAAAGAGCTCGAACGTGGCGCGGCAGTCGACGCGATGCTCGAAATACGCCGCCGCCATGGTCAGCTCGTAAAGGTCCACCAGCAACGCACGATCCGTATCCATCTCAGATCTGGGCATCGGTTGCACCTGGCCGCCAGGCGTTAGGCCCGTCGGGAGCGCCTCACCCCTCTGCTCCGCGACGGAATTTCCTCGACACAGTATGTGGTTGGGAATCAAGGAGAGTCAAGCGCGGGCGAGGCAAAACGCGCGTCCTCTGGGGCACTGTTTGATATCATTAGTCGACCCAACCGCTCACCCCAACGAGAGTTAGATACCCCCTGCAGAGCGGGGGGCTTAGTGAGCAGTGCCCCGTCGAGCGAGGTCGCCCAACTCCATGCAACGTGTCTGAGCCCCGCAGGGGCCATCCATGAGTAGCCGGGGGCTGGCGGAAGCCAAGCCCCCGGACAGCAAGCTCCCCTCCGGGGAGCACTCAACGGTCAAATCTTTTCGAGTCGCACTGGTCAATCCGGTTGCCTACCCAAGGCAAGCGACCAGAGCCTCGTCGTATGTGACGGAAAGCTAATTACAGGTTAGAATCCTATGTCGGACCACGCAATCGCTGAAGTGCGTGCCAAACCCCTCTAGTGAGGCGCACATCCGAGAAGGAGATTAAAACCATGCTCAAAACCCCCGCTTATGCAGCTGCTTCTGCGAAAGCACCGCTGGCCCCGTTCTCCATCGAGCGGCGCGAGCCCGGCCCACACGATGTGCTGATCGACATCCTTTACTGTGGTGTCTGTCACTCGGACATTCATCAAGCCCGTGGCGAGTGGGGAGGCGAAATTTTCCCGATGGTGCCAGGCCACGAAATCGTGGGCAAGGTCGTGAAAGTAGGAAGTGAGGTCAGAAATTGGAAGGTTGGCGAAACGGTCGGTGTCGGTTGTTTCGTTGATTCCTGTCGCGAATGTGAGGCGTGCAAGGCCGGCGACGAGCAATACTGCGAACGAGGGGCGAACTTCACCTACAACGGCCGTGAGCGCGATGGCAAGACACCCACCTACGGGGGCTATTCGACGCGCATTACCGTGGATGAGGCCTACGTCCTCCGCATCCCGAAGGGCATACCGCTCGATGGCGCCGCACCGTTGTTGTGCGCAGGTATCACCACCTACTCCCCCATGGTCCACTTCGGCGTAAAGGCAGGCGACACGCTCGCCGTCGTGGGCCTCGGCGGCCTCGGTCACATGGGGGTGAAGATCGCGAAGGCCCTGGGCGCCAAGGTCACCGTGCTCAGCCATTCACCCGGCAAGCGCGAGGGAGCGTTGCGCCTGAACGCAGACGATTTCATCGCCACGCGCGACGCGGCCGTGTTTCAGAAGAATGCCGGGCGTTTCGACTTCATCCTGGACACAGTTTCGGCACAGCACGATTACAACGCCTACCTCCAACTCCTGCGCCGCAACGGCACGATGGTACTGGTGGGGTTGCCCGATCCGACGCCGCTCGCGGCCTTTATGCTCATCTTGGGCCGCCGCCGCTTAGCGGGATCGTTGATCGGGGGCATCCGCGAGACCCAGGAAATGCTCGATTTCTGCGCCGCGCACGGGCTGGCCTCCGACGTGGAGGTGATTCCCATCCAGCAGATCAATGAGGCTTACGAGCGTACGGTCAAGAGCGATGTCCGCTACCGCTTTGTTATTGACCTCGCCAGCCTAAAACAGTCCTGAGTAAGGGATCATATGGATGTCGCGATTCGCTGTCGCCAGCTCCGCAAGACCTATGAGGGCAAAGTCGAGGCTGTCCGTGGGCTCGACCTGGAGATCCTGGCCGGTGAATGCTTTGGTCTGTTGGGTCCCAATGGCGCGGGAAAGACGACCACCATCGAGATCCTCGAGGGATTGCTCCAGCCCACCTCCGGTGAGGTTGAGATCCTGGGAAGCACTTGGAACGCGCAAAATCGAGAACTGCGCGAAGTTCTGGGAATATCGCTGCAAGAAACGCGCCTCGCCGAAAAACTCACAGTGCGCGAAACCCTGGACCTGTTCGCCAGCTTCTATCGTCGCCCTCGCTCGACCAACGAGGTGATGGCAGAAATGGCGCTCACTGAGAAGGCCAACACCTGGGTCGGGAAGCTATCGGGCGGGCAAAGACAGCGGCTGGCAGTGGCCGCCGCCTTGGTGGCCAATCCGAAAATCCTGTTCCTGGACGAACCCACGACGGGTCTCGACCCGCAGAGCCGGCGCCAGCTTTGGGAGATCATCCGCCAGTTCCAGCAGCGTGGCGGGACCGTCCTGTTGACGACGCATTACATGGACGAAGCCGAGCGGCTCTGCGACCGCATTGCGATCATCGATCACGGGCTCACGATCGCTTCCGGCACACCGGCCGAGTTGATCGAACGTCTGGGCGGGCACCACATGGTGGAATTCGCCGCCACGGGTGACGGTCTCCGCGAGCTGGAAGCGTGGCGCTCGCTTCCCGGCGTCGAGGCGGTGCACGAAGAAGACGGCAGAGTCGTGCTGAGCGTGCGCGAACCGCACGAGACCATCCCCGCGTTGCTGGCGGCCTTGCAGAAGCAAAACTCGCACCTGCTACATCTCACCACGCGCCAGGCTAGCTTGGAGGACGTCTTCGTTCGCCTCACGGGGCGCCACCTGCGCGAGGAGTAAGCAGATTAGGTCGTAGGTAGTGGGTGGCACATGGGGAAGTCCCCACCTACGACCTGCCAGGAGGGGAAAGTGAACTCTGCCACCGCCACCCCAGAAAACGGCCGCTGGAAGGGCTATGAGTACCTGCTCCTGGCGCGCCTGAAGGAGCTGTACCGCGAACCGGAGGTGATCTTCTGGGTATTCGCGTTTCCAATCCTTCTGGCGCTGGGGCTGGGGATCGCTTTCCGCAACAAGCCTGCCGACACGAGCCGCGTGGCGGTAGTGGCGGGCCCGGGAGCGGCGCGCGCCATGGAGCTGCTTGGCACCGCGCCCGCCAGGGGTACGGTTCACGCGGAGGTGCTTCCCGCCGGCGACGCGTTCAACCAATTTCGGCTGGGTAAGTACGACCTCGTTGTGACACCGCGAGCCGACAGCTTTGAATACCGCTATGACCCGGCGCGTCCGGAAAGTGTGCTGGCCCGCACCGTCACGGATGACGCCCTGCAAGCCGCTGCCGGGAGAACGAGTGCCGTCCCCACGACCAGCCGGGCGTCGAGCGAGCCGGGCGCACGGTATATCGACTTTCTGATTCCGGGCTTGCTGGGCATGAATCTGATGAACTCGGGCATGTGGGGTATCGGATTTGCCCTCGTCGATATGCGCCAGCGGAGGTTGCTTAAGCGTTTTGTGGCCAGCCCCATGCGGCGCAGCGATTTTCTTCTGGCCCTGGCCAGCAGCCGGCTTGTGTTGATGCTGATTGAGCTGGGGCTGCTGCTCGGGTTCGGCGTGCTGGCTTTTCACATGCGCGTCATGGGTTCGTTGCTGTCGATCCTCGTCATCAGCGCGCTCGGGGCGCTTTGCTTCGGCGGCGTGGGGCTGCTCACCGCAAGCCGCGCGCAGAAAATCGAGACGGTCAGCGGCCTGATTAACGTGGTCATGATGCCCATGTGGATTTTCTCCGGCGTCTTCTTCTCCTACGAGCGATTCCCGGCCATCCTGCAACCTCTGATCAAGGCGCTGCCGCTCACCGCGCTGAACGACGCCCTTCGCGCCGCCATCCTCGAAGGTGCCCCGCTTGTCCACCAAGCCACACGTCTTTTCGTGCTCTGCCTCTGGGGAGCTGTGTCCTACTTCTTGGCGCTGCGCTGGTTTCGGTGGACTTAACATTTTATTGAAGGGGTTGGGTAGACTCGTTCTCTAAGTCCGCGGCTTTCCCTCTGGCACGATACCGAGAGGCGCGGAGTTATAAGACCACTCCGCACGGCCTCTTCTGTCTCCTGACTCCTGGCTGCTGACTTCTGACTTCCGACTCCTGAATCCCCTCAGTTCACCGCTTGCGCAAAGTCACAGCCAGCCCCTCGCCCTGCATGTAGAAAACGGTTTCCAGGTCTGGGTTGGTCGTCACCGCCTTGACATAAGCTGGAACCATATCCACGTTATGCGCCAGGATCAAACCGCCCGGTCGCACCAAGGGCAGAATCTTGTTGAGATAATCCACGTAGCCGCCCTTGTCGGCATCGATAAAGACCACATCAATCGGCATTTTCAGCTTCACAACTTCTTCGTGAGCGTCGCCTTCGATGATCGTCACCAACTTCTCCACGCCCGCATCCCTGAAGTGCTCGCGGGCCATCGTCGCCCGTTGGTGATCGATCTCGAAGGTGGTCAGGTGGCCGCCCGTCCTGGCGAGGGCCAGGCAAAACCAAAGGCCCGAGTACCCCGTAGACGTGCCAATCTCAACGACATTCTTGGCATCGGCTGCCTCCGCGAGCAGCCGTAACGCTTCACCGTCTTGCCTGGGAACACTGAGGTAGGTCTGGTGCGACTTCGCCATTCCCTCGAGTACCGCGACAATTCTCCTCTCCGCTTCCGTCTTGGCAAGGGGCGGACTCGTGGGAAGGAACTCGCGTTCGCCGCGCTCCTGGGAGAAAATCACACCCTGTATTCCCAGCAAAACACCCACAATGAGAACCGTACGTTTCATCGCCCTCGGCCTCCTTTCGCGCCCACGGCGCCAACAACCGTGGAACCGCGCGTCAGCGTGGAGCAGAACTCGACGGATTATTCCCAAGCGGTTCAGCCTCGCCACGCGCCGCACCTGTGGAATGCGCAAGAACCTATGCAGCCTAGCTGAGGATAGCGCGACAACCGCCTTCCCTTTCAATAACATTCTGGCTTCGCCTCGATTATCACGTAACCCTTTTATTTTCAAGCACTCATCCAGATCGATGGTTTCTCCTTTCCTCTTCCCCTTTATTTTCAATAACTCCCTTCCTTTTCATCAACATCGTGTGAGGAAGGCTATAACTTGCTTCTTTTCAATAACATCGTGGAAAACCTGAAAATTGACATTTTTTCTACATTTGTTTTCAACAACATCGCCTAACTTACCTTCATTTTGGGGCCCCCTTTTTTCGTCACCCGGGCCACCTCAGAATAACCTAACTCTTTTAAGTTCAATGATATAGATTTTGAAAAGTTTTCGCTATCCATCGCTAACCCCTTTTGTTTCTGCTACATCGTGGAGAACCGCGGTATTTTCTAAAACTTCCATCTGACGCTCCTGGCGTTTCATCCTCATGAGCAGGCTCGTCAGGCGCGCAACCTGGCGAAAGTTGGAATCTTCCATTCTCTCCGTGCTCTCTGTGTCTTAAAACCTTCAACACGGAGGGCACGGAGCGCTCTGCGGTCTCCGTGTTAAGGCTTTGCTGTCCACGGAGGCCACGGGACAGCCGCGCGTTCCGCCGAACGGCGGCGAGTTTGCGCGGAGTCATCGTCGGTTTCTTGGCCAGGGACATGGAAACCTCACCCGTCGCCCGCGCGCCCCCGAAGTTTGGCCATGTCATCCCGATACAAAACATCGGGACAGGTTCCCGCGGGAATCCACGTACCAGCGCGGCGTTTCTCGTGCCGGTGCTGCGTGCGACCTCACAAACACACCACTCCCTGCATCCTAGACTAGCATTAATCGCAGGTGTAATGTCAAGGCCTCAATACAGGATTTAGGCTACCGGTAGGAAAAATCGCAAAGGAGGCGTGTCTGATTGTCCCAAATCCTTCCTGCGCGTGCTTATTCCCCTCCTGGTCCAGGAGGGGCCCGGAGGGGCTGCTGGCTTCTTGTCGTCACCCCCGCGCAGGCGGGGGTCCACTGCCGCCGCGGTCTGGATTCCCGCCGGAGCCTGCCCCGATTGCATCGGGGCGGGAATGACCACGTTGGACGACTAGGGGCGGTTCGCGAACCGCCCCTACCGAAACGTGCGTGATTGTGGCCCAGTTTAGGCCCGTCAGTACCGTTCCAACTTATGGCGTCTTTGGATTGTTTTTGTCTCCTCCCACAAGTCACGGCCTGATAGGTGGCAGGAGTTGGTCCGAAATAGTTGGAACGGCACCAGGGCCGATAGATTGTGGCCCACGGTCTCCTTTGACCCGTCCACCATTAAGATCGGCGGACCTTCGGCCGTGCGCGGGCGGCAGCCGTGGGGAAGCGGCCGTTGTTAACGCTTCAGCCCGCGTCAGCGGGCGACAGAGTCGCTTACAGCGGTCGATTATTTCTGTCGCCCCTGCCGGGGCTCGTTTCTTGTTCTGCTTCTTCTTCCCATGGCTCACGCCCTGGGCCACATTCTGTCGTCGCTACGCGGCTTGCCTCCGCTCGCTTCTTTTCCCCATATTGTGCTTTGGCCAGCCGAATGAGAAGGCGAGGATATGAAAATCAAAGCTACCCCGATGCATCGGGGCGCTACGCTTGCTTAGGTCATTTATTGATTGAATCGAGAAGTTCTTCCAATGTCCGAGCTGATTACTCTTTGCTTAAGGCCTGATATCTGTCAGCAATCCTTTGAATATCCGCTTCCACTTTCGTCGCTAAGGCCGCGAGCTCCTTCGATCTGGAACCGCATGCAATGATGTGGGCAGATTCCGCGTCGAGTGCTGTCAATTGTGCCAGATCAGCGTAGTGCTCGCGGACCAGCTTTACCGCATCCTGTTGTGCCTCGCGACTTGTCACGCGGTCGTACACGGCCAGCAAATACCCTTCGGAACCCGTCCGTTCCAGCACGTTATCTATCGCATTCATCAGGTCCGTTGCATCGTGGAGGTTCCTTTCTTTGAGGATTTCCATCAACTTGCTAGTCTCCTCGTGGTCGTGTTTGATTCTCTCGAAATTCTCGTGAAGCCTGGCGCGAATATCGTCTACGTTGAGCACCTCGGCGCTCGTAAGCGAACCCGACGGGCCTAGGCGAAGGACGATCAAACCAGTTCCAGCCTTTGCGCCGGGCAATCCGCCGCCGTCATACGCGATTTTGTAACTGTTATCTCCAGCTAGAGCCACAAGAGGTATGATGATGCAGAATAAGGTAGCAAGGAAATTCTTCATGACATTTTCCCCTAAGCACGGATTTCTGCCTACTCCTGATGCATGTTGCACATCGCGATGCCGCGTCTGTGTCCACAGTGGCAACGGTTGGCGGTGTTCCGGTTAAACGGTCAGCACCGTGGGCACTCCGGTGTTCGCTCACCCCATCCTTCGGTGGGGATTGTTCACATTGGTAGTTTCGGTGGCTTTCTTCAAAGCGGCAAGAGCACCAAAGTACTGGTTGCCCTATTCAGAACCGTGGGAGGACCCATTACGGGATATGGCTCGCGGCTGCCGTAAAGCCAGCCGTTTCGGAAGCAAGCGCGGACCTCCGCCGTGTGAGGTCCGCGGCACTTCACGCCCGACACCGCTCGCCATCTCGGTTCACTATTGCCTCCACGCGGCATCGCGTGTAGATTGACCGCATGTCCGGGTTGGGGCGTCCGTTCCTTTAGCAGGTTGCGGAAAAACTCGCCCCCGACGAGGTAGCGGCGATCCCGATCACGAACATCAGGACAGGTTTTCACATCGCCACATGTCCAGTGTTTCCATCGCCAGCATGGCGACGCCCCGACGAAATCGGGACAGGTTCCGTCGCCGCTACACGTTTTCCCGCAACCTGTTAGGACCGCTACATCTTTGTGACCGTGGGTTTGGCAAGTTGCTGTAGCGCGGCGCGGCCTCCCCTGCCGCAGGTGTTTCTCTCCTGCCTCGTACAAAAAGTTGACAAGCCCACCACCAGGTGTGTACACTGCGCCTGAATTACTTGAAATCGCAACATAGTGCGTTGGGCCCCTCGTCGAGAAAAACGAACAGAGATTCCAGCGGAAGAGAACCGAAATCTCCAGTGCTGGTGTACTAGCCATACCCTAAGCGCCTGCTCGAGTACGGTTAAGGGCAAGAAGTGTTGGCGGAAGAACTCTGGACGAGGAAGGTAAGGATGAGCGCGCACTCCCTTCGGTTTTCGCACGCGGCGGCGCTTCCGCGGCGCGCGGACCAGTCCTCAGTGCAAAGTGTACAATCCAACCATCCGTACGGTAGTCGCTCCTCGGAGGTGACCCCATGCGGCGCATTCGATTGAATCTGTCGGCTCTTCGCGCCCGTCGTCTGCCGCGCCTTCTGCGGCCGGGACTCAGTGCAGCAGAGCTCCTCGATTCCCAGGAAGCCCTGACGCTGACGCGTCGCGAGTTGCTGGGCTGGGCGGGAGCAGCCGCCATGACGCTCCCCTTGCAGGCTGCAGCCACTGACGCGCGACCCTTCCAGTTTGTGGCCGGGCGAAAGCGCGTGTCTTTCCGGGTGGAGGGGCGCGACAAGTGGGTGATCGACACGCGCCGCTTCGCAGGGAGTCCAAAGCTCAGTGTCTCCCGTCGCGAGGATCTGATCCGCGTGGAATTGAAGGATGCGCGCTATCCCGGAACGGAGATTCCTGCCGACTTGATTTGCGAGTTGAAGCGCGGCGTGGTGGGCTGGCAGATGCATCTGCGGCTCGCGTGGGGTGGCTTTGAGAGCCGGGTGCCGTTCGGGAACTGGCTTGCGGGCGATGTGCCGGCGCGGTCGCGGGTGCGAATTGACGGCCGGATTTGCGGGCTGGGGTCGTCTCGAAGCCTGGCGGCTTCCGGCCACGCTCAGGCGGAATTCTTCCCCAATTGGACGCTTCACCTCAGCGGGCGCGGCCTGGCCAAGCTGCTGGGAGTGGGCGGAGGGGCAACCTCCGACTCGCTCGCCATATCACTTCTTTCTCCGGGCGAGGCGAGCATTCTGAGCCGTCCGCAAGCGAAGCGGACGCTCCTCGCGATGAATCGTGGGGAGCGGAGCTGGAGGCTCGGTCCCCACGTTGGCGGGGAGAAGCCGTGGGATTTGGTCGCCTCCGACAGACCCTTCGACGTTATTCATATCGAAGCGGGCGAAAGTTCAATGGGTGAGTCTTGTCACGCGCTGCTGGCAGAGTCTCGCAGCGACGGGCCGGCATTTTCATTTCTTCCTGGCGAGCACTTCACCGGCAACGACGGCGCTCCCTTCCGCCTTCCGCTGAGGAATGCCCGCTATGCCGTGGCGTTTGACGGCGGGCTTGATGAGTCTGCGTTTGTCGCCGACTATGACCATGAGCCCACATGGCTCCACACGCAGGGGTGCAGTTTTGAAATCGGTGGTGGCGCGGAAGCACCGCCTTTCGAGGTGACGGGCTCACGGGGCCAAGCCACACGGGTTCGTTGTGCCCCGGCATTGCGGAAAATCGCGGCGCCACTGCCGGGCACGATCGCCGAGGCGGGTGCAGTCCCAGAGGGAACGCAACTCGCGTTTGCCTTTGGTCCGGCAGGCGCGCAGGTACAACCGCTTAAGCAAGCGGTGCAGATGCAGGTCAAAACGCAGATTTCGTTGGCGATCCTCCAGGGACCGAGTTTCAGTGTCCAGGTGACTCGTCCCGACGATCTTCTCGCCCTGAAGTTCAGTTTCTTCAATCTGAATCTTTCCGCCGGCATGGGGGGGCCGCGACTCGTCCGCGTCACGCCAGGCCAACCGGCCTATGTCGGCGTCGAGTTCTGGCCGCAGCATATTGTGGAAGCAGCCTTCAACGAGCCGGAACAGCCGGCGCCGTTGCCGAAGGAAGCGGAGCCTCCCATCCCGGCGCGCATCGCCGGGCCAAGCCGCCTGGCTTTTCTCGTTCCCGACACGACGCAGGAAATCACTTACTCGCTGGACACTCTCCTGGATTGGTCGAAGTTCGAGCAGAGCGTGACGCCACTCGCAACCCCGCCGCCGAAGCCAGTTCCTATCTTGGCGAAAGCCGCGGGCCCGGTGCGGGTGGTTGAGGAACCGCGCGTCAACGCCGTGCAGAAGTCGACGGAGTATTACAAAACGGTTCAGCCCGCCGCTGTTCAGCCCAGTGCCGTGCAGCCTTCTAAAGGGCAGAGGAAGAAAGGGCAACTGGCCGTGCAACCTTCGACCTCGATGGTTGCGACACTAGCAGAACTATTCCGGATCAAAGAGCCGGAACTCTATCAGACAGCGATCGAAGCTCCTTACCGACTAATCCTCTCGCCCAATTACTACGCGGGATGGGCGCATGCTCGCAAGGCGGTTGAGCATGGAGGGCGAACGGAGCTCTGGCATACGCGTTTGGGAGTGCGCTCGCAGGAAGGGCAGGTCGACGAGCGAAGTGATTATTACCGGACCGTGCGGGCGGTATGGGCGGAGGATTACCAGCCCGTATGCCCGGTGGATGTGGTGGACAAACCGCCCTTCCTCCCCGCACCACCCTTCTACACATCACCCACGACCAGTAACCGATACAACATCGTGCGGCTTTCCGCGGACCAGTCCATTACCAAGGCGGATGGGAAACCGTACGTGCCAGTGGCGATCCAGGTGAATGGCCTGATGCTTTCCACGCTCGGCGCCTGGATGAACGTGCACGGCGCGTGGGACCCGCCGGAAAGTGCCCACGACAGTACTTGCCCGAACCTCACATTGAAGGTAGAGGACTGGCGTCATATCGCGACGATGGGGCGCGACCAGTACGTGCGCGTGGTTGAGCGCGGTTATCTTTTCCCCTTCGGGCACCGCGCCGTCAAGATCACGCTGACCGAGCGAAAGTTCAACCGGACGCCGGTAGGGAACCAGATGGCGGCCTACCTACGCCAGCAGATCTACGTCTTGGTGAGGGAACGTGAGAAGACTTATCCGGCCGCGGGTCAGCCCCATCCGAATGGCCCGAAACTCCCCTTCCAGACCGTTCGCATCACCACCCTCAGCACGCCTGCGCTCGACCCGCTCGTGGCGGTTCTGAAGGAGGACTCGACGTCGAGCGCACCGCGCGCATTCTACCCACAGGTTAGCCACGCCGACTTTCAATTCCAGATGCAGGCGTTGGACTGGGAAGGCAGGACTTGCGAGTTCACGGCCCCCCTGATTTTCGTGGACGCCGATGTCGCCCGGGACGTCAAGCTGGCGACAGAATTTGTTGGACTCTACGCAAACGACCCGATTGAGGCCCGGCGCAAGCGGCCGTTCTCCGGCCAGAAGGTGGCGTATGCCAAGAACAACAAGCCGGGTGACACAGCATTCGAAACCAATTCCATCACCTTTGCGGGTGAATCGCCGGATGTGAACGCAACGGTTCCAACCGGCCAGGCTTACTTCTATCCCGCCGTGGAGCAGTCGGAAGTTCGCATCGCCACGGTCGAGCAATTGACAGGCTCCGCGGCGACGACACGCATCGGGTATCACGACTCCTACCTGGCCACAGGGCTCGATTCAGCCGCTAACAAGGGGCAGGTGTTCGCAAAGCTCCTGGATTCCGTGGGGCTGCAATTTGGCGCGGCGGGCGCCACTTCAGACAAAGTCGGCGGCCTGCTGACGCCCAGCATGGTGATCAACGGGCTCTCACGAAGCCTCGGTCCCGTCGCGGGAGACCTCGCCAAGATGGTGGCGGGAAACTTTGACCCCACGGACATTTTCAAGAACGCTTTGAGCGCGACGCTATTGGGTGACATTTCTTTGCAGGACGTCATCGCGGCGGTCCTAGATTTCTCCGGAGCGCTCGAGAAGGTGCCCAAGTTCATCACTTCGCACTTGCCCGACGCGATCGAGACCACCTTCGCCTGGCAGCCGGAGATTCAAAATGTCTCCCTTGGGGGGGATGAGTTCCTCGTCGTCAATGGCGACAAGACGAAGGCGTTGACCCTGAGCGCCAAGCTCACTAAGCACCTCGACGCCAAACCGCCGTCCTACGAAGTCAGCGGTTCGTTCAAGCAGTTTGAGATTCATCTAGTGCCGGCCGTCATGCCGCTCCTGGTGGTGGGGTTCAAAGAAATCAGCTTTTCTTCCGTGAATGGGAAGAAGCCGGATTTCAATGTGGACCTGGGAAAAATTGAATTCGCCGGGCCATTGTCCTTTATCAATGAATTGAAGAGCCTGATTCCCCTAAATGGATTCAAGGATCCCCCCAGCCTGGACGTGACCAGCGAGGGGATTGAAATGGGCTACTCGCTCGGACTGCCGCCGGTGGGCCTGGGAGTGTTCAGCCTTTCGAATCTAAGCTTGGCGGCGAAACTGAATGTTTACTTCACCAACAAGCCGATCAGTTTCGAGTTCGATTTCTGCACGGAGGACCAACCCTTCCTGTTGACCGTCTCGCTGTTCGGAGGCGGCGGGTTCTTCGGCCTCACCGTCAACCCGCACGGCATCACGCGCATGTCGGGCGGGTTTGACTTCGGCGGCTCTTTCTCGCTGAACCTGGGAGTAGCGAGCGGTGGCGTCCACCTGATAGCAGGCGTTTCCTACACCTATGATTCGACTAAGGGGTCAGAGCTCACGGGCTACCTGAAGTGTGGCGGGTCGTTGAATGTTCTGTGCATCATCACGGTCTCCGTAGAATTCGACATGAGCTTGACGTACTACTCGCAGGGAAACCGGCTCCACGGCCGTGCGACCCTGACGGTCGAGATCTCGATTCTTTTCTTCAGTATGAGTGTGGACTTGACGGTGGAGCGCGACTTCGCCGGAGGCGGCGGTGAGCATGCTGCGCTGCTCGACAGTGGCGTGCCCTACCCGCTGGGTCCGACTCCGGTCGGGTTTGCGGATCAGATGGAAGCCGCCGACTGGCAAACCTACTGCGAAGCGTTCGCGTAATTGGGAGGCACCCATGCCGCAGAAGCAAACCATCATGTGGACGGCGTTGCCGAATGGTCTGACGAGCGGAGGCGACCGGCTGAAGCTTTCGGTGTTCGTCTCACCGCGCCTGCAAACTGCCGAAGGTCTGCCGCGGCCACAGCTCTCACAGTTTCCGGATTTCCTGAGCTGGACCGCGAAAGTGCAGGGGATGCAGTTTGCGGTGCAGTTCGAAGGCGGCGCGGCCATTCAGGCGACTCGAGTAGGACCGGGACTGGAGCCGGATCTGTGGGCGGCGCTGTTCAAGCAGACGACCTACGTCGAGCCTTACGTTCCTGTCGACTACTCGAATCATCTCATCCTCTCTCACCCGGTAGCGAACGTGAGCGCCTTCATCAAAGCTCAGTACCAGAACGTGGCCGCCGCCTCACCGACCGCGCATCCGGCGGGCAGCGCGCTGACCCAGCAGCTTGCCCCCATCAGTTTGTACGAAATGCCGGCGGCGACGCCGGCAGGGACAGCCGCCCAGCGGGTGGTCACGCCACCCGTCACCGCGCAAGCCGGCGCAAAGCAGGTGCAGAAAACCGCCGCCCGGCCTGCGGCGCAGCAGGTGGTGATTCCTCCCACGCTGCAAAATTTCGTTCGTAATCTTCAACCCCAGATGCAGGCCAGCGCCACGCGGAAGCTGAATGCGCTAGTTCGGCAGCCACTGCCGATGCGACCCGAGGCGATGGAAGCCTTCCAGAGCATTTATCAGGACTTGCAGCAATACAAGGCCGTGCGCACACCTGCGACGCTCCAGCCCTCGCGAGATTTCGTGCAGGCGCGAATTTCCCGCCCCACCTTGGATGCGGACCTTACTCCCGTGCAGCCGCCGGACATCGACTTCCACAAGCTGGTCTCGACGCTCGGGAATTACCCGGAGTTGATGCGCCGACTGGGGCTGGTTATTGATCTGGAGGTTCCCATCCCATCGGGTGTTTCGAGTTCAACGGTGAAGGTGCTGCCCACTTGGCCGTCGGATTCTCCACCTTCGGCATTCAATACGGACTTTTCGCCGAGGACCGCTTGCACGCTGGACGTCGGAAAGGGGCGATTCTTCGCACGGCCGCAGACGCCAGACTCAAAGATCGTGTATGGCCTGCTGAACCTCAGCGATGAGAAGTCGTATCCCGTGGTTCATGTGGATGTGGTGGGGTCGGCGTTGAAGATGGTGAACCTGGCCGACCGGTTGGTTTCTTCTTCCGTGCTGCAGAGTCCCGTGGAGAGCTCTGCCATGCGTCCGATGATGCTGCAGACCGACGCGGCGCATCAGCCTGCGGCAGGAACTCAGGCCGCAGGTGTACCGGCCGCGGCGGCTGGCGCGACACAGGCGGAGGGCACTGCAACCCTGCCGGCCCTGCGCACGGCGGGAATCTCCCTGGCGCAGGCGAACCGGGCTGAGTGGTTTGCGGGTGTTATGGCCAAAGCCACGTTGAACAACAAAGCCGTGGAGGCTAACACCCCTGACCAAGTCACACATTATGCCGATGACCTCGTCCGCGGCTATCGCGTGGACGTGTGGGATTCGCAATCAAAGAGCTGGCATTCTCTCTGCCAGCGGAAGGGAACCTACAACTTTTTCGAAGTGAATCTGACGCGGCAATACGACGACGAGGGATTCGTGCAACTGGGCGTCACCAAGTCAGCGGTGGCCGAGACTTCGGGAGCCGAGCAGGCGAAGGACCTTTACCTGCAGGAGTCCATGTTCACGTGGAATGGCTGGGGCCTGTGCGCGCCGCGCCCAGGCAAGACGATCGCGCCGGATGGGACACCGCAGCGATTGGATGATCCCGCCACGGCCCAGCAGCGGGCGACAAGCGATTTCAAGATGGTGGCGTCTTTCGTGCCCCAACCCGGCATGTTGCCGCGCCTGCGTTTCGGCAACACGTACCGCATTCGGGCGCGCGTGGTGGACTTGGCCGGAAACAGCCTGGCGTACGACGCTCCCGACCCGGCGGACTTTTCGAAAGCCACGGCCCCGCACCTTTACACGCGCTTTGAACCCGTGGTGGCGCCGCTCATGGTCTTGACCACGACGCTCGACGGGGCCGAGTCGCCGGGAGAATCCTTGTACCGGCCCGTCATTCGCAGCAACTACGATAAGTCCGCGCCGGATTACGCTTCCCTGTATGGGAGCCTGGTTTCCAACCCCAACTATACGGGATTCGCGCTACGGCTGATCGCTCCGCCCAAGACCAGCCAGTTGATGGCCGAGCGCCACTCGATGTATGACTCGCCCTCCGGTGCCATGAAGAAGGACCAGGCAACCTACCAGATGATTGCTTCCAAAGCTGAGGGCGCGTTCCTGCTTGATCCCACCACGCGCTTGCCGATTCAAAAGAAGCTGGAGATTCCCTATCTGCCTGATCCGCTTTGCCGCGGAGCGTCCTTCGCGCTCCTGGACTCCGCCAACCATCTCGCGGCGACCGTGCCGGGGATCAGTTTCTACCCTTCCGGCAATGATTGGCCGGGCGCGCTTCCGTTCCAGCTCAAAGTCTCGGAGGGTACTGGGAAAACTTCCTGGCAGTGGGACGACGCCAATCGCACGCTAACCGTGCAGCTCGCCAAGGCGGAAGTGGTGACGTTTGATCTGAGTTCGCTGTTGGGTGACGGTGACCTGGGCACACGAAATCAGCAAACCCTGGGAATTTGGAACTGGGTGCAGGAAGCCGCGCCCACTAACCTCCCGCAATTGCGGCAGAACGTCGTGGAAGGCCGTCATTGGATGGTTACTCCCACCCGCCAGATTGTCCTGGTGCATGCCGTGCAGCAGCCGCTCATCGCTCCGCAGTTCCACCTGCTCACCCCCAACCGGCACCTGGGTGAAACCTTCGCTTACATTGTGGATGACCAACCCATGCCGATCGACGGGAAGAGCACGGCGAAGGCGGATTTCGAGGGGGCCTGGGAGGAGCCGCTAGACGATGTGAACGATCCGAACGGGCCCAGAACCCTCAAGGGCAGCGCCCATCTGGTGGAGTGGAACATCACCCCCCAGCAGACCGCCATTGAATTGAAGGCTAGCGTGGTCATGGTCGCGGGTCCCACGTCTCAAACTGCCCCGGCAACCACGACCGCGCCAGCGGCGACAACACAGCAGCATGTGATGGCGGCTCCGCTGCCCCAGCAAAAAGCGGCGGCAGCGGAAATGAAAGCGCCGCCGCAAATGGCGATTGCGCCGGTGGCCATCTTGAAAGCGGGGACGCGAATTCCCACGGACGTGCGCCTGCTGCGGCCGCCTGCGGAGCTTGCGCCCACGCAGAAATTTGGATATTCCTGGCGTCACGATTTCGGTGACACGAAATATCGCAAAGTGAGCTATTCCGCCGTGGCCACCACACGCTTTGCGGAGTACTTCCCCATCAAGGATCCCGCTCAGTTGACTCGCACCAGCCCCACGGTGGACGTCGATGTTCCCAACGCGGCGCGGCCTCCCCTGCCGCAGGTGCTCTACGTGATTCCCACTTTTGAATGGCAGAAGCAGACGGAGGTGAAATTCGATAAGGAGGGCGTGAAACTAGGCCCCCTGACGCTTCCCGGGGTAAAAGGAATCGGGACCGTGAGCCAGCGCCTGGGTGGCGGCCTGCGCATTTACTTGGATCGGCCTTGGTTCGCTTCGGGCGACGGGGAATTGCTGGGAGCAGTTGTCTGGCCCACCCCCGCGCAAGTGCAACCCGTCACCGCGGCACTCAAACCCGAAATGCGAATCGCCAATCCGAACCTCCAAACTACACAGCGCGGACGTAGCAAGGAAACACTAACGGTGGGGACGAAGGCGGTGGCGGGCATCGCCGGCATCTCATTGGAAGTCCCCGATGTCTTGAAGCATCTGGTGACCCAGTGGGGAATGGATCCGATCTGGCAGACGAATCCCCTACCCCAAGATCTTCCCCGCCTTGAGAACTTCAAAACCGCCGTGAAGAGCGGCACAGGCCTCACACTGGAAGAGTTGGCGGACAGGCCGGAGCCCTCGCCGGGCGCGTACCGGGTCTGCGTGGCGGGTTACAAGCCGGAATACGACAAAGATCGGGGACTTTGGTATTGCGACATCGAGATCGATTTCGGCGCGTCTTACTTCCCCTTCATCCGTATGGCGCTGGTGCGCTACCAACCGATTTCCGTTGAGAACGCGCACCTCTCGCACGTCGTGCTGGCCGACTTCGCCCAGCTCGCGCCGGACCGCACCGCGACGTTGGTCTACGATCCCAAGAATCCCAAGCGGCTGGATGTTGCCGTCGCCGGGCTGACCTATGCGGCGTCAAAGGCGGGTAAGGGACCCGCGGAGATGGAAGTGACGGTGGAGGCAAAACCGGTGGGCGCCGACGGGGATCTGGGGTGGGTCCCCGTGCCAGAGGCCACCATTTCGCTCGGGGCGCAGCCGGGCGGGACGGCAACCATTTGGCGCGGCCAGATTCGACTGGACCGTTATAAGGTGCCCAAACTTCAGGAGCTCCGCCTGGTTATCAGGGAGTATGAAACCTTTGTGGCTGACGCGCACGGCCCGCAGCCAGTCGGCATGGTCGCCATGGTCTCGCCTGTTCAGCCGGTCCGCCGGCTGGTTTACGCTGACATGCTGAAGCTCCCGCCGATTCTGTGAACCGTCGCCCGGCAAGGAGTGCACCTGGAGTGTTCAAGCCGCGTGTCCGACCCCTGCTGCGGCATTCTTGCATGCCCATTTGATGAAGACTAAGTCGAGGGCTTGCCCTGGCCGGAATCCCCCCGCGAGAGTGGTTGGGGTACAATTATTCCAGCCGGGCGCGACTCCTGCCACCGCGAGGCGGCGTGAATCCCAGGGTTAAGGTGGCGAAAGTAGGGCGGTGAGAACCGGCAGGGAGTTCGGGTCAAGAAAGAGCGTGAGTCGATGAGACGCATTTCTCTGATCGTGGTGGCGCTTTTCGCCTTTCTGTACGCGGGTGACTATGCCTCGGTGCGCTTCCGGATCCCGAAGAGCCGAGACCCTTACGGAGTGGTGCAAATCCGGTCCTATTACGCGGTTCGCCAGAAGAACGGCAAACCCGAGTTTTACTTTTCGGAACCGAAAAACCAAGTCTGCGTCCACTCCCTGTTTCCTCACCTGGGCTACAACCCATGTTGGTATGTCAGCCGGCATACGCAGAAGCGTGTGGATCTCTAAGTCGCCCACGACGCTCGCACGACGCTCAAGAGGGAGCATCGTCAGGGCTGGGCCCAGTACCGCGGCCTCTCGCTTCGGGCGAGCGGAGGCAGAAGCTCCCGGGTAGGGGAGACGGGACCAAAGACAACCCATAGGGGTCACCCCTTTTCTTATCGGAGGGATAGGGGAAAATCCCGAAAACGAACCCACGAAGTTGGGTTTGTTACCCGGCGCATGTGGCATGTTGAGGGGCGATACTCGGAAAAAAGGTCTGCAGTGTCTCGATTTCCGAGGGCGGGGAGGGATTGGGCGAAACGGCACAATCGAGATTGGGCATTCGCAACCCGAACCGACAGGTTGTCCTGATCTCCTGCTGGGGTAAGACATTTGGTCTTAACCTGCGCCTGACCGAAGTCAAAGTGGGTAACGAAATTGCTCGCACACTTAAGGGGTGGTTCAAAAGCACCGCAACGGATTCTACATTGAGGTGATTGCGGACCGAGACTTGAATCCGCCCGAGGTACGCTATGTCTTCAAAGACACTCATTCTCGTTTTGGTTTTGGCAGCAGGATGCTTGTGGGCTCAGGAGAAGAAGGAGCCGGAGCCACCCAGCGCTGCCCCCACAGCCGCCACGCCAGCCTCACCTCACCCGGCCACGATCTCCGCAGAGGACAAAGCGCGAAAGAACCCCGTGAAATTCACTGAGGTGTCCGTGCAGCGGGGCAAGAGGATCTATAACACGCAGTGCGCTCTTTGCCATGGCGAGAAGGGCGACGGGAAGGGCGAGCTGGCTGAGGATATGAAGCTCAGCCTTCCGGATTTCACCAACGCGGATACATTGAAAGACCGGACCGACGGGGAGCTCTTCGCCATTATTGGCGCAGGGAAAGACCCCATGCCGGGTCAGGCCGGGCGAATGACCGAACCGCAAAGATGGAACCTAGTGAACTACCTGCGCGCTCTTTCAGGCAAAGCGCCCGAAAAAAGCTCTGGCAAGGAACCCGAGGAAAACGTGATCACGGTTCCCCAGTAGCCTCTTCCGAGGCCTGCACAGAAGGGGGATCAGAGGGTCGCCAGTTTCTTTGCCAGGGTCAACAGGACCTCGCGGTCGGGGTCAGCCAAGCGTGCCAGCAGGTTCCTGAGCCGCAGGAGAAAACGCGCTTCCTCCCCCGCCTTCCCACGTTGCCCAGCCAGTTCCTCCAGACTCTCGCGGCTGCTCAGGTTGGGAGGGGAGGCCTCATTCTCACCTGAGAAAAACAAGGTGTACAGGGGAACCTCCAGGGCAGCCGCAAACCGCTCGAGGGTTTCCAAGGAGGGAATAGTGTGCCCGTTCTCGACCCGGGAGATATAGCAACGCAGCAGTCCTGTGCGTTTTTCGACGTCGCCTTGCGACAGGCTTTTCTCCTCTCGGAGGAACCGCAATCTGGTGCCGATCAGCATATCGTCAAGCCCCCGTGTTTTTTTCTGCGAGCTGCTACTCGCTAGTTAGCCGCATTCTACCTCATGGTTTACCAATTCTCAACTGCAGGAAAGTACTAGTACGGTAGCCCCGTCGCCGTTGCCTCAGCGCGGGAAAAACAGAACAGCGGAAAGTAAGGTGTGATCTGGCGCCGGAGGGCGGCCGAGAAAGAAGCGGGCGGTCGTGCCTGTGATGCCCGAACCCGGTCGGATCCGGAGGCCACAGCCGGAACCGGGCGAGGAACGCGGCAGCCCGCTGTGGCCCGGTGGGATCACGGGCGGATGAGGACGGCAGCCGCACCGTCAGGCCAACACCATTGTCAGCAGCGCCATGCGCACGTACAACCCATTCTGCGCTTGACGGAAGTATGCGGCGCGCGGGTCGCTGTCCACTTCCATGCTGATTTCATCCAGCCGGGGCAGGGGATGCATAACGATGGATTTGGGCCGCATCCGTCGCAGGACGTCGCGGTTAATGATGTAGACGCCCCGGCATTTTTCGTAATCGGCAATCCGGTCACCGAAGCGCTCTTTCTGGATGCGCGTTTGGTAAACGACATCGACTTCCGGCAGGACCTTGTCGAGATCGGTTTCTTCTACGTACCAGATGCTGCGCTCGCGAAGATGCTCGAGAATATCCTCCTTCATCTTCAGGAGGGAGGGCGCCACAAAGTAAATCTTGATGTCCTGGAACTTGCTGAGCAAGTAAGTGAGCGAGCGGACGGTGCGACCTTGTGCCAGGTCCCCGACCATGGCGATCTTGAGCCCATCGATGGCGCCGATTTCTTTGCGGATGGTGTAGAGGTCGAGCAGGGCCTGGGTGGGGTGCTGGCCCGGGCCGTCGCCGGCATTGATGATGGGAACCCGCGAGACTGCCCCAGCGCGCTTGGCGGCTCCGACCTCGTAGTGGCGGATGACAATCACGTCCGCGTAACCGTTCAGGATTTGGATCGTGTCTTCCAAAGTTTCACCTTTGGCGACGGAAGAAAACTCGGCAGCGTTCTCCGTGGAAATGACCTGCCCTCCCAGACGGTGCATGGCGGTTTCAAACGAGAAGCGCGTGCGCGTGGAAGGTTCGTAGAAGAGCGTGGCCATAATGCGCTGCTGAAAATCGGACGTACCCCCTCGGGCCACAACCTGCTCCATCTCCGTAGCAGTGTTGAAGAGATGAAGGAGCGTGGGCGAATCAAACTGTTGAGCTTCGATGACATGATGCAACTTCATGGTGGGTCTAGGTTCCTCCTCGTTTCAGGATGGCAGAGTGCGTCGGCTGAGAGAACTCCCCTTCGAAAGCATGATTGCCGTGGCGGAAGATACTCCCTGGATTTGCTTCCGTCAACCTTTGGTTGGCTAAGAGACCAGCGGTGGCAGACTGTCCCAGTTCGTCTTGCTCTCACCCAAACCGTACACCCTATGTTAGACTAGATATTCTGGCGAGTTGAGCGCAATGTTCTCCCAGTCGCCGGAAAGCGGCGAGTTTGTGCTCAGGGGTACGGAAATGAGTGACATTCCGGAAACCAAACGGGCCCCCACGACATCGGCGCGGGCGTCGCTGCGAGAAATCGAACACCGGCGAAGTGAACGATTGCTCCTCACGGTGCCCATTCGCGTCGAGGGTGTGGACCAGAACGGAGAGAAGTTTGCCGAGGACACTCGGACGATCATCATCAATCGGCAAGGTGCGCGAATCCACCTGAAACGCGCCATAACGGCGGGCTCAATGTTGCTCGTCACAACCCTCCTGGGGCGCCACACGGCTGAGTTTCGGGTGGTTGGCCCTACGCAACCGATCACCGGGGAAGGCGGTGAATGGGGCATCGAGTGCCTGGAAGAAAACACCAATGTTTGGGGAATCGGGTTTCCCCCTCCCAAAAGGGAAGAGGGCCTGTGCTCGGCGTTGATCGAGTGTCGAAAGTGCCACTCGGTGAAACTGACCCATCTCTCCATGGTCGAGCACGACGTGCTGGGGACCTCGGGATTGCTGGTCAAGGAGTGCGAGGTATGCGGGAGCTCGACCTCCTGGAGCTATAGCGAGCCTTCGACGGGGATCCAGGCAGACGAACCGGGAGCATCGCTTCCCAGCGCGGAAACGCTGGAAGCGCAACGGGCGGAAGCCAACCGCCGGGTTCATAATCGCGTGGCCTTACAGTTGCCGATCCGGGTGCGGAGTTACTTCGGCACGGAAGAATTCACTCGGACGGAAAACGTTTCGCGGGGTGGCGTGTGCTTCACAAGCGACAAGGCCTATGAGGTGGGAGAGTTTGTTCTGGTCACCTGCCCCTATGAGAAGGCGGGACACAACATCGAGATGCGAGGCCGCGTCGTGCGCTGCCAGGAAATGCAGGGAACGGGGCGCAAGATCTATGGAATTTCTTATGAACGATAGAACCTCGGGTTCCCAGCCTTCCCGTGGCTGATGCTCGCTACCCCATCCCTTCCTCCCCGCAGAATTTAAAAACCTAGCCAAGCCGGAACGCGATCGGCAGGTGGACCCTGCCGGGGCTGCCTTCTTTCTCCCAGCTTGCCCTGGGGCGCGCGCCAGATTTGTGGAAGTCAGGCAGCGCGAGGGTAACGATTTTCCCAGTAATCCTCCAATCGAAAGCCCAGGCAGTCGCGCCCGAGGGCGACAGTGGCATTCGCGGACTGGCGAAGACCGTCTTTTCGAGTCTGCCCCACCCCGCGGCGAGACTCCGCCCGCAATACCCTCTGGCCGTCCGTTGCTGCTCCCCTGGCGAAAGGTCGGATGCCGCCATTCGTCCGCGGCCAGTCGATGCCCCAGCGCCCACCCGGCAATCGCACCCAGAATAGTTGCTTCGCCGGCGTGCACGGACGGCTGGAAGCCCGAACTGGACGATTGCGGCACGAGGTAGTACACTTCGCCCCTCATATGTTTCTCGCAGGCGAGGATGCCGTCGAGACACGATTCTCTCACCAGGAGTAAGATCATGAAGATGAGCCTTCCTCGAAAGATCACGCGGGCCCTTGGGGTGGTCATTCTCATGTTGGGTTCGGTTTCCATCGTGCTCGCGCAGGACGCGGGCCTGGCGCGCACGCCTCCCATGGGCTGGAACAGTTGGAACCATTTCGCCTGCAAGGTCACAGAAGCGGACGTGCGGTCCGCCGCGGATGCCATCATCGCGAATGGCATGAAAGCCGCCGGTTACATCTACGTGAACATCGACGACTGCTGGCAGGGCAAGCGCGACGAAAAGGGAGTGCTGCATCCCAATGAGAAGTTCCCCGACATGAAAGCGCTGGCCGACTACGTTCACGGCAAAGGTTTGAAGATCGGCATCTACTCTTCGCCTGGCCCCAAGACCTGCGCGCGTTACGAGGGCAGCTTCGGCCACGAGGAGCAGGACGCGCGCATGTATGCCGACTGGGGGATGGATTATCTGAAGTTTGACTACTGCAGTTTCAAGGGCGATGTGAACGCGCAAATCGCCGCCTACATGAAGATGCACGCCGCGCTGGTGAAAACCGGCCGGTCGATTGTTTTCAGCCTTTGCCAATACGGAATGGATCGCGTCTGGTCGTGGGGACCGACGGTCGGCGGAAATCTTTGGCGCACAACGGAGGACATCACCGACGAATACAGGAGCATGGCGTTCATTGGTTTCGGGCAGAGCGGCTTGGAGCGCTTCGCTGGGCCGGGCCATTGGAATGATCCCGACATGCTGGAAATCGGCAATGGCCACATGACGCAGGACGAATACCTGACCCACATGAGCTTGTGGTGCATTCTCGCGGCGCCGTTGCTCGCCGGAAACAATCTCGCCAAGATGACGCCCGAAACTCTGGAGATCCTGACCAATCCGGAAGTGGTCGCGGTCGATCAGGATCCGGCAGGCATCCAGGGTTGGCGCGCCGCGCAGGAAGGCCCGCTGGAGGTCTGGGTGAAACCCCTCTCCGACGGAAGCAAAGCGGTCGGCCTGTTCAACCGGGGAGAATCCCTGATGTCCGCTACCGCCCACTTCCGCGATATCGGCGTGGGCGAGGCGGCGAGTGTCCGTGACCTCTGGGCGAAGCGGGACCTGGGAGTGGTGCGGGATCATTTCATCGCCGAGGTTCCAAAGCATGGCGTGGTACTGGTGAAAGTGAAATGAAAGGCCCGGGAGGAATCGCACGCCCCCGGAGACCTCAGGACGGATGATGATGGAGAACACTCCCTTGCGGGAGCAGAAGAAGCCTTTGGCCGGTACGTGCCACCACCAGTGGGAGGACCGGGAAAGCCCTTATGCGGTCGCGCAGCTTTGCGCAGTCTGCATGCTGTTTCGGTACAAAACCAGTGTAACGGCGGACTGGGAATATCGCGCGCCCATTCCGTTTGGGCAGGTTCCGACAGAATAAGGGCAGCGCCGTCTTCGCGTCCAACCCTGTCAGACGCGAGGAAAGATCGAAGGCGGCGCGCCCGGGGTGGGTGGCCAGTGGCAGAGAGGCCAATTTTCAGCGGTTGAGATGAGCTTCCTCCAAGAATCCAGGCCTGACATGGATTCGACGGACCTGCGCATCGGCTGCTGTGGTTTTCCCTTGAGCCCCAGTTGTTACGCGAAGATCTTTCGCGTCGTCGAAGTGCAGCAGACCCTTTATCAGCCGCCGCTCGCCCGGACGCTGGAGAGGTGGCGGGCGCAAGTCCCCTCTGCGTTTGAATTCACCCTCAAGGCCTGGCAGTTGATTACCCACCAGGCTAGGAGTCCAACCTATCGCCGGCTGCGTGAAAAGCTGAGTGAGCGGGAGAAGCGCGAAGTCGGAGCGTTCCGACTGAGTGCGCCCGTCCTGCGCGCCTGGGAGCGCACGCTCGAGTGCGCGCGCATCTTGGGGAGTAGGGTGATTCTCCTGCGGTTCCCGGCGCGCTTCGGGCCGACGCAGGAGAACAAAGCCAATCTAAGATCTTTCCTCCGCAAGATTCGTTGCGACACACGTTCTAAATCTGAGGAGGAACGACTGAACTTGGTTTGGGAGCCGCGCGGGGAATGGAAGGCGGAAGGGGTGAAGGAGCTTTGTGAAGAACTCAGCCTCGTGCACGGCGTGGACCCGTTCCAGCAACTGCCCTTAACCGCGGGTGGGGGTTATTTCCGGCTGCATGGCCGCGGCGGGTACCGTCATCGGTATAGCAATGCGGAGCCGAAGGATCTACGCGCCAAAACGCAGGCCTGGAGTCCTTGCTACGTCCTTTTCAACAACCTCTCAATGCGGGAGGACGCACAGAGGTTCCAGGAACTGGCAGCGTGAGTCGGGCGCCGACTAGGCTCGGGCCGGCCAGGGGTTTGGCGGCGAGCCGGTTCAGGAGTACACTTCTAGCTTCTGAGACCTCCGTGATGCGCTCTGCAAGCGTCAAAGGGAAATTCCCGCTGGCCGCGGAATTGACCCCTGGAATTGGGCTTTCGAGTGGAACTTATAGCACACTCAAGCCCGGGCGCAGCGAGCCGATATTCTTTTTGGCAGCTCGTGGTATACTCTGCCAAAGCTAAGGTCAATAGGGAGCCGCATGAAGACCTGCCCAACGTGCCAAGGAAGCTATCCAAACAATTTCGCCATCTGCCCGCAGGATGGCACTCCGCTAACGGACACCGGCACCTGGTCGGAAGGGAGTGTCATTCGCGGGAAATACCGCCTGCTGACTAAGGTGGGGCAGGGCGGCATGGGCTCTGTTTACAAGGCGCTGCACCTAGCGTTTGACGAACTGCGGGCGCTGAAAGTGATCGCGGCGGAGTTGCTCAGCGACGAGCTCTTCGTGAAGCGGTTCAAGCACGAAGCCGTGATCACCCGCAAGCTTCAACACCCCAACGCGGTGCGGGTGGACGACATCGACGAGGCCGAAGACGGGCGGCCGTTCATCGTCATGGAGTTCATCGAGGGACAAAGTCTGAAGCAGCTCATCCGCGAAGAGGGGCCGCTGCCCGTGCAGCGTGTGTGCATCATTATCAAGCAAGCCGCGGCGGCGCTGGATGCGGCGCACCGGCTGGGCATGGTTCATCGCGACATCAAACCGGATAATATTGCACTGGTGGACACGGCCGACGGCGAGATGGTCAAGGTTCTCGACTTCGGAATCGCCAAACTGAAAGAGGCGCGCATGGGCGAGAGCGGGGGCATGACCTTGACGGGCACGGGGGTGGTGATCGGCACGCCGCAGTACATGTCTCCCGAGCAGGCCATGGGGAAACGCGGAGATGAGCTGGACGGCCGCGCGGACCTTTACTCGCTGGGCATCGTGATGTACCAGATGCTGACCGCCGACTTGCCTTTCAAGGCCGACACCACGATGGAGATGCTGCTGGCGCACATGCAGAAGCCGCCCGCGCCCATCTCAGTGGCGCATCCGGAGCTGCAGGTGCCTGAGCCCGTGGCTACCCTGACCATGCGCCTGCTCGAAAAGAACCGCGACCTGCGGCCGGCTTCCGCCCGGGTGCTGATCCAGGAGATCGAGAAAGCCGAAAAGGAAATGGCGAACGTCGGCAAGACGCGCATCATGTCCGCCGAGGAGATGAGGGCGGGCGATGTCGGGCGCGCGGCGGTTGGCAGCGACCAGGCGGCAGCCGGAGGCGCCATCCCTCCGCGCCCGCAGCCTGCGCCGGTTCGGCCGGGCGAGCCGGCGAGGGTGGCTCCAAGACCGCAGCCTCAGCCCCTGCCGCATCCCTCGCCACGGCCCAAACCTCCCGAATCACGCTGGGGGATGTGGATGGCGTTGATTGTTCTGATCGTGGGGCTGGGCGGCGGGGGATTGTACATCGCCACCCGGCCGCCTGCTCCCACGCCGCCCATCAATCAGCAGCCCGTCGAACACCCGCAGAAGCCGCCCGAAACCACCGTGCCGGTTTCGCAAGAAACTGCGCCTTCCGAGCAACCTACGACTCAACCGGCCAATCCTAACACCACCGAGCATACGGAAGCTGGACCTGCCGCCCCGGTTCATAACACCCCAAAGGGCAATACCCGCAAGCCCACCCGGGTCGAGGAGGTCACACCGCCGAAGCCAGTGCAGCCCGCTGTTGACACGGGAAAGGTCCGGTCGTGGATTACTCAGGGTGATTTCTTCTTGAAACGTGGCGAGTACGACTCGGCGGTCGCCGCCTACCAGGAAGGATTGAACCTGGATCCTTCCAACCAGGATCTGCGCGACAAGCTTGACAAAACCAAGAAAGCCAGGGATATCGAGAAGAAAATCCTGCAGCAGTAGGAGTTCACAGCGCGCCACCACGCAGCCTGCGACCCGGTGGGATTCTGAATCCCGCCGGCGCCTCCCGCAGGCAACCCTTGACGACGTCCTCCGATAGCGTTATAAGAAAGCGAGATTTATCGCGGGTGCCATTCGCATGCCTCCTGATGCACAAGCTAAGCACATCAGTAAGGCTCCAGCCTTCCTGGTTATCCTGATTGCCGCCATCGCGCTTTGTCCCTGCTCGGCGCACTCCCAAGGCACTGTCAAACGACTATCCAAGCAGGACGTCCTCGAGCTGCTGACGGGGGATGTGCCGAGTGAGCGGGTGGCGGCGATCGCCCGAGAAAGGGGCATTACCTTTGAAATGACCGCAGGTGCGGAGAGGGACCTTCGTGCGGCAGGCGGGTCGGATGAGCTGATTCGGGTGCTGCAGGGACTTGCGCCGCGGGCCCCCTCCGCACCTAGTCGGACGCCCCGAACCTCGCCGGCCGCCGTCTCTCCACCTGTACTGATGATTCAGTCGAGTCCCGGAGAGAGCCAGGTTTACGTCGACGATGAGCCGATGGGATCGACCGGCCGGGCAGGCAGGCTGAAACTGACCCGACTTTCGCCCGGGGAGCACCACGTGCGGATCTCGCTGAGCGGCTACCAGGACCACGAAGAGACGGTGGCGCTGATGGGAGGACAAACCGCCACCGTGACCGCAAGGCTCCAGGCGGCCGCGCCGCCTCCCACTTACAATCCGCCGCAGCGTCCTGCCGAGCCGGAGACTCCCACCGTGAGCTCGGGCCAAGCCGGATACCTGGGCGTGGAACCCATGGCGCAACAGCCGGCGGGCGCCCGGGGCGTGGTGATTTCCGGCGCCGCACCCGGCAGCCCGGCGGAGCAGGCGGGAATAAAAACCTACGATACGATCGTGGCGGTCGGCGGGCGGCCGGTGAAAACTACGCAGGAACTCATGTCGATGCTGGCCGGCCATCAGGCAGGCGAAATCGTGGCGGTGACTTGGTATAACGGATCAACGAACGTGACCCAGAGGATTCGGCTCGCGGCGCGGCCCACCCAACCCCAACCGGAGGCGGCGACACCGCCTTATCCTCCCTCCCTCATGAACATGCCTCATACCGGGTTCGTTTCCTTCCCGGTGGAGCACGATCACGGACAGAGCGGGAGCAATTTCTGCGTCGGCGTGATGTCGATCGGGAATGGAGTCATTTACTACAAGAGTACGAACGGGCCTCACACCTTCGAAATACCGCTGAACACCGTAAAAGAGGCCCGCAGGAATGCGGTGTACCTGTCGGCTGTAAGCGCATTTCATATCCGCCTGAATAAGGGAACCAATTACAACTTCGTGGCCATCAACCAGTATGGCCAGTACCAGCCGCCGGATGCGATTCTGACCGCCATCGAGCAAGCAACGGGCAAATAAAGACGCTCGTCACCAGCTCAGGTCTGGAGTTCTCCCGCCTCTCCCGCCTCCCCGAAAACTCCTCTCCTGGCCGGCCGCCTGGTCTACCCGCCCGCGAATACCTTGCAATTCTTGGCTGGCAAGGGCTATACTTTAGTTGGCGAACGCACAAAGTGGGCGAAAGCCCACTTTTTTGTTAGGCCACAATCGGTCGGGTCCGCGTGTCCGCGGACTCGCCACCGGATGGGAGTGCGCGGCCGCTGCGATACATGGTTGACCTGGAGAAAATTCGGGCGATGGCGGAGCGGGTTGCGACCTCCGAAGGTCTGACCCTTGTTGATGTGGAGCTCAAGGGGGGCCGCGGGAATCCCCTGCTACGAGTCTTCATCGACAAGCCCGCGGGGGTCTCGCATGCCGACTGCCAATTGGTGAGCGAACAGCTCAGCGCGATCCTGGACGTGGAAGACCTGTTCCCGGGCAAGTACCTGCTCGAGGTTTCATCTCCGGGGCTTGACAGGAAGCTCTCCAAGCCGAGCGACTTCACTCACTTTGTCGGGCGCCGCGCGCGCTTGGTGGTACGGGAAGCAGTCGAGAATCAGAAAGTCTTTGAGGGGCGCTTGGCGGGCTTTGAAAACGGCCGGGTTCGATTGGACTTGGGTGAACGTGGCCTCCAAGAACTCGATCTCACGAATATTCAGAAAGCCCAGTTGGTGGTTGAACTCTAACTGCCACTGTACTCGGGATCCTGGACTAGAGGTTCGACGTAGGAGGCAGCTATTGCCGCGCATCGGCCATGGGCAACCGTGGCATCGATTGCGGTAGCCGGCATCCCGGGAGTTCTGCTGAGGTGACAAGCTCGTGACGACCAGTCTTTTGTACCAAACCATTGACCAGTTAAGCCGCGAGAAAGGCATCGATTCGCAGATAATCATCTCTGCGGTGGAAGACGCTATTCTTGTGGCCACACGGAAGTACTACAAGACTTCCGAAGACCTCCAGTCGCATTTCAACAAAGACACCGGCCAAGTGGAAGTCCACGCCCTGAAGAAGGTCGTCGAGGAGGTGCAGGACCCCGATCATGAGATCAGTCTGAAGGATGCGCGCAAGTACGACACGGAGGTAGCCGTCGAGGGCGAGGTGAGAATTCCCAAGCCCACGGATGTGCTCGGCCGCATCGCGGCCCAAGCCGCCAAGCAGGTGATCTTTCAGAAGGTCCGGGAGGCCGAACGCGATACGGTCTACGCGGAATACAACCAGCGCGTGGGCGAACTGGTGAACTGCACCGTGAAGCGCATGGAAGGGCCGGACGTCATCGTGGATTTGGGCCGCACGGAAGCGCGCATGCCGCGCAAGGAGCAGTCGCGCCTGGAGACCTATCAGATCGGCGATCGCATTCGCGGTGTGATTAAGGAGGTCGATCGCGCCGCCCGCGGGCCGCAGGTGATCGTCTCGCGCGCGGACGGGCTCGTGGTGCAAAAACTCTTCGCGATGGAAGTCCCCGAAATCTACGATGGCACGGTGGTCATCAAAGCCATCGCGCGAGAGGCCGGAGAGCGAACCAAGGTAGCTGTCTATTCCAAGGATCCGGACGTGGACTGTGTGGGCGCGTGCGTCGGCATGAAGGGAATGCGCGTGCAGTCGATCATCCGCGAGTTACGCGGTGAGAAAATCGACATTATCGAATACCACGAAGACCCCCTGGTTTTCGCGGCCAACGCTCTCAGCCCGGCGAAAATCAACCACGTCTCCGTGCTCGATATGGAGGACAAACACCTAGAGGTGATTGTCGATGACTCCCAGTTGTCTCTAGCCATCGGCAAGAAAGGCCAAAACGTGCGGCTGGCGGCGAAGCTCTTGGCCTGGCACATCGACATCAAGAGTGAGGAGGAAAAGCGGCAGGAGATCGAATCCCAAATGGCCGCCATGGCCCTGCGCGGTGCTCCCATCTCCGAGTTAAAGGGGTTGGGCGATAAAACGCTGCAAAAGCTGCGCGAGCATGGCATCGAGACCGTAGAGCAATTGGCTCAAATGACTCCCGAAGACCTGATGCAGATTCAGGGAGTTGGTGAGAAAACCGTGGATCGAATCCGTCGCGTGGTGACGGATTACTTCGAGCGTGACCAGTCCGCAGAAGCCCCGGCTTCTGAGGGAACGGAAGTTGCGGCGGACCTTCAGGAGCCCGCGGGAGCTGCGACCCCCGAAACCGCTGAACCCCCCGCGGCAGAGGAAGCGGCGGCAGACCTCCCGACCGAGGTATCTGCACCCGAGGTAGCAATGGGAATTGAGGAGACAACCGGGCCAGAGGCGGCCGTGGAGAGCGCGTCGGTCCCCGAGGAGTCCTCCGATGTGGTCGCGTCAACCACGGAAAACGAGGGAACGGGGCCTTCGGGCGAGCAGGAAACAAAGAGGCAGGATGAGCCCGCCACGCCCGGAGAAGGAGGTGGAGAAGCATGAAATAAGGCTGCCAGAGCTTTGATAGAACCGGCCTGCAGATTTCCACCGCCCAGAGTCTGGGCAGAGGTAAGGGAGAAAAAGAACCAAGCATGGGAAAGATAAGGATCAACGAACTGGCGCGTGAACTGGAAGTGAAGAGCAATGCGCTCCTGGAGTACTTGGCCGAGATTGGTATCCAGGAGAAGAAATCCCATTCCAGTGCGCTCGAAGACGATCTTGCCGACAAGATCCGGGCGCATTTCCGCGCCGAGGGCGAACCCACCGAAAAGGTTAACGAGGTCCCTGCTGCTCCTGAGCCTCCTGCACCCGCAGCCGAAGCGCCCCATGCGCCTCCCGTGTTGGACCTCAAGAAACTGCACGAGCTCAAGCCGGAGCTTCACCCGCTCACCCGGTCGATCGCCGAAATCAAGGCGGCGGCCCGTAAGGCGGTTGTGGCTCCGCCGCCCCCACGGCCCGCTGCAGCGCCGCCTTCTGCAACGGGACCTGTTACTGCGCCCGTTGCGACGAAGCCGGTGCCAGGCGTCGAGCGACCCGCGGAGAGGCCGATGCCGACCGCACCGGTGTTCGCATCCGGTGCGGCGGGCGCACCCTCGGCAGGGGGTGGCCGACCGGCGACGCTACGGCCCGTGCCGGGCGTATTGCCGGCGAAAGGTGGCGTCGAAGCTCCCGCTGGTCCTGTCGCGCATGCCCGTGCGGGAATGGAAACATCTGTTCCGGGCAGAGCCCTGGAGATTCCTCCGCCGCCTCCCTCGGGGACCCATCCGAAAGGGATGCGTCCGTCCCGGTCGGCCCGGCACGCTGACCCCCATGCCCACCAACCGATCTACCCTCAGGCAGTGATGCCGAAACCCGCTCCGGCTCGACCTCTTGTTCCGCGCCGCCCTGGCGAGGCGCGCCCTATGCATCCGACCTCGGCGCGCCCGGGGGGTGCAGGCGGCGCAGTGGCGACCGGAGGAGTTCCCACGATTCGGCCACCGGGAGCCAGGCCCGGAGCGCCGCCCCTGCGACGAATCCCTGCGGCGTCTCCCATGCCGTTGCCCCGGCCGGCGATTCCGGAAGAGGTTCCAATCACGCGGAAAATCACCATCAGCGAGGGAATCGCCATCAAGGAGCTTTCTGAAAAGCTCGAGGCGCGCGCCAGAGACGTGATCAAGCGGCTTCTGGACAAAGGGATTTTCGCCACCATTAACCAGACGCTCGACGGCCAGACAGCCGTTGAAATCGCCCGCAACTTTGGCGCGGAGGCGACGATCGTCAGCTACGAGGAAGAAGTCCTGCAGGAAGTCCAGGAGACGGATCGCCCGGAGGACCTGAAGCCGCGCGCCCCCGTCGTGACCGTTATGGGCCACGTCGATCACGGAAAGACCTCGCTCCTGGATGCCCTGCGGGAAACGAACGTGGCCGCGCACGAAGCCGGCGGCATCACGCAGAGCATCGGCGCTTACCAGGTGGTGGGACAGGGACGGAAGGTGACTTTTATCGATACCCCGGGTCACGAAGCCTTCACCTTGATGCGTGCACGTGGCGCCCGCGTGACGGATGTGGTCGTGCTGGTGGTGGCGGCGGATGACGGCGTCATGCCCCAAACGCTTGAAGCCATCAACCACGCGCGGGCCGCAAGAGTCCCGATCGTTGTCGCCATCAATAAAATTGACAAGCCCGAAGCCCAGCCGGAGCGCGTCAAGCGCCAGTTGGCCGACCACGACTTGATGCCCGAAGAATGGGGTGGGCAGACCGTGACGGTTGAGGTCTCCGCCAAGCAACGCAAAAACCTCGAACTGCTGCTCGAAATGATCTTGCTGGTCTCCGATCTGCAAGGTCTGAAGGCGAACCCCCAGCGGCTGGCGACGGGGACAGTCCTGGAAGCCAAGCTCGATCGCGGTCGCGGCCCGGTTGCCAGCGTGCTGGTCCAGAACGGCACGCTGCGAGTCGGAGACTCTTTCATTGTCGGGGCAATCTACGGCAAGGTCCGAGCCCTGTTTGACGACCACGGGCGGCCGGTGATTGAGGCTCCTCCCTCGGCTCCCGCGGAAGTTCTGGGCTTGGAAGATGTCCCCCAGGCTGGGGATGGCCTCCAGGTGATCGAGGACACGCTCAAAGCGCGGCAGATCGCGTTGCATCGACAGGCTAAGCTGCGTGATGCGGCCTTGGCCAAGAGCGCACGTCTCACACTCGAACAGTTGCATCAGCAACTGGCAGCGGGCGATGTCAAGGAACTGCCGCTCATCATCAAGGCCGACGTGCAAGGTTCAGTGGAAGTCCTTTCCGAGACCCTGACCAAGCTGAGCACGGAAAGGGTGAAGATCAAGGTGATCCATGCGGGGGCGGGCGCCATTACGGAGTCGGACGTGCTGTTGGCTTCGGCTTCGAATGCCGTCATCATTGGTTTCAACGTCCGGCCGGAACGGAAAGCCACGGAGCTGGCGCAGCTTGAAAACGTCGACATCCGCCTGCACACCATCATTTACAACGTCACCGAGGAAATCAAGAAAGCCATGGTGGGCCTGCTGGCCATCACTTATAAGGAAATTTCGCTGGGGCGTGCCGACGTTCGCGACACTTTCCGCATAACCAAAGTTGGAACTGTGGCGGGTTGTTATATCCAGGATGGCAAGATCACGCGCGAGGCTCAGATCCGCCTGCTGCGTGATAACGTGGTGGTGCACGAGGGCAAGGTCCGGTCCCTGCGGCGCTTCAAGGACGACGTCACGGAAGTGAAATCCGGGATGGAGTGCGGGATCTCGCTCGAGAACTATAATGACGTCAAGATCGGCGACGTGATTGAAGCCTACGTCAAGGAGAGGGTGGCCGAGCCTGCCATAGCCTGAGAATCCTCGCCGGCGGAGGGCCAACGCAATGCCGGTCGGTGTGTTAACCCTGGAAATCCTGCTCCCCTACGCGCACTCACTCAAAGAAAAGCGTGCGGTTCTGCAAAAGATGCGCGACCGCCTCCGAGCGCGGTTTAACGTGGCCGTGGCCGAGCTCGACCATCGGGATGTGTGGCAGCACGCCACGCTGGGTGTGGTTTCGATTTCCGATAGCCAGACTCTGTTGGAATCGGTCTTTCGCCAGGTCTTGGCGGAATCTGAAAAGATCCTGGGCGAGGACGTGGCCAACCACACGCTGGAGTTCTTTTGAGTCTTGCATTTGCGATTCGGGTGAGGGCGGCAACCATTCGTGCGCCGAAGCGGAGGAGGTTTAAAGTGTAAGGTGTAAAGGCTAAAGAACAGGGATCCTCCTGCCCTTTACATTTTATCCTTCACCCTTTAACACATGAGCGTACCGGGACGCCGGACAGAACGGCTGGGCCATCAAATTCGCGTGGAGCTGGCGGAATTGATGGCTCGGGAGTTGAAGGATCCGCGCATCGGATTTGCCACCGTGACGCGCGTGGAGTTGAGCCCGGACCTACATTACGCCCGGGTGTTTGTCTCGGTGCTCGGAACTCCCGAGGAGCAGGCGGGGACGATCGAAGGGCTGTCCTCGGCAGTGGGATTCATTCGCCACGAAATCGGCCATCGACTGACGCTGCGGCGCGTTCCCGAGTTGACCTTCCTGGTGGACCACGGCGCCGAAGAGGGTGAAAGGATTGAAATGCTCCTGCGAAAAATCCACAAGGACAGCGTGCCGTCGGAGTGAAAGGCAGTAGGCAGCGAGCGCAGCAAACTCGAATCAACTCTCCCCTCGGTCCCGCAGAGCGGCACAGAGGGGCCGGGGGGTGAGGGGGCCTGATCCAAGCTATGCTGGTTATCACGTAACGCCGGCTTTCTTACCCATGACAGAACCCACGCCCACGAAACCAGCGATTGCCGGAGTGCTCATTATCGACAAGCCCGCGGGCCTTACTTCGCATGACGTCGTGGCGCGCGTACGGAAGATCCTGGGCACGCGGCAGGTCGGTCACTTCGGAACACTCGATCCCTTCGCCACAGGCGTGCTGCCGGTATCCGTCGGCAAGGCCACACGGTTCGCGCAGTTCTACTTGAAATCCCGGAAGGCATACGAGGGCAAGATTCGTTTTGGCTTCTCGACCGATACTTACGATGCCACGGGAAAACCCTCGTCCGACGTCGCCTCGGTCTCACTTGATTCGCGCGTTCTGGAGAAGCTCTTCCGCGATTTTACCGGCCGGCTGATGCAGACGCCGCCACCTTATTCCGCCAAGCGCGTAGGAGGCGTACGCGCCTACGAGCTGGCGCGGCAGCAAAAGCCCGTAAACCTGGCGCCGGTGGAAGTGGAGATCTACGCGCTGGAGCTCTTGGGCGTGGAGGGTGAGCAAGTGCGGTTTGCGGTGGAGTGCGCCGGCGGGACGTACGTTCGCTCGCTCGCCCATGACCTGGGCCAGATGCTGGGCTGCGGCGGGCACCTTGCCGGCCTGCGCCGCACCGCAGTGGCGGAATTCAAGGAGAGTCGTGCCGTCACCTTGGAACGGCTGCAAGAGGCTGTCCAACAGGGAAAGCTGGAATCCTGCATCGTCTGGCTCGAAGCGCTTTTACCGGATTGTCCTGAGCTGGTGGTACACGGCCGCGAAGAGGCCGCCGTGCGTCATGGGCACCACTTTGAGCTTGCCCAGGCGCTGCGACCGGGTCGCGGCGAGGCAGCGGGTCGGTCGCCGGTCGCTACCCTCCTCAAGATCCTCAATCCCGAACACCGCCTGATCGCCGTCGCGCGACACATTTCAGGCGGGGTTTATCACCCCAATCTGGTACTGGCCTAAGCGGAATTTCTCGCCACGCTCCGCTGCTTTGCGTCCGGCGGTCAGCAGGGCGGGGTGGGACCTGTCCCGACTTGTCGGGAACCCCGCCGAACGAGTGGTTTCCAATCCTCTGCTCATCACTGCCCCGTGTCCCACCTTGCGCGACATGCACCATTGATCGTATTTCAACCGGGCGAAACCGGTGTTAAACTCTCAAGCCGCAGGGTAATGCGCTCGGCGCACAACTTCCCGCTACGAGGTTGGTTCGCCACTGAAGCGGATGGTACCCACCATAACTTTGCATAAACCCGTTTTGGGTTTATCCCACCTAAGGTCTTATACTCCGTCTCAGCGGAGCGAAAACCATGCGGATTGAAGCTCAAAGAAGATTCCGGGAGCTTCTTGTCGAAGCGAGGAAGAATGCGGATCTCACCCAGGCTGAGCTATCCTCGCGCCTCAAGCGACCTCAGTCATTCGTCTCCAAGTACGAACGGGGTGAGCGCCGACTGGATGTTGTCGAATTCGGCGAGGTGGCCCGCGCGCTCGGCGTTGACCCCGTCCAGTTCCTCGCGAACCTCTACCGGGAGATCTCGTGAAGATCGTCCACATAGAGACAGTCGTCAGTTGCGGCCCCTATGCCAAATCCAAGCATTGGAGGAAGACGAGAAGATCAATTCACGCCGCCGTGAAAAAGTGCGCGTGGCCGCCGGGTAGCAAGAGGTTCACTATTCACCCGCAAAGTGGGAAAAAACACGGTGAGGGCAACGGGGTCGGGCCGATCAGAATGGAATTCATCAGAGAACTAAGAAAGCATGGATGGACAATCGAGGGTGCCGCGAAGAACCAACTTGGGGAAGATCTTGGCGATTTCGATGCTGTACTCCTTGGTCCGCAGGGTCCGGTTGTCGTTGAGTGGGAGACGGGAAACATTTCGTCAAGTCACCGCTCGATGAACAAACTCACCATGCTCGTCTCGAACGGTGTGATCGCAGCCGGGACGTTGGTTGTCCCGTCCCGGAAACTCTACGTGTACCTCACGGACCGGATCGGAAATTACAAGGAATTGGAGCCATACCTGAAGCTGTGGAAGTCAGTGCCGTGCAAAAGAGGCGTTCTCGAAATTGTGGTGATTGAACAAGACGCCGAAAGCTTCGACGTGCCGAAAATCCCCAAGACGACCGCTGGCCGGGCGAGGGGTTAGCGCTCGACGTAATCGTTGTTCTCGTGCGAGCGGATCTCCCCGCTTTCGAGGCGCTCGACGATATCCTCCGCATAGTCTATTTCCGTTCCAATCCACTCCCGACCCTTCTTTTCACAGACAGCAAACGTTGTTCCACTGCCGCCAAAGGGGTCAAGAACAAGGTCTCCGGGTACGGTGGACATTTCAACGACGCGGTCCAGGATTTTGGTGGACAAGGCGTTCGCCCGGCGATCTTTCGATTTGAATTTCCAATGCCTTACGGGAGGAATATCCGTCCACACATCCTTGAGGTTAACGCCTTGTGGGTTCATCGCGTCACGGTGCCCACCGTAGTCTTTGATTTCCCCGCCACAATGCCGGCACGTTTGAATCGGGGTGCGGATGCGCCGGAAGGTCTTAGGCTTTCCCTTTGTATAGTAGAGCAAGCTGTAATGGCTCGGATGAAGCCGCCCTGGAATGGGCAGGCAGGCGGAAATCTCGACAGCGATCCAATGCCGGAACTCCATGCCAAGCTCTGTGAGGTATGCTCCGAGTAGGACGTTCCACTTCGGAAGGTTATAAAGGAAAAACGCACCTCCCGGCTTGATGGTGCGCACGCACTGGGCCATCCAGCTCTTGCACCATTTCAGATACTCGCTGTCGGGCTTGCGGTCGTCGCAGTTATCACCGTATTCCTTCCCTAGGTTGAAGGGAGGGTCGGCAAAGACAGTATCGACGACAGCGTCCCTGATCTGAGGCAACACTTCCATACAGTCGGCAGAGAACAAAGCCCCGATCGCAGACGTGTAGAAAGGTTTAATGGTTGCGCCGTTCTTGAGCCGGGACGCCACATCGAACGTGCGATCTTCCAGCTTCAATGAAGATTGTCCACGCAATGATTGAATCCCTCCGAATACTCAAAATAACCCAAAATAGGTTTTGAATGCAAGCGGTAATATCGGAGCAAGCAGGTAGAGTTGTGCGCCGAGCGCATTACTCCGTGGTTCTTCCCCGATGTTCTCTCAGCGGTGCCTTTAGGGTTGCACGGCATGTTTTACTCCACAGACCAGGAACGCGGCCGGCCGCAGAAATACAAAATAACTCCGCGCTCCTCGCTCAGCTTCCAAAGAGGTTTAAAAGCCGATGAAAGGCTGCCCTTATCGAGGGCCAATACTCGACCATGGGAGGCAGAATTGTCGCGAGGAATGCGAGGGCGGCCAGCACATAGACTTGGATTTGCAGCCGAAACGTTAAGTCCATATTTCGGGTCGCGACATAGTCCGAGAAACATTTCGAAACGAACTCGATGTGTTTCGAGGTCGTGTCCAACTGGAAGTCGATGCGGTCACAGAGGTCCTTGTCTAGGTCCCGCTCTTTGCGCTTCTTGTAGAGAGCGTGGAAGGACGCCAAGTCTGCGGGGCCACGCCATTGGATTTTCTCACTTTGTTCCAATTCCAACGCGAGTCGGTTGAGGAGCAGGGACTCCTTCTGAAGCCGGCGGTGTAGGCGGATGTCTCCCCGGAACCCCATAAGCCAGGGGTTTTCCGCCAACCTACGATAGATGCGCATCCTCAGAGCCTCAGCTGCTCTCCTGATTTGCCTTAGCATTTCGAGAAGGGTTAGGCCCTGCGCAATTGTGGCGATCAGTTCGTCCGCCAGCAACCAAAGGCGCTGATCGCGCGCTGTGGAGTCTTCCGGTGTATCGTGGAGCATAATTAGGCGGTGAGCGACAGGAAGACCGCTGCGACCTGTGTTGGAAAAAATGAATATCTGCTTATCTCGCGCGTACCCGTCGAACGTTACTGTGCCGTTGCCCAGCCCGAGTGGGGCACCCCAACCCCAACTCAACTCTTCACCCTTACGAGGAACGCCAAGCAGATCGAAGGCTTCGATGGCAGGAAGTTTCGGTATCTCGCCTCCGCGCTCCCTGAAGAAGTACCCCTGAAAGTATCGCCCTATGACGTTCTCTATGCTAGTTCGAATCCGGAGCAACTCTGTTTGTAGAGCATTCTCTCTCACCCGGTCCGCGGGAGTTTGGGTGTACCCGCCAGCCAATGGGCCAGACGGGACCCACCTCCTGAAGCGAATGGCTGGGAGATACGTCGCGCTTAGAAGCTCTCCTAACCCTGAGGTGGCGCGATCATTTAGAAACGCGCAAAAGTAGGCCACGAAAGAAGAAGACAGAACCTTATAAACCTGGACTGAGATGTATTCGACCTCGGGAGGCAAACTCTCCACCATTGCCACGGGTGGCCCGAAAGCATATCTTGACTCGCGAACCAGAACTCCGACATTACACCAGTCGCCTTCATGGAGGCCGCGAGCAGCCGAACGGATAAACTCCCGGCTATCATGTTCCGGCCAGCTCTTAGGAAAAAGCCCTTTAATCGCCGAATCGAGATCGTCGACGCTCTCAAGTGGGAAAAGTTCCATTTGAGCGCAGAGTGAGTAACGGATACTGAGGCCTGTCGGGAGATGAGAGCGTTCAAGAGACTTTTCTGCCTCTTTCCGCTGGAACCTCCGAGCATGCTGGAGAGATGCAATGACGCCCCCCTTAAATTCCGGAAGACTTTCCGCCCAATCCAAGTATTTTCGCCCCAGAGCCACCTTAAGCTTGTCGGTCAAACGGGTGATTAGGCTTTGGTCTGAGCTGTACTTCAATTTGCACCTTTGGGAGTGTGAGCGGGCCCACGGTCAGTGCTTTCGCGACCGTGGACTCTTCTCATTCCCGATACTGCACCGGCAGCCGGACGTAGTCAATCTGAATTGGGCGAGCCACCGTACGTGGCAGGCCACAACGGTGACCTTGGCCAAAGCAACCGCGCAAAGCCTCAAACACGCTGAGAATCAGCGGGTATTCGCAATCGCTGAAACGTCTGACCCTCGGGGGGGCAGTTTGGTACTGTAGCGGCGATTCTACCTCGCCAGGTGGCGGCGTAAGGCCGCCTCCACTTGTCCCGGTACGTCCTCTCGGGTTCGCCACAATTCACCCGGTCCGAGCCCCAGACCGCGGCGGCGTTTATCACCCCAATCTGGTTCTGGCCTAAGCGGGCGGCTGCTACTTCCTCTGCCAGACCTGGCAGCCATCGCTGAAGGTTTTGACGACGAAATAGTTTTTCCTCATGTATGCCCGCAGTGGGCCGAGCGGATCGCTTCCTCGGTTGCCTAATGGAGGCAGATCAAGCTCGACGGGCCACACGATGTATTCAACCTTCTGTTGGCCCAGTGTGCTGAGCAGTGCGTTTACCTGCTCCGGTCGCGTGTAAGCGCTGAGGGTCAGAAAGGGAACCGGGGCCGGGTCTAGGAGCTTGAGCAGAAAATAGGCGTTCCCGTTGCCTGCATCCAGTACGTATTGGTGCGGGGAGGTGTGGGGTAAGAGCCATCGATACTTTTCGTAGCGGTCGGTATCTACAACGGCAACACGACCGGTCGGCGTCTGGAGGGGCCCTTGTGCACTCAACTGCGTGATCATAGGTGTGACGATTCCGGTTCCAATGGATACACCCCACAGCGTCCATCTTGCCATCCGCTTCAGCTTGCCGGGTGCGTCCAGAAACCAGGCAAGGAGGATCAAGCCCGGGAGAGCGGACGACGCCGCTCTTAACCAGTTGGGCGCCGAGGCGATGGAAATAAAGAAGGCCAAGCCCATCAGGTTAATCAGCATCAGACGGCTTGACAGAGGCTGGAGATTTTTCTGTCGGTTCCGCCACCAACGCACCAGGAACAGCAGGTAGACGAGTGGCGCGAGCAGGTAGATGAAGAGCCAGACGGCCAGGGCAGGTATGCTCAGCAAGAGTGAACCGAAAACCGGTATATCCACCATGTACACACTCAGATTGTTGCGGTGGAAAAAACTGTAGTACTTGGCGACGAAGCCGAAGGTGCAGTAGGAAAAGTTCGCCCAACCCGCCTTCCAAATGAAGCCCGCAAGGACCAAGATGGTCACTCCGCCGAAGCCCGCCAACAGGCCTAGCAGCCGCTTCATCCACCAACGATGACCCAGCCTCTGCCCGTGACCCTCCCACAACAGAAAGGCGGCGAGCGCAGAAACTGCCGACACCCCGCGCGATTGGGTAAAACAGGTTGCGATCCCGCAAAGCGTGCCTGCCAGAACCACTCTCACGGGGCGGCGGTCCTCGAGCAAAACGGCCACAGCCCCCATGCAAGCCAGAATGCTAAACCAGTGGTGAGTGTCATCGAGGGCGTTGCCGATGGCCAGCGTAAGGTACGCCACGCCGGGAAGAAAAATGGATGGGCCGCTGACTACACGACGAGCAATATGTGCGCTTAGTTGGGTGAGGGCGAGACCCACGAAAACCAGTGTCGCTGCCGGGATCCACGCCCGCATGCCGAAGACCCGAAGAAGAAGGAAGTTGAGAGCAGGCATTCCCGGAAAGGCCAGCTCAGAAAAATCGCGATAAATCACCTCGCCCCGCAGCATGCGCGCTGCGTCCAACAGGAAGAACGGGGCGTTGTCCCCCTGGTAGATGGGTACACAAGGTAGGAGGAAGGTCTGAAGGTAGAGGAAGCAGAGACTCGCCAGAAGCAGGCAGGCGGCTTGTTTCTTGGACATGCCGTGATCCTCAGGGGGGTCCTGCACCGGTCATTGGAATGTCCGTCCTACTTCGAGGGGTAAACCCTGTTTCTCTCCCGCTCATCCAGTACACGCCCAATAGCCTCGGCGGCGTCGCGTGCGGCGTGAGGGTGCGCGTGCCGCCACGCGTTGCTCCGTAGCCGTTCAAGTTCTTCCGTCTGTGTAAGCAGGTGGTTGATCCGGCTTGCGAGCTCGCCCGGGCGCCTCACCCAGAAGCCGGTTTGCCACTTTTTCTCTATCAACTCGCATATGCGGCGTTCATTGCCGGGGGGGGCATCGAACACCAGCATGGGCAACCCGGAGTTGAGAGCCTCCGCCACGATGCCGCCGCCGGCGCGGCTAACCAGCAAGTCGGCTGCAGCCATCCACTCATGCATGTTGTCCACCCAGGTCAGAACGCGCGTGTGCGGCATCCCTTGGGATAGCCGCACCAGTTCTTTTCGCAGGTTTTCGTCACGCCGGGAGATGAAAACCACTTGGACCGACCGCTGAATCTTGTGGAGTTCAGTTAAAACCTGCCGGGGCTTCCGGTTTCCCGTGCCGCCAAAGTTGACCAGGAGTACCGGGAGGTCCCACTCAAGTCCGAGACGCTCGCGCGCGGTTGCCTTGTCAGGGCACGAGCTGAACGCTGGGGCCACGGGCATTCCGCATTCGAGAATTTTCTCTGGCGGTACACCCGCGCTTTTCACTTGCATAGCGATTTCTCCGGGAGATGCTATGAACAGATCAACCTCCGGCTGCGCCCACGGCCGGTCGAAGTCCAGTGTGCCCACACCAACGAGGAAGTAGGGCGCTTTGAAATGGCGCTTGTGCAAGATGACGAACTCGCCCAAGCCGACTTCGGTGGCGATGACGACATCGGGCGCAAAGGCTTCGATGAACCGAAACAATCCTCGTGCACCCCACCGATACAGCCAGCGGGGGCCGGTGGAATCGCCGTGATGCTGGTGGTTTTCAATGTATGCCCAGAGCCCGGGCCAGTACTTGAGGGGGATCTCAAACGAATTGTAGTAGGCCTGGAACCATGACGCGCAATGCGCCAGCGCATCCACAACCTCCACTTTGAGGTTCGACCGCAACTGGAGAAGGGCCTGTTCGAGTGCTCGCGCAACCCGCACGTGGCTTGATCCATGGTGGACGGTGAGAATAAGGATGCGTGGCTGCTGCCTGTCAACGGACCCCGTCATTACAATTGCAGATTACCAGCGGCTGCGGGCGGGCGCAAGGCCGCTTCCTTCGCGAGGAGAACCAGATTTGCCAGCCTTCGCGTCGCACTACTTTACATTCTGCGCGTGACCGCTTAACATCGCCGGTCACACATATGGACCTGCTGATACTGGGCGCCGGGATGGGAATTGTGGGAGGGTTGCTCCCCAGCCCACTGTACATGATTTCACTCACGCAGGTGGCGCTGGGCCGCTGGCTCCGCGCCATCTTCGTCATGATCGTGCCGCCGCTGGTGGTTGACGGCGTCCTGTTGTTCGTGACCTTTTTCTTCTTTCGCCTCATCCCTCTCGGCATCGCGCACTACGTTGCTTACGGGGGCGGGGTAGTTTTAATAAGCTTTGCGACTTATTCACTCTGGGAATCTCGCCACAAGACACCGCAGGAGATGGCGGGCTCCGCGACGCTCACCTATGCCAGTGTCTCCGTGGCTACACTGGCGGAGGTTGCGGCCCCGGGCACGTGGGTTTATTGGCTCACGGTTGCCGGGCCCATCCTCGCCGAAGGTCGCCAGCACGGCTACTGGCACGTGGTCCCGTTCTTCGTCGGGGGCGCGGTAGGCTTTTACGGCGCCGGGGTGTTTTCCGTGTGGACGATGGCCTGGGGGGCGGGCCTCCACAAGAGTTTCAAGCAGCATCTCTTCCTGGTCGCGAACATCCTGCTGCTGATTATGGGGATTTCCTACCTCGTGCGCGCCTACCTGGGGCGGTAGCGCCTGCGGGAAGACTACTGCTGTACCGTCACCATCATACCAGGCTGACCGGTCCCGATGTTCTATATCGGGAAGCCCATAACTGCTTCTTCAACTCCTTCGACTTTTTCAACTTCTTCAACCCGCCGGGGAAGTCGAAAAAGCAGTCGCCGAGGCGCCCTGGTGGCTGGGGCCCGGCGCTACTGAGTCGTCAGCACCTTCACGTCGTACGGGAGAACCTGAATGTCCATCGGCTCCGTCTTACCAGTCAAGGCGTTATGGTAGGCCTGATCGAGTGGCACCGTTTGCGGATTGCTGGTGTAGTTCAGCAGGAAGAGGATCTTCGTGCCGGCCTTTTGGCGTACGGCCACCTCCACGCCGTGCGGGAGCTTGGTGTTCAGCGCCAGTGCATTCTTCTGTGCGGCGCGGGCAATCAGCCGGTCGTAGAAAAAGGGCGAGGCCGATTCGGTACCGACGTAGTACACCAAGCCTTTCCCCACCCTGTTTTCGGTGACGGCCGCCTTGCCAGCGTAGTAGCCCTTGCCGTAAGTCGCCACGACTTTGGCCGTGGTGGGTTCGAGGATATCGGACCAGACGCGCGCGGGGAAATGTGACTGACCGGGTCCCACCACTTCCTGTTCCTCATTGAGCTGCGGATCGAATTCGTGGATGGCCACGCCGGCGAGTTCGGCGAACGCTCCGGGGAGGGTCCGGTTGGTCACCACGTTGTGCCCGTCTTTCACCCCCGAGCGGAAGGTGAGGATCAGTGTCCCGCCGTTCGCGACGAAGGCGGTGAGCTTGTCGGCCAGGCTTTGGTCCGCGACGAACAGCGCGGGCGCCGCGACCACTCGATAAGTGGAAAGATCACTCTGCGGGAACGCCACGTCCACGCTGACGCTCGCCCTACGGAAGGCGTCGTAGAAGTCGTGGAGCTGCCGGTCGTAGTGGAAATCTTCGACCAACGGCTGGATCTCAAATGCCCAACGCGAATCGGGGGAAACCAGCATGGCGACAGGCGACACGACCTTCGAGCCGTGCAGAAGATCCGTGAGCTGCCCCAATTCCTTCCCAGTCCGCGCTACGACCTGGTAGCGGGAATTGCGGTAGCTGTCCTGGTCCAGGACTCCTTGCCAGTATTGTTCTGTGCCGTAGCGGGAAGTTCGCCAGCGGAAGTAGCAGACGCCGTCCGCACCGTGCGCCACGGACTGGTAGGCCCACACGCGATAGAGTTCGGGTGGGGCCTGTCGTCCCCAGAATACCGACCAGCCGGGTAGGCCACCTTCCTGCTCCATCATTATGTAATTCTGGTTGTCCTTCGATCCGCGCATCAGGTCGTGCGCCAGCCCGGGCCCGGTATACTGCGCGTAGTCCTTTTCGAACATCGGATAGTTGTCCCAGGCGACGAAATCGAGCGACCGATTCAAGTCGTAGTAGTCAACTCCCGAATACATGCCCATTTCGTTGTGGGTGATGGCTTGGCGGGGGGCCATCTCGCGGAGAATCGCCGTCTGGATGTCAAGGTACTCGTGCGTCGAATCGCTCTGAAAGCGGTCGAAATCGAGCGCCAGACTGGGGTTGTGGGCGTTGAAGAGCGTATTCCAAGGCAGCGGAATTTCCGACCAAGCTTGATACGTGTGGCCCCAGAAGATCGTACCCCACGCCTGGTTCAGCGCGTCGAGGGTCTGGTATTTGCGCTGGCACCACTTTTGGAAGGCGGCGCGGCTGGCAGGGTCAAAGCATTTCGGATCCCCCAGCTCGTTGTCAATCTGCCAGCCGATCACTCCGGGATGATCCTTGTAATGTTCCGCCATGGCCGTGACGATCCGGCGTGTAGCCGCGATGAAAGCAGGATTGTGGAGGCAGTAGTTGCGGCGTGAGCCGTATCGATAGCGGGTTCCACTCGGGTCCATCGCGGCGATGTCGGGATACTTCTCGTACAGCCAGGCGGGCGGCGAGGCAGTGGGGGTTCCCAGCACGGCTTTGATGCCGTGCGCATTCAGCACCTTCAGCGCCCGGTCCAGCCAATCGAAGTTGAAGTGGCCTTCCTGGGGTTCCATCTTCACCCAGGCAAATTCCGCCAGCCGGACGAAGTTGATTCCGGCCTCCTGCATCATCGTCGCGTCCTTCTCCCATTGGCTCTCGTCCCAGGCTTCCGGATAGTAATCCACGCCATAGAGGAATTTCCCGCCGTTCCATTCGATCAGGTCGAAGGGCTTTGCAGCAGTTCGCTCCTGCGCCCGCACGGCCGGCACAACGAGCATGCAAATGCCTACTAATCCGCACACCGTCCTCGCCCATAGTCGCATTGTGATTCGACCTCATTTCCCGGCAATGACTGGCCCCTCCCTGGGCAGGGTTGAGCTCAGATCAACCGATTGCGAAGATTTGCCGCGCCCATTATTGAAAGGCCCTGAGGGGAAGTCAACGCTAAACGCTGGGGCGGTGGGCAAAAGCATCTTACTGATTTGTGGCAGGAATGGAAACGCGCACGCCGCGCTCCAGTAAGTTCTGGAGGTCGGCAGCCAGCTCTCGAACGCCTTCCGGAGGCTGGCAGATAAGAAGGGTGCGGAAGGCGAGCAACGTCTCTTTGGCAATCAAGTCAAAATCGTGGAAATACAAGTCCAGTCGGTTCCACACTTCTGGGGATGGGTCGAGCGTGCGCTCACCCTCGCGGCAAGTGCGACGGAACTCCTTGGTCAGGAGGGCGCAGGTGCGAAACAGCACCCGCAACTGCAGTGAGAAGCGCCGCTTGGAGCTGAACAGAACCTGGTCCAAGAACTCGTAGAAGCCCACGTAGTCGATCACCGCTCGTGACTTGAAGTGGTTTGCGGCGACGCGGCGCACAGGGACGATCACGTTGGTGGTTGGCAGGTACTTGGCAAGGGTGTTCAGCAGGCCCACCACCAATCCTGTCAGCCGGTCCCACTCCCCCATGGCGAGACCCACCACGTGCCAAGCCATCTCGTGCCGATTCGCTTCCCGCTCACCAAAGGCGTCGTTCAGGGTGATTCCCAGGATGGTGGCTTGCGCTTCTATCTCTTGTGCGAGGGGATGGTAAATGGCGTGCAGATCGAGGGGGAGCGGTGCCAGCCCACTCACACGGGGCTTGAGCCGGGACCCCATGTGCAGGACGAGCCGCACTACGACACCCACCGTCGCAAGAATCAGGCCGCCAATAACCCACTGCATTGTATTTACTATAGGAAATTGCTACCTCCACTTCAAGCCGGAAATGAAACGTTTTTGACTTTATGGACCCTACAGGGTAACTACAGAGTAAATCGCCCTTTCGGTATCTGGCGCCGGATGTGCGACGCACCCGCTGCCAGCATCCGCCGCGGCCGAAGCTCCGCCGACCTTAATCGCGGGCTCAGGATGACAATGCGAACCCTGTGGTCCAAACCAGGACACTACCAACGGGCAAACAGCGGGTGGATTTGAGCCTGACCTTCCCCGCGCCATGCCGAGGTCAACAGGCCCACCGCCCTGGTTCCGTCCTCCCGCCAGGCGGGACGGGAAGAGCACCCCTCCAAAGCCAGGACTTTGACGGCTTTCGCTGGCTAATCGGTGATTAATTGTTGGGGGTTGTTCGGTGCACTTCATAACGTCAAGGCAACTTTCAGTCAAGGCTGCGAGGTCATAAGCGGCCGCACGAAATCAAGGCTTGTCTGGTAAACCCGAGGAGCCCGGATGGGACCGGCCGGCGATCACCTGAATTCCCCGAGTAGAGCTGCTCAGGCGGTGAAGGGGGGCGGGCCCGGACCGACCAACCGCGCTCCCGTGACGCACTCCCGCATCGTTTATCGGCAGAAGCCTGCTCGAAGATGGGCCGATGCAGCCCTGCCCGCAACAACCTGCGCCGTGACCGCCTCGCAGGTTGGCTCGGGCTGAAGTTTCTGCTTGTCACCACCTCGAAGGTATGGTAGGCTGCCACCTCCTCAGGGTACTAATACAGCTTCATCTGGATAGGGCGAAGACACGACGGTTTTGTTGAAACGCGTCTCGGGGTGTGTGTTCAGTACACATGAAAACCGCATGCGTACACCTGCCATTGGGCGGCACGGGGATGCCGTGTGTGGCGGGAAGATTGAGGTTGTGACAAGTACACTGAAAAACTCAGCTTTACAGGAGGAATCAATTGAAAACAAGAGTCACGATAGCATTGAGTGTTGTCTCCGTCCTCGCGGTGGCGTTAGCTTTTGGGCAGAGTCAAGCCGCGATGGGGCGACTGGACATACCGTTCAAGTTTATGGTGGGTAAGAAGGAGATGCCGGCTGGGAAGTACGAATTTGTGAAGCAAACGGGACAGCAATCCGCCCTTCTGCTTCGCAACGTGGAAACCAGCAAAGCTATATTCGTTCCCGTCCTCGAGCGGCTCGCCGAAACGAGCCCCCAAGAGAAGCACAAAGCAAGGGTGGTGTTCGATACAGTCGGGGACCAGAAGTTCCTTTCGGAATTCTGGCCACCCGACAACGAAGATGGGTACCTGGTAGGCATAACCAAGGGAGAGGAAAAGCACGAGGTTTTGACCCAGAACTAGGCTGGTCTGCCGGGTCCGGGCACTGCCCAGATGAAGCACTGCCTAGGCCAGATACGGACAATTGACCTTTACATAAACGAAGCCTATTGCCGATGGAAGGGCAGCTTAGGCCGGAACCGAAGGGTTGCCGCGTCAGGGGCGGGGTGTCGATCTGAGATTCCAAACTAACCCACTACCCCGCCCTTTCGTTTTCTTGACACTGTTTCCGCCCGCCACCTATAATGCCGCTTTTACCCATGCTCCAAAATCCTCCGCAGATTGTGGGTTATCCGCGTGTCCGAGAAAGAACTTCAAGATCTGGTCCAACAGCGCAAGAAAAAGCTCCAGGCAATTGTCGACCTGGGCTTTGAGGCCTATCCGCGCAAGTACGACGTTACGCACTCGATCCCCCAGATTCTGAGGGAAAACTCCCCGCTCGCCACCGAAGAACTCGCCGCGCGCAAGATTTCTGTGCGCGTGGCGGGCCGTGTCATGACCATCCGCCCGCACGGCAAGGCGGGTTTCGCCCACCTCGCCGGAGGTGGCCAGCGCCTGCAAGTCTACGTGCGACTGGACGCCGTCGGCGAACGTGACTTCGAGCTTTACAGGCTCCTCGACCTGGGCGACCTGATCGGCGTCGAGGGCTATCTGTTCCGCACCAAGACCGGCGAGCTCACCGTGCACGCGGAGCGCCTGCAATTCCTCGCTAAGGCGCTGCTGCCGCTGCCGGAAAAATGGCACGGCCTCACCGACGTCGAAATCCGCTACCGGCAGCGCTACCTCGACCTGATGGTGAATGAAGAAGTCCGCGCGGTTTTCGAGCGCCGCGACAGGCTGGTCCGCGCCATCCGCGATTTCCTGGAAGCCGAGGGTTACTTGGAAGTCGAGACGCCCATGATGCAGCCGCTGGCCGGCGGCGCCATGGCCCGGCCTTTCATCACGCACCACAACACGCTCGACATCGACCTGTTTCTGCGCATCGCCCCGGAGCTTTACCTGAAGCGCCTTATCGTGGGCGGCCTCGAGCGCGTTTACGAGATCAACCGTAACTTCCGCAACGAGGGCATCTCCACGCAACACAACCCAGAATTCACCATGCTGGAGTTCTACCAAGCCTACGCGGATTACCACGACATGATGGAACTCACCGAGCGCTTGCTGCGGCAGGCCGCCCAAACCGTGCTCGGCAGTGTGGAGTTCGACTATTGCGGCCAGCGCATCTCGTTCGCGAAATTTGCACGCCTCACGATGAAAGAGGCGGTCGTCAAGTTCTGGCCCGCCGCGGCACGCCCGGGGCCGAGGCTCGACGACATGGCCGAGCCCGAGGCTGTCTTTCGCTGGGTCGCGGCTTACAACGAGTGGGCCAAGCAGCCGGAGAGCGGCGCCGAGCCCCTTCCCAGGGAAGAAGGCAAAGCGCCCGGCCTGGCCCTGGCCGAGCTTTTTGAGGCGGTGGCCGAACGCCACCTGATTCAGCCCACCTTCATCGTCGATTACCCGCTCGAAGTCTCGCCGCTCTCCAAGCAGAAGCCCGAAGATCCCAACTTCGTCGAGCGCTTCGAGCTTTACGTGGGAGGCATGGAGATCGCCAACGCCTTCAGCGAGCTGAACGATCCCGGCGAGCAGCGCGACCGCTTCGAGTACCAGCAGTTCTTGCGCGAGAAGGGCGACCTGACCGCGCACGCCATTGACGAGGACTACATCCGCGCGCTCAGCTACGGCATGCCACCCACAGGCGGCGAGGGTATCGGCATCGACCGCCTTACCATGCTCCTCACCAACTCGCGCTCCATCCGCGACGTGATCCTCTTCCCGCTGCTGCGCCCGGAGAAGCACAGCGGCTAACGCTGAACCGCGCAGGCCGCGCGCGCCGGCTCGGAGTCTGGGCATGGGAAACAATGTGGAACGGTGATGAGGTTGTCGCTCCCCTCCCTCCCCTTCCCCGTCGTGAAGCAACCATCTTGTTTCCAATAGATTACACAGACCGTTTCGCCAAGGAGGTTGATGAAAAACATGGTAGCGCCGACTTTTAGTGTTCGTTGCCAAGACATACTTTACACGGGGTGCCAGGACATCCTTTACACCTCCGTCTCCTTTCTGGGGCCGTGGGACCCGGAGGGAGCCCGGAGGG
>JBEKAK010000036.1:0-49887 GCA_050018275.1 Terriglobia bacterium | reverse complement strand
CCAACATCATCGAGCGCGCCTTCCGGGAGGTGCGGCGCCGCACGCGCCCCATGTCCAGCTTCACCAACCCGGCGAGCTGCGACCGCATCGTCTTCGGCGTCATCAGTCACTTGAACCGCTCCTGGGACAGAAAACCCCTCAAGGAATTTACACAAAATGCTTGACGCTACCAACCCGACTGGACGATTGCATTCAGTGGCGGTCAGGTGTATGTTATTAGCTAGGATCAGGGCGACTTTAACATAACAATTCAGACTAGATTCTCAGGGAGGTGTACTGCTCATGAATAGACTTGGGATTTGTTGGGTGTGGATTTTGACCGTTATTTGTGTGGCTCTGGCCGCATCTTGTTCAAAGGGAACCCTTCCAGAGCCAACGCAGCAGGCTGGCACGCCGAGTCAGTCCTCGACTCAGCCGGCAGCTCAGCCTGTCGCCCAGCCCGCAACTGCATCGAGCCAACCGGCTCAGCCAGCGCCTCCGGCCAATGTCATAGCCAGTGGCCAATTTTCTGCTGACCCTGACTTGCGGTGTGACTTGCTGGAAGTGAGACGCGTAAGTGGCGGCGCATTAATCATCAAGTGGCGAATAGTCAATGCCGCCCCTGCCCAATCGTCCGGCGGCCTGACAGCCTTGCAACCAAAAGCAATTAGTTACGACTTCAGTTGGCCGGAGATTTACTACATCGATCCTGCTGAAAACAAGAAGTATGCTTTTCTTTCCGATGCCGAAGGGAACAGGATTCTGGATGTCTTCTGGGGATCTCTTCCGGCTGGGCAACAGCGTGGGAATTGGGCGAAGTTTCCGGCGCCTCCACCCACCTCGAATAGAATCAGCGTAAATATTCCCAAGTTTCCGCCATTTGAGGACGTTCCTATATCGCAGTGAGGGGGGAATTTTGATGAGACCAAGCGCGCGAGGGTACGCTTGTCCGCTTCTTTGTCTCTTGGCTTTAGTCTTAGGATCGCAAGTGCTGGTCGCCCAAAAATACAAGCCTGACGACGCTATTCCTCCAGGCGCGCAGGGAAAGGTGCTGCCTGTTCAGGGCAAGGTTTTGGAAATCAAAGGGCTGTCTCTGGGTGTGGTTGGCAAGGCTCAAGACTTGAATGCGGCCCTCAAAGACCTAGGGGCCAAAACCACAGAGACCGAGATCCGAATTGAACTCTCCAGCGATGTCTTATTCGATTTTGATAAGGCCGACCTCCTCCCCAAAGCTATCCCCGCGCTTGAAAAAGTAGTCACAGTCCTTAAGTCCTACCCGAATGCCTCATGTTCCATTGAGGGCCACACGGACAATAAAGGGTTGAAAGACTATAACCAAAAGCTCTCCGAGCGCCGCGCGGATTCTGTGAAGAATTGGCTGCTCGCGCACGGCGTTTCCAGCCCCATGACCATCCGGGGGTGGGGAGCGACAAAGCCTGTGGCACCCAATACGTCTCCCAGTGGTCGTGATAACCCCGAGGGCCGACAACGAAATCGCCGAGTCGAAATCGTGGTCAAAAAGGTCTAGAAACTGCCGCGGCTGGCGCGTATGAGGCCACGATTGAAGCCGAGTAGATACAAGCGCGAACGCGGCGTTTGCGTCTGCGGGTTGTGCTCCAGCCCGGAAGGGCGGCCTACCTCAGCCCTGGGCAACGCCCAGGGTCAATCGAGCGGCAGCTCCTGGCACCGAGCCCTGAAAGGCGAACCACTCCACCATTTCCGCCCAAGCGCAATGCTTCCAGAGGCGAACGAGAATATGAACGTCGTCGCTCGTGCCTCCGGTCTTGACGGTCAGAGAGTCTGGATTCTTGAGAACGGTGGCCAAATAAGCGTGCATCTGCCCCCGCATGGAACGCCCCTTCAGGCTTACGTTTTGAAACAGGTTCGGCTTCCTGACCCAGGCCGTTGGCCTAGGCTGGGATATGCCGCCCCTGCGGGGCTCCAAGCGCGGAGGCCGGGTTTGCGTCTGGGCTACCTTGCTTTTCAGAGCCCAGGTGTCGCGATCCCTTTACCGCACTTTGAAGGTCACGGAACCGGACGCCACCACAGCGTCCGAAGCGCCGCAGGTGCGCACGACCAGCGACCCCGCCGTCCATTGGACCGTAGTCGCGCCGTCGGCGTCCGTGCGGACAATCCTTGCCCCGGCGTTCCGCAAAACCTCCAGGGTCTCCGAATTCGGCAGGTTTCCGAAACCTCCAGACGCTGGGGTGACGATGGCCACGCGGGGCGCGACGCGCGCCAGGAATTCAGGACTGGAGGACGACTTCGACCCGTGGTGAGCCACTTTGAGCACCGGGCTTCCCAGCGGTTCACGCGACGCCAGGAGCTGCTTTTCCACATTCCGGCTCACGTCTCCGGGCAACAGAAGGCTCATGCCGAGCGCGCTGATGCGCATCACCAGCGAGTCGTCGTTGCTGGGAAAAGGAGATAAGGGCCGCTGCCGCGCCGGCCACAGCACGCGAATCGACGCATCGCCGCGTGAAATCGTGTCGCCCGCAAAGAGAGTTCGCACGGGAATTCCGCGCTTCGCAACTTTCGTGAGGAGAGCCGCGTACGGCGGAGTCTCCGGGTTGGCAGCGTGCCAGAACTCACCCACGCGAAAGTTGTCAACGATCGCGCCCAGCCCGCCCAGGTGGTCCTCATGCGCGTGGGTCAGCACGACCACATCGATTTTCTTAACGCCGCGCGACCACAGGTAAGGTGAAACAATATCCTCACCAGGATCCCAGCGACGGTCCCGGCCTGCGGGACCGCCGTCCCGTGCGCCTCGCGTGCGGCTGCCCCCCGCATCCACGAGCATCGTGGTCTGGTCGGGAAGCACCACAAAAAGCGCGTCACCTTGACCGCAGTCGAGCGCGGTCAGTTCCAGCGTCCCGCGCGGCAAGCGCGGGGCGAAAGGATGGAGGGCGACAAGAGCCACAAAAACCCCAGCCGCCGCGAGCGCCCCGCCCACAGCCCGCCGCGCAAACCGGAGAGCCCAGGCAGCAAAGACAAACGCCCCGCAGAATCCCCACGCCGCCCACTGGGGAGGTTCGGGCACTCGGTACGAGAGCCATGCCGCGAGTCCCGGCAGGTGGGTCAGGCTGAAGAGCACGGCCATGATCAGGCTCAGTGCCTTGGCGGGCCAGACTGCCACCGCCGGGGCCGCGACGCTCAACAGATTGATCGGCAGGGCGAGCGCCAGCAGTAGAGTCATGACGGGGATCGCAAGAGCGTTCAAGCCCACGCCCGCAAAGGTTACGCGATGAAAGGTCTCGACCATGGGCAGGAGCAGGCCCAGTTGCAGGACGGCGGAGAAGACCAGGATGTTGGCGGCCCACACCAGAAGCCGCAGAGGCGCGACCAGCAGGCTGCGGGCCAGGGCAGGATGGCGATCCAGAAAACGCAGGCGGCGCAGCGTGTGAATCAGCGCCCGCAGGTCCAGGCGAACCCGTGCTAGGCGAGGCGCCAAGCGATCGTCGAGCAGCACATCATCCAGCCGGTGGAGAGCCCGGCGGTACGGTTGGGTGGTGCGCTCCAGAAGCGGAACCGCTAGCCCCACGATCAGCAGCGCCGCAGCGAAGGAAAGCTGGAAGCCCGACTCGAACAGCCATGTCGGGCGGAGGTAGAGAAGAATCAGCGCCACGCCGCCGATGGCGTTCAACGCGGAATGGTCCCGGTCAAGAAGGCGCGCCACCAGGCAAAGCGCGATCATCAGCGTCGCGCGCAGCGTGGGCGCGCGCTGCTCGACGAGTAAGGAGTAGCCCGTCAGGAAGCCGAGCACGATCAGCCACTTGGTGGTCGCGGTCCAGCGAAACGGGCGAAGCAGAAATGCCAGCAGCAGCGTGAGCAGGCCCACGTGCAGGCCGGCGATCACCAGCAAGTGGTAAAGGCCGGTTTTGCGAAAATCCTCAATGGTGTCGGAATCGAGCGAAGTCCGGTCGCCCCAGAGTACCGCCTTCAGCACGGAGCCATTACGCCCCTGAGCCGACCAAGGTAGGTAGAGATCGTCGATCGCGCGCAGCAAGCGCAGTCGCACGCGCTCCAGGCACGCCGCAAGGCTGAGGTTCGGCGCGTGACCCAGCATCTCGAGCAGCCGTGGATTCTTGATGATGCCAAGCCAGTAGACGTCTTCGACGTCTTCCATCCGGCGGCGCGAATCAAAGCTGCCGGGGTTTTGGTAGATGCGCGGCTTGCGAAGGCTCGCGAGCGTTCGGATCCTGTCGCTGTATCGGAGCTCAAGTGGCCCTGCGTCCGGGGAAACGTCGAAATCTGCCGGGCCCTGCAACCGCAGGCGGACTTTCCCCGTCACAACGTACACCCTGGTGCGAGACTCAAGCCGTTCGGCCTCCACGTCGAATTGCAGTCCGTACCCAGTGCGATGGGGAGTCGAGATCACCCGCCCTTCCAGCCGCACCGGGTCGCTCAGGTCAACGCCCAGGGATTCCAGGTGACTGACGTGGTTCGGAGGAAATCGGCGCTCGTAGAGGCGCGCGGCGGCTACACCCGTAGGGACGAGGCCAGCCAGCGCGAACCATACCGCTGTGCGGTGCCAGCCGGAGCGCAGCAGGGTGAGCCCGATGAGCAGGCAGATTCCCGCGCTCACCAGGAACCATGCGACCCCGACCGATGCCCGCACGGAATGCGCCCACAGAATCCCCAATGCGAAACTCGCCGCCAGCGCCGCCAGCGGAGCCTTAAACCCATTTCGGGACCTGGGGTGCTGCAAAGAGTCGGGCAAAGTTACCTTGTCCATTCGCTGACGAGAGTCCGGTTTCTTCGCGTTGCGTTCCAAAATGGAACTCTCAATCCGGCGATTCCCATTTGCGGTAACGTATCAGCAAGGCGTCCTATGACCCCCTCGCTACACGCGCCGCGTCGGTACGGCACCGTCCCGCGGGATACCTTGGCGCTCCATGGCTAGGCTACCAACAGGCACCGAATTCTCAAGCACGCTCACGGCCACTACGTGAGAGTTGAGCGAGGGATTCAATGTGGTAGGTCTGGGGGAAGAAATCGAACATTTCCAGGGCATCGAGCCGGTAGCCCTGCTGGAGCAAGAACCCGAGGTCGCGGGCCAACGTCGGAGGGCTGCAGGAAACGTAGTGAAGGCGTTTGGGGCGCAGCGCCACGAGCAGTTTGAGCATCGCGACGCCGGCGCCCGCGCGGGGTGGGTCCATTACCACGAAGTCAGGTTCTGCCTGTGCGCAGCGCCGCAGGAAGTCGAACGCGGTCTCTCGCACGGTCCGAATGTTCAGACCTCGCGCCGTGCCCGCGTTCGCCGCGAGGTCAGCCGCCGCTTGCGGGTGGGATTCCACGGCAATCACTTGCCCAAAGCGCGACGCGAGGGGCAGCGTGAAGAGCCCCACGCCCGCAAACAGGTCGATCGCCACGGCGCCGGATTCCTCCCCCGTGACCGCAGCCACAAACTCGGGCAGCAGGAAGCGCGAGCTTTGGAAGAAAGCTGTGGGGCTGACTCTGTACGCCCACTCGCCGACGCGGTAGGTGAGATGCGGCTCACCGAGAACCCGCACGCCTGAACCCTGCTCGATCGCCACGGTCACGACGCCCACGAGTTCCGCCAAGCATCTCGGGGCGAGCTTTTCGGCTTCCTGCGCGTTCCAGCTCCCGCGCAGGGTGAGCATCACGTTTTCGTCGCGGTCATCAGCCAGGACCTCGACCTCGCGACAATCGGCCAGCGCCGCAGGCCAAGGCTCGCTTCGCAACTCTCGAAGCAGTGCGTCGAGACGCGGCGAAAGAATCGGGCAGGCGTCAATCGAGATCAGCCGATTCGATTCTGCCTCGAAAAACCCCAGCGCCAGGCTGCCGTCCTGCCCCCTTCCAACCTTCAGTTGCGCTTGGTTGCGATAATTCCATGCCGGCCCCGAATGCACGGGAATCTCCGCCTCCCAGTTGACCTTCCCCAGCCGGCGCAGAGTTTCGCGCAGAATGTCGCGTTTCGCCGCCGTCTGGCGCTCGAGTGGCAGGTGCTGATACTGGCAGCCTCCGCAGCGGCCGAAGTAAGGGCACAAAGCCTCCACGCGCTCGTGCGACGCCTCCAGAATCCGCAAGGGCCGCGCGTGCACCACACCTTTTCGGGTGCGAACTTCCTCTACCTCGGCGCGCTCGCCGGGCAGCACGCGCGGCGCCAGCACGGTGCGTCCCGCGTGGTAGCCGAGCGCCTCGCCGCCGTAGACCAGTTTGACCGGTGAGAACTCAAAAGTCGGAGACAAGGGAGTGCACTCCAGTTAGTCTGGTGAGTTTCAACTCCTACTCAGAAGGCCAAGGTAAATCGAGCCGCGGAGCGGCGACAGAGTTTAGCCCACGGTCCCGCAGGGCGGGAGAGGGGTGTCCCGACAGGGGAGGGGCGGGCCTGCCTGCCGCAGGCAGGGTGAGGCCCCTCGTCCCAGGGCTCGCGCTCGCGCACGGCCGAAGGTCCGCCGATCTTAATGGCGGACGAGTCAACGGAGACCCTGGGCTACTATCTTTCGCCCGCTACGCGGGCTGCCGTCTTCTCCTGGTACTTGGCGGCGTCGGCCCGCCCCAGGACTTCCTTCACGGTTCCGCGCGGTTGCCATTCCACGAGGCCGAGGGCGGCGTCCATGTTCACTTTGGGCGGGTCCGTACCGAGTTGGACCGTGTATTCGCCAAAGACCCATTTCTGCAGGCGTTCAATGTGGGATTGTGCTTCAGCGAGGCCGCTGTCCAGCACCACGATGAACTCATCGCCACCCCAGCGACCGACCACGTTGATGGGGCTTATTCGTAATGCAAGGCCACGATGGGGTCGAGGCGAGAAGCCTTCATGGCGGGCCACAGCCCGAAGAACAACCCAATGCTGACGGAGGCGACGAAGCCCATGACCACCGCCCAAGCGGGAACGGTGGAGGGCAGGCTCGGGACGAAGGTCCGGATCAGGAAACTGAGGGTCACGCCCGCGAGAATGCCCAACACGCCTCCGGCGCCGGTCAGGGTCATGGCTTCGAGCAGAAATTGCCAGGTGATGTCGCTGCGACGCGCGCCGATGGCCTTGCGCACGCCGATCTCGCGGGTGCGCTCGGTGACCGACACGAGCATGATGTTCATGACTCCGATGCCGCCTACCAGCAGGCCGATGGAGGAGATCACCACGGTCACGAGGACGATCATCCCCATGATGTCGCGAAACTGTGAGACGATGGACTCGGCGGTGGCGATACCGAAGCTGTCGGGATCGGAGGGCTTGTCGTTGCGCAGCCGCCGCAGCAGGCCGGTGGCTTCATCCTTGGCCTGATCCATCTTCCCCGGGAACGCCAAAGCCGCGATAAAGTTCTCTTTGGCCTTGGGATAGAGCTTCTTGTAAGTAAAATACGGGACATACACGACCCGATCGTTGCCGTTGTCACCCAGAAAGGCCTTGCGTTTTCCGAGCGTCCCGACCACTTGGAAGGAGTGCCCGTCCACCTGGATCTCCTTGCCAATGGGATCCTCGCCTTCGAAGAGCCTTTGCTCGACGTCGGCGCCAATCACCGCGACATCGGTCCGATGGAGGTCGTCAACGTCGGTATAAAGCCGGCCGTCCTTGAGGTCGGCGTTGATGTTTTGGAAGTCCTCCTGCGTGGCTCCGAGGAAGTTGGTGTCGAGCATTTCCTGCCCTTTGTATTTCGCAACTACCGCAGGTCCCCAACTGAAGATCTCCAGCGCCACCGATTCCACCGCCGGGCAGTATTCCTTGATGGCCATGGCCTGTTCGTAGGTCAGGGGCTTGCGCATCCGCTCCTGGCGCGAGAGGTGGAATTTAATTCCCGGTTCGAATTTGTAGATGAACAGCGTGCGCGTCCCAAAGCCCTCAGCGACCTCCACCATTTGCTGGTCGAGCCCCTTGAAGATGGAGGCCACCCCAATCACCGTGGCGGTACCGATCAGCACACCCAGGATCGTCAGGAACGCGCGGAACTTGTGAGTCCGCAGGGTATCCATAGCGAGCAGGAGATTCTCACGAATACTGTGGCGCGGTTTGGTCACCATGCTTAGTTCTCCGTGCGCAGAGCCTCTATCGGGTCGAGCTTGGCGGCCTTGCTGGCCGGGTAGATTCCAAAGAAGAGCCCGACCGCCGTGGAGAGGAACAGGCCGACCAGTATGGCGCTCAACGGGACCGTGGAGGTGAAGAAGTAATCCACGATCCTGCTGACGAGGAAGGCCAGCAGGACTCCGATCCCCCCACCGATGCCGGCCATCACACTCGACTCGATGACAAACTGCATCAGGATGTCGCGCTGGCGGGCGCCCAAGGATTTGCGGATGCCAATCTCGTGCGTGCGCTCCGTGACGCTAGCCAGCATGATGTTCATGATGACGATGCCGCCCACCACCATGAACACCGCCACGATGCCGATCGTGACGGTAAAGATCGTACCCATGAGCATGTTCCACGTGTCCATGATGGTTTCGGAGGCGTTGATGCCAAACGTGTCGTCCTCGCGGTAAGGAACGTGGCGGCGGGCCCGGAGCAGGGCGCGCACTTCATCTTCCAGCACCAGCATCTGCTGCGCATTCCAGGCCTGGACGCTGACCGCCAGGGACGGTCGAGGAGAATAGAACTTGCGGAAAGTCGTGAGAGGGATCTGGACAAAGTTGTCCTGGCTCTCTCCGAACGTGGAACCGATCTTTTCCGCCACGCCAATGACCCGGAAGGGAATGCCGTTGACCAGCATTTCCTTATTGAGGGGATCGACGCTGGGGAAGAAACCATCCACGAGGTCGCGCCCGATGAAGCAAACCATCGACTCATGCTGGTAATCGGCCTCGGTGATATACCGGCCGCTCTCGACCTTTTGCTGCCCGATGTCGATCATATTGGGAGTGACCCCGGAAACATCCACATCGTAAAGCGTGTGACCCTGATAGCGCGCCTGGGTGTCGCTGTTATGGAGTCCGGCGCTGGCGCCAATGCTCTTGTACCCCTTCAGGCTTTCCTGCAGAAACTCAAACTCCTCGATGCGGACGGCCTTGTTGCGTCGCCGGGCTTTCAGCCAGGCTTCGTAGCCCTGGGCCCACTTGTATTGGTGAACGATGAAGACATTGGCGCCCAAATTGGCAATATGGTCGGCGATGTAGAGGTTCATGCCATTGATAATCGACATGACAACGATGAGCGTGGTGGTGGCAATCACCACCCCCAAGAGGGTAAGGAAGGAACGCAGTTTGTGGGCCCGCAGCGCTTCCAGGGCGATCCAGAAGGCTTCGCGGGCAGTCACCCACACTCCGGCGCCGGTGCGGCGCCGGGCCGCCAGCCGGTGCAGAAGTGAGGCGGTTTGGCTGAGGGACGCCAAGAATCCTCCTTTCAACCTCCTGGGCGGGGGGACTACTCGACCCGCTCGTCCCGCTCGATGCGGCCGTCGCGAACGTGGATGATGCGATGGGCGTGAGCGGCGATGTCGTGCTCGTGGGTCACCAGCACGATGGTGTTGCCGCCCTGGTGCAAGCGCTCGAAGAGGGCCATGATTTCTTCGCCCGTCGCGGAGTCAAGGTTGCCTGTGGGCTCGTCGGCCAGAATGATGGAAGGGTTGTTAACCAGCGCCCGCGCAATCGCCACGCGTTGGCGCTGACCACCGGAAAGTTCGTTGGGCCTGTGATGCATGCGGTCGGCCAGATCCACCTTGCGCAGCGCCTCTTCGGCCTTCTCCAAACGTTCTTTCGCGGGCATCCCGGCGTAGATGAGGGGCAGCTCCACGTTGTGCAAAGCGCTGGCGCGCGACAACAGGTTAAAGGTCTGAAACACGAAGCCGATTTCCTTGTTGCGGATGTACGCCAGCTCGTCGTCGGAAAGCTCGCTCACCAGCCGCGCGTTCAGCCAGTAGGTCCCGCGGGTGGCTGTGTCCAGGCAGCCGATCAGGTTCATCAGCGTGGATTTGCCGGAGCCGGACGGGCCCATGATGGCGACGTACTCTCCCCGCTCGATCTCGAACGAAACCCCACTCAGGGCGTGAACCTGGATGGCCTCGCCCATGTCGTAGGTCTTCCACAAGTCTTCCGTCTTGATGATGACGCCGTCGCGCGGCGTCAACGTCTCCTGCATCGAGGATGAAGCCACTTGGGTTGCCATGGCGGTTCGCCTGTCCCTTTCCTCTGACATGCCGACTCCTGTTTGGTCAGGCTTGCGTGGAGTTGCCTCTTGCTTGGTGCCGTGGCCCCAGCGAGCACCCCTGGCGCGCGGAAGCGGGGCCGTGATCAGGCTCCCGGCCCGCCGGACGGCGCCGCGCTGTTATCAATCTTTACCTTGGTGTTGTTCTTCAGCGTGCGCAGGATGCTGAAGCTGCCCGTAACGATCTCGTCGCCGGCTTGCACGCCCTTGGTGATTTCCATGTCGGTGGAGCCCATGATGCCGGCCTCAATGGGAACGAAAACCGCGCGGCCATTCCTCACCGCGAAGACTCCCTGCACTTCTTCCTTGCCCTTATCTTTGTCCTTGGCGGTAGAGGTGGCAGGGTTCGCCGCCTCACCCTTGCCCTTCTTGTCTTTGTTCTCCTCGAGTTCACGCCGCATGCGGACGGTCACAGCTTGAATCGGTACGGTCACGGCGTTCTGGCGGGTCGCGGTCGTGATCTTCGAGGTGCCAGAAAGCCCCGGGCGGAGGTTGGGTGGCGGGTTATCGATGGTGACGACAACCTTAAAATCCTTGGCCTCGTCGGCGCTGGTAGTGGACTGGCCGCTGGTCGTGCCCGTAGTACGCCCCACGGCGCTTTCGCCGATTTGGGTCACGTGGCCTTTGAAGGTTTTGTTGGGGTAGGCGTCGATCAGCACGTCTGCCGACTGCCCCAGCTTCACGTTCGGGATGTCGGTCTCATCCACTTTGACCTCGACCGTCATGACGGAGAGGTTCGAGACCTGATACAGCAGGCTCCCCACCGAGTTCTGAATTCCCGGGACCACGTTCTCGCCCACGTGGACCGGGAGAGAGGTCACGATGCCCTCGAGCGGGGAGGCATAGACGGTCTGAGCCAGTTGGTTCTTGAAGCCGAGGAGTTGGGCTTTGCTCTGGCCCACGCGCGCCCTGGCCATGTCGCGGTTGTACGCCGCCTGCTGGTATTGGGCCTTGGCCTGCCCCAGACGCGCCTGCGCGGATTGCACGCTAGCCTGGGCCACGTGGAAATCGCTCAGCCGCTGGTCGAAGACCTGCTGAGCGATCAACTGCGCCTTCAAGAGCTCCTGGCCGCGGTTGAAATCGTCGCTGGCCTGCTTGAACTTGGCCTGAGCTTGCGCCAAGTCCGCCTGCGCAGTGTGGAGCGCGGCTTCTGCGGACTGCACGGCGGCGTCCTGCGCCAATATATCGGCTTGGGCGGTTTTCACCGCCGCCTCCTGCGCTTCCACGCTGGCCGATTGCTGGACGTCTTCAGTCCGCATCAGGAACTGGCCTTTCGTGACCTGATCGCCTTCCTTCACCAGGATTTCCGTGATTTTGCCCATGGAATTGGCATTCACGTTGGCCTGGTTTTGCTCTTTGGGTTTGATCTCGCCATTGGCCGTAACGATCTGGGTCAAATCCTCGCGTTGGACCTTGCCGGTCTGGACCGTCACCACGCCCCGCTTGCTCCACACCACGCCCCCAATGGCGAGTGCGAGGACGGCCACGGCGCCCACAATCAACAGGGTGACTTTTTTCCAGCGTTTCATGCCCGTCCCATTGCGATGCCGGGCTGGACCCGACGCAGGTTTTTCCTCCCACGCGGGGCTATTAATTCTCCCCAGTTCCAGCTCTCTAATCTGTGCCATTGAGAAATCCTCTCGCTCTTCGGCTGTGCGCAAAGGCATCGGCTCCTCCTTGCCGGTGTGGAGCTCATGCTGCGCGGCCCTCCCTCGTAACCGATTCGCCGGCTCCAGCGGACGCCCTGTTTTCTGCTCCTAAGGCGTATACGCTGTCTGAACCTCAAAAGTTTCGCCAAAGACTCTGCCACCTGGACGGCAAACAGCGAGGAGTTACCTCGGGGCTTGCGGCATAGACTCGCCATCCCATGGCGTACGGAGCCAGCTTGCGGGCGTCGGAATGCAACCTTGCTTTCCGACCGCACGACCCTCTTTCCAGCCCCATTCTAGCGCCTTACCGCGCCGCAAAGAACAAGAATCTCACCAAAGGACAACCCTCCCGATGGGCGAACATATTCCCACTCCCTGCTTCCTCTCTGGTGCATCTCGGGCTTTGAGTCCTCCCGAACTTCCCCGCGTCGTGAACTGGATCCCCCGGCGATTCGCCCTACCCCATCGCCCCCCTAATAAGACGTTTAGCACTTCACAGAGTTTCGCGCGGCCGGAAGGGTTGTATGAGCGCCGTCGGTGGTGTCCTGATTTGGGCTTGGAGTGAGGAGAGGCTGAACGCTACTTTTTTCTTGCTGGGTTAGAGCTTAGTCTGGTCTGCATCGTGTGCGAAGATTTCTGGCACCCCTCGGGATGCCTTGATCCTCCCTGAAACGGAAATGGTCTTGTTGCGAAAGGGGCTCTCTGGGCCGCCGAACTTTGCGCGCCCGACTGCGGAGGGTGCTAAGATTGTGGTGAGGCGTTCGAGTGGGTTATATACGTGAGTGGGACCACAAGAAGGCGGATTCCAACACCCGAAAACATGGCGTCACGTTCGACGAGGCATCGACTGTTTTCGGAGATCCCCTCGCGCTCCTCTTGCGAGATCCAGATCACTCGGTTGTTGCGGAGCGTACCTGGTGCTTGGGATGTCAAATCACGACCGGTTGTTGGTGGCGTTTGCGGAACGGTCGCCCCGCACCCGCTTGATCTCGGCGAGACTCGCCACGCGCCAGGAGCGGAGACGATATGAGGAAGAAGGCTAACCGTCAGAATCAGGAAGACTACCTTGACACGATGCGGCCAGAATACGACTTCTCGCGGGCTGATCGAGGCGTGACTGCAGCACGATACGCTCAGGGTGCTAATGTCGCTGTCCTCGACCCGGAAGTGCTGGACGTGTTCCCCCACAGCGGCGCTGTGAATCAAGCGCTGCGGGCTCTGGCACCGATTCTTCGCCAACAGCGTCGGACCGCAACCAAGCGGAGCAGATAGCGCATCTATGCTTCTACCGCTACCGCCGCCGGTTTCGGAATCTTCCCGAAATACTCGCGCAGCGTTCTCGGGTCCATGCTCAGCTTTCGCTGCTCGATCTCCTGACCGTCCGCGTCCAGGACGGTCACCCAACAACTCTTCTTGTGAACATCCACGCCCAGGCATAACATCTTCGGGGGCCCTCCTTCGAGTTGGGATTTAGTCTTCCAACAACCAACTCTAACTCGATTCGAGCCGCCCCCTTCATGGCATCAGAGCCAGGCGCGCCAGCGCGTTGGTCTCCCGTCCCTGGTCGGCCTTTGTCGCCAGGGAAGGCAGAGGGGTTGTGGCCGAGTTTGCCGTTTCTGTGTACCTTCTCCGTAGCGCTCGTCCTGTCTCAGGCAATTTGACACACTGGCAGGGCTGGCCGGTTTGCGGAAAAGGCCACCCTTCCCGCTGGCGAGGCATCCAACCGACCTGCGGACCTGGGGGGAATTCCGGGCTAACACCGGCGAGGTGTGAGCTTGACTTTCGAAAATCAGAAAAATAGAATCGGAACGTAACCCCTGGAGTCGAAGGTGGGCATAGTGTCGAATCGGGACTTTGCTTGTCATTCTTGGGTGGGCCGCTGGGCACCTTGGATTCTTGCCGCGGTCACCCTCAGCGTTTACATACCAGCCCTACAGGCTTCACCTCCGAAAGATAAAGAGCAAGACCCCGAAAAGAAGCTGAGCAAGGAGGAGAAGCGGCGTCAGAAGGCGGTCCAAAAAGAGATGGAGAGCCCATACAAGAAGTGGCTCAGCGAGGAAGTCCCTTATATCATCACGGACGAAGAACGGGCCGCCTTCAAAAAGTTCACCACCGATGAAGAGCGCGAGCAATTCATCGAGCAGTTCTGGGAGCGGCGCAGCCCCAACCCCGGCAGCCCTGAAAACGAGTTCAAAGAGGAATATTACCGGCGCATCGCCTACGCCAACGAGCACTACGCTTCCGGCATCCCCGGTTGGAGGACCGATCGCGGCCGCATCTACATCATGTGGGGTCCGGCGGACGAAATCGAATCTCACCCCAGCGGCGGTTCCTACGAGCGGCCCCCAGAGGAAGGCGGCGGCGAGACGTCCACTTACCCCTTCGAGACGTGGCGGTATCGCTACATCGAGGGCATCGGCACGAACGTCATTCTGGAATTTGTCGATCCCACCATGACCGGCGAGTTCCACCTCACGATGGACCCCGGTGAAAAGGACGCTCTGCTGCACGTCCCGGGAGCCGGCCTGACCATGATGGAACAGATGGGCATGGCCTCGAAGAGTGATCGCTTCACCCGCAGCGACGGCATGACCATCGGGCAAGGGATGGGCGGCCAACCGGAGACTATGGAAGAGTTCACGCGACTGGATCTCTACGCCAAGATTTTCAAACCGCCCTCGGTCAAGTTCAAGGACCTGAAAGCTGTGGTTACCTCCAAGCTCTCGGCTCAGCTTTTGCCCTTCGACGTGCGCACTGATTTCATCCGCGTGACCGAGGAGACCGTGCTCACCCCGGTGACGGTCCAGGTCCAGAATAGCGACCTGCAGTTCCAGAACAAAGATGGTGTCATGCACGGAGTCTTGGATATCTTTGGCCAGATTTCGAGTTTGGGTGGCCGCATCGTCAACACCTTTGAGAAGAGCTTGGTGTTGGATGTACCGGAGGGCGAATTCCAGCGCTATCAGGACCACAGGTCGGTGTATCAGGAGGTCGTGCCGCTCAAGCCCGGTCGCTACAAGCTGAGCATGGTTCTGAAGGACGATTTGAACGGCCACATGGGATCAATGGAACTGGGCATAATCGTGCCGCGCTACGATGAGGAGAAGCTTGCCAATAGCTCTCTGATTCTGGCCGACCTCATCCAGCCCCTCCCGACAAACCAAGTGGGTTCCGGCCCGTTTGTGATTGGCGGGACCAAGGTTCGTCCGAGCGTCAACGGCACGTTCACTCGCGATCAAAAGCTCGGGATTTACATGCAGGTGTATAATCTGGGCGTCGACGAGAAGACGCACAAGCCCTCGTTGGATGTGCAGTACGAGATCCTGAAAGATGGGAAGGCCATTCTGAACCAACCGGAGGATGCTGGGAACCTAAAAAAGGCAGCGCAGCAATTCACGGTGGAGAAAACGCTGCCGCTCAGCGGACTTTCGCCCGGCAAGTACACAGTGCAGATCAAGGTCACGGACAACATCAAGAAACAAACTGTTAGCCCTACGGCCAATTTTGAGGTACGCTAGACCACGAATTTTTCCCTCCGGCGGGGGGGCGCTGAGGAGAGCACGGGATTCATGAAAACTCTTAAGTTTGGAAGCCGGCTGGCGGCTTTGTTGCTAGCAAGCGGTTTCCTGCTTCCCTGCTTGCAGCCTGCGCAAAGTGTGGCGGCGGGGTACGGGAGACTGGCCGGAATCGTTTCCGATGGCCAGGGCAACCCTTTGATGGGTGCGACGGTATTGCTGGTGGGGCCCACCGTCATCGCGACGGAGGTGACCAGTCAGACGATGGAGCGCGTCATCACCGACGCGCATGGCCAGTTCACGATTGAACATCTCGTCCCAGGCTGGTACTCCCTTAAGGTGAGCTCGCCCACGCGCTTGCCGGCTATGCGCAACGGCATTCGCGTAGAGGCTGGGGAAACGGCGATCGCGAGGTTTGTCCTGACGGACATCTTCGCGCCCATCCGCTTCCAGGTGCCAAACAGTTCCGTCTCTACTTGGGGAGATGACTGGAAGTGGGTGTTGAGGACTTCCTCCACCACCCGGCCCATCCTTCGCTTCCGCAGCCAAACGCAGGTGGCGAGCGCTTCCACGCAGAAGGCGAAACTGCCGCTGCCACCGAGCCAGTCTCTGATCGGCATGCTGCCAGGTTCCGCGCGACGCGATCCGCTGGCCGGTGACCCAGGCCTGGGCAGCGTGGTCGCCTACCTCCGGCCGCTCTCACAGGATTCCGACTTGCTTGTGGCTGGCTCCTTCGCCCCCGCCAGCACCCAGGCAGGCACGGTGGCGACGGTGTTCCGTCGCAATCTGCTCAAGGGTAATCCTCAGGAAATCGGTTTAATCGTTCATCAATTCAGCCTGGGGGGGGGAGTTGCGCTCCCCGCGGGATACACGCAGGAGGCTCTCTCCCGCGCCCAGGGTCTGGTGCTGAGCTACTCGGACACGCGCCTGCTCGCGCCCAAGGTCACGGTGACCGCGGGGATGGACCTGAATTACCTGAACTCGCTAGGCGAAGTGATGACCGTGCAGCCCCGCATGAAACTGGAATACCAGCCGACGCGCGCCACGGTTGTTTCCGTCCAGTACGGACCCGCACGCGCGGATGGATTCGAGACGCTGCTGGAACGCGTGAGCATGCTGGATGCCTTCCCGCGCATCACCACGCGCAATGCTCAGCTCAAGATGGAGCAATTGAACCATACGGAAGCCTCGCTTACTCGTCGCATCGGCAAGTCAGCCCGCGTGCAGGTGGCGACTTATCACGACGACTTGCGCAATGCTGCGGTCTGGGGATTGGGCCATGCCGAAGGTGCGCCATGGCTGGCCGGGAACGCCCTCCCCAACCCTGCCGACAAGGGCATCGTGGTGAACGCGGGGGATTACCAGTCATCAGGATTCCGGGCCGTCTATTCCCAGACCTTCGGCGGGCACTGCGAGGCCTTGGTCGCCTATGCCACCGGCGATGCCCTCGCGGCGGCGCGCGGCCCGGTGGTTCAGGGCTCGCGAGGGAATCTGCAAGGCGTGCTGCACCCGGAGCAGACGACCTCGCTGGCCGGCAAGATTTCCGCGGAAATTCCTGTCACTCACACGCGCTTTATCACCTCGTATGAGTGGGTTCCGAATGACCGTGTGACCTTGGTCGATCCGTACGGCCAAGCGAGTCTGCAGATCCAGCCGTATTTGGGCGTTCAGATCCGTCAGCCTCTTCCCACTTTTGCGTTCCTTCCCGCCCATATTGAAGCCTTGGCGGATTTCCGAGATCTCCTGGCGCAGGGCTACGTCCCGGTTGGCCAGGCGGGTCAAAAACCCGTGCTCATGAGTTCGGGTTACCGTTGCTTCCGAGGCGGGTTCTCAGTCCAGTTCTAAATAAGGTCAACTGCGCCCAGGGGCGCGACGCCAACCCGAAGGGTCGCGTTCCCCCAAATGCCATGAGAACGCTTCGCTGCTACGGCGCTCCCGAGTAGAACTGTGTTTTGGCAATACATACGGAAAAGCGGAGGCCGTATCCAGAATTTTGTAGAGAGCACGGGCTTGTAGAGGTCAGGGCTCTACCTCAAAGGAAATACATGAGTTAAATACTCCGTCGGCCACAATTGCTGGAAACCAACGTGCTATAATCTTGCGCAGGGTAGTTTCAGTCGCATCATAACTCTCGGGTTTGAGGATGACTAGGATTCCACCCCTCCGACTGACCACGCTTTCGCTGGCTCTGTTGAGCTTGGTTCTTGTAGTGTTTGGGGCCTTGAATTTTCAGCAGCGTGGCCTCTACCAAGCGCCGGATGACGGCGTTTCCTGGATTGATTCACCCCAGGGCGTGATCGCTTGGATCGTGGTCCGTGGAGGCCCTGCTGATCGGGCGGGAATCCGCGAGGGCGACCAGCTCAGGGCCGTTAACGGTCGTCCGATCCCGACTGCGGCCGAAGCTGTGCAGCAGGTTTACCGTGAGGGTGTCTGGTCACTAGCAGCTTACAACCTTGTACGGAACGGCGAACCTTTTGACGCCAGTCTGGTGCTGGTTCCACAGGGCACCGCAAGTTCTGTCCGGCACTACCTGGCGTTGGTTGGACTGCTCTATCTCCTGATCGGCACCTACATCCTTTTCCGCCGCTGGACGGCTCGCAAGTCGCTGCATTTCTACGTTTTCTGCCTGGCTTCGTTTGTCCTTTACACCTTCGGTTACACCGGCAAGCTGAACCTGTTCGACTGGACCATCTACTGGCTCAACGTCGCCGCGCTGGTCTTGCAGCCCGCGCTGTTTCTGCACTTCTGTCTGAGCTTTCCGGAGCGTTCCACTCTGATCCGTGAGCGCCGCCATCTGGTGCCGCTCCTCTATCTGCCCGGAGCGTTGCTGGGAGTGGCTCACGTCCTGGTGGCGGCGGATATCCTGGTGTTTCCGTTGCCTCTTCTGCAGGCCCGATGGCTGCTGGATCGAGTCGAGCTGTTCTACTTGGCGGCTTACTTCGTCGCCGGCGCCTTGGCGCTCCAGCACGCTCACGCTCGCGCGAGCGATCCGGTCCTAATACACCAGTTGAAGTGGGTCACGCGCGGCACCTGGCTGGCGATAGTGCCCTTCGCCACGGTTTACGCCTTGCCTTATTTCTTGGGATTTGTTCCCAACGCCTGGATGAATGCTTCGGCGCTCTCACTGGTATTCTTGCCCGTCACATTCGGCTATGCCATCGTGCGCTATCGCCTCATGGATGTGGACATCATCTTCCGCCGGGGCATTGCCTACACACTCGCCACGGCCGGCATTCTGGGCGTGTATTTCGGTCTCATCGCCCTGTTCGCGGATTTCTTCCGCGCGACGTTTCCCATCACCAGCCGCAGCACCTGGGTCGTGGCGATTGTTCTGACCGCCATCTTCTTCCAACCCATCGTGAACTACATTCAACAGTGGGTGGATCGCTTCTTCAACCGCGAGCGCTACGATTATCGCCGCACCCTCCTGGAGTTCGCGCGCGAGCTCACTTCCGAGCTGCATGTCGATCGCCTGTTGGAGCAGATTTGCGACCGCCTGGCGGAGACCCTGGGAGTGGACCGGCTCGCCGTGTTCCTGGCCTCGGAGTCGAATGGCTTCCGCTTGGCTCGGTCGCGGGGCATGAATTTCTCCGGCAGGGCGGATATGGGTTTCCTCGACCCGAATCATCCCACGCTCGCCAAAGGCTATCTCTTCTTCGACAGCGTGAAGCGGGCCTATGGTTATTCTCCGGCGGCACAGAAAGCCATCGAGCAACTCAAGCTGCACTATTACCTGCCTTTCAAGGTTAAGGAGCGGACGCTCGGCTATCTGGGATTGGGCAAGACGCGCGACGGGGATTATCTCTCCAGCGAAGATATTGACCTTCTCCAGACGATCGCCGGGTATGTTTCCATTGCCCTGGAGAATGCGGGCCTCTACGAATCGCTGGAACAGAAGGCGCTCGATTACCAGGCCCTGCGCGATTTCAGCCAGAACATCATCGAATCCATCAACGCCGGCGTGTTGGCCTGCAACCTGGAAGGCAAGGTCGAAGCCTGGAATTCCAGCATGGAGCGGCTTTACGGAGTGCGCCGTTCCGAGGCGCTGGGGAAGACGCTGGAGGCGGTTTTCCCCCGCGAACTCAGGGCTGAGCTCGCGCAGGTTTCCGATCCGCACCATACCCTCAACTTGTACAAGTTCCGCCTGCGCAATGCCGAAGACCGTTCCCTGATCGTGAACCTCTCGGTCGTTCCTCTGATCGGGAAAGAAAACCAGGTGATTGGGCGGTTGTTGATTTTCACCGACCTGACGGAGCGCGTGAACCTGGAAGACCAGTTGATGCAAGCGGAGAAACTCTCCTCGATCGGCCTGCTGGCGGCGGGCGTCGCGCACGAGGTGAACACCCCCCTGGCGGTAATCACCTCCAACGCGCAGATGCTGATGCGGGAGATGGAAGCGGACGACGCGCGCACCCGCACGCTCGAAAAGATCATCAAGCAGGCGTTCCGCGCTTCCGAGATCGCCAACAACCTTTTGAAGTTTTCGCGAGTCGGCGGCAGCGAATACTCCGACCTGGACATGAACCGGGTGATCAGCGAGACCCTCTCGCTGGTGGAGCCCATGCTGAGGGCTGCCAGGATCACCGTGAATGCTCAACTGGGTTCATCCCTGCCTGCGGTGTACGGCAATTGGGGGAAACTGCAGCAGGTCTTTATGAATCTGATTATGAACGCCCGCGATGCCATGCCGCGCGGCGGTGAACTGACCATTGCCACGGAGTCCGAGGACTCTTCCGTTCACGTCGAGGTCTCCGACAACGGCGTCGGAATTCCCTTAGATCACCTCCGCAAGATTTTTGATCCCTTCTTCACCACTAAGGCCACCAGCCGCGGCACGGGCTTGGGACTCGCGGTTACTTACGGCATTATCCGGGAACATTCGGGATCGATCCAGGTGGATAGCGTGGTGGGCCGGGGGACAACCTTCCGGCTGGAATTTCCCGCAGTAAGGAAACCCGTGAATGTCAGCTAAAGGCTCGATCCTGGTCATTGATGACGAACAGGAAATCCGCGAGAGCCTCGAGCAGCTCCTGAAGCTCGAAGGCTATAAGGCGGACTGCGCCTCGACCGGCGACGAAGGTTTGAAGCGCATCGACGATGGGGTCTTCGACCTGGTTCTGCTCGATATCAACCTGCCCGACCGCAACGGCCTCGATTTGCTCCAGCACATCAAGCGCGACAGCCCCGAGGTCGGCGTGATCATGATCACCGCCTACGATTCCAGCCAGATGGCTTTTCAGGCTTCCAAACAGGGCGCCGAGAGCTATATCACCAAGCCCTGGGACAACGACAAGCTGCTGTTGGAAGTGCGCAACGCGCTCGACAAATCGCGCCTGCAGGTCGAAAACACCCAGCTCCGCCGCGCCCTCAAGCGCTACGACCTGCCCAACCTGGTCGGCAAGAGCGAGAAGATGCAGAAGGTGATGGACCTGATCACTCAGGTGGCCGCCAGCCGCGCCACCGTGCTGATCACCGGCGATAGCGGAACCGGCAAGGAGCTTGTCGCCAAGACCATTCATGCCACCAGCCCCCGCGCCGATCGCCCCTTTGTGCCCGTCAATACCGGCTCCATGCCGGTCGACCTGCTCGAAAGTACCCTTTTCGGGCACGTCAAGGGGGCGTTCACTTCCGCCATCGCCACCAAGCGCGGGCTTTTCGAAGTCGCGGACCAGGGCACGATTTTCTTTGACGAAATCGGTACGGTGGGCGTGGAAACCCAGACCAAGCTGCTGCGCGTCATCCAGGAACGCGAGTTCATGCGGCTGGGCGGGACCGAAACCATCAAGGTGGACGTGCGCATCCTGGCGGCGACCAACGCGGACTTGCGGAGGATGGTGCTGGAAGGCAAATTCCGCGAAGACCTTTTCTACCGACTGAACGTTATCACCGTCGGCTTGCCGCCGCTCCGTGACCGCAAGGAAGACATTCCCCAATTGGTCGAGCACTTCTTGAAGAAATTCTCCGCCGAAAATGCCCGCACGGGCCTGCAGTTTCCCCCCGAAGCTCTGAAGGTCATGATGGATTACGAATGGCCCGGAAACGTCCGCGAGCTTGAAAATGCCGTCGAGCGCGCCGTAGTTCTGGCCTCAGGCGCATTGCTTGGGCCGGATCTTCTTCCTGAACAGCTCTTCCTGAACGGCTCGCACGAACCCAGCCTGTTCCCGGCCGAGAGCCTCGACGGTCGCTCCCTTTTCGAGATCATGGAAGGTTGCGAGCGCCGCATCATCCTCGACATGCTGACCCGCGCCAACTGGAGCCAGACCGAAGCTGCCGAACGCTTCAAGATCCCCCTCTCGACCCTCAATCAGAAAATCAAACGCCTGCACATTGACGTCAAGCGCCGCCGCGAAGCGTAAGGCTTCCCGCGTTGGCTCACTTATTCCTGCACTTCAGAGAGGCACGCCCGCCATTAAGATCGGCGGACCTTCGGCCGCGGCGGGCCGGGCGCTACCCCTTCAGCTCAACATCGCGCGAAAAGGCCTTCCAGGGCGCGGAAATGCTGGGTGGTGAAAAACAGGCTGGTCATCATGCAGGCGTTGTATCCAACGTGGAGAAGAATGCTGGGGGTGAGCGTTCCCGACTGGCCGCGCGCTAGCGAAAACACCACCCCCACCACCAGGATCATCAACACGTGATTCCAGGCGTGCCAGTATTCCGGAACATGCAGGCCCGCGAAGAGAACGGCCGTGGCCACAATAGCGAAGCGCAGCCCCACCGCGCGCTCGAAGATGGCGAACAGCAGGCCGCGAAAAACCAGTTCTTCGATCACCGGGGCGACGCCGATGGCGAACGCCCCAATGGCGTAAGACGCGGCCATGGACGTGAAGAGCCGCTCCAAGGGGAATCCTTCCGCATCCGGTAGGAGGGGCGGCGCAAGGCGGATGAGGACGGCCAGCGCACCTCCACCTGCGAGGCACGCCAGGACCTGTCGACTCGTGGGCTTTTTCCACCCCAGAGATTTCCAGAAAGGCTGACGATGCTGAAGTCTCGCCAACAGAAACAGATAACCCAGGATACTCGTATAGAAGATGGACTGCAGGATCAGGAGGAAGAAAGTGTTTGAGGGCAGGGAATCGACCGGCGCGCGCCATCCTGTGAAAGGCCGCAGCGCCACGTAGGCAATGAATGCCAGCAGGTTCGACGCCAGCAAACTGAAGGGGAGGAAGGCCACGAAAAGGAGCAGGTCCCGCAGGGTCCAGATCTCTCGCGGCGCGAGCTGAGGGGCGGGTTGTGGCACGAGGCTTTCCGGTGGCGCGCCGCTCAATTCCTGAGAAAGATTCTCCGTGTCGCCTGGCATGCCTACCTTCGCGCCCCGCCGCCGAGGGCCGCAGCGAGCAGAGGAATCATCAACTCGTGGTGGCCGGTCAGCGCGTAACCGCGGCTGGCGCTCCGGCCGCGCCCGCGGACTGCCGTGGGCCGCAGCACCACGTTTTGTGTCGGCCGGTAATGCTGGATGAAATCCAGGTTGACTGTGGTGATGCCGCGCGGCGCGCGTCCCAGGTTCGCCGCCAGACTCACACATTTCAGAAAAACTTCCGGCAGCATCACCGCGGAGCCAACGTTCAGGTAAACGCCTCCGCCGCTCATGCGCCCGATCAGCGCCGCCAACAGGAGGAAATCACGGTGTGTGGCCGCGCCCAGCGCGCGCGCGTCAAGGGCCGGATGATTGTGAATGATGTCCGTGCCGATGGCCTCATGCACGGTTACGGGAACGCGATGCCGGTACGCCGCGGCAAGCAGGCTGTAGCGCCGGAACTTCGCGCCGCGGTAGTTGCGGAGAAAGCGTCCCACGGCTTCACCGATGCCTAGACCTTCCCGGTCGCCCTGCGCAATCGCCTGGTTGATTAGCCGGCCGGTTTCCTCTGCCATGCCAAACCGCCCACGACCCAGCACCGCGGGAACATCTTCGGAAGTTGCGCCAACCAGGGCGATTTCGAAATCGTGGATCATCGCCGCGCCGTTCATGGCCACCGCGGTGAGGTAGCCACGCCGGATCAGGTCGATCAGCACCGGCCCGAGTCCACACTTGATGACGTGCCCGCCCAGGCCCCAGATGATGGGTTTGCGCCTCGCGCGCGCCCGCTCCAGCGCCGCCACCACTCCGCGAAAAGCCTCACCCGCCAGAATCCGGGGCAGGGAATTCATCCAATCACGAAGCGTTGCCCCCGCCCTCGCCGCTTTCGCAAAATCGCGAACGCTCACCTTGCTTGGCCGCGCGGCGAGCGGATAGGTCCGGACCTTATCGAGTTTGAGCGGCCTTTGCGAGTAGATGGTCATCGTTTCGGAAGCCACGTCCTTTGCGCTCTCTTTGCGCCTTTGCGCCTTTGCGTGAGTTGTTTTCTACTCCGCGAGCCCATTTACGACACGGCTTATACCGTCCTTAGTCAGTTCGACATCAAAATTGATCAGAATTCCCAACCGCTTGTTGGCGAGCCGCAGGTAGGTGAGCAACTGCTTTCTGTGCACGGGCGCAATAGCTTCAACGGATTTGATCTCGACAATGACTTTATTCTCGACGATCAGGTCGGCCCGAAATCCAGCCTCCAAATGGATGTTCTCCCACACGACTGGAAGCGCTTGCTGCCTGATCAGGTGGAGTCCACGACTCGCCAGCTCTTGCGCCATGACTGTCTCGTAGACCGACTCGAACAATCCTGGGCCGAGGGTTGTGTGGATTTTGTAGGCCGCATCGACAATGTGCTTGGCGATCTCATTCTCAGTCACGGCATACATTCTCACGCAAAGGCGGTAAGACCGCAAACAGGAGTTTCTCGCAAAGGCGCAAAGCTCGCAAAGGACGCAAAGGGAGTCGTAAGAGCTCCGCGGGTCTCGCCATCACGCTAAGAAAAAGCCGCAGACTCAAAGAACAAGTCCGCGCTAACCCGCTATCCTGGTTTTTCAAACTGGCCCGGCCCTTCTCCTTCGATGGCGAGTATCCGGTTGTACAGGCGTTCTCGTGCGTCCTCGATGGATTCGTGGTCGATGAAGTTGAACTGGCGAACGTCAAAATGAAGCTTGCCTTGATCCGACTCCTTCTTGTCGCACATCCAGATTACTGTTCGGCCCAAACCTATCATCATGCCAGCTTCGAAATAAACCCCGTAGCGCTGCCCCGTGAAGTCGGCAACCATAAAGCGGGACCGTTTGATCTGACCCGTGATTTCGTCATCGATTCGATTGACGTGCTCGTGTCTGCCGATTCGGAGGGGATCGTATCCAGCCTTTAGAATTGCCGCTTTAACAGCCTCGTTGTACAAATCATCGGTGCTTTTGTCGAACCACATCGCCACGAAGGCTCTGTTCGACAAAGGCGCCGAACGCTTGATCTCTTCCAATCGTTCCCAGCCGCGTGACATGACCGTGGGGGGACCCTCACGGGGGCCGCGAATGTAATCGCGCTCAAGGAGCTCGGCTGAGAAGAACCTCACCTCGTCAGGACTCCGAGCAATCAGCAATGGGTAGTCTGTTTCGGGATTAAACGTCGTCGCTGCCCCTGGCGCTAGACTCATCCGACCCATAAGTTCGAGAAGGTTGTCAAGCTTTTCAGGCGGTGTGTACTGCGGGAGGGTTCGTATGAACTGCTCGACCGTATCGACCTTGATGGTGGGTGGCTCAGCTCCTTCGGGGAGACGCCTGCAATAGGCCGAAAGCAGCGGCTTGTATTCCGGCTTCAGGTTCAAAACATCCCTGATTGCCCCCGGAGTGATGTGGAAGCGGCCGCACCGCCTGCAATCCAAATCCATCGTAGCTGTGGAAGGGACGGATTGGTCGTATGTGGCCGGGCCATCACAGAGCGGGCACTCGCAAGTTGTTGTCGGTGGCGTCATTGGAATTCTCGTTTCGCGCGCAGGTTGGCGTAGACCAGCCTTTCCAGGCCTGCGACGGGGCCCTGGGCGGGGCAAGTCCCAATCTTACGTCCCGAACACGCGCTCGAAGATTTCGTCGACGTGCGTGAGGTAACGCTCCACGTTGAAGACTTCGGCGATTTCGCTGGGCTTGAGATATTGCCGAATGTCAGGGTCGCGCTCGACGAGCGTCCGGAAGTCCTCACGGGTTTCCCAGACCTGCATGGCGTTGCGCTGCACCCAGCGATAGGCCTCCTCGCGCAGCGCACCTTGTTCGACCAGGTTTAATAACAACTGACCTGAGAATATTAACCCCTTCAACAAATCCAGATTCTCGCGCATGCGCTCGGGGTAGACGAGCATGGTCTCGATCAGGTTCGCCGTCTTGGCGAGGAGGTAATCGAGCAGGATGGTGGAATCGGCCAGAATGACGCGCTCGACGGAAGAGTGGGAGATGTCGCGTTCGTGCCAGAGCGCCACATTCTCGAGCGCCGCCTGGGCGTTCGCGCGCACGACGCGGGCCAAGCCGCAAATCTGCTCGGCGGTTACGGGATTACGCTTGTGGGGCATAACGGAAGAGCCCTTCTGCTCGGGCGCAAAGTATTCTTCCACCTCGCGCACCTCGGTGCGTTGCAGGCCGCGGACTTCCAGCGCGATCTTTTCGAGCGACGACGCAACCACCGCGAGCGTCGAGAGATAGAACGCGTGGCGGTCGCGCTGGATGACCTGCGCCGATACCGGGGCAGGCTCAAGCCCCAGCCGCTCGCAGACTTTCTTTTCGATCGCGGGCGGCAGATGCGTGTAAGTGCCGACGGCGCCGGAAAGCTTGCCGACGCGCATCTGCGCCGCCGCAAAAGCCAGTCGCTCCACATTGCGCTGGTTCTCCGCGTACCAGATGGCGAGCTTGCAGCCGAAGGTGATGGGCTCGGCATGAATGCCGTGGGTGCGGCCGATCATGGGGGTATGCTGGAACTCGAAAGCGCGCTTCTTCAGGACTTCGCCCAGGCGGTTCAATCCTGCAAGCAGCAGGGCGGAGGCTTCCCGCACCAGCAACGCCTGCGCGGTGTCGACCACGTCATTCGAGGTGAGGCCGTAGTGCAGATAACGGCCCTCGCGACCCACGTGCTCCGCCACATTGGTGGTGAAGGCGACCACGTCGTGCTTCACCTGGCGTTCGATCGCGAGGATGCGCTCGACTTCAAACTTGCCCTTGCGACGGATGGCGCGCGCGGCGCTCTTCGGGATGAGTCCAGCTTCAGCTTCGACTTCCGCAGTGGCGACTTCCACATCCAGCCACTTCTGAAACTTGTTTTCCTCCGTCCAAATGCGACCCATTTCCGGGCGCGTGTAGCGGGGAATCATGGATTTTGGATTTCCGATTTTGGATTCTGCGACTGTCACCCTGGCTGGGTAGCCAATCGCGCACGCCATCCTATCACAAGAAGCGGTCTTCGGTCTGGAGTTCGGAGGGCAGTTGCCCGTTGCCCGTCGTCAGTTGTTGATGAGAAGAGGCGGCCCGTAGCACAACAACCTTCAGCGAATCACCGGCGGCGGCACGCCGGCGTCATGGCTTGGCTCGCTGGCGCAGTTGCTCCAGGCGGTAGAGCCAATCGCCGCGCGGCAGCGAGAAAATGTTGCTGTCGTAAATCTTCACGGCGGTTTCCATGTCCGCGAGCGCCTGCGGCAGGAGCTTCTGCCGCTCGAAAGCGAAACTGCGGAAGTAGTAGGTTTCGGCCGCCTTGGGGTTCAAGTCGAGCGAGCGGTTGAAATCCGCGAGGGCGTGATCCACATCCTTCTTTCCGAGCCAGACGACGCCACGATGGGCGTAGCGCTTCGCCAGGAAACGGTTCGGGCTTTTGCCGTCGGGGTCAGCGATCTTGATTCCCTGGTTCAGGTCGCTGAGAGCCTGATCGTAATCCTTCTGGCGCAGGCGAACTTCGCCGCGCAGGAAATATCCCCCGGCGTAGTCGGGGCGCACGGTGACAATGCGGCCCAGGTCTTCGAGGGCGTGCCCGAGCTGGTCGGTGCGCATCGAAGCGGTGGCGCGGCACTCGAAGGCGCTGGAGAGATCTTCACCCGTGAGGCGACCGAAACGGATAGCACGCGTGGCGAGGCGAATGGCCTGATCGTACTCGCGCGCTTCAATTGCGTCCCAAGCAGCCTTGACGTCGTTCGCACCTCCGAAGATCCAGGCCACTGCTCCGCCGATTACGCCGACCGCTACCACAATCAGGACAACGGGCTGGATCAAGCGCAGTAGCCTCATGATTCACCTCTCGCTGGGTTTTCCGTGTTTGCTGCCGCCTCCTGCAAAGCGTCGTCCGAGGGCGTCCGAGTGAGATCCGGCCAGGGCATTCGAAACAGGAAGAGATACATGATGGCGCTATCGATCACGTTGAGAATCACCCAGAACACTCCACCGAAGCCGCCGTGGAAACCCCTCGCCCAGCCCGCCGTGGCTGCCAAGCCGAACGATGTCTCGCGCGCGTCGCCCTGCAGAATACGACCGAAGTATCCGAGCGGATCAAACCACGGTTGCGCGAGCCCCAAGCCGTAAATCTGCGCTGCCCAGAAACTAAGCAACCAGGCAAGAGCCACCAGCAGTGCGGTGCCGTTGGAAGGATTGAGGTTGGAAGCGCTACGCTTCAGGTACTTGCCCACCAGCCAGGCGATGAGCAGCGAAGCGATCACACCCTGAAAAAGGACGAAGAACCCCATCCAGTAGCGAATCCAGCCGGTGGCTAGGCCGACGAGAGCGGAAATCACGATCCCAACCAAGAAGGCTTCATACATAAGGCACACGCCTCCGTGAGAGGATGAACAGCAGAATCAATGATCGCCAACGCGGGGGATTTCGATACGTGGAGTTGTAGCACAGAAAAACCCGAAATGGCACCCTGATTTTTTGCAGGGCTTTCGGGCCCTGCGGAGGCGAAGTTGCGGCAAGATTGGCGTCGCGACCAGTCTATTACCCCCTGTAGACCTATGTGTGCGCCATTATCCGAAATAGAATACCTGTGTGGGTGTCAATTGGCTCGCCAAGTGGAGGGCTGTGCGCTCGCCCCGGCTGCGTTGGGCCAGCGCCTGCTCGGCGGTGAGGCGGGCAATTTCGGGATGATTATTGGTCTCACTTAAGTGCGCAAGGACGAGGACTTGTGCCATGCCGTCGAAATCCTCGGTGAGAAAACTGGCCGTCGCCAAGTTTGAGAGATGCCCGGTGCGGCTCATGACGCGCTGCTTGACGTGCCAGGGATAGGGCCCAACCTTGAGCATATCCAGATCGTGGTTCGACTCGAAGACGAGGCAGTGACAGCTTTTCACTCTTTGCTTAACAACTTCGTGGACATAACCTAAATCGGTGACCACACCGATTTTGATGCCCTGCGACTCCAGCGTGAAAGCTACGGGATCGACCGCATCGTGCGGGATGGAAAAAGGCGTGACTTCGATGTCGCCCACCGTGAACTTTTCACCCGGGGTGAACAGGTCGAAGCCACGAAACTTTGCGTCCCAAGAGATCGCCTGGCGCGTGGGAGCGGAAACATAAATGGGCCCCTTCAGGTCAGCCGCCAGCAGCCGCAAGCCATTTACATGATCCGCATGTTCGTGGGAAATCAGGATGGCGTCAAAACCGTCAGTGCGCTCGCCGGCTGCCGCGAGGCGCGCGTAGGTCTCGCGCCGGCTCAGGCCCGCGTCAACGAGCAGGCGAGTCCTTTCCGTGGCGACTAGCGTCGAGTTGCCCTTGCTGCCACTGCCCAGGACGCAGACGCGCAGGCTCACACGACCTCCTGGCGAAGGTAAGTGACAAGTGACGAGTGACAAGTGACGGGTGAAAGGTTACAGGTCGCAGGTGGCAGGTGACATGGAGAAGTCGATGGCACGGCCACCGTGCGTACTTCCCTGCTCCGTGCCGCCTTGCTTGTTTGCTTCACGCTTCGAATCTCGCCCACGAGAGTTAAGAGCGATTATAGGACGGTTCGAGGGGAATCGGAAAACCAAAACGCGCGCTGGGAACGTGAGGCTGCGCCAGACAGCAGTGAGCGCCGCCATACTCGGTCCCTCGGGGGGCGCACTCAGGAAGAACCCTGCGAAGAATCAGCTCTTGGGTGCGGGTAGACAATACGCACACCCTTCGCTCGCCAGGGCGGGCTCAGGGTGACAAGCGCACGGGACTCAGCACGGCGAAAGGATACCCTGCGGCGACTGCACGCCTCGCAAGAAATGCCATGTGCAACCGGCTCTACACCCTGCGGTTGGGGGCCTACTTCGACTCTGCGACCACCAAATTATTCGTGACGGAGAAGACGCCGGAGACGCCGTTGGCCCGGAGGTTTGCCAGGTTCTTGTCGCTTTCGCTATCCACCACGCCTTCGAGCGTCACGTGCCCGTTCTTCACGATAATCCGGATGGGCTTGATGACGGGCATGGCGTACTTCTCCAACCCTGGAGACCCATAGATGGCGCGATAGAGCCGCAGGCGCAGACCATCATCCATGGGCGAGGCAGGGAGCACCTCGATCTGGTTCACCACTTTTTCCACGCCCTCGATCTGCTTGACAACGTTCTCGACGTCACGCTTGAGCGTCGGTTGCGTGACCTGACCCATCAGAGTCACGTCGTAGCCAGAAACCGTGTACGTGATGTTGTCGAAGACGTCGAAGTAGGGAAGCATTAGAATTTCGTGCCGGACTTCTTTTTGAATCCGTTCCACCGCCCGCGCTGGGACTTCCTTCTGGGCTGGGGCGGAGAAAACGGACATTGCCACGAGAATAGCGAGCACAAGGAGTTTAGTGCGCATCTTCGCACCTCATATTGGATTTGGGCCGCCTGTTGATGGGCCGGGACCACATCCCGGGAAACTCCAGTGTATCACCACGACCGTCGGGCGAAAACCCTGAGCGGAAAGGATGGGCGAGGCAGACACAGGTGCGGGTGCGGTTCAGCACGCGAGATCGGCGCGCGAGAGCCTGAGGCCGTTGAGCGGCCCCAGCACGGTGATCGCCAGGCGGTTGGGATGGAAGAACTCTCGCGCCACCGCCAGCACCTGATCAGCGGTGACCGCATCCACGCGTCGCGCGATCTCGTCCTGGGAGATGTAACGGCCGAAGTACATCTCCTGCCGGGCCACATTTCCCATGCGGCTGGAAGAGGACTCCAGACTGAGCAGCAGGCTTCCTTTCAAGTAGTCCTTGGCACGCTGCAGCTCTTCTTCACTGATGGGGTTTGACTTCAACTCGCAGAACTCGGCGAGCACCAGCTCGATGACCTGCCGCGCCTTGTCGGCGGCCGTGCCGGCATAAACACTCAGGCAACCCGCGTCGTGAAAACTGTTGAGGCTGGAGAAGACGGCGTAAGCCAGGCCGCGCTTCTCGCGAATGTTCTGGAACAGGTGCGAGCTCATGCCGCCACCCAGCACGGAATTCAAGATGTACGCCGGGAACCGGTTCTTATGCGGCTGCGGATAAGAGGGCGCGCCCAGGCATAGATGCACTTGCTCCAGATCCTTCTTGCGCCGCACCCGAATGTGCGGATGCGGAACCGGAACCGGGCCGCTCGCGAGCGCGGGGCCCGCGGGCTGATCGCCGAATTCCTTTGCGACCAAGTCCATCACGCGAGCAGGCCGAACGTGGCCGGCGGCGGCGATAAGCATGTTGTTGGGCGTGTAGTGCTGGTGAAAGTAGCTGACCAGCCGCTTGCGATCGAAGCTGCCCACGGTGTGGCGCGTCCCCAAAATCGGGCGGCCCAACGCATGCCCGCGCCAGTAGGTTTGCGTAAAGATCTCGTGCACCAAGTCGTCCGGAGTGTCCTCGACCATCTTGATTTCTTCTTGGATGACACGGCTTTCGTTGGCAATGTGCTTGGGTTCGAAGAGCGGATTCTTAACGAGGTCGGCGAGGATGGCAAAGGCGCGCGGCAGGTGCTCGTCCAGCACCTTGATCGAGAAGCTCGTGGTCTCCTTCGCGGTGAAGGCGTCGAGGTGGCCCCCAATCGAGTCCGCGGCGCGGGCAATCTGCTCGGCGCTGCGGTTCTTCGTTCCCTTGAAGAGCATGTGCTCGATAAAATGCGAGACGCCGTTTTCCTTGGGCCGCTCTTGACGCGAGCCCGTGCGCAGCCAGATACCGATGGCAACGGAACGGACCGCCGGCATGGACTCGGTGAGAACCGTGAGCCCGTTGGGAAGAACGTTTTTGTGAACGTTCGACATCCGTCAAAGTCCTGAGCGAGAGAAGTGTGCCGTGGTTAAAGCCACCAACGAAGAAGCGCGCGCCTGCCTGTGGCAGTCAGCGCAGGCAAATCTACCCTCTCCTACTTTTGTACCACAGGGGCCGCGAAAAGACCACCGCTGGCGTGGGTAGGCCAATTGAGTTTCTGGAGCGGGGGTACGCGGCAGCCGCGGCGCCGCGCGCCACAACCGCCAAGTGACCCACTCCCCGGGTGGCTTCTGCTCATACATTTAAATGCCTAGCGCGGCCGTTGGCCACAACCAAAACGAAGTCCTCCGTGACCTCCGTGCCTCTCAAGCCTCGACACCGAGGGCACGGAGCATCTCAGTGACCTCTGGGCTGATGCTCCGCAGGCCACCGAGGGCACGGAGGCGCTAGTGACAGGAGGAGAAACCTTCGCGCGTCGCGAGGAAACTCAGCCCTAGCAGCACAGGGGAACACGCTGCCCCTTTCCAACTCCAGCCGCGTTTCCTCTTGCACGAAAATGGGGGTCTGCCTATACTGATAAGACTCTTACGAAGGTGATGGAAGTTTCAGTGAGTGTTCCCTGCGAAGAGGAGAACGGGCCTGTAGCTCAGGTGGCTAGAGCGCACCCCTGATAAGGGTGAGGTCGGTAGTTCAACTCTACCCAGGCCCACCAATCAAATCTCTCACCCCGAGTTGCTTGACGATTCGCGAATTCCCCGTCACTATAATATTGGAATCTCTTCGGGCCTGTAGCTCAGTTGGGAGAGCACATGGTTTGCAACCATGGGGTCGGGAGTTCGAACCTCCCCAGGTCCACCAATCCTTTCAAGCGTTTATATGTTGCTTCTGGTTTTTTGTCTACATGAGTGTAGATGATTTTGTAGAAGGTCAGGTCCTCAGCGTTCCACGAGCGAGCTTGCCCAAATGAAATCTCCACACGTCACGCAACATTAATGCTCTGGACAAATCTTAGCGCGAGTGCACGGGTGAGTCTCGAAATTGCTAGGATCGATCATCAGGAGTTTCGAAAGCGGTGGTGGGCAGGCTCACAGATCGGGCACAGTCGACATGAATCCACTCAATGGTTGCTTTCAGACGGTAGCGGATCTCATTGCTTTCCGTGGGCTCCGATACCAAAACAGCGTAGGGATCAAGTTTCAGCCCAGCTTCGTGAAAGCCCACCTGCAACGCCCGCCGGATGCGTTTGACGTACTCCTTCACCGCACTGCGGCTGATCTTTCGTGTTTGCCTGCCATCAGTTCGCACGTTGGCTCCGTGCCTTGCATAGAAAGGGTCAGTTCGCATCCCGGCAACAATTTGTGTTGCACTCTGGGGCAGCCATCGATTCCGTCCTAAGTAGTCAAACACGAGTAAAAGGGAAAGAGGCAGTCTCAGCAGGTACTCTCGAGAACGAAATACGAGTATCGTCCACGCCACTTCTTCTCCCGGCCGACAATCAGTTCCATATTCTCGAAACCGATGCACTATCTTGAAGTGCGGCCCCACGGTCGCGAGTTCTTTGATTTCGGCGACCAGCAGGTCGACTTCTTCTATTACAGGACTAAATCTATCGCTCATAGACAAAACGTGCTCCCCTTCGTTCAACTTCGAGATTCATTTTTGGCCCGCGGTAGATTGTCGAAAAGCATACGATCATTGGAGTGGGGACGCTCATCCAAGTGAGTTTTTGGATTTGATCGAAGGTTGCCCAATCTTCGGGACGATTGGCGGACAGATCGAGTATCACCACGTCGAAGCCTGCACTGTTCCTCTTCAACTCGATGATGGCATCCCGCCTCGAGGCGCAAATCGTGACTGAACATCGGTGCCGTTTAAGAGCGAGTGCCAGATCTCTAGCATGTGTTTGATTTGAATCAAGCAAGAGAATCCGTGTCATTCTGGAGGCTCCGATGCTTGCGTGTCTTTTAACGTGCCGTTGCCTTGCTTTGGCGAAGGCCCGATTCCACCAAACACTTAATCTCAGCAAATTTCGACGACATACCTAGTGTGTGTTCGTGATCGTCATCAGTGGCTGCAGCACAGCAGGCGGCAACCGCCGTTGTTGGGTAGATGTCCACCTCGGACGTTGTTTCATTTGCCAACCTTCTTCGTTTGTCTTAGAAGGTTTCTGAGTACGATTCGTGCTGCTCCACTGGGCGCGTTGGTTCGTGACCAGATCCAGACCTAAGCAGCAAGTCAATCAGGCCTTCTCTTTGAAAAAAGCTCCCTGCAGTAGCCGGAAACCGAGTCTGCCAGAATGATGTCGAATGGGTACACCCAGAATTGCGTCACAAGCCCTGCAAACCAGCGGCTGTAGATCGCGCGGCTCTCGCACATAGACATCATGCTGGAGACGCTCCAACTCAAGGGGAGCGAAGATACGGTCAAGATAACACCGCAGCAGTCTCCCCATTCCGTCCTTCTGGTACACGAGCACCTGGGTGCCGCACTTGTTACAAACAATATTAACCAGCCTGGCTGTTCCACCTCGGGCTTTTCTAAATCGGTCGGACTTTAGCCTGAATGTTTTCATGTTATATTAGCTCCCAGTCATAGGGAAATTGTCTCTGATAAACCGCTCATAAATCGTGCGGGCCACTGAGTTCGCTTTACCGTCCTCGTTGACTACGCGGTAGTCGATCAGGCGGGCGTAGTCTTCTCTCCAGAGTGCTTCCAATTCTTTGTTCGCAGCCATCAGACGTTCATTGTGCGGGTCGCGACCGTCGCCGAGTCGAGAAGCAAGCACTTCAAGGGACGGGGGCTCCACATAGACGCGGTAGAGACACCCCGAAAACGCAGCAGCTATCTCCTCCGCCTTTGATACTGGCCAGTCCAGGACCGGAAAACCGCCGGTCGCAAGCGTCTCTTCTATGGACTGCACAAGTGTCCCCGTACGCATTCCATAAATGCTGTTGACGCCGATCAACTTCCCGCTTCTTTGCAGTTCAAGAAACTCGGACTCCGACACCTGCACCTTTTCGAATTCGCCAGGCCGTAATGACCGAGTAACATACTGCCGGGCAGGCCGGAAGCGCTCGTCAAATGTCATGATCCTGCGTATGAGAGTTGTCTTACCCGCACCCGAGGGCCCTAGAATCAACAGCGCCTTTGCTTTCATCCGAGCACCTTTCGTTTTCCTTCCCAATCCTCACTTGGCGTTGAGCTTGTCAGCGACGAGGTCGAGGTGTCCGAGGAACTCCTGCTTCGCACGCAGGTGGCGGAACGTTTCTTCAGTTGCAGGTATGACCAGTGGAACCCTTTCGCAAATGAAGCCGTTCTCTTCGAGCACACCGATCTTATGGGGATTGTTGGTCATCAGCCGTAGCCGGCGAGGTGGATTTATTCCCAGGAACCGCAGTATCCCAACAGCTCCGCCGTAACTCCTGATGTCTATCGGTTCACCTCCCGATAAAAGAGTCGCGGCCTCGACGGTATCGATGGTCGGTACGTTTTGAAGAGTGAGGGTTGCCAATTTGAATGGGGTCCCCTTGCCACGTCCGTCCTGGCGTGGAATGTGGACAACCACACCCTCACCGGCCTCCGCAATCTTGGCCAGTGCACCTCCCAGTTGGGGACGGCACTCACAGGTCACCTCGCCGAATAGCTGGCCGGTCGAGCATCCCGAGTCCAGTCGCACCAGGACATCCTCACGCCGCAATAAAGCCTCGAAGTCGTCGCCCAATGTCGCCCTCAGGAGTGCCGTGTACTCCGACCACGCATCCGAGACCCGGAACTCAAACTGCCAGAACTTTCCCCAAGGTGTCTTAAGGAGGCCGACACCCAGCCTGGTCACGGTGAGGGAGGAACGCTCGCCACTCTCGACAACCTCGACGACCCTGGGACAAGGGGTCATCGACCTCTTCGCGAAGTCGAGGATGGCTCGCTCCGAAGATTGCTCCGTGGCGATCACCCGGGTCATCCTAATCGGTCGGCCCCGACCTCAAATGGTCGTGGGCTTTACACTGTACAGGTAGAATCTACCTGTTTAGGACAAAACTGTCAAGCAGGAACATTTGGACATTTTCCCTCCCGGCCAGAGGCGAATTTGTAGAGGCTGCGCTCCAAGAGCAAGCAAAGCAGACCTACCCTTACCCTCACAGTGCTCCTCGACACAGTCCTGTGTTAAGCCCTTGGGGGCCGGGAATGGGTGCCGTCGCCCACATGGCCGCTCGAATCGGTGAGGTTGTCTGCATCCCGCGCCGCTGGTCTCTCTTGGTGCAAGTGTGGGTGAACTGTAATGGGGGGGCCGCGGTGCGTCGCGGCCCAGCCGCACGTCGCAGCCAACAGCGGTCGAGTTGGGAGTGCGGGTCGTCATTAGGACAGCAGGAGGCGCAAGAGATCTAACTGCGCCTGGGGCTCCAGATATTACCGGGATGCGGACCTTTGCCTCACTGGTCTGGAAGTGAGCACATGTCTAGAAAGAATTCCTTGCGCGGACTATTGACAAATGCTACCGTTAGGTGAAAATGGATGAGGAGCGAATAAGTGCAGTTTCTCTCAGCCTGTTGGCGGAAGAGAGTCCCTGGCTTTCTGCACGGCACGAAGGCCCAGGCGTGACTGGACTAATCGTCGTTGACGCCACGCTCGGTGTGGAGGAGCGAACCAATGCCGCTGACCAAGAGCAAAAGGAACAAGAAGGAACATCTTTACTTCACATTGGGTGCGTCTAAGAAGATATATCTGGGCACGTCCGACAAACCTAGGAAGGAACCACTTAGGCAAGCCTTGGCCTACTTAGATGGCCGCATCAAGAAATACGAAGACGAGCATTTCGAGCTTCGAAAGTTGCTTTTGAGCGAAAACCAAAACGTTGACCTCCAAATGAGGTACAAACTTGTAGTATTCGACCTTGATGGCGTGATTTTCGATAAGCCATGGCGCGACACAGCGAACGAGAAGGTCGCTGTGAGCAGCTGGGATACTTTGTTCCAGGATGTTGGATTTTACAATGTCCACGAAAAATTCAAAAAGGAGTTTGAAGACGGCGGCTTCAAAACATACACCGAATGGACTGATGCCGCGTGTAATTTTCTAAAGGATATTCATTTGAAGAAGGAGCAATTTGAGAAGACACTGAGCGAACGCCCGTTCGTTCAAGGGGCCGCGGAGACACTCCAGGAGCTCACCTCCAACGGTGTAAGAATAGCTGTTGTCACAGGGAGCTTTGATGCGCTTGCGCGGCGAGTAAAGGAAATAGCACCTATTCATGATATCTATGCTCATTGCGAGCTGCACTTCGACAAAGAAGGCTTCCTAAAGTCTTGGAAGCTCCATCCTTCTGACTACGAGGATAAAGCGGGGTTCGTCAGCAAGATAGCGAAAGAACATAACATTCCCAAGGAATATCGCGTGTACGTTGGCGACGACGTGAACGACTTGGCTGCCTTCAAAGAGGTAGGTCTGTCTATAGCGTTCAACTCAACCAAGCATCTGGTGAGACAAGGCGCAGATGTTGTCATCGAGAGCAGGAATTTAATGTCGATCCTACCACATTTGTATGATCATCAGAAGAGAGCAGCGGGCCAGCCTTGACCCGCCCCCGAAAACTGGTCCACCCAAAACTAGAAAATCCGAGGTGGGAGTGGTCCGGGCGTTTACGACGGCCCCTCAAGTAGGTGTTTGGCGGACCGAGCGAGGTCTATGCGCCAACGAGAGGCCGTCGAAAAAGTCCGAGCGAGTAAACCAACTTAAAGCGCGATGACTACAAAATCCAACTAACCTTTATTCGCAACAGGCAGACCGAAGTGAGCCACACCCGCCGCAGCTGCATCGAAAATGGTCATGGAGTAGGCTTCTGACTGCCAAGGCTTACGTTTAGGTGGCAACTTCCACGCGAGATCGGGAAACCGCTCGGCAAGCAGTGACGCAATCCCGTGCTTTGTCGTCACTCCACGACCCATGAAGAATTTCTTCACTCTCTGTCGGCCCAGGAATCGTAGTGAAACGGATCGGCGCCTGACTTCTTTCCTCAGAGTGTTCACAACGACCTTGATTCGGCCGTTTTTTCTCACCAACCGCTCCGAAGGTATCCGGAGAACTATCGCAGAAGGCAGGACAAGTTTCAGTACATTCCCAATTTTCTTACTCACGGTCACTTCGAGTGGCCCATATTGAGGCGCGTAGCTTTTCACACCCCAGTCGAGCAAATTGTCAGGACCTTCGAAAACCACGAACCCGACCTTACGAGACCGCACATCTAGCGCAAGCACTCGTTCCTGTGCCCTGTCGTGAGCCATGAAGTTCTATATCAAGCCCCGACTCGGACGTTGCGGCACTCCGTCAGCCACTGGAGCTTTTTCGCGGTGATTACCGCCTGCGGGCCTTTGCCGCTCCGACTCTGCAGTTCTGTCCCAAGGCCTAGCAATCGGTCTTCGACGGTCCGTGCCACCGTTTCGCCGAGACCCCGGAAAAGCTGCGAGATTGGAACCTGAAATAACGCCTCGAGACCCAGCGCGACCAGCAACGGTGGCAGATGATGGCCCAATTCGTATCTACAAACCAGGCCTCCATTCTCAATTCCGAGGACCCGGGCGACTTCATTTTGGCTCAGTCCGGATCGCTTTCGATGCGTGCGCAGATAGTTTCCCGAGCTTTGACTTGTCATTGATTTGTAAAGCTGCGAGGCGACCTTTTTCTTTCAGATTAAGGACTAGACAAAGCCGCAACAAGGTGTGTGAGTTTGCGCGCCGGGCAAAGTCCACCTGGGCCTGAAAATAGATTCGTCAGGTGGCCGTCGAGCAGCGCTAAGCAGCACCGACGGAATCGAAAACACGGGCGTTAACAAGCAGTGGAGAAACTCTGTACTTGCGTGGACCTCACTTGAAACGGTCCCTTTGATATCTTGTCTCTTCGGGCAGAATCGCCCACCTTTCATCAGTGGCTTCGCGCCTCTAGAATCTCTGCAAGGTTATGGACCTCCGGCAATCGCAAAAACAAAACACGATCCGAGATCTTTTCCCAGATCTTCCCGAGGACCAACTGAAAGAAGTGGAAGAAACCTTGCACGGCTATTTGAGCGCTTTGTGGCGGATTTATGACCGCCTTATACGCGAGCGGCCAGAAGTCTTTGACAACAGGAAGCATCCTTCCTAGCATGAGGGTAAAGGTCGATTCCCACCCAAATACTTCATGCAAAAGTTCTTTGGATATATCCGTGTCTCGACTGTTAAGCAGGGAGAGAAAGGAGTTTCGCTCCAGGAGCAGAGAGGTGCGATTGAAAGTTACGCCCGCCGATTCAATCTCGATATAAGCCGCTGGTTTGAAGAGCGAGAGACAGCAGCGAAGAGCGGTCGTCCCGTGTTCTCGGAGATGTTGAAGCTCTTGCGACAGGGGAAGAGCCAAGGAGTGATCATCCACAAGATTGATCGGAGCGCCCGGAACCTCAAAGACTGGGCTAACCTCGGTGAAATGATAGACGCCGGCATCCAAGTACACTTTGTGAATGAAAGTCTCGATCTGCATTCCCGCGGTGGGAGACTTTCCGCCGACATTCAGGCCGTGGTTGCCTCTGACTACATTCGCAACTTAAGGGAAGAGACTAGAAAAGGCTTCTATGGGAGGCTCAAACAAGGCTTTTACCCTCTTCCGGCCCCAATTGGCTATCTCGACCAGGGAAAGGCGAACCCGAAGGTTTTCGATCCCGAACGAGCTCAGCTTGTGGCCGAGGCATTTCGTCTCTATGCCACGGGCGAATACTCACTTCCGTCCTTACTTCAAGAATTGGACCGCCGGGGTCTGCGAAATAGGCGTGCAGGAAAGGTGTCGCTGAATGGATTATCGAGGATTCTCAACAATCCGTTCTACGTAGGTCTCATACGAATCGCGAAAACAGGAGAACTGTTTCCTGGGTCACACAAACCTCTTGTGAGCAAAGCCTTATTCGATCGTGTCCAGCACATCCTTCAAGGAAAAACAGCGAATCGTCTTGTCCAGCATGAGTTCATCTTCCGCCGCATGGTGCGCTGCGGCGATTGCGGGTATTCCCTTATAGGGGAACTGCAAAAAGGGCACGTTTATTATCGTTGTCACAACAGTGTGTGTTCGACGAAAACCATCCGCGAGGATCGCCTAGATGACACACTCAACGGAACCTTCACTGGATTACTGCTCGACCAGGAAGAGATAGATCACGCAAGAGAATGGATCAAGGATGCCCATGTGCAAGAAGACGCCTTTCGTATCCAAGAGATCGAGAACCTCAAATTTCGCTTGAACCAGATTCGGCCTCATCTTGAGCGCCTGACCGATGCCTTCCTTGATGGCACGATTGAAAGGGACCTTTTTGAGCGCCGCAAGAACACTCTGCTCATGGAGGAAGCTGGCCTGAAACAAAGGGTCGCCGTTCAGGAGTCAGGAACTGGCAATGCTCTCAGACGGCTCGAAAAATTCCTCGAACTCGTAAATACCGCGTCTTTCCTATACAAACAGGGGATTCCGGAGGAAAAGCGCGATTTGGTGAAAGAGATCACCTCGAACCTACAGGCAATCGAGAAAAACGTAGTCGTGGAGCTAAAAAAACCGGCTCGCCTGATCTTCGAACGCGCGAAATTGTCTTACGGTAGCCCGTATAAGGGCGTTCCTCGAACCTGGGATAAAATCCTCGCGCAGCTCCTGAAGCATTTCACTGACGAGACAGCGCCCGCAAATTAAGGGATTTTTCTCCATCTTACAGTCTGAACTCAGCTTGAAAAGGTGGGTGATTTTGCGCTGAGAGCAAATCTGGCCCACACCGTTCCAGCCGTTGTATTCGATGTTTCTGCGCAGTAGAATCGATGCATGAGTATCACGGTCGGCAACTATACATTCGAAGGGCCGTATACCAATACAGACAGCCTTCAAGATCGATCCGGGGTTTACGCAATACATTGCTACAAGGATCAGGCATATTACTTGATAGACGTAGGGGAGACCGCTGAAGTCAAAACCAGAATTGATAACCACGACAGGAAGGATTGTTGGAAGCGGAATTGCAGCGGAACGCTGACAGTTTCAGTTCTCTACACTCCCAAGCTTCAGCAGGGTGGGAGGCGAGAAATCGAAAAAGAGTTAAGGGACCAATACAACCCGCCCTGCGGCGTCATCTAGTACTGGCTGTTTTTGCTCTGGCGGCTGCAAAACGTTATGAAAGTTAAACCTCCGCAAGCCAATAAGGGATTAGCACTTCAACGCCCTCATATACCCCGGCGGCGTAATTTCCACTTCTGATCCAAGGCGCGCCAACTTCTTCCCAGAATATTTCGAGATTGTCCTTGGCCGTTGTTAGGACCCTTCCAGGTCCACCGTAGGCGTTTTTGCGATAGACCGAATTGACCCTCTGGGCGTAAGCAATCGCCTCATACGAAGCTTCCGGTATGAGTGTCTGCGGATGGACCAGAAAAAGGAGGGCCATTCGCTCGGCGTTGGGCCCATTGCGCTTCATCTTGTCGATATCGGCGCTGAGTGCCTCTTTCATGTGGTGGAGTTTGTTCGGAACGACACCGTCGAACGTGTAGAACACTTTCGCTTCAATGATTGCATCGGCGACGTCCGATCCTCGCGGGAGGATGGCGATATCATGGCGCCGCCATTCGCGGCACACCAGACGGTCAGTCAGTCTATTTTGAAGATCGAATGCTAGCTTATCGCGCAAGTGTAGCTCTGGTTTGCTAGTGAGGGACAAATAAGCTAGCTCGTCTTTTCGGAAGGAGAACGGAAGATGTTCCAGGCATTGCGCGATTTGTTCTCTCAACATGGGACACGAGAATTGAAAGAGGCCGATTGTATAAAATTACCTTTTTATCCAATCTTCTCCAAAGAATGGCTCGTAACCCCACCGCTCTGGTACGCAACTCATATTGACCAAAAAGTGGAGGCCGAAGTCGTTGTCGTTGAATCGGTGGGTCAAGTCGTTCCAATATTGTTTGTCGAGCGATACTTCGCGGAGCTTGCGAAAATAGTCGCTCTGGCCGAACGTCTCGCCGAGAACATTTTCCGGCGGGACCCGCTTTGCTAAGGAATCGTATCGGTATCGATAAATCAATTCTTGGATCGGTCGCACGCCGAACTTTTGGATCACATCCAGAAAGATCCGACTGTTCGTGTAAAGAAAATTTCTGAATCGTGCACCTTCACCTTCCTCGGAGGTCCACGGCTGGGTCGCGTCGGGCCGAACGGTCCAGGCGGACTCAAAGATCGCTATGCGATCCTTGTTCTTTTCCACGAAGGCTCGTATAGCCGCCTGCGCCTTCGGCGGGTCAATGGCATCGTACACTAGACGCAAAGAATTCAAATAGTCATCCTTGAGGTTGGTTATATAGTTGAAATAAAACCGTGAAGTTGACGTTTTGAAATCAGGATCGTCAAAGAGTCGTCGCAGCACGTCGAGGCAACGGAAGTACGCATCAGGATCAAGCGTTGCAAGTCCGGGAAATCTAAAGAATTCCGAACTGTTTTTATATTTCGCGGGCGATGTGTTCTGCATTTCAATCCCCATTCTAATCCTTTTCCCGAAACAGGCAATGCAATGCTCGGAACCGTTTGAAAAGGTGGGTTAATTTGTCGTGGTGACAAGAGGCGCGCCTGGACGCAAGCTCGTGGCAAGCCACAATCAACGTCCCTTTCTCATCTTGGAAAGTTCCTCTTGTATCATTTGGAGAGAAGGGTCAAAAAAATCAAATACCGCATAAAGGGGCTGGGTAAGCGCCAAGACAATCTCCGGTAACGCGTCCCTTATCTGATCAACATGGATTTTAGTACTCGAACTGACAGATGTTTGGTGTGATGTTCTGCCTTCATACAAGCGGCGCTCTGGACTGGCCCATGGAGTGAGAACTCGGCCACCAAGACCTTCCCAGGTAACGCAGAAGCTTATCGATGCAGGCTGGTCAGTGAGAGCTCGCGCAAAACGCTCGGCATGAAGCAGGCATTCCCCTATCCTCCATATTGGAACCGTAAGGTCAAACACAGTTCCAGGTTTAACCCTGTCAGGAACTCCATCCTCTTGATAGCCCCTCAAGAGAAACATTTTACCCTCTGGAGATGCCCGCCAAAAATCGGAATGCGCAGCGTCAGGAAATGTGGTCTCAGTCAACCAACATTCGACGAGCCCGTTGTGCGGGTATGGCCTGATTTCTTCTCGGGTAGGAACCCACCACGGCGGCCACCCAGTTTCATGTCCAGCTACCATCCGTAGGATTTCCAAGAGCTTCGTAAGAACAGGTCTATGGAAGTCGGCAGTTACGGAGTAGGCCACATACCAGACGCCATTTTCAAATCGCGATGGTTTTTCATTCGATAGCCTTTCGTTCACCAACGCTTGCCACCGCTTCTTTGACTCTTCAACCCACCTTTCAAGATCGCGGCTTTCTTCCTCTGTTCGAATGGTCCCAGGAACTGTGCCAAGGAGGAGACTTCTCATACCCTCTAAAAGGTCTTCCCTTGTCGCCCTTAAACACCGTCCAATCAACGTATCCCACTCACGCGCGGACTGAGGCGGCTCGCTTTTCGGGCCCGGGCGTCTGATGTAGTAGGTGTTGATATTGACATGCCGAGGGCGACCACGCTTATCCTGGGGGCCATCACGTTTTGCTCGAATCGGGACCTTGTGATCACCTGGTACCACCACGATCGGAAAGAGATCGCCCGTCTGAGGATAAGCAACCTTATGAAGCTCACAGTGGAAAGAAGGGTCAGCATAACCTTGGACAATTCCGTTTATGAGGTCTTGCGTAAAGCCGCGGAGATCAGATGGCCGGGGTTTGGCCGAAGTCCAAGCGCCCCCAACTTCCTCGAATCCTAAAAGGACATATCCGCCGCCATGATTAGCGAGGGCAAGGATGGCTTGGGCAAGATTTGCCTTATTCTCTTCTAATGCGAGATCCAACCAATTCTTTAGTTCTGTCCCCAAATCTTCGCGCGGGTATGCGAGGAGATCCTGCAATCGCCTTTGGACCGCAGCCACTTGTGCTTTTGACATGATTTCGTCCACATCTGAAACATTCTAAGTATAACTTGAGGGGATCGACTAACCAAAGCTACCTTCAGAGGTCTCTTCCCTGACCTCAGCGGGCGCGGACTCAAAGAGGCAAAAACCACTTCAAAGGTGGGTGTCTATCACAAGAACCGGATCAACCTCGCCGAGAAACTCCGCAGATCGCCATTGAGTTGAATGTCCAAAAATTTCCCAGTGGCTGGACGTATCCCGCCGCCGCGTCATCCCTCACTTCCCCTGCGCGTTCACATAGGCCCTGGTTTTCTTCCCAAAGTATCCTTTGGCGGGGACGATGCCAACGCTTTCCTGGAAGGCGACGAGGGCGCTCCAGGTATGGAGACCAAAGAGTGTGGTTTCGTTCCCAGGGGAGCCGGGGCCTTGGGAGGCCACAAGGAACCCTTGGCGGTTCAGGAATCGCTGGAGCATCTGGACGTCAGTCCCTCTGTCGTGGAGCTGCAGGTCTCTTGTAAAGACGAAGGGGGTCGTTCCGGTCGTGGGAGGCGTGACACCCATAGCCCCCGCCTCAGCACGGAGGGTTTGGAGCTGCGCCGTCAGGGCATTGAGCAGCGCTTGGATATCGGCAGTTGAGGATGCAGCCAACGTGGATGAAGTGACTGGCGGGGTTGAGGATGCGGCTGACGTGGCAATGGGTCCCACACCCGGGAGGTACGGAACGCCATATCCGCCGCCAACACTCACGACGATCGGGGAAACCGTAGCTGTGCTCGGGATTTGGACGGTAGCAGCACTCAAAGCCGCCGCGCCGACCATCGGCGGAAGCGTGGCAACGGGCGTCACTTCAAATTCGAGGTACCTGCCCTGGTCGCTATTGGTGACCGTGTAGGTCCGATTGGTCGCGCCGGCAATGGCGGAATAGCTGCCATTGGGCGACGACGATTCAAGCCACCGGAACGTGGAGGATCCTTCGGTCACGCCATCAGCTTGGGCATAAGTATATGAGCCCGTGAGCGTTTGTCCGACCGCCGGCGTACCGGAGATGGAAACAGATGAAGCAGTAGGTACCCCGCTGCTCTGGATCTGTTCGGAAGGACCGCTGGCCACGGCAACTCCCACGGCCACGGTGGAAACGGGCGTGACTTCAAACTCAACGTATTTGCCGATGTCAGAGGAAGTTAACACATACGTTTGAGCCGTGGCTCCACTAATAGCCGAGTGCGTGCCATTTTGGGTATCTGACTCAAGCCAGCGGAAGGTGGAACCATGCTCCGCATGGCCCCCGGAATCGGTATACGTGTAAATGCCGGTCAAGGTGCTGCCGACAGTTTGAGTGCCGCCAATACTGACAGCGGAGGCTACGGGGAGACTGGATGCAGCGACTGGGCCGACATTGGAGCTTTGCACGGGAGCTCCAGTGGTCGGAGGATAGATTGCAACCGGCGTCACTTCGAACTTGAGGTATTTGCCAACGTCAGAGGGAGTAAGGGCATAGGTGTCGTTCGTGGCCCCCGCAATGGCGGCATAGGTTCCGTTGGACGTCCCTGATTCAAGCCAGCGATACAGGGAGGCTCCCTCGGGAACGCCGTCGGCCTGGGCATACGCATAGGAACCCGTGAGGGTCTGTCCTTCGGTCACCGTGCCGGAGACGTTCACGGACGATGCCGTGGGAGCGCCGCTGCTCTCGATCTCACTGCCGGGATTACTGTCGACCGCAGCTCCTGTCGCGACCGTGGAAACGGGGGTCACCTCGAATTCGAGGTATTTGCCGATATCGGAAGAGGTCAGGACATAGGTCTTTGCGGTGGCCCCTCCGATCGCGGCGTAGATGCCGTTCGAACTGGACGCTTCAAGCCAACGGAACGTCGAGGTCGCCTCGGGGTGGCCGCCGGAGTCGGTATACGTATAGCTGCCGGTCAAGGTCTGGCCTACCGTGGTGGTGCCGGTGTAGCCCACGGCAGAGGCCACGGGCAGGCTGGAGGGAACAACCGGACCGACATTGGAGCTTTGCACGGCAGCTCCGGTGGTCGGCGGATAGATTGCAACCGGTGTCACTTCGAACTCTATGTATTTACCGACATCGCCGGGAGCCAAAGCATATGTATTGGCGGTCGCGCTTGGGATTGCACTATAGCTCCCACCCGCAGTGTCAGATTCCAGCCACCTGAACGTGGAAACTCCCTGGGTCACGCCATCTGCTTGGGCATAGGTATAGTGGCCGGTCAAGGTCTGGCCCTCAATGGCAGTGCCGGTAATGTTGACGGACGAAGCTGTGGGAACTCCGCTACTTTGAATTTGGGCAGTAGTCGAACTTACGGCGGCGCTGCCCGTGCCGCTTTGGGAAGCGGGCGTGACCTGGAATTTCAGATACTGACCAATATCTGAGGAGGTTAAAACATAAGTCTTAGCCGTCGCTCCACTAATAACAGAATATGATCCGCCAGAACTAGGAGCTGTAAGCCACTGGTAGATAGAACCGGATTCAACTTTGCCGTTGGGATCACTAAAAGTATACGAACCGGTCAAGGTGCTGCCAATAGTTGTGGTGCCGGTGATCGTCACTCCGGTAGCTGTGGGCAGGCCAGCAGAAGCGGTGGTGAATGTCTGGTCAGTTGACGTGGACAGTGTGCCATTAGAACTCATCACCATGAAGTGGTACTGGGTCAAGCCGGTGAGCCCAGTTATCAAAACCGAATGGGTGGTGGTGGCCGTGGAATTGAGGACGGTTGATGATCCATAAGCCGACGTGAGGCCGTATTGCACCTGGGAATCGGCGGCCTCATCCGTGGTCCAGGTGATGGTGGCGGTGGACGTGGCGGTGGACGTGGCGATATTGGAAATGACGGGTGCATTCGCCACCGTGACGGTGATGGCCGACGAGCTTGCCGTGTTCGCGTAGTTGTCCGTGGCGAGGGCGTAGAGCGTGTGGGAGCCATTCGTCGATGAGGCGGTGTTCCAGGAATACGAGTAGGTGTTCGGAGAGGAAGTCGAGATCACGGGAGAGCCCAAGGGAGAGCTGTCGAGATAGAACTGGACGGAGGATATAGCAGCGGGGCTTACGGCCGTGGATGATGCCGAGACAGTGACGGTTCCCGAAACTGTCGAGCTCGCGGTTGGCGCGGTCATTACGACCCAAGGGGCGCTGGTTTGCGTATACACATAGGCACCCATCTCCCAGCCTGCGCCATAATTATTTTGATTCAATGTGATTACCGAAGAAGGCCAGGTCGAGGCGGGATCAAGGCCCCATTCATACGTTGAGCCGAGATTCAGACCTGCGTCGATGGCTGGAGAGGAGGAAGCGAGGGTGAAGTTGAAACCGGCGGCGTTCACGAACTGCGGGTCGGCCTGCACGGAATGCGAGCATCCCGTTGTGCCGCAGTTGCCCGCTGCGGCTTCCCAAGTGGCATAGGTACTGTAGTTTCCCGAGCCGGAGCCCCAAGCGATAAAGTTTGTCCCCTGTGTCCCGAATCCATTGTATGTGTAAACGTTCCCCGATCCATTTGTTCCGGGGTTTTCACAGCCACCGTAAGCCGCAAGTTGTACAGTGTTCCCAGTGGATAAATTGTTTTTCACCAGATTGTTAACGCAGCCGCCAGCGAAGTTCACGGCGGCGACTTTTATACCCAGACCGGCAATGCCGTAGACAACATTGTTGGCAACCAGACTGTTGCTCATGGGAATTGAACTATTATTCGCCACTAAGGCGATTCCGGTGATGTCAGGGCCGAGAGTCCCATAAACAATGTTGTTGGTGATTATGACTGCGCTGTCCGCCTCAGCGAGAATCCCGTCCGTTCTGTTACCGTGGACGAGGTTGTACTTAGCGGTGAAACCTGGGCCTACAGTGTCCGCCCAGATTCCCTTGCCTCGATTCGTGGTTTGCCCGATGCCATTATTATAGACGTGAGAATACTGCACGGTCATATTTGGTTGTATGTTAGTGCTATCGTTGAATTTAATTCCGGCAGTGTCGTCATCGTCGGTCAACTGGGCATTGTCATGGGCAACGACGTGATCGACAAGAATGCTCGGTGATTCAAATAGGCTGAATCCATTCGCGCCATTATAAGCAGCCGTCGAATATGAAACAACATTGGAGGTACCGCCATCATACTGAATGCCATTCTTAAAGTTCTCCAATGCCGTTACGCCGGTTGTGAGCATTCCGCTGGAATTGTTCCAATAAACGCCGTGGAGGTTTGCCTTGTCCGTCTCAATTCCAGTAAGCGTAATGAAGTTTTTGAAGGTAGCATAGACGGCGTAGTCCCTTTGACCAGCTTCAATGCCAGGAGAGACGTAATTGCTGGGGGCATTGTCTCCAGTGGTGCGGATGTAAACCCGTGTGTTCGCGGCATCCCACCAAAAGCTTCCCGGTGTCAGGCTGGTTTTCAGAGCAACCGAAGTGTATCTTGTCCCGTTTTCAAAGACCTGCTTTGGCTGGACCGCCGCAGTGGCGTAGTATGTGGTAAAACTGGTAAATCCAGCGTGAAACGCGGCAATTGTGGCGTAGGAGGGCGTTGAGGGGCTAGTCCATGTCCAGCTATTAGAATCGCTGGTTTCTGCCGCTATCCGGTAGGCAGTAAACATCTTCTCATCTGTGTCGTGGATCAGCGCAAATGCCGGAGAGGTTCCAGCGGCAGCACCAGTAAGGTTATCATCCGTTTTCAAGGATGACATTGCCAAGTCGCCGGAAGTTATGGCAATGGCACCCGTAGAAAGTGACGTCACTCCAGTGTTGCTGATTGCTCCATTTGTGTTACCTAGTATCGTGGTTTGGTCAGTTCCACCACCAGCCCACTCGTCCACCGTAACGCGGCTGCTTGCACCAGCGCCAAGTGTAATGACGATGCTTGTGGTAGGACTGGCCCCGACTATGCCATACCAGATAGAATCTGCATCCAAACTTGGTGAGCCAACTTCTTCTATTGCCTTGGAGAAACAGCCTGCCCCACACGCCCCTCCCGTCCCAGTCACGCCGGCACCCGTTACGCTCGTCACGGTGGTTCCGACACCCAATCCTATAGATACCACTAAAAGTCGACCCGTCGTTGGCGTAAAGGTCAACGTTATAGTGGTCGGATTGGAACTATCAACAGCAGGCGCCGTGGAATTGGTATGAACCCACGTTTCGGCCTCGACCTCGGGAGTCCAGCTTGTCAGCAGGTCGGCCCCGCTGATAACCGGCGCGGCTCCGGTGCCGTAGGCTCCCACCGTGAACGGGTGCCCGCTGGTCCCGTAAGCACCAACGGTAAATTGCTCCCGCCAAGTGTCGCCCCCATTAAACAGCACGCTGTTGTCGTGCTCATCTCCCGTCACCGTTGCTTGCGCGTGTGCGATGGTTTGCCAGGGACCGGTACTTCCAGTCGTATGAGTTTGCTCCGTGCCGTCGTAACTGTCACTCCCGGCATTGGCAACATAATACGTGGTTCCCGCGGCTTTGGCCTGGTTCATCGGAAACGCAAACGCGCCGATCGATAGTTGCGCTACGAGTAGAAGAACCAACAAGCGGGAAACGGATTTTTGGGACATGGTTTTTGGAAAAAGGAGCTCTCGGATGAGGTCAGTTTTCAGAGCTTCTAGGGAACGAGGGGATATTTGAGGATCGGGATCGCATGGGGATTATCTATTATATATTTTGATTATAGCAATATAAGGAAATCAAATATAGCCATTCCCCTGCCCTTTCTCGAATAAGATGGAATCCCCTGCCGAAAAAGTGGAGGAATTGACTTTGGCGATGGTGAGCCACGGCGTTGATGAACTCGCGCCGCTGTTGGTGTCGTTGCCTGTGACGACGCAGTTATCCACGTAATACGTGGCCGTGTGGGCGGAAGTATGGAACGCAAAAAAGAGGAGGAGTATTGTCCCCGAGATAAGCAAAGGTCTCTTGAGCTTCTTCATCTGCCTTCCTTTAATCATATAGCCCCCCCGCGATTGAAAAGTTCGCCTTATGCACATACACAGGGGGCTACCGACTGTACTTCACCCTTCTCAAAATCCAAGGAAAGTCTCGTGTGATTTTGATATTGAAAAGCTGCCTATTTCAAATCATGTTTAACGATCCGGTTGTCGCTCCGCCAAGCCACGCGCCGTCAATTTGGAAGAGAGAGGAACGTCTATAGCAGTTCTGCAGTTCGCATCCCAGCGCATTCTAATATTCATTATTTCTCCGCGTTGTACAGCGCCTGAATCTCCGCCGCCGAGAGGGCGCGGTTGTAGATCCGTGCGTCGTCTATTGTGGCAGCAGGTTCGAGGTTGCTATCATAGGCGTTAATGTTTAATGGAATTGCTGTTGATTGAATGTTGCCGGACTGGAAACAGCTTCCGACAAAGACTCCATCTGCATAGTCATTGATTGCCGATCCGTTGTATGTCATTGCATAAAAATGCCATTTTCCATCATTAGTATTAAATGACAATGATTTATCACAATTAACTCGCGACAGAGAAGTGTTTACAATAACTCCTCGCATAGAATTTATTCCTAAAACATCTTGGTCAATCCAGTATTCTCCGTTCGTACCTCCAGCTGTCTTCGAGAAAATAACACCAAGCTGACCTGCCCCCCGAAAACTGTACCAGTGTAAAAGAGAGTTCTCCCAGGGTATAAAAGCCCGAAGGAGGACAGGAGATGAGGCAGAGCCGTTTCACGGAGGAGCAGATTATTGGAGTTTTGGAGC
>JBEKAK010000035.1:0-50761 GCA_050018275.1 Terriglobia bacterium | reverse complement strand
ACGTCAACCCCAACGGGAGTTCACGAATACACCCTCGGATCATGCCGTGCTCTGCCGCTACTTGCTCCGGGCGGGGCGCACGGTGCGGGTGTGCTTGGAATCCACCGGCGTCTATGGCTTGGACTTGGCCCTGGCGCTGAGCGGGCATCCCGGTCTGCAAGTCAGGGGGGCCAATCCGCGGGCGGTGCGCCACTTCGCCACCGCCCTGATGCCGCGGAGTAAAACTGATCCCCTGGACGCCGAGGTGCTGCGGGAGTTTGCCCAGCGCATGCCCTTCCAGCCCTGGCGAGCGCCTTCGCCGGCCGCCCTGGCGTTGCAGGCCCTGGCCCGGCGCTTGGCTGCTTTGACCGAGCTGCAGAAGCAGGAGAAGAACCGTGTGCACGCGGCGCGCGTGTCGGAGACAACCCCGGCGGCCGTGCTCCGGGATCTGCAACGGAGTCTGCGCTCCCAGTGTCGCGCTTTGGCCCGCCTCACGCGCGAGGCGCTCCAGCTCATCGCCCAAGACCCCGAGCTGCAACTGCGCTTCCAGCTCGTGCTCAGCACGCCAGGGATCGCGGAAACCAGCGCCGTGCAGATCCTGGCCGAGTTGGCCGTGCTCTCCCCTAACTTGCAAGTTCGGCAGTGGGTGGCGCACGCCGGCCTGGATCCCCGCCAGTACTCCTCCGGCAGCTCCGTGCACAAGAAAACCCGCATCCGCAAAACCGGCAACCGCCACCTGCGCCGCGGTCTTTACATGCCGGCGTTGGTCGCTGTCCGGCATGATCCGCCTGTGCGCGCCTTCTATCAGCACCTGCTCGAACGCGGCAAACTCAAAATGCAGGCCCTGGTCGCTGTCATACGCAAGCTCCTGCACGCCCTCTACGGCATGTTCAAATCCCGCCAGCCCTTCGACGGCTCCAAGCTCTACCGACTCCCGGAAGAAACCTGTGTCCTGCAGCCGGGTTTTTCCACAACGGAGGCCGCATGAAACCTCAAAAGAGAAAAGGTTCCTGCACCTCCAAAAGAGAAATCTCTCTTGAAATTCAAGAGAGAATCTACCGGCTCCTTGCGCATTTTTCTATTATACGGCATTCATGGACCATGGCCGAGCAAGCGTAGCGAAGGCCGCCGTCTTTGACGCTTGAGATTTTTCCTCAGACTCGCGCTTTCGAATTCAAGGGCAAACTGGCAATCGTTAACCCGCAGCGGCGCATTGGTTACGCCGCACCCGTGCGGGAATACTCGTTCACGCTGGACCATCGCCAGGGGGTGGGAGTCTGCGCCGTTGAGACAAACGTAATACAGGGATCCTTAGTCGTTCCGCAGGGCGGGACTCCTCAGGATGACAGCGGCCGGCTCCGCACCCGCGCCAGCGCCTCGACCCTTGGCAACTCTCTCCTGCTCATTTCGGTTCGCCCCAATCTGACCTCCTTCCGGAGATCACCTTAGGGGACATTTCTATCGAGGACAAAAGGGGACATTATCATCGACGTACAACATCACTCCTTCCCCGCGCTTGCGGGCGCTTCCCACCTGTGGTATATTTATAAGTTGTCTGTATAAAATTGCATGGACAAGATCTACCGGCGAACACAGATCCTGGACCTCCTGCGCAGCGAAGAGATCGAGACCCAGCGGGACCTTCGCCGCAAGCTGGCGCGGCGGGGCATCCACGTAACCCAGGCCACGCTTTCGCGCGATATCGAGGAGCTCGGCCTGGTGAAAACGCGCACAGGTTACCGGCCCCCCGAGCCGGCTGAGCCGGTGGCGCCCCTCCAGCCGACTTTGCCTGTTGTGTTGAAGGAATTCCTGACCGATGCCCGGCAAGCCGCAAACTTGGTCGTCCTGAAGACCCGGCCGGGGAACGCGCACTCCGTGGCTGTGGCGCTAGATGCCGAGCCCTGGGAGGAGGTTGTGGGAACGGTGGCTGGCGACGACACGATTCTTGTCGCCACCCCCAGCCCCCGCCAAGCCGCAGAGATTCGCAAGAGAATCCTGGCGCTCGTGGCGACCTGAGGCACAGGGAAAGACGCGAAGTGTTTTGCTCGTGACGCCTCGCGCGCCGGTTGATTTGTGCCGGGCGGGTAGCCCCCCGGCCGACTCTGACCAGAAAGGAAGTCGAGTTTCGATCCCATGTCCGCATCTTCCGCACCGCACGTCAAACGCGTGGTTTTGGCTTACTCCGGAGGGCTCGACACCTCCATCATCATTCCCTGGTTGCGTGAGAATTACGCCTGCGAAGTCATCGCCATGGTCGGGAACGTCGGCCAAGGCGACGATTTCGCTGCCGTGCGCCGCAAAGCCCTGGCCAGCGGCGCCTCCAAAGTCTTTGTCGAGGATCTCCGCGAAGAATTTGTAACCGGTTATCTTTGGAAAGCCGTCAAGGCGGGTACCGTGTACGAAGGGAAGTATCTGCTCGGGACCTCGCTGGCCCGGCCGGTGCTGGCCAAAGCGCAGGTGAGGGTGGCGCTCGACGAGGGCGCGGACGCGCTCGCCCACGGCTGCACGGGCAAGGGAAATGATCAGGTGCGGTTTGAACTCGCTTACCAAGCGCTGGCGCCACACCTGCAAGTCATCGCGCCCTGGCGGGTGTGGTCGATCAAGTCGCGCGAAGACGCCCTGGAATACGCCGACGCCCACGGCGTGCCCGTACCCGTCACCAAGACAGAGCTTTACAGCCGCGACCAGAATCTGTGGCACTTGAGCCACGAAGGCGGGCCGCTCGAGGCCCACCTGGGCGAACCGCCCGAGGACGCCTGGAAACTCACCTGCAGTCCCCGCCGCGCGCCGGACCGGGAAGGAACGGTGGTGATCGGCTTCGAAGCAGGCGTGCCGGTCTCGGTGAACGGCAAGCGACTCGGTTCCGTCAAGTTGGTCGAGACGTTGAACGAGATCGGTGGGCACTACGGCGTGGGCCGCACGGACCTGGTGGAGAACCGGTTGGTGGGGATCAAGTCCCACGGTGCTTACGAGACGCCCGGGGGCACGCTGATCTACACCGCACATCAGGAACTGGAATCGATCTGCCTGGACCGCGAGACGCTCCACTACAAACAACATGTCGCCTTGCGATATGCCGAACTCGTTTATTATGGTCTGTGGTTCGCGCCGCTCCGGGAAGCGCTCGACGCCTTCGTCGAGGTCACCCAGCCGAACGTGACGGGAACGATCACCCTGGGGCTTTACCGGGGCAACGTGCGCGTGCTCGACCGGCAGTCGCCTTATTCGCTCTACGATGCCAGCATTGGCAGCTTTGTGATGAACCCGGATTACAATCAGAAGGACGCGGAAGGGTTTATCAACATTTTGGGTCTACCGCTGCGGTTGGCGGAGGCCATGCGCAAAAAGCGGGAAGCGAAGTCCGCGCGGAGAAGAGCGGGATGAAGCTTTGGGGCGGACGCTTCCGCGGCCGGCGCGACCCACAGTTCGAAAGCTTTTCCGAATCCTTTTCCCTCGACCAGCGATTCGTCCTGTACGACCTGCGTGTAAACTTTGCCTATGTGAACGCTCTGGGCAAGGCGCGTGTGCTGAAGCCACCTGAGGTCCGGCGGCTGGCTGCGGGACTCGAAGCGTTGTGCCGCAAAGTCCAGCGCAATCCGCGCTGGGCGCGCGGGCAAGCTGCCGAAGACGTCCACACCTGGGTCGAGAGGGAACTCGAACGAAGCGTTGGCGACGTGGCGCGCAAGCTGCGCACCGGCCGCAGCCGCAACGACCTGGTGGCGACGGAGACCCGCCTGTATGTGAAAGACGCGACGCTCGAGCTCGAGCGCGCGCTGGCGGAATTGCTCGCCGCGTTGGTCGGCCAGGCGCGGCGGCACCTGCAGGTTGTCCTGCCTGGGTACACGCACCTGCAACCTGCACAACCTATCCTTTTTTCACATTATCTGCTTGCGTATTTTGAAATGTTCGATCGAGATGTGAGCCGGCTGGAGGATTGCCGCGCTCGCGCCGACGAGCTTCCCATGGGTGCAGGGGCCCTGGCGGGAACCGCCTTCCCGGTCAACCGCGAGCGGCTGGCGCGTGAGCTGGGATTCGCGCGCGTCGCCCGCAACAGCCTGGACGCGACCTCGGAGCGCGACTCGGTGACGGAACTGCTTTTCGCCTGCGCCTTGTGCATGGTCCACCTGAGCCGCTGGGCGGAGGATCTGATCATTTACTCCTCGCCGGGGTTTAGCTACGTGGAACTCGCCGACGCCTATTCCACGGGCAGCAGCTTGATGCCGCAGAAGAAGAATCCGGATTCGCTCGAGCTGATTCGCGGCCGGGCGGGGACGCTGCTCGGAAAGCTCACCGGAATGCTGGCGGTGATGAAAGGTTTGCCCCTCGCCTACAACCGCGACCTGCAGGAAGACAAGGCCGCCTTGTTCGCGGGGGTGGAGGCGACTCTGGGGGCGCTGACGATGGCGGCGCGCGTCACCGCAACGCTGCGGCTGCATCCCGAGCGGATGAAGGCCATGACCCAGCAGGGGTTCCTGATGGCCACCGACCTCGCCGATGAGCTGGTGCGGCGCGGCGTGCCTTTTGCCGAGGCTCACGAGCAGGTGGGAAAGCTGGTTCGACATTGCGCGGCGGAAGGCAGGACCTTTCAGGATTTGTCAGCTGTAGAGGCTAAAGAATTTGTGCCTGCCTGGGATGCAAGGCTGCAGGCTGTGGCCATTTCGCCGGAGCGCTCCGTCGCGCGGCGCGATGTAATCGGTGGAACTGCTCCGCGGCAAGTGGCGCGCCAGATCGCGCGTGCCGAGCGGACCGTCGCCGAGCTGAAGCGGAAGCTCCCCTGAGCCGGGTAAACTATCTCGGTCAACCTTCGCCGCTCAATTGTGCTTCAAGAACTTGCCGTTTTTCTTGCCGACTAGTGAGTTGTACAGTGTCTCGAGATGGGCATCCTCGTTGATAAACCCTCCTGCGAACTTGTGCCAGGGAGCGAGGACCTTCTGCTGTTTCATCTCCTCGAGCGTTTTCCCCTGCTTCAGGGCCTGCCCGACGGCGTCAGTGGTCTCGTGGAGCATCCCGACGTAAGCACGAACGTCGTCGAGGCTGCTCAGGTCGCCGTGTCCGGGAATAACCTTCACGTCCCGTGGGAGCTGGGGGATGACATCCGCGCAGGCGGCGATCATGCCCTGGACACTGCCCCCGCTGTCGATGTCGATAAACGGGAAGCCGTAGCGGACGAAGTCATCGCCCATATGGACCACGTTTGCCTGCGGGTAAAAAATGATGGAATCCCCGTCCGTGTGACCGGCCGGAAAGTGAAGCGCCCGGATGTCCTCGCCGTTCAGGTGAACGGTAACGTCGCGCTCGAAGGTGATAATTGGCAGCGCGGCTTTGGGGGCAGGTTTGTTCTCCATGTGAATTGAAGCGCCATTGCCCGCCGGGCCGCCCGCGGCCAGACGCTTACGCACGTTATCCTGGGCGATGATCGTCGAGGTCTCGCTGAAGTTCGGATTCCCGCCCGTATGGTCTCCGTGATAGTGCGTGTTGATGACGAAACGCACCGGCTTGTCTGTGCCGGTGATGTCCTTCAGGGCGGCGCGAATCTTCCCCGCCAAAGGAGCGAACTGGTCGTCCACGATGGCGATTCCGTCGTCACCCACGGACGCCGCGATGTTGCCGCCCTCGCCTTGCAGCATGTAGACGCTGCCGGATACACGCGTCACTTTGATCTGGACTTTGCTGAAGTCCTGATTCCCCTGCCCCGCGGCCAGGGCGCCGGCCGAGAGGAGCGAAGCCGACAGCAGGAATTCGCGGCGGTCGAGTTTCACGCTGATCATTCTTCCTCCTTCGCGATGTTGAGGTGTCAAGGGCTTGCCCAAAGCCTGCATGCGCGAACACGCGACGCTATCGTACTGCTGCCAGCGAGCACCGTCAAACGCTTCGACACGGGTCGCTTAGCCAGGCAACTCAAGGGCATTCGATTGCCCCAACCGCTGGCTGACGCTTTGGCCGGCAACCGACGTGAGGCCGATCCCCACGATGCAAACATGTTCGAGCGGAACGGGAATGAGGTGCGCTGGCCGCTGGCTGCGCAATGCGCTGGAGCTGTCGGAAAGGTTATTGCGAAACGCCCGTCACGCCGTAAGGACTTCGATCCTGATCTTCTCGAAGTCGAGCTTTCCCAGCCCGCGATCCTGCGCGAGCTTCAAATAGGGCAACTGGCTGGAATCGAGATCCCAATAGGCTTTGGCGAAATAAGCGTCGAGAGCCACGGGGTCGGTTGCGGCGACGAGCGTCTTCTTAAGGAGAACGTCAGCAAGGCTGCCCCCGGTGGGCCCGTTGCGGATGAGCACGCGATATGCGTCCATCAGCGTCAGCGTGGGGCGCATGACATCGGCGAGGTCCGCCAGGCTTTCGTGGATGCGCTGGTGAAGCCGGTTGCGTGCCCCGCCCAGAATGCCAAACCAGTTCTTCATTCCCAGCGAGACGCCCGTCAGGCTGTGAGACTTGGCGATAGGGAAATTGATCATCTTGTCGGCGGCGATGAAGGGCTCGAGCACCGGCCACGCGCCCAGAACGTCGCCGCGCAGGTTGACCTGACGAAACAGGCGCTCCTCCGGCAGCACGACTTCGGCGCCCTCGGCGCTAGCCGCACGCGCAATGCCGCTGCGCTGGAAGCACCGTCGGGGTTCGTTGCAGCTCACGTCGGTGACGATGACCTTTTTGGCGCCTGCTTCCAGGCACTGCCGCACCATTTCCGCCACGGCCGGGGGATTGGTGTTGGCGGCCTGCTCGGGAGTGCGATCCCACGCAATGTTGGGCTTAATCACCACCACATCGCCGCGCGCGATGAAGCGCCGGATGCCGCCCAGCCCCTCCAGCGCCTTTCGAACCAGTGCCCGGGGATCTTCTCCCTGCGCTACCACCATCTCCGGATAGCGGGCGTCGGCCGGCACCGTGAAGCTGCGGTTGAGCACGAGTGCGACTTCCTCTTGCGGCCGCCGACTGCGGCCGCGGAGCCACAGACCAGCGGCCGCGGCTGCGGCACCCACGCCTCCCACGCGCAGCAGTTTCAAGAGTATTTCCCGCCGGCTGGCGGAGTCGGGCTCGGGGTTGGCGAGCGGGCTGGGGGTAGATGTCATGTTCATGTCCGTGAAACGCGAATTCGCTCAGTCAGTATCTGAGCTTTCCGGTGGAATGGCAACCGTATTGCCATCTAACCCAATGAGATGAGTGAGCAAACGGGCTTCCAAAGCGGGAGTCAACACCAGCCGAAACCGGCGCGGTCGCTGCGCGCCATTTTGTCCCTCATGGGGTTCACTGCCGTTATCGCGCAGGTTGTGCTGATGCGCGAGTTGTTGGTGGTTTTTTATGGCAACGAACTCTCGTTGGGAGTGATGCTGGCCAACTGGCTCCTGTGGACCGCCCTCGGCTCCAGCGTGTTGGGGCGATGGGCGACGCGGGCGAGCCATCCGCGAAGATTCATGGCGGGGCTTCAGACGCTCACGGCTTTCGCGCTGCCGCTGACCCTGCTGGCCGTGCGGGCCAGCAAAGTCTTTTTCCAGTCGATCCCCGGCGAAATCCTGGGACCCGTACCGATGTTCCTGACTTCTTTTTTGGCGCTCAGCGTTTTCTGTGTGCTATCCGGTGGACTGTTCGCGGCGGGCAGTCGCTTGTTTGCGGAACTGACCGGCGCCACGACCGCCACGGCCACGGGGGCGGTGTATCTGCTCGAAGCGGCGGGCTCCGGGCTGGGTGGCGTGCTTGCCAGCCTGGCACTGGTGCGAGTGCTGACCGCATTCGAGATTGCGGCGATTCTGGGCGTGCTGAATCTCGCGGCGGCTTGGGTGCTTGTGGGCAGAGTGGTTGGGAGGCGCCGGCTCTTGGCCGCGAGCTTCGGGGCGCTGGCGGTGCTGGTCCTTGCGGGGAGTTACGAGCTCGAGCCCGTGTCGCGCGCCTTGCTGTGGCGCGGTTTTCACCTGATCGCCACGCGGAATTCCGTGTTCGGCAGCCTGGCGGTAGTGGAGACGGGCGCGAGCCGCAGCCTTTTCGAGAATGGCTTGATCGTGATGACCGTACCGGACCCCGCCGCGGCAGAGGAGGCTGTGCATTATGCGCTGCTCGAACATCCCGAACCGCGCAGCCTGCTGCTCGTCGGCGGTGGCGTGAATGGCAGCGTAGCGGAGGCGCTTACCCATCCCAGCCTGGAGCGCGTCGATTATGTCGAGCTTGACCCGATGATCTTTAATATCGCGGCGCGATATTTCCCGGAAGCGTGGGAGAAGATCCAGCGCGATCCGCGCGTGCGCATCCACGCGATGGATGGGCGAAGGTTCCTGAAGAGCACGACGGATTCCTTTGACGTCATCATCGTGAACCTGCCCGACCCGCATACCGCCCAGCTCAATCGCTTTTACACGGAAGAATTCTTTCGCGAGGCCGCCGCGAAACTGCCCCCGGGCGGAATCGTGTCTTTTCAGGTGACCTCGTCGGAAAACTACATCAGCCAGGAGCGGGCAGATTTCCTGCGCTGCCTCGAGCGCACCCTGCGCGCGGTGTTCCCGGAAGTCACGGCCATTCCGGGCGAGACCGTGCATTTCTTCGCGGCTGCCAAACCCGGAACCCTTACCGCCGACCCCAAGGAGCTGGTGCGGCGGCTGCGCGCCCGCCGGTTGCACACCGAGTACGTGCGCGAGTATTTTCTGCCCTTTCGAATGTCGCCGGACCGCATGCAGGACCTGCAGCTCCAAATCGAGCCGCAGCCGAACACACCCGTGAATCGGGACTTTGCGCCGGTGGCGTATTACTTCGACGTGGCGCTGTGGAGCTCGCGCTTCCATCGCACCTCGGCGCGCTGGATCGAGTCGCTGGCGGGCGTAAGGTTCGAACGGCTTCTCGCAGCCACCACGCTGGCGCTCGCGGCCCTGCTGCCGCTGCTGTGGGTATGGCCCGGGGGTGCGGAAGAAAAGCCCGCGGCGCGTGCGCGGCGTGCGGCAGCGCTTGCCGTGGCGACGATGGGTTTCACCGAGCTGGGTCTGGAAATCCTGCTTCTGCTGGGTTTCCAGGCGCTCTATGGATACGTCTACCAGCAGCTCACGATTCTGGTGGCGCTGTTTATGGTGGGGATGGCCATGGGCGCGTGGCTGGAACTGCGCAGCGCGCGGGGACGGAGCGCGCCCCATGCGCGACGAGAACTGCGGGTTCTCGCCGGTCTGCAATTCATTGCCGCCGCCTCACCACTGCTGCTTTACGGGATGCTCGTGGAACTCGGGCGAGTGAGCAGCGCGGGCGGGCAACGGGTGGCGAGCCAGATTTTGTTTCCGGCCCTGGCGCTGGTGGCGGGATTGCTGGGAGGATTTCAGTTTCTGCTGGCAAGTCGCGTGTATTTTGCGGGCACGCGGCAACGCGCCGGCTCGCCCGGGGTGCTCTATGGTCTGGACTTGGCGGGCGCGTGCGCAGGGGCGCTCGCGCTGAGCGTCCTGCTGATTCCGGTTTATGGATTTCTGCGCACGGCCGTGCTCATGGCCGCGGCAAATCTAGCCCCGGCGCTCCTGGCTGCCCTGGCCGGTTGGGCAGGGTGGGCTGGTCAGGAAGGGAGACGTCTGTAGGAGTGTGCTCGCTGAAGACGAGCGCCGTGAACATGAAGATATCGGTGTCGTCGTCCTTCCAGGCCTGAGGTGGCAGGCCGGCCTTGACGCAGGTCTCCTCAAGGAAGGTGTCGCGGTCCCAGCGTTGCTCGACCGGCACCTGCGGCAGCAGCAGTCCCTCGATATCTCCCTTCTTCATAATCAATCCGTGTTTGCCGACTTTAATCTGTTTGATATCCAATACACGCCGGAGCGGCGACAGGACGGAAACCTCATACTGAAGCAGCGGCAATTCTGCCGTGCTGACGGGCTGGAAGCGGTGGTCCTGAAGTGCCGCATAGGCCGCCACGTCGCGGACGGTCTCCGCCAGAGGTTTCACGGGCGTGATGTAGCCGATGCAGCCGCGCAGCTCGGCATGCTCTTTGAGGGTGACAAACGCGCCGCGGGCTTCCTCCAGGCGCGGGAGGCCGGTTGATCCCACCAGATACATCTTTCTTTCGCGGACGGCAGTTTCAACGGAGTGCCGCGCGATCTTGAGCAGCTCGTCCTTCTCACGGCCGGTGAGAGAGAATTCCGCGCGCTTCTTGGCGGGCTCGGTCTCTTCCCGAGTGATGGCCACAGCGCCGTAGCCGACTACGCGGCTCTTGTCGCCTGTGGTGTCGCCGGAGTTGGCGTATTTCAGAATCTGCGCGTGAGTCGCGCCCAGGCGCTCTGCAGCGATCATGGCTGCGACGATGGGGCCGCCGCCACAGGCTTCCCAGGTGCGCGTCGCGAAGTTACGCCACAGGCTCAGGTAATCCCACTCCTCGATGGCCTGGAGCGTCTGGTGGTCGATCTGCACCGCTTCGTCGTAAGGATGATAGTGCGACAGGTCGGAGCTGACCAAGATGAGCGTCTGCGCGCGCACCTCGGGTTTCTCCGCCAGCAGCGCCTTCGAGAGCGCCAAGCCCAGGGCGCGGCAGAGGCCGTAGTCCTGGTCGCCCATCACGATGGGGACCAGCTTGAACTCGCCCAGCGTGCGCTGCAGAAAGGGTAGTTCAACTTCCAGGGCGTGCTCGCCGTGCCCCGAGACCTCGACGTGGCCGCGTTCGGAAACTTTGATGAGGGGGCTTGATTCAGCAAGCTTCGCGCCGAAGGCTTTGTCCACGGGAACCGTGCCGAGCGGGGTCGAGTAGGCGTCGCCATCGTAGACGGCGGAGAAGGGGAAATTATCATAGTGCGAGGGCGCAATCACCACCACGCGCGCGTACTTCCGCTCCTTCAGCAGTGCATAGGAATACGCGGCCACGGGGCCCGAGTAGATGTAGCCCGCGTGCGGCGAAATCAGAGCCACGAGCGGCTCCTGAATCTTCGGCACGGAGGCGTGCGCCAGGAAGCCATCGATCATCTGGGTGAGTTCTTTGGGGTCGCCGGGGTAGAAGGCTCCGGCGACGGCGGGCGCGCGAACCTTCTGCCCGTCGCTCCTGCCGACCCGGCGCGGGACCATAGCCAGCACGGCAAGCAGCGCGATGGGAATCAACCACTTGGCTTTGGAGTTTTTCATGGCATTACCTGAGGAATTCTGCTCCCTCCGAGCGCGGAATGCAAATGCGCGTCACAGCTTGCGGCGCGGGTTCAACCGCGCACCACGCGCGCCTACGTCCAGACACCCGGAATGGGAGTCTGGCAATACTGGCACTTGCCGTGATGCAGATGAATACCGGCGATCGTGTAACCGGTGCGCTCGACGACCTTTCTTCGGCAATGGGGACAGTAAGTGCTCTCCGCGGGATGACCGGGAACGTTGCCGATGTACACGTAGTGAAGTCCCTCGGCGTCGGCGATGGCCTTGGCCCGCTCCAGCGTCTCGAGGGGCGTGGGCGGCAGGTTCTTGAGCAGATACTCGGGGTGAAAGCGCGAGAAGTGCAGCGGGACGTCGGGGCCGAGTTCGGATTTGATCCAGCGCGCCAGGCCCCGGAATTCCGAGTCGCCGTCGTTGAGCGTGGGCACCACGAGATAAACAATTTCATTCCAGGTGCCATTCTTGCGGAGGGTGACGAGCGCTTCCAACACGGGCTTGAGCTCTCCATTCACAACTTCCTTATAGAACTTTTCGGAATAAGCTTTAAGGTCAATCTTGATGGCGTCGACCCGAGCACAGAGCTGGTTGAGCGGGTCGGTCTGGATGTATCCGCCACTGACCACCACGCTGCGCACGCCCGCCGCGCGCACGGCTTGGGCGCAATCGAGCACGTATTCGAGGAAAATCACGGGCTCGCTGTAGGTGTAGGCGATGACCGGGCAGTTGTTTTGCCGTGCCAGCGCTGTGAGTCGATCGGGCGGCACGTAGGTGCTGCGGACTTGCTCGGGGCGCACCTGGGAGATGTCCCAGTTCTGGCACATCTTGCAGTTGACGTTGCAGCCCGCGGTGGCCACAGAAAAAGCCTCCGCGCCGGGCAGGAAATGGAAGAAGGGCTTCTTCTCGATCGGATCGATGTGCGCCGTCACTACGCGCGAATGCACCAGCGTGTAGTAGGTGCCGCCGCGATTCTCGCGCACGCCGCAGTAGCCGCGCTCCTGATCGTCGATCACACACTCGCGCGGGCAGAGCTTGCACTTGATTTTCTTGTAGGGGAGCTTCTCGTAAAACTTCGCTTCCCGGATAAACTGAGCGTCGTTTTCGACGGCAGGCGCGACGAGCGGCCCTGCGAACAAGGGCGCGGCGAGGGGCGCCCCCACAAGTGCCCCACTGCAAGCCGCAAGGCACGGTAGGGAAGCGGCTTTCAGGAAAGCGCGGCGGTCAACGGTATTCAGAAGATCATCACGTCCACGGGCCATCAGATTTCCACCTGCTCGATGCGCTTCGGATCGCAAGTCCCCAACCGGTGCTCGGCGTCGGCGGCCGTCAGGATGTAAGTGGGGTGGCGCTTCAGTTCCTTCAGAGGCTTCATGCCTGCGTCGGCACGCTTCTTCTCAATGATCTTCCAGCCCACGTAGTCAAGCGCGACGGGGTCGCGCGCGACCAGCAAACCGTTGAACGGCCACATCCACTGCGGCATGTAGGACGGCCCGCCTTCATATTGCGCATTGATACCATCGCAGATGTGCAGGCGAAGCTTCCGGCGGATAGGCGGCAGCGCGAAGACGTCAGCCACGTAAGGATCGCAGGCGTTGGAGTGATACTTGTTGGGGTTGTGGATCGCCCCGAACATACTCTTGAGCGCCAGGGTGACGCCCGCGATGCCGTGATCCTTGAGCACGGGCAGGTTGATGACCGCGTCGCAAACCTGCGTGAGCGTGCGGCAGACGCGGCTGCCGGCCTGACCGAAGGTGGAGAGATCGTCTTCGAAACCCAGTGTGTCGTTTCCAAAACAGCGGGTGCCCGAACCGCGCTCGACGATCTTATAGCGGGCGCGCTCGAGGTCGGAATTCAGCCGCTCCCAGATGACGATCTCGGTGATGCCCGCCTGCTGCAAACGCTCCGAGATGGCCTCCACCAGCTCCGGGTGCGTGGCGTTGCCGTGTCCACCCAGACAGTTCACTTTCAGCCCGACGACTTCGCCCGGCCGCACGACTTTCTTCCACGCTTCGACGGGCGAGCTGCAATCGAAGGAAGCTTCGAGGGCGCGGTCGAGGAGCTTCGCGAGTTGGGCGGAGTCGAGACTGGAGTTTGCGGTGCGAATCTTCGCATCACGCGCGATAACGACGCGCGAGCGCTCCGGCTCGGGGGCAGGGCCTGGCGATGCAGCGGCCCCGCCCGGGTTAAGCGCCCAGAGCGCACTCCCCAGGGAGAAGCCTTGTTTCAGAAAAGAGCGGCGGGTTGACGCCGGGAGTTCTATCGACATAGAGACACCTAAGGTGATGATACCGGATGCGGGTCAGGGAATCGGGTGGTGTGCGAACTCCCCCACAACTTGAGCACAGACCCAGACCATTTGTAGCACACTGCGGGCCAAGTTGCGATGACGGGAGGAAAAAGTGCGACAATATGTCGTTACCGGTCCCGGCCACTTGGCCGCGCGCGGCATCTCGAGGCGAACGACTTGGGACGGGATTGCACTTGGCTGCCGGGGCGGAGTCTGGTTGGTGTCTAGCCTTTCGGAACTCCGACGGGGAGTGTCACGCGGAAGGTTGTGCCGCGGTTGACCTCGCTCGAGAAGTCAATCGAGCCGTTGTGGAGTTGCACGATTCGGAACGCCATGGCGAGGCCCACGCCGGTCCCGCCGGGCTTGGTGGTGTAGAAGAGCGAGAAGATCTTTTGCTGCGCCTCCGCCGGAATGCCTACGCCGCAATCGGTGATGGCGAGTTCGACCGCGTTGGAAACCACCCGGGGAGTGACCGTCAACGCGCCTCCTTTGGGCATGGCCTGGCAGCCATTCAGGACCAAGTTCAACAGAGCTTGCTTGATCAGGTCGCGATCAACGCGCACGCGCGGCGGAGCGCCGTTGCGCTCGAAGATGAGTTGGACGTGGTTTTTCCGCGCCTGCGGCTCGGCCAGCGCGAAAACCTCGCGGACCAAAGGTTCAACGTCCGTTTCGACCGGATGTATCTCCACGGGCCGGGTGAAATCCAGGAAGGTCTTAACGACGCGATCGAGACGACGAATCTCCGACGCCAGGATATCAATTTGCGGACGCACGCCTTCGCCCTGTTCCCCCAACCGCGCTTTCAGAACTTCCAGTTGCAGCACCATGGCGTTCAGCGGGTTTTTGACTTCGTGCGCCACGCCGGACATGAGCCGGCCGATAGCGGCGAGCTTGGTCGTGACGTCGATCTGGTCCTGGATTTCCGCGCGTGATCCCGTGTCGCGCAGGATAACCAAGCAGCCCACGCGCTGGCCAGCTTCTTCTACAAACTGAGCGTTAACGGCGACACGGCTGGAGGGTTCGCCGGGCAGTTCGAGCGTCTTCCAGAGGAGCGACCGTCGAGTGTGAAACGCTTCTCGCAACATTTGATGCAAAGGCGTGGCGCGGGAGAAGACCTCCTGGGCAGGGCGGTGAACCAGAGGGTTGACGGTGGTGCCGAGGAAGCGTCCCACGGCAGGCGTGGCCAGCACCAGCCGGTCCTGCCGGTCGAACAGCATGAGCCCATCGCGGAGGTTGCTGAAGAGCTGGTCGAGGTTCTCCTGGAACCGGACGAAGGCGGCCTTTTCCCCGCGCATCTGTTCGCCCAGAAGATTGAGTTTAGAGGAGAGGATGCCCCATTCATCGCGGCGCTTCAGGGTCACGGGTTTGGAGAACTCGCCCCGCGCCAGGCGGTCGACGCTTTGCGAGATCGTCTGGAGCGGCCGGAGCAACCGGAAAGAGACTACACCGGCGGAGAGCGTCGCGAAGAGGATCGCACCCAGCGAGAGCAGGAGAGCGGCACGCAGCTCCGGTGTGATCTGATCGCGGAGCAGAACCGTGGAAACGCCCACCCGCACGTCGCCCAGCGGCCGGTCGCCGATCGCCAGGGCCAGGATAACTTCGTAAACGCGCGGGGGTCCGTAAATCACGCGGAGCTGCCGGAGGAGTCCCGCCCGGACGAGCTGTGAGCACCGCGGCGCAGGCAGGAGAGGATAGCCAACCTTACTGGGATCGTTATGGACCAGGATGACCCCGACCGTGTCGGTGATGGTGACGTAGTAGAGTGTAGGTGAATAACCCACGGCGGATTCCATGAGCGACGCCAGGCCTGGATCGGAGGACAAACGCTCCTGCACGAAACTGCGCAGCGCCTGGAAGTCTTCAGGATTAGCGCCCGCCGGCATGCGGCTCTCTGCCAGCACGGTGCGCGCCTGGTGATAGACCTCGCTCGCGACGTACTCACTCTTGCTTTGGACTTCCCGCAGGGCTTGGCGCGTAAGGTTCGAGATGTGGACCGTGGAGGTGGCGACGACCACCAGGAGGACCAGCAAGGTGATCAGCGCGGTGAGCTTAGCTTTGAGGCTCAGCGTCATACTCTTTCAACTTGTTGTGAAGGGTCTTCAAACTGATACCCAGTAGTTCGGCAGCGCGAGTCTTGTTGTTCTGCGTGAACGCCAGAGTCTCGAAAATCAGGCGGCGTTCAGCCTCTTCCACCGTCATCCCCGGCCTTAACCGCAGGCCGTCACTCGCACCCGCGACCGCGGACCGGCCGAAGTCTGGACCCAGGTTATCTTTCCCAAGGATCTGCTCGGAGCAGGTGACCAGAGCTCGTTCCAGGGTATTGCGAAGCTCGCGGACGTTTCCCGGCCAGGTGTGCCTACGGAACGCCTCGAGCACATCGGGGGAGATGCTCTTTACGGCGCGGCCGTGTTTGCGGTTGAGGTCCTCGAGAAGGGAAGCAGCCAGGTCTGGAAGGTCGTCCAGATGCTCCCGCAAGGGAGGCATGGGCATATGCACAACGTTAAGGCGGAAATATAAATCGCTGCGCAGTTGCCCTTGGGCGACGGCCTCTTCGGGGACCTTGTTCGTGGCGGCCAACACGCGCACGTCCACAGAGATTTCCGACTTGCTGCCCAGACGGCGGACCTTCGAATCTTCGAGAACGCGCAGGAGTTTAGCTTGAGTCCCGGCTGGCATCTCGCCAATTTCGTCGAGAAGCAAGGTGCCGCCGTCGGCCAGTTCAAAACAGCCCTCACGCCGTTCCACCGCGCCCGTGAAAGCCCCTCTCTCATGCCCGAGGATTTCGCTCTCCATGAGGGATTCAGGGATAGCCGCACAGTTCACGGCAACAAAGGGTTTGGCCTGGCGAGGGCTGAGCTCGTGGATGGTCCGCGCGGCGAGTTCCTTGCCCGTGCCGCTTTCTCCGGTGATCAGCACGGATGCGCGGGAGGGAGCCACCATCGCGATCAGGCGCATCACTTCCTGCATTTTGGGGGAGCGTCCGACCAAGCTTCCCAGTACGCCCAGATCCTGCAAGCGACGGTGCGCGACCTCCAACTGGCGTTGCTTTTCGTGTCGCTCGAGGCAGTTGCGCAACTCCACCTGGAGCCGTTTGGGGTCCAGGGGCTTTTCCAGGAAGTTGTCCGCGCCCAGCTTGGTGGCTTCGACAGCCTCCTCAATGGTCCCCTGGCCCGTCAGCATGATGAAGTGCAGGCCGGGCCGGGCGTCCTGAAGTTGTCGCAGCAGTTCCATGCCGCCCATCTGAGGCATGCGAAGATCCGAAATGACCACTACGGGATTAAAAGCCGCAATCTTCTCCAGGGCTTCGGTGCCGTCAGCGGCCGTATCGGTTTCGTAACCCCAAGCGTTCAGCAGGTCGGATAAACCTTGCCGCTCGTGGGTGTCGTCCTCGACGACCAGAATCTTCCCGTGTTTCGACACAAAACCATCCTCCGGTCTCAGGATATATTACACTGCTTTCGCGATCTTAGGATGGTAGCCCGCCCCGCGGGCATTGGCCAGGGGGTAATATTTTGACTTTGCCTGGCAGGGTCTGTATACTGCCATGTAACTAGGCGTGCCCCTCGCCTTTGGTGGAGGCCCCGGTCGTCTGCGGCCTTCAGCACACTGCCATGAGTGGAAACGTGTTGTTCGTCGATGGTGATCTGTCATCACAGGACCAGTGTGTTCCCGTGTTGAGAGATTTTGGATTTCAGGTCAGCGTAGCAAACTCTGGCGCCGACGCCTTGGCGCTGCTCGGAGGCAGGAAGTTCGACACCGTTCTGATTGACCTCAGGCTGGCCAGCGTCGCCGGAGCCAATTTGTTGGCTACGATCAAACGCCTGCACCCTGGGATCAACGTGATCCTCATGGTGGAGGAGGGTGGCAACCCACCACTGGACCAGCCCTTGCGGTTGAGTGGGTATCCGCTCCTTACCAAACCGCTGAAGATCCGGGAGCTGCAGCGGATGTTCGATGCCGCAACCGAAAGGGAGACGCGGCCGACGGCGCGACAAACCCTCCCTGGGGCAGTGCCGGATCTGCCAGGGTTCGCGGGCCTGATCGGGCAATCGGAAAGGATGAGGAAGGTCTATCGGCTGATTTCCAAGGTGGCCTTGCAGCGGCATCCGGTTCTGATCGCGGGCGAAAGCGGCACGGGCAAGGAATTGGTGGCGCGAGCCATCCACGCGCAAGGTCCCTGGCGAGATCAACCTTTCGTCCCCGTGGATTGTGGAGCACTGCCGCCCACTCTTATCGAAAGCGAGTTGTTCGGGCACGTCAAAGGAGCTTTTACGGGGGCCACGCAGTCGCGGCGAGGCCTACTGGCCACGGCGGGGGCTGGGACAGTCTTCCTGGATGAAATCGGCGAGTTGCCCATCGAGCTGCAATCCCGACTACTGCGAGCCCTGCAGGAGCATGAGATCAGACCGCTGGGTAGCAACGAGCGCGCACGGTTCGAGGCCCGGATTGTCGCCGCAACGAATCAAGACTTGGACACGGCCATGAAGCGCGGTGCTTTTCGCAAAGACTTGTTCTTCCGCCTCAATGTGGTTTCCATCAAGATGCCCCCACTTCGCGAGCGGAAAGAGGACATCCCGGCACTGGTTCGACACTTTATGGAGAGTTTTGGGACCGAGAAATCAGTGAAGCACATTTCAGACGAAGTGATGGGACGTCTGATGAGCTATGAGTGGCCCGGCAATGTCCGCGAATTGGAAAACTGCATCCAGCGCGCGGTCTCGCTGGGCTCAGGGACCTTTATCCAAATGCAGGACCTGCCGTCCAGTTTGCTTTACCACCTCGGCCGCACGCCGTCTTCCCGGCAAGAACTGACCACCCTGCAAGCCCTCGAACAGCAGGCCATTCGGCAAGCCCTCCAGGCCACGGGCGGAGACCGTGTGCGTGCCGCAAAACTCCTGGGCATTGGCAAGACGACGATCTACCGGAAGCTCAGAGAGTACGGTATGGAAAATGTCGCTGGCCCCCTCCCCGACGCGTAGCCGCTGGCAACCCAGTGCCTGCCACCTGTCGTTTGCGGTTCGACATCGATACATCTTCAAGTTAATGGAGTATGTGATGGGGGGCCAAACCAGGCTGCCCGTTTTCAAATCGCTCGCTGCCCGGATTGAGAAGATGATGGCCGAGCGGTAGAAGCCGGCGGGAAGGACGGGCAAGCCCGCGCCGGGGCCGAATCACGGTCCAGAAGCCGCGCTCCTGGCCGTTCAAGCTGTCGGGTGATCTCTTCCAGGACTTCGCGCAGGGCTCGCTGTTGCCGGGCTTGCAGGGACTGCCGCTTGACGCGGATTTCGCCCCGCAGGCTGAGCGCCTGGCGCAGAGCGCCCCAGGCTTCCCACCGGCCAACGAGCGTGGACGCCAGCAGCTTCCCGAGCAGGGCAAACCCCTGCGCGGCGAATTCGCCCCGCGAATCCAGATGCAGCCAGTGGCCCAGCAAGCGGTTGCGCTCATAGATGGTGCGCACGTAGCGGCGCCGAAATCCCGGGCTGATGGTGGACGAAAACTGATGCCACACGGCACTGCGGGGCTCGTAATGCAGCTCGTAACCTTGCTTCCAGGCGCGCAGCGAGAGCTCCACGTCCTCCCAGCCGAAGGGCGCCAGCAGGTCGTCGAAGCCACCCAGGGCCAGGAACTTCTCGCGGTCGAAGAGCGAAGACCCTCCGCTGGTAAACGACGTGAGCCAGGGCGTCCCGCCCGTTTCCAAGGCCTCCGCCACAAAATACCGCCGGTGAATCTCCAGGAAGCCGCGGCGAAATCTCCCCAACTGTCCCGCGCCGCTCAGAACGCCCGTCTGGTAATCGTAAACCTGGCCGGCCACGGCGAAGACCCGTGGGGAATTGAAGTGCGCGGCCAGGGGAGGCAGGGTGGCGGGTTCGAGTGCGACGTCGTTGTTGAGCAGATAGACCAAGGTGTAGCTTGCGGCGCGGATCCCCCGGTTGGCGGTCGGTCCAAACCCCCGGCGCTGGGCGCTTGATTCGCACCGCAGGCGGGGAAAGTTCCGGGCGAGCCAGGCAGGCGTGCCGTCCTCACTCGCGTCATCCGCGACGAGGATTTCCGTGCGCTGGCGGCAGGTGGCTTCGTACGCCGCCGCCGCGCCCACGACACTGGGCAGGAACCTCTCGAGCAGCGCACGGCCATTCCAGCTCGGAATAACGATGCTGAGTCCGGGCTGTGGCGTTTCGATTGAACTCATGAGCGTGGCGCCACCGGGCGCTCGGCCGCAACCTGCATCGAAGAGCCGCCGCCCCAGTGCGTGCTGACCCATTCCCAGGGATGGAGCAGCGGCTTCAGCAGATAGTAACGCAGGCGCCCACTGCTCGGCCCGTGAAGACGCGTCAGGCGGCGCAGCAGACTGTGCTTGAGCGCGTGATAGTGTTGCGTGCCGAGGGAGGCTTCGACGACGCGCACTTTGAAGCCCGAAGCTTCCAGGAGGCGTGTGAGGGTCGCGGGCGTGAAGTGATAAAGGTGATAGGGCAGCGCCAGCTCGTACCAGTCCTCGCCAAAACGTCGCGCCGTATAGCCGGCGAAATTCGGCAGGCGCAGCAGCAGCAACCCCCCCGGCCGCAGAAGACAAAACGCCTGGCGGAGCGCCGCGACCGGGTCGGGCAGATGCTCGAGCACGTCCCAGAACGTCATCACATCAAAATGCCCGGCGGGAAATTCCGCTGCCGTCAATTCTCCCTTCACGATGTGGTCCGCACCCAGGCGGGGGACCGCTTCCTGGTAAGCGGCGGGCATCGCTTCCAGGCCATAGCGGTCCCAGCGGCGCGGATCGAGCGCCAGCAGGAAGAGGCCCAGACCGCAGCCGACGTCGAGAAGCCGCCCTTCGCGCCGGAAGCGCTCCAGGAAAGCCGTGCGCGGCCGCTGGTCGCGGCGCACCCAGGCAAGGTCGTCTGCGCTGGCGCGGCCCCAGTACTCAGCCTGATAATAGGCTTCGAGCTCGCTCTTCGGCAGGCGCGGCGTGGTGGCCACCAGCCCGCACCCGTCGCAACGCAGCAATTTGAAGGTTCGCGGCGAGGCCGTCCCCTTGAGGGTCGTCTCGAGCACGGCCTCATGGAGCGGCTTCTTGCAGAAGACGCAGGACTCTTCACTCACCAGGCTAACCATCATCTGTGAAACGGGCGGCGGAGTCAACCGGGTGGATTCTCCGGTGGTGTGATATTCTTGCGTTGGTCAGTGTCCGAATTTGGATTCTTGGTCTATGTGTGTCGGTTGTATTCCTCGCTTCCGCAAACTGCGAGTTGATCGGGAAGGATAGGAGAGTAATAGAAACACATCCGAGTCTCGTGTTGGGATATGTCCGGCCTAGCCCTGCTAAGAGGGTTAGCGTACTTGATCCTAAAACAAAAAATTGGCAACTTTCTACCAGGCATCAAAGCATACTCGGTTCTGTCTGTCGTTCTTGTGCAACCACGTACAAGGTCTGCAAACTTACTGGATGGCAAAAGCTCAAGATCAGCTTGCCCGGGTTTCCGACCCGGAACCAAAAGCCTAATTACGGGTATGGTTTCAGTCCCGTATTCGGCTATGGCGGGAAGCTCGTTCACATTCTCCACACATCTAAATTCAGCAGCAAACGAGATTATTTCCGCTGGCGTCTTCCCCAAATTACCAGCCCTGAAAGAAAATCCCTTAAATTCCTTTACCGCGAAAATGACGACCCATGGGCGGTCCGAATTGATGACAGCTTGAGCATTCAGCAGGGCAGCGTTAGCAGCAACTTCCGTGGCTTTGGTCTGTCGTTCAATGATGCGCAAGGTGCGCAGGCCAACCAAAATTGCCCCAAGTCCAGCGATGACCACGGCCCAACTGGGCCAAGATTCTGGCGAGAATGCTTTCTGCCAAATTTCCTCCGCCTTCTCTTTGGGGCAGTCTTTTTTTACATTGGCTGCTGGTTGGCATGGCGTAGCGGGGACGGGCAGCACGGCGGCTTTTGGTGGACCCTTATCGCTTACCTTTTGATGTTCCTGGGCGGCAGCCTTGGGCTTTGGAACTGGATAAACCGCGGCACCCACCAGAAGTCCAATTACGATAATCAAGGCCGTTATAATGCTCCTTGTTTTCATTCGGTGCATTCGACCACCAATCGCTTTGGGAAACAAGAGATTTGGTGGCGGCCTTGGCCGAAGTCTGTCAGCTTCCTAGGCTGGTCATGCTACAGCCTCCAAGAGCTCCTTGATCATCCAAATGTGGTCCGTGATTCCAGCTTCCATCGCGGGCGTAACCCGCGACGTCTGATGCACCCGGCAGAAATTGTACCAGGCAAAATAGAGAGCCAGAGCCGCTTTCGGTAGTGTCCGTTTTTCCCTTGATGCGCTCATTAGGGCCTAACGGTGTAACTTGCCCAATTTGCGGAAGCACCAAGGTTAAGTTCTCCGAGAAGCACAACCGCTGGCAGTGCAGCAGCCATCACGACAGACGCCAGTTTACCGCAAAGACCGGGACGATCTTCGAGGATTCTCCGCTCGGTCTGGACAAGTGGCTCTGTGCAATGTGGCAGGTTGTGAATTGCGAGAACGGTGTCAGTTCCTACGAAGTCCACCGCGCAATCGGAGTGACTCAGGAAACTGCATGGTTCATGGATCACAGGATTCGCCTTGCATTGCGAATGGGTTCCTTTCAAAAGCTGAGCGGCGAAATTGGGGTGGAGGAAACTTTCATCGGCGGCCTCGCTCGGAACATGCACAAGGAAAAGCGCGAGCGCCGCCTCACTGGCACTGGCGGAAAAGACAAAACTCCGGTGATAGGACTTTTGCAGCGTGGCGGGAGAGTCCGAGCCGAGGTAATTCCAAACCGGAAAAAGAAGACTCTCCACGGAATAGTCAGAGGTCAAGTAGCTGACGGCTCTGACCTGTACACCGATAACCTGGATTCCTATCAAGGTTTAGAAGCCTCCTACCGGCATCAGGTTGTTAATCACGCCATTGAATATGTGCGCGGTCGGGTTCACACCAACGAGCTTGAGAATTTTTGGAGACTGTTGAAGCGCGGCATCAAAGGAACGTATGTCTCGGTCGAGCCGTTCCATCTGGACCGTTACCTGGATGAGCAAGCCTTCCGGTACAATTACCGCGAGGACATGAATGATGGTGACCGCTTTGACCTCGCCGTCCGCCAGGTCGTCGGCAAGCGGCTGACTTATGCCGAGTTGACCGGCAAGGAAAATCCGGAAGCGTGAAAGCTTCCGTACCGCAGGCCGTCCAGAGGTCGCCGACGTTGACCCTTGACTTCTTCATGCTTTAGAATACTATACGAGGATGGCGCTGAGCGTACCATCGAAATACGTCGCAGGAATGAGTGCGATTATTGCGTTGTCCGAAGACTCCGTTGAGGAGTTGATCGCAGCGCTTTCGAAGATTGCTACCTCAATCAATCTGAAGGCAATTACATCAGAAACGGCGGCCAACGTTAAATCAATATCGAAACAGGACGTGGGAAGAATCGTCAGAGCTATCGTTTCCCTTTATGCCGCTCGTTCTTATTCCGGCAACCCTCCAGTTCCAGTTGATGAGTTTGTGGATGACCTTTTGCAGGCGCTAGGTGAGAGTGGTCGAAAAGAATTGCAGTTTCCACCGCAAGACAAAGAGCGCATCAAGGCACGCTTCGGGAGGTTGCTCAATGTTGAAGCGTTCATTGTTGGGGCCAAGGCGCTCAATCTGCAATATGAACATGGGAACACATTCTGTGCAGTAAGAATTCTAACTGACGCGCGCCCCGTATACGGACAGGACCCCAAGTTGCCTCCAAAGACTGTTGTGATCATCCACACTCTTAAGGTCTCATACCACCAGGAGAGCAGTGCAGCCCTAAAAGAATTTTACGTAGCGATGGACGCGGAAGACATCAGCAAACTCAAAGACGCCCTTGACCGAGCCCAGTCAAAAGCAGTTAGTCTTAAGTCTCTACTCGATTTAACGGGGGTTCTTGTCCTCGAATAGAGGTCAAGCATGAACGACCAACTTTTAGAAGAGACATTGTGTGTTCAACATCGGCCAGATGCGAGGGAATGGTATGAGCCTCACTCTGACGAGCCCGACACCATACACTTGTCAGCGCGGGAGATATTTAGAGGGGTGCTCAGATATCGCACATTCGCAGCTAGAGTACGAAGGCTCAAGAAGGAATACTGGTATCCACGCTCACCACGTCGGATAATTGCTGCGCAGAGACGTGACCCTGTTCCTGATATTCAGGATATTTTTCAAGATCTGGCGAGAAGGTGGAAAAGGGAGACCATGCATATGTCGTCTCTCACACGAACGTCGATGCATCCTGCCTATCAATGCATCATTGGAATGGGATCGACCGCAGTTCCATTCATCCTGAGAGAGTTGCAGCAGCATGGAGGCCACTGGCTTTGGGCGCTACATGCCATCACGCGCGAAGACCCTGCACCGGAAGGCAGTGATTTCGACTCAGCCGTTCAGGCTTGGCTGAGCTGGGGAAGGAGGCATGGACATATCTGACTCAGAACAGAAGGAAGTTAAGCTGGAACAGGAGTACATTGATGTCCTGGAGGAGCTTTTCCCGAAGCTAAAAGGAGAAGGTTATCTTCCAACGAGCGGGAAAGCAGACAAACCTAACTGCATTGGCTGGGCGCTGTACGACAACAATCAGTACTGGGACCCAAATGTGATTGGAGTGAGAGGCTATTACTGGCCTCCTGGCATCCCGAGGACTAACACCCTAGAGAGTTGGACGAAGGTGTTTGAACTGCATGGTTACAAGATCTGCACACATTCAGCGCTAGAACCCGATTTCGAAAAGGTTGCGCTCTATGTGACGCCAAACACTAATACTCCCGAGCATGTGGCTAGACAGAAAGCATCTGGAAAGTGGGTGAGCAAGCTGGGAACGGGCGCAGACATTGAGCATGACACCCTTAGCGGACTCAGCGGAGAATTCTATGGCGTACCAGTCCGATACATGAAGCGCCCTCGATTACCTGGAGCGGAATGAAGCAAACGACAAAGCTACAGGAAGAAACTCCGTGGGCACGGCTTGACCGTGCATTTCGGACTGTCATCGAAGTTCCGAAAGAAGCACTCTTGAAGGAAGAGGCCAAGCTGAAACGTCTACGGAAGAGGAGACTCGCCAGCAAGCCCGCCTGACTGACCTATCAGGCCCAACCCACCCGCCTAAGTCACCTTGGAGTTGTCACGTATATTGTTGCCCTCATTAGGGCTTCCGGCTTTGAACGCTGGCCTGCAGCCCCTTGATGCGTGCGAGAACGTCTTTCTTCGGTAAGATGCCGCGCTCGTCCAGCAACTCGGCTAGGGCGTTAACGGTGAGCATGTTGGAGTACGTCATCTCTTCTGCCGTAACCGTCCCGCGTTTACGCTGCTCGCTCATTTTCCGCCTCCATGCAGACGGTAAATCTCGACCCTCTCCTCCACCGTCAGTTGTGTGTATCGGATGCCCATCGCAACACCTCTTATACAAGCAAGGTGTTGCACTTGCAGCGTGAACTTAGCGAATCCAGTCCGTTGGCGGCCCATTTCCAATGGCTTGCAGAGTAGATTCCCGCTTTCGCGGGAATGGCTGCACGTGGGAGCGCCCGTGTCTCGCAAATGACACCAGTACCGATTCTCCCTTGGAGCGCAGAGGCCCCTGCGGGGGCGTGACCAACCTGCGCGTTTCCGCAATCATTATGTCCCCGTGCTGCTGTAATTAACGACGCCGCGGTTCCACACCACAATCGCCAGCAGGAAGAAGCCCACCGCCACGACAGGTACTAAGTGGAAGTACACGGCGAAGGTGTTTCGTCCCAGGAAGTGCGTCGTGGGATAGAACGAGGCGAAGCCGAAGGGGATGATCCAACTCAGCAGGAATTGAATAAAGACGTTGTAGATGGTCAGAGGGTAGCGCCCGAAATTGAGCATATTGAAGACCGGCGGCACAATTCCCACGCGGTCTTCAAACCAGAAAGAGACCGCGGTCAGGATCAAGAACACGGCGAGATAGATCACAGCCCCGCAAGCGACCATCAGGGCGAACCAGAAATAATCCGCAACCCCCAAGGCGAGATGCATTCGGCGAAGGCAAATGGTTACCACCGCGAAGCCGGTCACGACCTCCTGCAAGGACTCCAGGCGAAATTTCTCAAAGATGACTTGGAAGAGGGTATCGACAGGCCGCAACAGGACTCGATCGAACCGGCCCTCGATAATGTATAGTTCGCCGAAGTCATAGAGATTCCAACTCACCACGTTGAAGAAGCCGAGAGGAATCAGCGAGAATCCATAGAGGAACATCACCTCGTTGAAAGACCAGTCCTGCAAGCGCGGAATCTTTGAGAACAATACCAGAACGAAACCGAACCCCAGCACCGTGGCCGCCATGGAGGAGAAAAAGGCGATGAGGAAGTCCGCCTTGTAGGCCAGGCGCACTTTCGTGTACTGGGCGAAATAAAGAAGGAACAGTCTGAGGTGCCTCTTCATAGCAATCACTTTGCCTGCCAGTACGCCTGGTGACCGATGTAATCATCATCCGGCAGGTTGGCGATAATCAGCCGGCGCAATTCCAGGGGATCGATTTCATCCTGATATCTGTAAACGACTTCGCCGCCGGGCTTGATGAGCATGGTGTAAGGCACGGCGCCATTCCAATCCGGATCGAACGCCGACATCAACTTGTAAATATCCATGGAGCCGAACAGCAGATTAGTGCTGGAGGCATGTTCACGCTCGAGCACCCGCATCACCCCGGCCTGCGCGTCGGGGTAGTTCGTGCTCACCGTAACTAAATCAAAGGAGCGATGGCGATACATGCGGTACATGGTCTGGAACTCAGGAAATTCCTTCACACAGGGCCCGCACCAGGTGGCCCAGAAATCGATCAAAAGGAGTTTGCCGGCCTGATTCTTGCGGAGTGCCTGCAGGTCTTCGACGCCGGCCAGCTTCACGGTTACCGCGGCGCGTTCGATTTCGGCGAGTTCTTGCTTCCGCCCTGCTGCTTTGTATGCCCATTTGGTTGAGCAGCCGAAGGAAGGTGTCTTCGCGACGGGCACAGGCTTGGCGGCTAACAAGGCCTCAATCGCGTTGCGGGCGTCCTGTTGGGTGACGAACGGCTCACGGGGGTTATTGTCAACACGCCCTTCGTAGCGAAGCTTACGTTCCGAATCAAAGATGAAGACGTGCGGAGTGGCGCTCGGACCGTAAGCCCGTGCCACGCTTTGCGTTTCGCCGTCATACAGATAGGGGAAGTTGAAGTGCCGGTACGCGGCGCGAATCTTCATATCCTCGAACGAATCGCCCACATCGGTATAACCCATCTCATCAAGCCTTACGGCCTGGGGATCGTTGGGCTCGATGGCCACAAGCGCCACACCGCGGTCGCGATAATCGCTAGCCAGACGCTTGATACGACTTTCGTAGAGCTGAGCCGTCGGACAGTGATTGCAGGTGAAAACAATCACCAGGACCTGGCTGGAACTGTAATCCTTGAGGCAGTGAGTCCGGTCGTCGATACCGGGGAGGCAGAAGTCCGGTGCTTGGGCCCCCAGGGGTAAGGTGGGGCGCGCATCCTCGCCTCCGAGGACAGGCGTCAAGGTGATCGTCAGTAATATGATACTCAGAGCGCGATGTAGCATGTCGGCTTTCTCCTTTGCGAGGGGTAGGACAAGTGCGCGTCTTATCCACCCTGGATAGTGACCTTCCGGCTCGACCAACTCCACATGGCGTTGCCGATCGCCAGCAAGACCGCGACCCAGAAAAACTGTAAGGCGATGGCGCGGGCCAGGCCACTGCCGTCCAATTTGCCCAGGTAAATCAACATGGGCACGTAACTGATGTATTCGAAAGGCAGCAGGGCGAAGATTTTCTGGAAGACTTCGGGGAAAAAAGAAATAGGAAGCAAGAGTCCGGAGAAAAGCTCCAGCAGAAAAAACTTGGCACGCATGAGGCCGAGAATGGACTGCAAGCGCAAAGCAAAAGTGCCCACGATAAAGTTGATGGCCGCCACGATCAGAAAACTCAAGAGGACGCTGACCAAAAACACCCCCAGGTGACGGGCACTCGATGGGGGTCGCAGCGGATAGACGAGGAACAGCAGGAGTGCCGTCGGTGCGGTGAGCAAGACGAGGCGGAAGATGGACTCGCCCGCGGCGCGCGCCACATACATCAACTGAATGTTCACGGGCTTGATCAGGTCCATCGCCAGGCGGCCTTCCATGACCTGATAGGCAAGCTCCTGATCAATATTATTGAAGTAGAACGAACGGATGATCCAGCCGACGCCGATGTAAGTCAAAAGATGAGAAAAGTCGAACCCCTCAATGGAGGTGCTGTGCTCGTAGATGGCTTTCCAGATGAAGTAATATACAGATATGTAAATAAAGTACGTGACGATGCCCGTGACGTACCGCAGCCGGTAAGCGAGGGCGTTCACAAAGCCCACCCGGCCGAATTCCAGGTAAAGCCGCAGCCATCTCCAGAAAAGAGAGGAAGGCCTCTCGCCTCCTCGTGCGCCGGCGACGGCTGCGGCGGGCATCAGGCGACCTCGCCGCTCAGATAGATTCGCTTGACGATCTCTTCGATAGGCTCCTCTTCCACGAAGATGTCCCGCACCTCGAGGGTGTTGACAATCTGCCGAATCACTTCGGCGCTGGAATGTTGTTCGCGGTCGAAGCGGATCAGATACGTGAGTTCGTCAACGCGTTGGCAGGCGATTCCGTCCGATTGTACCCGGGACAGGTGCGCGACCTGCGAGCGGTCTTTCAGGAAGAATTTCACCTGGTTATACTTTGCCAGCCGCTTCTTCATTTCCCCCAGGTCGCCATCGAACAGGATGCGCCCCTTGTCGATAATGATGATGCGCTTGGAAAGTTCTTCAATGTCGGAGAGGTCGTGCGTGGTGAGTAGCACGGTCGTGCCCTCGGTTCGATTGACCTCCTTCAGGAACTCGCGGATGCGGTCCTTGGCTACGACGTCAAGGCCGATGGTAGGCTCATCCAGGAAGAGCAAGGGGGGATTGTGCAGCAACGAGGCTGCCAGATCGCAGCGCATGCGCTCGCCCAGGCTGAGCTTGCGCACCGGTGTGTGCAAGTATTCCCGCAAGTTGAGCAGGTCACTGAACATATCAAGCCGCTGGCGATAATCTCGCGCGGGGATTTCGTAGATTTCCTTCAGCAGCTTGAAGGATTCGATCACCGCGATGTCCCACCAGAGCTGGGTACGCTGGCCGAAGACGACTCCGATGTGCTTCGTGTAGCGCCGGCGCTCGCGATAGGGAACAAAGCCATTGGAGACGACTCGTCCGCTCGTGGGCACGAGAATGCCGGTGAGTACTTTGATGGTGGTGGATTTTCCCGCCCCGTTCGCTCCGATATAACCCACCATCTCGCCGCGCTCAATGGCAAAGCTCACATGGTCCACCGCACGCACCGTCACATATTCCCGAACGAAAAGGTTCTGCAGAGCGCCCAGCACGCCTTCGCGGCGGCGGAAGGTTCGGAACTCTTTCGTCAGATCTTTGACTTCAATAAGGGGCGGCATGCGGAGAAGATTCCCTCGGATGGATTTCGGTAAACCGACGGCCTCACTTCTTGGATTCTAGCAGAGTCTGGTTCGATACGAACCCACCCGTTTGAACGGCTTTTCACGGCCCCCATCATTCGCCGATTACTTTGATCAACACCCTTTTGCGCCGCTGGCCATCGAATTCAGCGTAGTACACCTGTTGCCAGGGGCCGAAGTCGAGCTTGCCATTGGTGACCGGCACCAACACCTGATGCCCAATCAGCAGGTTCTTCAGGTGGGAATCGCCATTGGTCTCGCCCGTACGGTGGTGACGGTAATCGGCGCGAAAGGGGGCCAGTTTTTCGAGCCACTCCTCGATATCCGCAATCAGGCCGTCTTCAGCATCGTTGACGTAGACGCCCGCGGTAATGTGCATGGCCGAAACGAGGATCAAGCCCTCCCTGACTTGGGACTTCGCTAGCGCTTTCTCAACCTCGTCAGTGATGTTGATGAACTCCCGATGTTTTTTGGTGTTAAACCAGAGATACTCCGTATGCGATTTCATAGTATGTCCTCTTTGTAGTGTTGCGTGGTTCCTCCTGGGTCCAAAACGACCCGCGATGATGCCTGAGGTGAGCTCACCGAAACTTCGCAGAATAACAGAGTTTTGGCTTAGGCGTGCTGATGCGCGTGGAACGAGAGGGGACCGTTGAGGATTTCGACGGCTGGGCAGAAGCGCCTGGCGACAAGGTACAGAGGAAGACCGAGTAAGCCAGGGCCGCTGGCAGCTTGGCAAAATCACGCAACTTGTGTAGTCTCATCCAGATGTCACCCAAGCAGAAATATGTGGCGGGCCTGGTGCAGATGTCGTGTTCGCCGAGCCCGGGCGAGAACCTACTGCGAGCCGCAGCGCGCGTCGAGGAAGCGGCCCAACGCGGCGCCGAAGTCATCTGTCTGCCGGAGCTTTTCCGTTCACAATACTTCTGCCAGCGCGAGGATGCGGCGCTGTTCGACCTTGCCGAGCCGGTTCCCGGCCCCACCACCGAAACGTTGGGGAAAGTCGCCCAAGCACGTGGTGTGGTCATCGTTGCGCCGCTGTTCGAGCGTCGCGCTCCGGGCGTGTATCACAACAGCGCGGCGGTGATTGACGCGAGCGGCGAAGTGGTGGGCCTTTACCGCAAGATGCACATTCCGGATGACCCTGCTTACTACGAGAAATTCTACTTCACGCCGGGCGACCTGGGATTTCGGGCCTTCGATACACGCGTGGGCAGAATCGCCACGCTGATCTGTTGGGATCAGTGGTATCCGGAGGGCGCGCGCCTCGCGGCTCTGCAGGGGCCCAGCATCTTGTTCTACCCGACGGCCATTGGCTGGCATCCTGCCGAAAAGGAGCAGTTCGGCGCTGCGCAGCGCGATGCCTGGCGAACGGTTCAGCGCGGTCACGCCATCGCCAACGGCGTCTACGTTGCGGCCGTCAACCGCGTGGGCTTCGAGAAGCCGACCGTCGCGGGCGCGGGTCTGGAATTCTGGGGTTCGTCGTTCATCTCGGACCCGTTTGGAGTCGTGCTCGCCGAGGCGTCGGCAGATCGAGAGGAAATCCTTCTGGCCGAAATCGATCTCGGCCGCATCGAAGACGTCCGGCGCAATTGGCCTTTCCTCCGCGACCGGCGGATTGATGCCTACGCCGGGATCACCAACCGTTTCCTGGATGAGGAGCCGTGGCGCAAGAAAGAGTAGGGCAGACCCCCGCCGCGCTCGGCTACCGCTTGCCCGCCGAGTGGGAACCGCATGAAGCCACCTGGATCGGATGGCCGCACAACCTTACCGACTGGCCACGAAAATTCGCACCCATCCCCTGGGTGTACGCTGAAATCGTTCGGAGGATCGCACCCGGCGAAACCGTGCGCATTCTGGTGAACTCGAAAGCGCATGAGGAAGGGGCCCGGCGAATCCTCACGCGCATCGGTGTGGATCTTGCGCGCGTGGAATTTTTCCGCTTTCCCACCGATCGCGGTTGGACGCGCGACTTCGGGCCGATGTTCGTGAAGCGCAGCGGACCGCGCCCCGATGTGGCCATCCTCCGTTGCGGCTTCACGGGCTGGGCGAAGTACCCGAACTGGCGTAAGGATTGCCAGGTTCCGGCACGCGCGGCGCGGGCGCTTCATCGGCGGCTGTTCGAGGGCAAGGTGAAGGGCCGCACCTTTGTTTTGGAAGGTGGCAGCATCGACGCGAACGGGCGCGGCACGCTGCTGACCACCGAGGAGTGTCTGCTTGATCCGATTACGCAAGTGCGCAATCCCGGCCTCAGCCGCAGGGAGGTCGAGGCTGCACTCCAGGAATTTCTCGGGGTGACGAATGTTCTCTGGCTAGGCAAGGGAATTGCCGGCGACGATACGCACGGTCACGTCGATGATCTGGGCCGGTTTGTGGGGCCGCGCACAGTGGTTCTCTGCGAGGAGAAGAACCCCCACGACCCAAACTACCGGCCGCTCGAGGAAAACTGGGAGCGCGCAGGAGACATGCGCCTCGAAGACGGGTCGAAGCTCGAGGTCGTACCGTTGCCCATGCCTGAGCCGCTCCACCTCGACGGCCAGCGACTGCCCGCGAGCTATGCGAACTTTTACATCTCGAACGCCGCCGTGCTGGTCCCGACGTTCAACGATCCTCAGGACCGCGTCGCTCTAGGAACACTCACCGAACTCTTCCCCGATCGCCCGGTCGTGGGGGTTCACGCCGTGGACCTGGTTTGGGGCCTCGGGACTTTGCATTGCCTCACGCACGAACAACCCGCAGGTTGAAGGGTACTTCCCCCTTTCTGTCCAAAAGGTACGCGCCGTTTGCAGCGTGCGCGTGAACCCGCGGGGCAAACCGCTCATGAGGTCTTTTCCAGCCTTCGTTTGATCTGTTCCACGAGCTCGCCCACGTCCACGGGGCGCAGAAGGGCCATCTCGAATCCGTGGCCGCGCAGGCCTTTCTCGACGATAAAGGTGCGGCTTGCGATGATCCAGATGGGGACTTGCCGTGACCAACCCGCGAGTGCCTCGACGTCGGCGGAAGGTTCATCGCTCTGCGAAATATCGGCAATAAACAGATCCGGCGGATGCAAGCGAGACTCCAATGCTGCTATAGCCTCGCGGATGGTTTCGTGGGCTTCCACCTCGAATCCTTCTTCAATGAGTTGAGCGCGAAGCAGAGCGCGCGCTTGCCAATCTTTTCCGGCGATGAAGATTTGGCTCATGTCGAGCCTCCGCGCAGTGTGCGCACGCGAGCAAACCTGCATCCAAAATTGTGTGAGAGAAATTCCAGTGATAATCTGAGCTTGAAACCGTGCGTCCAGCCGGCGCACCTAGCATTATGCGCCTCATTCTTTATTCGGGCAAAGGCGGAGTCGGCAAGACGAGCATTTCCGCGGCTACGGGCCTGGAGCTGGCCCGCCGAGGTCATCGCACCCTCGTCATGTCGGTGGATGTTGCGCATTCCGTTACGGACGCGTTCGATCTCGAAAAGCGCCTCATGGACTGCCGCGCCTCTTCAGCAATTTGCTGAAAAACTCGTTTTCTCAGCAAACTGCCAAGCGGCTGAAGGTTGCTCCGATGCGGATTCTGCTGACAGGTTCCAGCGGATTGATCGGCCGAGCGCTCATACCACTGCTGACGGCCGGTAGTCACGAGGTAATCCGCCTCATCAGGTCCCGGGCTCCAACGGCCACAGGCCAAATATCTTGGAATCCGAGCGGCGGAATAATCCCGGCGGACAGTCTGGAAGGATTCGGCACGGTTGTGCACCTCGCCGGAGAAACCGTCGCCGGCCGATGGACGGCTGGCAAGAAAGCTCGCATTCTGGAGAGTCGTGCGAAGGGCACCCGGCTGCTGAGCGAATCCCTGGCGCAATTGCGGCATCCGCCCGGAGTGCTGGTGTCTGCTTCAGCGGTCGGTTTCTACGGAGACCGTGATGACGAGATTGTGAACGAGGCAAGTCCCGCCGGCTCACTGTTCCTTTCGGAGGTTGCCACCGCCTGGGAAGTCGCGACCGAGCCCGCGGCGCGCAGCGGCATTCGCGTGGTGAATTTGCGCATCGGATTTGTCCTCAGCGCGACGGGAGGCGGGCTCGCCTTGATGCTGCTGCCTTTCAAGATGGGTGTGGGTGGACGCGTGGGGAATGGCCGCCAGTACCTGAGCTGGATCGCGCTCGATGACGTCCTGGGAGCCGTCATGCATGTCCTTGCTTCTGATGCCCTGCACGGCCCGGTTAATGTGGTTGCGCCTCATCCCGTGACGAATCTGGAGTTCACCAGGGCCCTCGGGCGCCTGTTGCGGCGTCCCACGATTCTTCCCCTGCCTGCCTTTGCGGCCCGCCTGATATTCGGAGAAATGGCTGACAACCTGCTTTTGGCCAGCACACGCGTAGAGCCTTCACGACTGCTGGCCACGGGCTATCGTTTTCGCTTTCCTCAACTCGAAGCAGCTCTCCGTCACGTGCTGGGGGAAACGCGTCCAACCTGAATTCCGAAGCGTGCGGGGAACTCCGCCCTCTCGTAGGGGTAGGGCTCCCCTACCACTGCACATCGACTTGCCAAGGTGTAGGGGGACGGCTTGCCGCCCCCTGGTTCCGCATTCACCATGCGGAGCGCCGGGTAGGGCAAGCCCTACCCCTACATCTCGTGATTGCATTCACCCATTCGAACGGCGCCTGAGGTTCTGTGGCCCGAAGGTAGCCACGGTCAATTCGTCTTTGGAATTGACCGTGGGTTCGTCATCGAAGGAAGAGCCCACGGTCACGAGAGCACTGGGCGTGGCCCCAGCTCGGTAGGGCCTACTTGTTTGTGATACAGCGCTTAGGCATCTCTGCGTACACCCCCAAAGCCAACCCTTTACTTTTGACCTGCTCAACTACTTTGCCCCATAACAATTTCATCGCGTTCAGACTTGGTTGCTCAGTGTATTTCACACCCCTGCCGAGATTACCCGTAATTACACCCGGAAGGATGATTCTCGGGCGGGCAAGCCCCTTTGGCTTCTCCGCGTAGGGCTGGCAGGGAAAGAAAGAGTACATCCCATGGATGGGTTTATCGTAACTGGCACCGAAGTAGAGTCGGCATTTCTGCGAGTTGGCACCGGCGCAGGCCTTACCCTTGGCAACGTTTTTGTACCAAGGAAATACTGTGACCTCCATATATTTTTGGCAAACGTGTCGCTCCAGATCTTTCACGCTGCTGTGGTTAATCGAGGTGCGATTCCCCACCACAAAAACCGTGTCGAGCACAAACGCATGGTCTATACGCGAGCCAAACAGAATGACCGAGCCCGGTAGGAGGTGGCTCAATTGCTTGAACGTGGGCTGCTTGCATCCAAAGTAGTGGAACTGGTCACCGAAAACAAAAGGATCGGTGTTTTGCAAGCCCTCGTAAGATTCCGGCACAACGTAATACGGTTTATAGACATATTGCGGCCCGTGCTTCTTGATTGGCTTGTCGATCCTCTCCGCTTTTGATTCCGGCTCCCACTCCCCCCAGAACACTATGTCGCCCTTCTTGGCCTTCTTATCCTTTGCGTCAGTGAGGTACTTGCCAGTTTGCTTCATGAACTTCCTCTTGTGGCAGTTCTTGTTCCACGCCTTGATTAAGCCGTTATCCGGCCTATGCTCCCCTCCGGGATGGGGGAATTGAACGAAGAGCAGTTTGTCATCCATAAATGTGATCCTTGAGGGCAATCGAGCGGGGACCTTTTGGTGAGGTCCGCGGCTCTTAACCGCCAAAATCGCTACGACCAAAAACCTTACGCCCGAAAAACTAGGTCTGCGCTTGCTCACCAAAACAAACTTTCGACTTGCCAACCAGAAGGCGCGTGCGCTGGTCGGTTTTACTTCGCAGTAGGTTGGGTAACAGGATAAGCATCCAACGGATTTCGGCCATCTTTGGTTTTCACCAATTCGCACACCCCAAATCTTTGGTTGGTAGAGAAGTACTTATCGTCAATCATTAAGCCGAATATGAACCTCCCGGTTGTAGGTTCAAACTTGAAATCCGCCGAGAGATGCCCATTGTTCTTGTGTAAGCTTTCGTTCACCATTTCCAGCGTGGCTAGTTGATTATCTTCTTTAGCCCACTTAGCCAGGGTCCAGACAGTAGCATCGGCCCCAAGACTGTCACGGAAGTCAAATCCAGAGTAGAGAGGGAGCACGATGAAAGCACCACCGATGCCCCGGTCGAAATGGTTGATTACTATGAATCCTTTCGATAATTTTGCTAGAAAGGCTGGGTCGGGTGGTGTCTTGGATATTTCCAACAACACTCCTTTTAGGAGCTGCAGGTCTGTTTGGAATAGAAGCTCACTCCCCTCAGCGCCGACTTCATCACGCAAATAATCGGGCGTGCTGGGGGAAATAATGAAAAAATCGGTGTCAGAGCGGCTATGAGCGGGCAGGCTCAGGGGATCGTTGGGAAAGCAAACGAGAGGGGAACGAGGTCCGAAGATCGGCGGAAATGCGAGCTTTACGAAATCTTTCAATGAAGATGCGTGCTCTATTAACTCAGAATAATACTGTCTGGCCGTAGTCTGCCCAGGCTTCATCACCTTGGCACCCTTGAGTGCGCTAATTAGTTCATCCTCGCCACCAGCCAAGCGAACTTCCTGAAGGTAGTCATCCGTGGGCTCAAAATCGATTCCGCGTTCCTGGACCAATGCAGCAACTCGTTGGCATGGTACCTGTCCAGCAAGTAAAGCGAAAACCTCCCCTTGCTTCAGCGGCTTCTTCGCGCTCGCGGGCTCGGGTTGTTTGGCTGCGCGCAGCGCCTTAAGAAATACCTCGCTCGCGCCTGCGGCCTTGAGGCTTTGCATAAAGTCCTCCGCCGGCGCGAAATCAATCCCGCGCTGCTCGATCAGCTTCGCTCCCGACTCGTCTCCCAGTCCGTCCCGCACCAAGCCTTGCACTTGATCCTGTGTGAAGGGCCTCTGCTGCGCCCAGTTGGCGGGAGCAAGAGTTAAAGCCAGCGCGATCAACAAGAGAATCACAAGCGGCGGGAACCTCATTTGCACCTCCCGAAAGCAGGGGCCGCCCTGGCAGGTTACGCGCATTGTACCACGGGGGCGGAGTACCTCGTGAATACCGAGGCCCGTTGGCCCGAATTCCGCACCACAGAGGGGAAGGGCGGGGTTCATGGTTTTTGAATTCTAAAGTTGTAGATTCTTCCCACGCCTCGATCGTGCAAGTAACCCCTCACCCGGTCCCGCCCTGCGGGACCACCCTCTCCCCAAGGGAGAGGGAAGGGGGATTTTTCCTGGGTGGCTTGATGAGTCGGGTCCCGCAAGGCGGGATCGCAAGACTCCTGCCTCAGCCCCGAAGGGGCGCAGCATCAATAGCCGGGGGCAACGCCCCCGGAAACCGCGCCCACCCCCTCACCCCCTTCCCCTCTCCCCGCTCGCGGGGAGAGGGGTGCCGAAGGCGGGGTGTGGGGGTCCTTTTTCCGTGGGTTTCACCCACGGCTATTCACGTAGCTCCCCTTCGGGGAGCACCGAACGGTCAAACCTTTTTGGGTCTCACTAGCAGCGCCAGCGGCTTGCCTCATTTGAGCCAAGCTCCAGAACCTGACTTGGACAAGTCCGGGTCAAAAGCGCCTCTGTTGATGTCATGTCGCTACCGCTGCGGCAGGCTTGGGTTTTTCAACGCCCTGCAATGCGCCCCCCGTGTATACTGGATATGCGGCTGTACTGTCGCTTCGATGTTCTCAGGTCCGTTCAGAGTTACGGGCAAAGCATGAAGGTGAACGTTTTGTTTTTCGGCCTCACGCACGACCTGACGGGTTTCGCGCAGGAGCAAGTCGAGCTCCCCGAAGGAGAGAACCTCGACGGTCTTTGGCGCCGTTACGAAACGCGCTTCCCGCGCCTGGGCAACGTTGCGGATTCGCTCCTCGTCGCGGTCAATCAGGAAATCGCCCGGCGCGCCACGCCCTTGCACGACGGCGACGAGGTGGCGTTCCTGCCTCCGGTGAGCGGGGGAGCCGGCGGAGACTTCTTCCGCATCACGCGCGATCCCATTTCCGCTTCCGACCTTGCGAATGAACTCCGCGCTTCGGAAGACGGGGCAGTGGTGATTTTCGAAGGCGTCGTGCGCAATCATTCGCACGGCCGCGCCACGCTCTATCTCGAATACGAAGCTTACGAGCCGATGGCGATGCGCAAGCTGGAAGAGGTCGGGCGTGAGGCGAAGCAGAAGTTCGCGATCGATCGCCTCGGGATGGTTCACCGCCTGGGTCGCCTGGAGATCGGCGAGACCAGCGTTGCCATCGTCGTGACTTCCGCGCATCGGCGCGCCGCGTTCGAGGCTTGTCAGCACGCTATCGACCGCCTCAAGCAGGTCGTGCCCATCTGGAAGAAAGAGTATTTCGCCGATGGCGCGGTGTGGGCGGAAGGGGAAGGGCAGACGCGCATTCTGGTGGAATCCCGAAAATAGCCGCGGAGCGGCAGGCGCCCGCCGTAGGGCGCTGCGGACCTGCCGTGCTCTCACGGACCTCATACCACTGGGTGCATTGACATCATGCCGAACTATCTCAGCACGGCGGTTGAAATCGCGCGCGAAGCGGGCACGCTGCTGGCGGAACTGTTCACCCAGCCCATGGAGATCAGCTACAAGCGTCGATCGGACCTCGTCACGGTGGCGGACCGGCGGTCCGAGGCCCTGATCGTTGAGCGGTTGCGCCGCCATTTTCCGGACCACGCCATTGTTGCCGAAGAAGGCGGCGGCCACCGCGTGTCGTCCGACTACTGCTGGTACGTTGATCCCTTGGACGGAACCACGAACTTCGCTCACGGCTTCCCCGTGTTTTCGGTCACCCTCGGGCTCGTTTATCGCGGTGAGGTGATTGCGGGTGTGGTTTACGATCCCACGCGCGAAGAGCTCTTCACGGCCGAACGCGGCGCAGGCGCGTATCTCAACAACCGTCGCCTGCAGGTTTCCCGAACGGAGAAGTTGAGCGAGTGCCTGGTCGCCACCGGTTTTCCGCCCTTCGCGACGAATCACGATTTGAATATCCAGTTCTATTTCCGCTTCACGGAGCTTTCGCACGGCATCCGGCGCGCGGGCTCTGCGGCGCTCGATCTTTGTTCCGTCGCGGCCGGCCGTTTCGACGGTTTCTGGGAGCTGAAGCTCAATCCCTGGGATAAAGCCGCGGGGTCGCTGCTGGTCACGGAGGCCGGGGGGCGCCTGTCCAACATCCAGGGGCAGCCCTTCAACCTGCTCGGCGACGATGTGTTTGCCTCGAATCGTCTGGTTCACGATCAGATGCTGGAAGTCTTCGCCGATATCTTGGCGCAGCGCGCCAAGTAGCCAGGAGTTTCCTCTCCCGGCGCTTTAGGCAAGGGTTCAGGAGCCTCGATTGGCACGGCGGTTGCGTCCAAGACGGTTTCTCCGGCGCGAAGGCCTGATCACGCTTTCCTTGACCAGTCCCGCGCCACAGCCTTTTCCGCGCCCTTTCACTCCCGATCCGGAAATCACTGAAACCGACATCTGGCTAAGGCGGCTCAGCACGCCGCACGACGGGCTGAGGATCGTCCAGCTCACTGACCTGCATCACAGCCTCTTTACGCCCCTTGAGGAAATCCAGCGTGCTGTACACCTGGCCAACCACTTGCGGCCCGACCTTGTGGCCCTCACGGGAGATTACGTCACGCTCTCGCGCGATTATATCTGGCCGCTGGCGCGGGCGCTCGGAAAGCTCCGCGCGCGCCTGGGAATTTTCGCGGTGCTGGGAAATCACGATTTTCAGGTTGACCCCGACGAGGTCACGCGCGCGCTTCGAGCCCAGCGCATCCGCGTGCTGCGCAATTCCCATTACCCACTGCGGTCCCGCTCCGCCACGCTCTGGGTGGTCGGCATCGATGACCTCTGGTGGCAGGCCGACGATCTCGACGCGGCGCTGCACTCCGTGCCCGCGCGGGATGCCAAGATTCTGCTTTGCCACAACCCGCTGGGCGTCCGCCTGGCCTCCGAGCAAGGCATCGATCTGGTGCTTTCCGGTCACACGCATGGCGGCCAGGTGCGCCTGCCGGTGGTCGGGTCGTTCTACGGCCGGTCCAAGCTCGGCGAGCGCTTCGTCGAGGGATGGAACCGGCTGAATGGCACGCAGATTTATGTCAGCCGCGGGATCGGCAAAGTTCTTGTCCCGCTGCGCGTCGGCTGTCCGCCGGAGATTACTTGCCTGCGTCTGCGACGATTCTCCTGATATGCTCTCTCCCGAGGCCCCAATCTATGTGACCCTGCCCAGGAGGCGCTTATGAAAAGGGTGTGGCGTTGCGCCGTGTTGGCGATGTGTTTGGTCATCTCGTTCGCATCAGGAACGACGGCCGCGCCGGGAGGTCGCAAGGTCATTATTGACACGGATCCCGGGGCCGATGATGCCGTGGCGATTCTGCTTGCCCTGAACTCGCCGGAACTCGACGTAAAAGCCCTCACGGTGGTGGCGGGAAACGTGGTTGTCGAGCAGGGTCTCGAGAACGCTCTCAAGCTGGTTTCGTTGGCCGGAAGGTGTGACGTGCTGGTGGCAAGCGGCGCTTCGCACCCGCTGGTCCAGAAGCTGGTCACTGCCGAGTTCTTTCATGGGGCAAACGGGCTGGGCAATGTCGAACTCCCTGCGCCCGCCTGCCAGGCCGATACCAGCTTCGCTCCCGACCTGATTATTAACCTCATTCACCAATCCCCTCACGAGATCACGCTCGTCCCGGTGGGGCCGCTCACGAACCTTGCCTTGGCGCTGCGGAAAGATCCCTCCATCGTTCCGCTCGTGAAGGAAGTTGTCCTGATGGGGGGTGCGCTCTCCGGAGGTAATGCCACCGCAGCGGCGGAGGCCAACATCTACAATGATCCGGAAGCGGCGCGCGCAGTGTTCGAGGCCGGCTGGCCGCTAACCATGGTAGGGCTCAATGTGACTGAGAAGACGCTGTTCACACGGACTGACCTGAACCGGCTGGCCAGGACGCAGGGGCGCGAGAACGACTTCGCCGTCGGCGTGCTGAATTTCATGGTGGACCTTGCCAGCAAGCTGGGTGGCAACGGGACGCCCATGCACGACCCGCTGGCGGTGGGTGCGGTGATCGACCGCAGCCTGATTACCACACAGGACATGTGGGTCGAAGTCGAGACGCGGGGTGAGTTCACGCGAGGCGAAACGGTGGCGAGCCGGCACAATTCCTCCGACCGCAAGGTCCGGCGCGGCGAGCGCTACGTCATCGACGGCGTCGAGAAGGTGCATCCTAACGTCCACGTCGCGGTGGAATCGGACTCCCAGCGGTTCATTGAGCTCTTCATTTCGCGCCTCGCAGGAAGATAGTCACTCCGAGCGCAGCCATCGGTGTGCGGACCATTTTCGCCAACGGCCTGGCCAACTTCCCCGCGACGGTGATCGCCGCGTTGCTCGTTGCCTGAGCTGCGGCGGTCCGCACGCGCGGGACCACAGGCCTCGCACCGACAAGGCAGGTGAAATCGATGCGAACTCCCGGCTATCTCGAAGCGAAGAAAGCCGCCGCCTATCTCTGTGCACGCTGGCCCCTTCGCCCGCGTGTCGCCATCACCCTCGGTTCGGGTCTGGAGGGAGTCGCCCGCGGCTTGCGGCGGCCGCTCTCGGTTCCGTATCGCAAGATCCCTCATTTTCTGCGGCCCACCGTGGAAGGGCACAGCGGCGTGCTACACGTGGGCCTCTGGCGCGAAGTTCCGGTCGCCATACTGTCGGGGCGCATACATCTCTATGAAGGCTACGCTCCCGCCGAGGCCGTCTTCCCGGTGCGCGCGCTGGCTCTCGCTGGGGTCGAGGTCTTCATCTTCACCTGTGCGGCGGGCGGTATCGCGCCTGCAGCGCAGCCAGGCGCGTTCATGGTCTTTTCTGATCATCTGAATTTCCTGGGCGCCAATCCCCTGGTCGGACCGCACGAGGCGCGCTGGGGTGAGCGGTTCGTCGCCATGAGCGATGCCTATGACGCCCGCCTGCGCCGCCTGGCGCTTCGCGCCGCTCGCGCTCTCGGCCAGCGAGGTTTCGAAGGCGTCTATGCTGCCGCCCTTGGGCCGAGTTACGAGACGCCCGCGGAAATTCGCGCGCTCCGCCGCCTCGGCGCCGATGCGGTGGGCATGTCCACGGTGCCGGAGGTGATCACCGCGCGCCAGCTCGGCCGCCGCGTCCTGGCCGTCGCCACTATTACCAACCGTGCGGCGGGCCTCAGCCGCGCACCGTTGACGCACGAGGAAGTGCTTTCCGTCGGCAAGGCCGCGGCGCGGAACCTGCAGCGCCTGCTCGACGTCATCTTGCCGAAAGCCTGGGATAAGGAGATCCAGATCACTGGCTGCGGGCGTGTCCCAGCGAAGAGAGCGGTCCCTTTCGGCGGGACCGGGTGAGGATTTTGGCGGCGGGGTTGAAACGCCGCGCTGCCGGCGAACAAAGCCGCGCGCCGGTGCGGCGCGAGGCCTCGTTAGTGTTTACCCGGAAGCTTCGGCTTGGTGGCTTCTTCCTTCTGCTTGATGAGCTTGATGGCCATGCTCCGGATAGCCTCCGGGACATTCCGGTTGAACGCCAGTCCCTTGAGATCGCGGTCGTTCAGCCGGATGACGAGGGGCATGGTGATGTCAATGGGCGCGCGGGGATTGTTGATGAGCGCCCTCGCCACCACGTAGGTTTTCATGAACTTGCGATTCGTGGCGATCAGCCGCAGCACTTCTTCGGAAACATTCCTGGCCCCCGCATAGCTCTCAATCTCCTGGTTGGAAAGCTTTGGCGACTGCAGCACGGCGCGCGCCACGAGCTTGTTCGAGTCGCGCACCAGGATCATGCGCGTTTCCAGGTTGCCGGTCAGGGCCGCCTTGATTTTTTCCACCGCTGACATGCGGCTGATCTTCTGGATCAAGGTTTCCCGGTCTGCCTTGGTGAGTTCGTCGTCGCGCTTGGTGACTTCCGGCGGAGCCTCGATTTCGGCCGGCAACTCCTCGAGCACTTTCCCATCTTCTTGCAGCAGCGCCGCGCTCAGCTTGGCCAGGATTGGGTTCGTGGCCTCTTCGGTTGGCGGTTCGGCGGCGGGTTTCGGCTGAAGCCTGCTGCGGATTTCTTCCGAAAGGCTGGGATTGCACAGCAGGACTTCCCGCAGATCTTCGCGCCGCGCGAGGAGTTGCTCAGCCGCGAAGCGCAGCACCGCGGGTGTGGTCAGCGGGCTGGCCAGCACCCGCCGGACTTCCGCGTAGTCCCACCTCTCCAGCGTTTCCACCGCTTGCGCGCGTACCTCCGCATCGGGGTCGGCCGCGAGCAGGGTCAGGACCTCGATTTTCTCTTCCACGGGCAACGGCAGGTTTCCCTCTGCACCCTTGCGACGAATCACCTGGGGCGCTTTGCCGTCCCGGATTAAATCCACCAAGTGCTCGGAAATGGTTGGCCTCAGGGTGCGGAGCTTTTCAGGTCCTCACGGGTGATATGCACGGACTTCACTTCGCCGCGGCGGCCCAGGGGTTTCAGGGTCTCGCCGTTCAAGGTCAGGATGACGCCTTGCGCGTTGCCCGCCGTCACGTCAAAGGATTCGTGCGCCTTCACGGTTTTCACTTCGTTGGGATTCAGCACGCGTTGGAACGCCGTTTTTCCGTCGGCGTCCACGGCCACCCAAGAGCGTTCCGTTGCGGCTACCTGGAGCACCAAGTCGGCATCCTGGGCGGATTGCGGGCTTGGTGGGGCGGTGGGCTGCGTCGGGGGGCTTTCGCCCGTCGCCGGCACTGCTGAAGCACTTGGGGCCACGCCACGGGTTGTTGCCGGCGCTGTGCCGCCCGCCGGGGGATTCACGCCGGCGGGCGAAGCGCTGGCATTTGGGGAGGTGATGGGCTGCGCGGGGGAAGCAGGCGGGCTGGGTGTCACAGTCGGACTGGGGGCGGGTGGCACCGGGGTTTCCGCCGCGCTCCGGGAGTAGTGGTAGAGCGCGTAGCCCCCGGTGAACAGGATGATGCCCACCAGCGTGGCCACCAACGGGGTCCGGGCCACTGGTCGCGGCGCGACGGACTTACTGGCCGGCGCCCAGTGCAAGTCCACGTCATCCCCGGGCTGAGCGGCAAGCTGGTATTCGGCCATCACCCGCTCTTCGTCCAGGCCCAAGTAGCGCACGTAGCTGCGGATGAAACTGCGTGCAAAGATCCCGCCCGGCAGCTTCGCGAAATCATCCTGTTCGATGGCTTGGAGAAAGCGCCTGCTGATCTTGGTGAAGGAAGCAATTTCTTCCAGGCTCACGCCGCGCATTTCTCGCTCGCGCCGAAGATTTTCACCAAAGGCGGGCATAGGTGGGCCTTCTTCGCTCCTTAGGGACTAAACCTCTTTTATCATATTTTCGTGCGCACGAGAGTGTCAAATGCTTTGACGTTAGCCGGCCGATGGGGGTTTCGGAGCGCCCCCCCGTCTGCCGTCGGCGGCCACCCCTTACAAAGGTGTTGAAAAGACGCGTCCAATGGTTTAAAAAGTCTATACGTCCATTTGCACGGATTAGTCTGGAAACTCGATGGGCCCTGAAGAAGAGATTGCCGAACTGAAGCGCCAGGTCGAGCGGCTTTCCCTCTTCCACGAAGTGGGCAAGGCGCTTTTCTCGACCCTCGATCTGCAAAAGATTCTCCAGACCATCATGGAGAAGATCAGCGATCTCCTCCAACCCGACACCTGGTCGCTTCTGATGCTGGATGAGAAGACCCAGGAGCTCTATTTCGAAATTGCCATTGGCAGTGGCGCCGACAAACTCAAGGACGTTCGCCTGAAGCTCGGCGAAGGTGTGGCCGGCTGGGTAGCCCAGCACGGCGAGCCCGTCCTCGTCGAGGACGTCCGCAATGATGCGCGCTTCACGCCCAAGGTCGATGAGCTGACGCATACCGAGACCCGCTCGATCGTCTGTGTGCCCATCAAGGCGCGCGGCCACGTGCTGGGAGTGGTCGAACTCGTCAACGCCCTCGGCAGGCCCAGCTTCGGCGTGGAAGACATTCCCATCCTCAAGAGCCTGGCGGACTACGCCGCCATCGCGCTCGAAAACGCCCGTTACGTGCAGCGCATCCACGAGCTCACCATCACCGACGACTGCACCGCGCTTTACAACGCCCGCCATCTCAACTTCGTCCTCGATACGGAAATCTATCGTTCCAATCGCTACGGCTACGAGTTTTCGGTCATCTTCATTGACCTCGATTACTTCAAGCAGGTTAACGACGTGCACGGCCACTTGGTCGGCTCCAAGCTCCTCTGGATGATCGGCGACCTCATCAAGGGCAACTTGCGCATGATTGACTACGCCTTCCGTTACGGCGGTGACGAGTTCGTCGTCCTGCTCCCGCAGACCTCCAAGGAGAATGCCTTACTGGTCGTCCGCCGTGTCCGCGAACTCCTGAACTCCCGCGTCTTCTTCAGCGAAGAGCGGATGGACATCAAAGTCACCGCCAGTTTCGGCATCGCCTCCTTCCCCGTGGACGGGCGCACGCGCAAAGAACTCCTGCTCAAAGCCGACGAAGCCATGTACCTCGTCAAAAACACCACCCGGGATGACATCGCCCTCGCCGGGCAAGGCATCCGCGGCTGATCGCCGCGTCGGTCGAGGTGCTGGCCTGGATCATCCCTGGAGAGGGCCAAATCGGCAAGAGCAGGTGCAGCGCAGAGCTCCGCCCACGAGATCTACGGCTTGGCGGGTGATCCCACCGACCGTGCTGTATTCCAGCGGTGTGTCGCGGCTGTGTCCCCCGCTGTCATCCTGAGGAGTCCCGCCCTGCGAGACGACGAAGGATCCCTGTATTGCGTTTGTCCCAGCGGCGCACATTTCCACTCCCTGGCGATGGTCCAGCGTGAACGAGTGTTCCGGCACGAGCGCGGTGCAAGCCATGCGCCGTTGCGGGTTAACGATTGCCATTTTGCCCTTGGATTCGAAGACGCAAATCTGAGGAAGAACCGCCCCGATGCATCGGGGCGCTACGCTTGCTTGTCGAGCGTGCTGAGGACTGGCCGTACTCATCCTTTCGAGTCGGAGGATACTGGCTGAAATTGTGTTGCGCGGTGCGGCGTTCGCAGGTGTCGCCTTGACGCGGCATCGCGCTTCCAGCGATGGCTATCCGCTACCGCAACAACTCGAGCGCGATGACGTATGTCAGCTTCGGGGGGACAGCGTTGCCGATCATCTGTGCCAATGGCGTTCTACACCCAACTCCGTCAAGCGCGAAGAAGTCCGGAATGAACTGGAGGCGGGCTGCCTCATGGGGGGTTATCGTCCGCATCTCGCTCGGGTGCACGAACCTGCCCTGCCCCATGCAACCAAATCCGCTCGTGATCGTTTGCGAAGGCTTGTCCCAATGCATACGGCCATAAACTGACCGGTACGTGTGTTCGTACAAGCGGTGACAGTCAGGCCGTTCAGTGTCCGGCAGGTCGTAGAGGTCGTGTTTGAACAAGTACTGAATGCGCTTCAGACTCGTCGCTGTCGGAGTGGACGCTATATCCAAGAGTCTATTAGATTTCCGCCGCAAGTCAGAGATCGCCCACAGCACGCTTGGCGCGGATCGCTGGTATTTCTTGATCATCTTGTCGAGCGCTACGTCATGAGCAAGGGAGGCCACCAAAACATGGCGCCGTCGCCGTTGGGGCACTCCGAGAGAGGAGATTTCCACGATCCGATGGTCCAACTTGTAGCCGAGCTTTCTCAGGGTTTCCACAGTCGCATCTACAACTTTGCCCTTGTCATGCAACACGGCGGGGACGTTCTCGATGATGATGTGCGTAGGAAGGACCAGCTCAGCAAACCGCGCCATGCGCTCATAGAGTCGGTTCTTGGGGTCTGTACGCCGGGTGTGGTTGTTCAGGTCGCTATGCCCTTGGCAGGGCGGTCCCCCCAACAACAAGTCGATATCGCCCGCACGTTCAGCCAGTTTCTTCTCGGCCTGAGATGGCGGAGCCCCGAGCGGAGAATCCAGGAGTTGAGAGATGTCTTCTTCCTTCGTGGTCGCAGACGGGAAATTGCTCCTGAAAACCTCAAGGGCGAGCAGGTCGGAATCCACGGCTAGCACTGGTTTCATCCGCTTTCCGACGGCACGACAGGCCTCCCAAACCCCCAGCGACATTGCCCCGAAGCTACTGAAAAGGTCGGCTGTGCGGACCTCCGTCGTCGTGTCGTCCTGCGTAGGCCAACTGCAGGACCGCAAAAAGATCTGGTCGGCCAGTTTCGCCAGCGCGGGGGCACTCAAATCAGTCCTTAGAAGGCGCTTTTCCAGATGGAACGCTGTGGTGTGCGAATCCCGGTTGCGGATCCTGACTGTGCGGTAGATTCTCAGACCGTCTCGTGAAAGGGAAAAAACTTCTGGCGGCGACCCTTCCGCTTGCTCACGCTCCGCGATTGTTGCGGCTGTCTTTGGGCGCCGGAGGAAACCGGCTTGGTTTTCAGCGGGCTGCGCTCTGATGCTTGAAGCGATCCCCAACCGTTACCCCCGAAGAAGCGGTCCAACTGTTTCTTAAGTCTAGCAAGTTTGGAGAGAGATTTCACCTGGCATTCCCAGACAGTGAGTACGCGGTACCCCAGCCGCCGGAGTTGCCGAACCTTCCGCCTGTCGCGGGCAACATTCTGACGGAATTTTTCTAGCCAGAAGTTTCGGTGATTTTTGGGGGTGGTACACGCCCGGCAGCCTCGGTGTCGATGCCAGAAACAGCCATGTATAAAGACGGCGAGCTTCGCCCACGGGGCGTATATGTCGGGGGAGCCCGGCAGTCTCTCGGCGTTGGTTTTGAATCTGTGCCTCTGGCCCCGGAGGATGGCGCGCACAGCAAGCTCAGGCGCAGAGCCCCTTTGGCGGACGCTCGCCATGAGCCTCGACCGGTTAGGCGATGTCGTGGATGACTTCATAGCTCATGCGGAACCCTGGGATTTTTCGCTACGATATCAGTTTAACGGATCTGTTGGTATACTCCATAGGAGAATCAGCCGTGCTGCGTGTCGTGGCAAAGGCAGCGGGCAGTGAGGAACTCACCGAATTCGACACGTTGCCCTTGCCGTGTCGAAACGCAATCCATGAGAGGTCGTAATGCCAGAGAAGCATGAATACGAGCTGACCATAGACTTGGCCACATTGGAGCACCTGGGAATCGGGCTTTACAGCAACATCCCTGCTGTGATTTCAGAGGTGGTGGCTAACTGCTGGGATGCTGACGCGACCGAAGTAAAAATCCGAATTGATAGCTCTGCAAAGCTCATAACTATTTCCGACGACGGCTGTGGAATGACAAGAGACGATATGAACAATAAGTATCTCAAAGTCGGGTACCGCAGAAGAGAAAACGAACCCACTGTCACCACCCGAGGGCGAAACGTCATGGGGCGTAAGGGAATTGGGAAACTGTCTCTTTTCTCAATCGCCGAAACGATCGAAGTTCACAGCGTCAGCGGCGGTAAGAAGAGCGGCTTCGTAATGAATACGGCCGCGATAGAGCAGGCTACCAAAAGCAAATTGCCCTACCATCCCGACCCAGTACCCCCGAGCGGGATTGAAGTTGAGAAAGGGACGAAGATTATTCTGCGCGACCTGAAGAAGGGAGTGGAGACGACTGAATCCTTTCTCAGGAAGCGTCTAGCCAGGCGCTTCAGCATTATTGGGCTGGAACACGAATTCTCGGTCTTGGTGAACGGGAAGCCGATTAGCATTGAAGATAGAGACTACTTCAACAAAATCGAGTACCTCTGGACGATTGGCGACAACGCCGAGTCGTACGCCAGTTTTTGTAAGAACGCGAAGAAGAAAAAGACGCTTCCAGGAGTCGTTGACTCGGAGAATAAATATGACGTGCGTGGCTGGGTGGGGACGTTCGATGAACAAAAGAGCATCGGGGAGGGAAACAACACCATTGCGATCCTCGCCTGGGGGAAACTCATCCATGAGGACATCCTTAAAGACGTTAAGGAGGGGGGCGTCTTCACGAAGTATCTGATGGGGGAACTGAGGGCCGATTTCCTTGATTGGACGGACAAAGAAGATATCGCAACCAGTGGCCGCCAAAACCTGAGGGAAACTGATCCTCGGTATATCAAGCTGAGGACCTTCGTGCAGGAGAAGATCCTCAACACGATTCAAAACAACTGGCGCGACTGGCGAAACGAAGACGCTGAGGAGAAAGCCCTTGAGAATCCTAAGGTCAAAGAGTGGTTCGACCAGCTTGGTTCGGGGAACAAGAAGTACGCTCGAAAACTCTTCGCCAAGATCGAGTCTTTTCCGATCCAGGATGCGAATTACAAGAGGGAGCTTTACAGGCACGGCATTTTGGCGTTCGAGACCCTCGCCCTAAAGGACAACCTCGACGCGTTGGATAACGTGGACACGGCAAAGGACTTCGATCTGCTCAAGTCAATATTCGCGGACATGGACGAACTGGAGGCGGTCCATTATTGGCAGATCACTAAGACGCGGGTGGAGGTTCTGAAGAAATTCGAGGGAATTCTTCCCACCGCCAAAGAAAAGCTGATCCAGACCCATATATTCGACCATCTCTGGTTGCTCGATCCCTCATGGGAACGGGCCAGCACCGATGCTCGCATGGAGGAATCGGTGACCAGGGAGTGGAAGGGGCTGGATGCCGGCCTCACAGAGGAAGAAAAGGCGGGGCGACTTGACATCAGATACAGAACAGCAGCCCTCAAGCACATTATTATCGAGCTTAAGAAGTACAACAGAAAGGTGAGAGTGGCCGAGCTAGTGGAGCAGGTCCAAAAATATCAGCGCGCCCTGGAGAAGTGTCTGAGAAAGGCGTATCCCAACGATCCTCACATCATAGAGTCCATCTGTATCCTCGGCTCCGCTCCAGAACCAGAAGACCAAGATAAGCAGAACAGGGCTGTGTTGAAGGCGATCGACGCAAGGTATATCACATATGATGAGCTCATCAGACAGACTAGGGACAGTTACCGAGAATACTTGGATAAAGAGAAGGAGATCAGCCGCATTCAACAGGTCATCGAGAACCTCTGAGAGGTCGATCGCCGGGCGGCACATCCCACAAAGCCAGGACTGGTCCAACCCGTCCTTTGGCTGAACTTAGTTAGGGATCTCCGGACAATTTGCACTGGAATGCAGCCCATCGGCTGGCGGGGATGGAGCACCTGGCTCTCAGCGGTCAGTGATCCGCCACAGACATTCCCGGCAGGGTGCAATCTGGGCGGGCACCAGCGGGAATCCAAGGGGCCGAGTGGACTAGCGCTTTCGCGGGCGAGACCCGGCAGGGGGCTTCCTGCCGCTGTCCATTGATCGTGTGCGCTTGCCGGCCGATGAACGCGCAAGGATTTGAATGAACCACAATGTAAAGCCGCAGAGTTACAGACCAACTCTGCGCTACCCACTGCCCGCTGCGCGCCATGCCTTCACTTGCAAGCCTCGCCTTCCTCTGTCACCATAAGTGCTAATCCATGCGCTGGGTTGAGTCACCTGTTGATTCTGAATCTGCCGGGCGGCTGGTGCGCGAGATGAAAGTCTCGCCGCTGGTGGCGCGCTTGCTGGTGCAGCGCGGGCTCGCCGAACCCGCGGCGGCGGATGCCTTTTTGCATCCGCACCTCGCGCAGCTCCACCCGCCGGAGCGCATGGCCGGCATGCGCGAGGCCGTCGCCCGCGTCGGTCGCGCGCTCGCGCAGCGGGAAAGGATACTGATTTACGGCGATTACGACGTAGATGGCACCATGGCGGTCGTGGTGCTGCTCACCGCGCTGCGCACGCTGGGCGCAGAAGTCGAGGCCTACATCCCGCACCGGCTTACGGATGGCTACGGCATGCGTCTGCCCGTGGTCGAGGAGGCCGCGGCCAGTGGTTTCCGCGTGCTGATCAGCGTGGACACCGGCATCCGCGAGCACACGGTCCTGGCCCGCGCGCGCGAGCTCGGCCTCGACTGCATCGTGACCGACCATCACTTGCCCGATGGCCATCTGCCGCCTGCCTGCGCGATTCTGAATCCGCGGCGGCCGGACTGCGGCTATCCCGAGAAGTCCCTGGCGGGCGTGGGCGTGGCCTTCAAGCTGGCGCAGGCGCTTTTGGGCGAGCGGCTCACGGAGCGGCTGCTCGAGTCTTATTTGAAAGTCGTCGCCATCGGCACGATTGCGGACGTAGTTCCGCTGCTGGGCGAAAACCGCGTCATTGTGCGCTTTGGCCTGGAGGGACTGCGCCAGCCCGCGCAATCCGGCCTGGAGGCGCTGATTGAACTCGCGGGGTTGGCGGGGAAGGAAATCAGCGCGGGCGACGTGGCGTTTCGCCTGGCGCCACGCCTGAACGCTGCCGGGCGCATGGAAAACGCGCGTGACGTGATCGACCTCTTCACCTTGCAGGACGCGGCGCGCACGCGTGAAATCGCCGAGCGGCTGGAGCGGCTGAACCGCGAGCGACAACGCGTGGAGGACGAAATCCTGCGCGAGATTGTGGAGCAGTTAGAGCGGCGCACCGATCTCGCCGGGCGCTACACGCTGGTGCTGGCGGGCCCGGGCTGGCATCGCGGCGTGATCGGCATTGTGGCGCAGCGCGTGGTGGAACGCTATCATCGTCCCACGCTGGTGATCGGCGTCGAAGACGGCGTGGGCGTGGGTTCGGGGCGCTCCCCCAAGCGGTTTCATCTGCTCGAGGCGCTCACCGCGGTGAGCGACCTGTTCGAGCGCTTCGGCGGGCACGCGCAGGCGGCGGGCTTCGCGCTGCCGGCGGACCGCGTGCCGGAGCTGGAGCGGCGCTTCGAGGAGTACGCGCGCACGGTGCTCGTGCCCGGGGATTTGGAGCCCGTGCTGCGTGTGGACGGGCAAGTGAATCTGGCGGAGATGGACTGGCCGCTCTATCAGGAGCTCTCGGAGCTCGAGCCTTTCGGCATGGGCAATCCCACCCCGGTGTTTGGCGCCTGCGGGCTGCGGCTGGTGGCCACGCCACGCGTCCTGCAGGAAAAGCATCTAAAGTTAAGGGTCGGGCAAGCGGCCCGGACGCTCGACGCGATCGG
>JBEKAK010000034.1:0-51249 GCA_050018275.1 Terriglobia bacterium | reverse complement strand
TACTCGGTCAAAGCCAATTCCAATCTCCGCATCCTGAGCTTGCTGCGGCAGGCGGGGGCGGGGTTCGACGTCGTCTCCGGCGGCGAACTATCGCGCGCGCTTCGCGCTGGAGCCGCGCCAGACACAATCGTTTTCTCCGGCGTCGGAAAAACCCTGGACGAGATCAGTGCCGGTCTCGCTGCTGGTATTCTGATGTTCAACGTGGAATCGGCGGGTGAGCTCGAGGTGATCGAACGCCGCGCTCGTTCCCTGCAGAAGCCGGCCCGCATTTCGATCCGCGTGAATCCCGATGTGCAAGCCCGCACGCACCCGTACATTTCCACGGGCCAAATCATCCACAAGTTTGGCGTGCCGAAAGACGAGGCTCTGGAGCTCTACCGTCGCGCCGCGCACTCACCACACCTGCGAGTCCACGGTGTCGCGTGTCACATCGGCTCCCAGATCCTGGAAGTGGAACCCTTCTGGAAGGCGCTGGAAGAGATCCTGAGCGTGGCCCAGCAACTGGCGTCGGAAGGCATTCCCGTGAAGTTGCTGGATTTGGGAGGCGGGTATGGGATTCGCTACGCCGACGAGGAACCCTTGAACGTGGAAGCAATGACGCGAGGCCTGGAAGAGCGGCTGCGGGGGACCTCCGTGCAGCTCATCCTCGAGCCCGGGCGCGCGCTGGTGGGTAATGCTGGCGTGTTAATAACTCGAGTGCTCTATGTGAAGCGGAACCAGCGGAAGAATTTCGTGGTTGTGGACGCGGGCATGAACGATTTAATGCGGCCGACCCTCTACGGTTCTTACCACAAGATTGTTCCAGCCCTTGAGCGGCCAGCCGAGAAGTTGCAGGCGGATGTCGTCGGACCTCTCTGTGAAAGTGGCGATTTCCTCGCCCAAGACCGCGATATGCCCGACGTCCAACCCGGCGACCTGCTCGCGGTGCTGACCGCCGGCGCCTACGGGTTCGTGCTCTCCTCCAATTACAATACTCGGCCACGTCCCGCGGAAGTCCTGGTTCATGGTGGGGAAGCCAAATTGATTCGCCCCCGCGAAAAAGTGGAAGACTTGATGGCGGGTGAGAAAGCTTAAGCCAAGCCCAGTGCCCGCACGCTCGGACCGGACCGCAATTCCCGAAACCTGTTCGCCAACATCTCGAACAAGCTCCGTCAATCTCGAAACCGATTAGCGTTCACCCCACTTCAACTTCTGCTGGAGGATTTCGAAGTACTGTTTTGCGAGCGGTTGTACCAGTTCAACACACGAATCGGCTTTCCTCAATCGGACCGAGTCTTCGCTGTGCGCGGCGATGCCGACCTGGCCATCCACGGTCAGGTAGGCGGCTTCGCGCTGACTTTTCACCGTGACTTCGATCTTGACCGTGTCGGGAAGCACCAGGGGGCGGTGGGTGAGGGTGTGAGCGCATATGGGAGTGACGAGGAAAGCTTCGACGGCGGGAGTGACGATGGGGCCACCCGCCGCGAGTGAGTATCCCGTAGATCCTGTCGGCGTGGACACAATCAAGCCGTCCGACTTGTAGGTTGACACAAGCTGCCCGTTCACCCGCAACTCAAAGTCGAAGATTCGCGCGATGGCGCCCTTGTTGAGCACCACGTCGTTCAACGCGAGGAATGAAGTGATGACCTCGTCCGCGCGAATCAGCTCGCCCTCAATCTGCACGCGGCGGTCGGTACGGTGGGTGCCGGCCACCACCATTTCCAGCGTGGGATAGAGTTCCTCTCGCGTGATCTCGGTAAGGAATCCGAGCCCTCCCAGGTTTACCGCAAGGATGGGGACCGTTTTGCGGTTCAGCGCGCGCGCCGTAGCCAGCAGGGTGCCGTCCCCTCCCAGCACAATTACCAGGTCCACCTGCCCCGGCATTTCATTTCGGGTCAGGCAGTGCTCCGAGGTCCGCATGATGGCCCCTGTTTCCTTGTCAATAAACACTTCGATGTTGCGGTCATGGAGCCATTTGAGCAAAGCGGGCACAATCTCGCGGATTTCCGTCTTCTTGGGTTTGGAGATGATGCCGACCCGTTGGATGGGCATAGTGATTCTTAACCTTTACGAGCGCCCAGTTTCCTCGCGGTCCGTATCAGGACTTGACGTTGTTTGCGATCGTCCCCGGCCGTGTAGGGGCGAGCTGTCCCTCGGCGTTGCTCAGGACGGTGAGTGAAGTCGAACCGCGCTCACCCCCAGCAGGCCGAACGGTCGCCGCGGCTGAAAGCCCGCCGATCTTAATGGCGGGCGACCCCTACATCGACAGAGATGGCAACCATTCTAGCGGGCTTTTTGCCAAACCGCATGCAAGAAAAACTCGCGGTTTCCCTCCGCCCCCGGCGGAGAACTCTCCGCGGACGATAACTGGCTGAACCCCAGTTCCAGGAGTTTGCGTGAGACTTTGGCGACTGCCTCCTGGTGCAGCGCCGGGTCACGGACGATTCCACCTTTTCCTACCATTCCCTTGCCAACTTCGAATTGAGGCTTGACCAGAACCAGCAGCTCCGCACGGGATGCGAGCAGCGGGAGGAGCGCCGGCAGAACCAGGGCCGCGGAGATGAATGAAACATCGATGGTCACGAGTTCCACGAGCATTCCGATCAGGTCGAACCTCAAGAAGCGCGCGTTGGTTTTTTCCAGGACAGCCACCCGGGGGTCGCGCCGCAGTCTCCAGTCGAGCTGGTTCGTTCCCGCATCCACAGCGAAGACCTTCGCCGCGCCGTGCTGGAGCAGGCAGTCCGTGAAGCCGCCGGTGGAAGCTCCGATATCGAGGCACACCTTTCCATCGGGATCAATGCGAAAGTGCTCGAGCCCGCCTTCGAGTTTCAATCCACCGCGGCTCACATATTTGGACACTTCGCCGAGCAGGCGCAGCGAGACTTGGGGATCGACGAGTGCTCCGCACTTCTCCTCTTTCTGGTTGTTCACCAGGATCTGCCCTGCCAAGATGAGGCCTTGCGCCTTCTCCCGAGACTCCGCCAGCCCTCGCTCGACGAGGAGCCGGTCTAAGCGAGTTTTCTCAGATCGACTGCGCACCATGAGATGATCAGCGTAACGCGAGTAGAGGGAGAAAGGAAGGGCAGAGACCACCGGGTGGTTTCCTGGTTCGCCATGTACCCCTCTGCTCGTCAAACAAAAAACTACACCGGTTTCATTCTGAGAGAAGTCCCGGTCTGATTGGGACGACCAAGAATCTGCAGTTCATCTTGCAGAAAGCAGATCCTTCGCCCACCTCGGCCGAAGGTCCGCCGATCCTAAGGGTGGGCGGGCTCAGGATGACATCCCTGCAACGTTGTTCAGGAAGCCGCAAGAGGCCTAGCCTGTACTTTTCATTCCAAAGGCAATGCCGCCCACGGTAATCTGTAGAAGATGAAATAGCGCGGCTTCGTTGGAGTGCTGGCGATGACCGCGACGAGCGCGGCGCCAGCGTTCGAGGAAACGGGTTTGCAGGAAATTGAGGGGGTCCACGTAAGGATTGCGGAGGCGGATGGACTCAGCCAGGACGGGCTGCCTCTCGAGCAGCATGGCGGAACCTGAAATCTCCAGGACCCCGCGAACGCTGCGGTGATACTCCTCTTCAATCCGTCGGAAGATTCTCTTTCCGAGTCGGCGCGGCCGAGCAAGCGCGGCATAGAGACTGGCAATATAGAGATCCGTCTTGGCCAGGGAAAGCTCGGCGTTGTTGATCAGATTGGAGAAGAAAGGCCAGCCTTGGTACATGCGCCGCAGCAGATCCAAACCTTGGGGAGCGCGGTCGAGCTGGAATTTCTCGACGGCGTGGCCCAGGCCGAACCAAGCGGGAAGCAGGTGTCGAGACTGTGTCCAGGCGAAGACCCAGGGGATAGCCCGCAGGCCGCGGAGGTCACGCGCTCCCAGCCGCCGGCTGGGGCGAGATCCGAGACGGATGTGCTCGATCAGATCGATGGGTGTGGCCTGCCGGAAGTACTCCACAAACCCGGGCGTCTCATAAACGAGTTGGCGGTAGAAGTCGCGACTGCTGGCGGCGAGTTCTGTGGCATGCCCCTCCCATGCGGGGATCTGGCTGGCCTCGACCCGACGAAAGTGGAGCAGGTGGGCTTCGAGCACCGAGGTTACCAACTGTTCGAGGTTCCTCTCGGCGATCGCAGGATTGGAGTATTTGAGGGAAACGACCTCACCCTGTTCGGTGATGCGCAGCCTCCCTCCCGGAGCGGCAAAGGGTTGAGCTTGAATGCTGCGATGCGATTGGCCGCCGCCGCGGTCAATGGTTCCACCTTTGCCGTGGAAAAGGCAGAGGCGGATGTCGGATTTTTCCGCCACGCGGGCCAACCGCTTCTGCACGTGAAAGAGCGCCCAATTGGCGGCCACGTAGCCGCCGTCTTTGACGGAATCCGAATACCCCAGCATCACTTCCTGAAAATCCCTCCGCGCGCGCAGAATGCGGCGGTAGAGAGGATCCGAGAAGAGCTCCTCCATGATCCGCGGGCCGGCCTCAAGGTCGTCGAGAGTCTCGAAGAGAGGGATGACATCGAGGGAGGAATATAAGCGGTGACCGCGCGCCTCGACGAGCCCTGCTTGCCGAGCCAGGAGCAGCACGTCCCACACATCAGCCGCACTGGAGGTCATGCTCAGGACGTAGCGATGCGCCGCGGCTTCTCCGTTGCGAGCCTGGATCTCGCGGAGGGCGCGAAATTCTTCCAGAACCCGACGCGTGCCTGCCGAGAAAGGTGGGCGCAAGGCGGGCCGAAAGAGCAATTGCTGGATCGACCGAATGCGAGCATTGCGAGGCTGGGCGGGCAAGTGGGTCCTTTGCAGCAGTTCCTCGACCGCGGCGCGAGTGGCGTGGGCGTGCGTGCGGAAATCGAGGCTCGCGCCGTGAAATCCGAAAACTTGAGACGCCACGCGCAGCCGACCCGGGCCCAGCCGCGAAATGCGCGGGCTGGGATGGGCGGCCAGCAGTCGCTCAAGTCCTTGGAGGTCGCGGGTGAATTCCTGCGGTGCGGCGTAAGAGCCGCGCGCCCGCTCGACGGTGCGCTCCAGTCTCCACATTATGATGCGCAGCTTCCGCCGATAGAGTTCGCTGGGCTGGTCGACGGCCTCAAAAGCCCGGGTGGCGGGGAAACGACGCATGTCCCGAGTGATTTCGCGGCGCAGGGCTGGTTCGATCTGGAGCCTCCGGCAGGGGAAAGAGGCCAAGCCCAGCATTCGGCGACATGCCTCACGGTAGTAGCGGAGAACGCTCAGCCGTACCTGTTCAGCGGCACCCAGACTCGTCGCCGGGGTAATGAAGGGGTTGCCATCTCGATCCGTGCCTACCCAGGAACCAAAGCTCAAGAACGGAAGGGGTTCAGGCAGGTCCGGATAGCGGCGGGCCAGTTCGGCGCAAAACCTGTCCCAAAAACTGCCCGCCAGATCATAGATCGTTCGTTCCAGGAAAAAGCGGGCGTTCTCACTTTCCATCTCCGGCGTGACGACGCCTTCGCGAACCTCGTCGGTAAGCCACAACGCTTCAATCCATGAGTCGATATCGCCCTGCGTGGTGGTGCTCAACTCACCGCAGGCCGCGTCGAGTGTTCTGCCCACGCGTAGGATGTGGTTCAGAACACTCCGGCGTTTGGCTTCCGTCGGGTGCGCGGTCAGCACCGGCTCGATGTGCATGGACGCGAGCAGCTTCTTGACGGTCGCCGCACGCACACCCTGCCGGCGCAGTTCGTTGAAGGTGTGGCGCAGCGACATGGGGGCACCTGCCTCCTGCCGGTCGTGCGCACGCAAGCAGCGGATGCGCTCGCGTTCTTCACAAAGATTGACGAGGTGGAAGAAGAGGCTGAAAGCGTGCGCGACCTCCGCAGCATCTTCCGCCGAAAGTCGATTCACCTCGCGCTCTCTGGTGCGGAGCAGTTTGGGATCCGGGTTCTGGCGAATCTGCTTCGCGACTTTGCGCAAGACTTCGATCGCCGCGAACACTTCGGGTCCGGACTGCTCGCGGACGATCGCGCCCAGCCGCGTGGTCAGGAATCGCACTTCCTGCCGCAACCGCTCGTTCATGTTTGGCTCGTTTAAGGTTGCCCTGGGTCCACATCTCCGAATCAACGGGACTCAACCGGCGACGTCAAGGCTCGTTCCAGTTCCCGGCAAAGCGAGTCGCGGTCGGGCTCGACCCGCAGTCGCTGGCGGCTTTCCTGATCTTCAGAGCAATGACGCATGATGTATTCGGTGTCTTTGAGTTGGTTGCCCGTGAGAACGCAGACGAGGTCCGCGTGCCTTTCGATCCTTCCTGCCCGCACCAACTTTCGCACGCCCGCGACGGTTGCGGCGGAGGCGGGCTCGCAGCCCACCCCATCCTCGGCCAAGACCGTTTTGGCTTCGAAGATTTCTGCGTCCGTCACCGACTCACAGAAGCCGCCCGTCCAGTCGAGCACTCGCCGCGCCTTTTTCCAATTGGCGGGATGGCCGATGCGAATGGCTGTCGCCTCGGTGCTGGGATTCTCGACCGGCATCAGTTCCGGGGAGCCGGCGCGAAGAGTCTGGTAGAACGGGTTTGCGCCTGCCGCCTGGACGACGATGACTTGTGGCACCTTTTCGATGAAGCCCAAGTCCTTCAACTCCCACAGTCCCTTGCCAATGGCAGAGGCATTTCCGAGGTTGCCACCGGGCACGACGATGCAATCCGGGGGCCGCCAGGCGCGCTGCTCGAGCATCTCGGCGACGATGGTCTTTTGGCCCTCAATTCGGAAGGGATTGATGGAGTTCACGAGATACAACCCGAACTCCGGAGCAATTTCACGCAGCAGGCGGAAGGCTTCATCGAAGGTGTCGCCAACTTCCACGACCAAAGCGCCGAAGTCGAGTGCCTGGGCGAGCTTGGCGGCGGAAATTTGCCGATAGGGGACGAACAGCAAGGCTTTCATGCCGGCGCGCGCCGCGTAGGCGGCCATTGATGACGAGGTGTTCCCCGTCGAGGCGCACGCTACCATGCGAATGCCTCGCGAGTCAGCGCGCGTGATGCAGGCCGTCATGCCCAGATCTTTGAAGGATCCCGTGGGGTTGTTGCCCTGGTGTTTGATGGTCAAATGCACCGGGCCGGCCCACCAGCCCGTGCGCCTGGTTCCCACCAGCGGCGTAGAGCCTTCCGAGAGCGAGATGATGCGCGCGCCGGGCTCCACAAACGGGATCAGCTCGCGGAAGCGCCACACTCCGCTGCGGTCGATCGGTTCACCGCTCAACCGGCGCTGGTGCCAGGCGTGCCGGAGTTGCTCGGGGTCGACTTGATCGAAATCGTATTTCACCTCGAGCAAGCCGCCGCAGAACGCGCAGGAGTGAGCGTCCTTCCGGGAGTCTTGCCGGCGCCGGCAGGTTTCTTCAATGCACTGGAGATAAGCGCAAGACATGGAATTCTCAAGCTGTCAGGCTACTATCATTAGCCTTTTGCGCCGGGGAACTACCACTGCGACTCGCCCTGCCGCGGCGCTGATTGCTTAGTAGTTTGTTGAAAAACCTTCCGACGCTGTCATTCTGAGCCCATTCGCTGCGCTCAGGGTAAACTCCGCGAAGAATCTGCTTTTGTTGTTCTAAAGGACTTACGAAATTCTTCGTCGCCTTCGGCTCCTCAGAATGACAGACTGAGCGAGTTTTTCAACAAACTGCTAGAGCTTGAACTCCTCGTGAATGGCCTTTACGGCTTCTTTCACATCTGGAGACTTTACTGCAAATGAAATACTCAGTTCGGACGAACCCTGCGCAATCGCAATGATGTTGATACCATGTCTTCCCAAAGCGCCAAAGGCCCGGCCGGCAATGCCCGGCGTGCCCTTCATGTTTTCACCGATCGCCACAACGATCGCCACATGGGGCATGACTTCGATCGCCGCCATGCGATCGTGCAGAAGTTCAAGTTCGAAGGTCTTCTCAAGATGGGCTTTCACGCGGCGCAAGTCGGCATCGTGCACGGCAAAGCACAGCACATTATCCGCCGAGGACTGCGTGACCATCAGCGTGGGGATATCCTCCACGCTGAACGAACTGAAGGCTTTGGCCGCCAGGCGCGGGAAGCTGAGCGTGTCCTTGCCACTAACGGTGATGATATCGGCTTTGCTGACGGAAGTGATGGCCTTTACGCCTCGCTGGTTGTTGGTGGCGGAGGGGACGATGCAGGTTCCCGGACACGCGGGGTTAAAGCTGTTCTTGATCCAAACCGGAATCTTTTTTTTCATCACGGGTTGAATCGTTTTGGGGTGAAGGACCTTGGCACCGAAGAACGAGAGCTCGATCGCTTCGCGGTAAGAAATCTCCGGGAGGATGCGCGCTTCCGGGACGAGGCGAGGGTCGGCGGTCATGACACCATCCACATCGGTCCAAATCCAGACTTCGTCGGCATCCAGCGCCGCCCCCACGATCGTGCCGCTGTAATCAGATCCGCCCCGGCCAAGCGTGGTGCAAGCACCCGCACGCGTGGCGCCCCGGAATCCCGTAATCACCGGCAGCACCCCGCGTCGCCGCAAACCGGCCAACCGTTGGCGGGTCTTGGCATTGGTTTCCTCGAAGATGGGTGTGGCGTTTCCGAAGTTGTCGTCGGTGACGACCAATTCGCTGGCGTCCACGGCTTCTGCCGGAGTGCCGCGCGATCGGAGGATGGCCGCCATCAGGTTCGCGGACATCTCCTCGCCGAGGCTGGAGAGCGTGTCCATGGCCCGCGGCGTCACCTCGCGCACCAGTGAAAACCCAGAGCAAAGGTCTTCGAAGTTCGCCACCGCATCAGCGAGCCGGGGAAGGACGATGGCCTGCTCGCCGGCTTTGAGGAGCTGATCGGCGACCTCGCGGTGCCGGTGCGCGAGTTCCCGGCGCACATTTTTCCAGTGCTCGCGGTCACCCTGGCTGGCTTCCGAGGCGGCGCGAATGAGCATGTCCGTGACGCCGCCCATGGCGGAAACCACCACCACCACTTCCGTGCGCTGCGCATGGTGGGCGACAATCTCCGCCACGTTCTTCATCCGCTCTGCGCTGCCGACGGAGGTCCCGCCGAATTTCATCACGACGAGCGGTTTCTTGCTCTTACTCGGAATCGGATTCTCTTTCACCATAGTTTCGACCCCCGCGGGCGGAAGTTCACCCTGCCGGGCTTAGCGGACCGGAGACCCTGGCGCTCCGGTTCGCTAGCGAATCGTACCCGTATTCGTCGTAGAGGATGAACCGGAATTGGAGGCCTTGGTTGACTCACGAACGACCTCAATAAAAACCTTGGTGGGAAGCGACAAGTAACGGTCGCGCCGATAAACCAGACCCAACTCCCTGTAAAGCTTCTGGCCCTCCAGAGGGATCAACTTCAGTACGCTGGCGGTGACTTCCGGCTGGGCATAGGTTCGGCTGATCAGAGAAATGCCCAGACCGGCGCCCACGAATTTCTTGATGGTCTCGACGCTGGCCAGTTCCATGGAAATCTGCAGATGATCGCGATGCGCGCGCAGCAAACGGTCAATGACCACGCGCGTGTGGCCGGTCTTGGGCAGGATGAGCGGGTGGTGAGCGAGTTCCTCGACGGTCACGCTCTTGTGTTTGGCAAGAGGATGGCTCTTCGGCACCACCACCTGGACTTCGTCGCGGAAGACCGGAATCACTTCCAGGTTGGTGGCGGTCAGTGGCAGCGTGACAATACCGAGGTCAAGCGCGCCCTCCTGAACTTTCTGCAGAATCTTGTGGCTGAAATTCCGGTAGATGCTGATCTGCACCAGCGGGTAGAGTTGCTTGAAGCGCGCAAAAGTCTTCGGCAGGACGTAGAGACAAGTAGCTTCGTTGGCGCCGATGTACAGTTTGCCCCGCGGGGTCTGGTTCAGCTCGGCGATCGCCTGGAGAGCTTCTTTGTGCAGCCCCAGCAGCTTTTCCGCGTAGCGATTGAGAATTTCGCCCGCGGGTGTCAGCAAAACTTTCTTCCCGCTGCGGTCAAAGAGCTTTTCCCCGCACTCCTGCTCAAGGAGCCGCACCTGCGCACTGATCGCGGGTTGAGTGCGAAACATTTTCTCCGCAGCGCGGGAGAAGCTCTGAAGCTTCGCCACCTCCAGAAAACTAGCTAGCTGGTCATAGTCCATTGTCTTTGGTCAGCGCCAACCCACCATTCTAGCAAAAGCCAGCGAGCGCGCACGAGAAAAGTATCACATCGGGAGCCGTACCGGAATCTTCTCACCCGCTGAAAAGAGGAGCGAACCGACGGCCGGCGGGTATTCCAGCCGGCTGGCGCGGAGGAGATCACGTCGGTTCCCCTGATTTTCGCCGGCGCTGACGCTTGGGCATCCGTGCACTCACGCCGAGGGAGGTTCAGCTTCCCCATCCCTCTGGAGGACAGAAACCCAAAACAACCGGGCGACCAGCACCACGACCATAAGAAAAAGCGCGACAGCAACGGGCGACCAAACCCCGTAAGCTGCTTGCAGCACGAGATACCAGACAATGCGCCAGCCGAGGTAAATCTCCCGGCCGAAGGAATAGAGCAGGGCAGCGAAGGGTACGGTCGACGCGATCAGGAACGCCGCGTTCACGGTTCTCGCCAGGGTGCTCCGGGGTGGCACGAGGATCAATGTGGCGTAAGCGAAGCCGCCCAGGAAAAGCCACATCGCATAGGGGTTGTCAAGAAAGGCCACCAGCGTCACGCTGACGACCCAGAGGAAGAGAATGCGTTTCTTCACCTCGAAGGGCGTGGGGGGAGCATCCACGCGCGAGAGAAGCTTCTGGAGGCCCATAAACCCTGCGGCGGTGACTGCGACCAACGCAGCGATCAGGGGGAGAGGCAGGTGATAGAGAAACGGGTCCTTGGGCGTAGCGGGATAAAGCTCGTAGCGCGGGAGAACATCCAAATCCGTCAGCGCATAAAGCAGCAGTGTCGTGAGGCAGGGTGGAATGACCCAACTTGCCGGTTCAAAGAATCTCCAGCCGCGCAATTCGATTCTCTCGGTGGCGAAGTCTCTCGCGGCAAAAACTGCGGCGAGGACGAGGGGCAAGAGGCCGAGGAATTGCATCCATCGGACGATGGCGCCGGGCAGATAAAGGTCTGGACTGACCTGGAAGTCGTTGGCAGTCCCTGGGGCGGGAAGAGGAAGCCTATCCAGAACGTCGACGGCTTGCTCAACCGTTCCCCCGAGCATTTGAAACGCCGCGGGGTCGAAATTGCGGAAGGTGTCCCCGGGCGTGTGGTAGCGGGCGCGCAGAGCTTCGATCTGTGGCGATTGCGTCGCGAGGTTGATGGCGGGAATGCCGGCGCCGAGAAGCGGCCCCTGGTCCTGCGCGGAGACTTCGAGCGCGCGCTCGATCCATTCCCAGACGCCGGTTGCCTGGTCCAATCGCGCGCTCTGCGCGCGGCCGGAGGCAACCAGTAACTGCCGCAGCCAGAGCGGCGTGTAACCCGCGAATTGCCCCGTGCAGTTCATTTCGAGCGCGCGAGCGGGCCCGGCCGTGAGGTAGTCAATGGAGACGACGGCCACGGTGTGGCGGGGTTTCAGGAAGCGCGCGAGTTCCCGGGCGCCGATCATGCCCCACTCTTCGGCGTCAGTAGCGGCGAAGATCAGACCACGGCGGTGAGGACTCTGGCGCCGAACGCGCGCGAGCTCGAGCAGCACGCCGACGCCCGAGGCGTTGTCCTCGGCGGCTTGGTGAGAAGTGAATTGGCCGTCATAGTGGGCGATGACGGCCACGCTTTCCGGCCATTCGCCTTCCAGGCACGCCACCACGTTCTCGCCCTGAACCCGCTCGCCGCCGAGCCACATAGAAAAGGTCGAGCTGGTCACCTGATAGTCCAGCTTCCGGAATTCGGCACGCAGATATTCCGCTGCCCGCCGAGCGGCCGGGGTGCCGGTAACGCGGTCGGGGAATTCTTCCGCCACGACGCGGGTGTACTCGAGCGCCGCGGCCCCCTCAAAGCGCACCCGAGTCGGCGCCACGGAGAATTGCGGGACGGGCCGTGGCCCCCACCCGGCGCAAGCCCAGATCAACAGCCCGGCGACGGCCATGCACAGCCCCGTAGTTAGCCGTTGACTGTCCGACAGCATCGTTTCAGGACTCCGGCGACGGCGGCCGTTGGAGCTGGCCGTAGCCGGCGAGGGTTGAGAGCAACTTCTTCAGGTCGAATCCGACTTCTCGGAAAACGTCCCGGAGGTCACGGTCACGATCTTCGGGGCTCATGGAAAGAAACTTTTCCGCAGGGACATAGAACGGGTTGTCGCGCACCAGCGTGCCCTCGACCAGGAGATGGCGGTGCACGGCAATGGCCGAAAACAGGTGCGGAATCTCGAGATTCTCGACGTCGTACTGGCACAGAGCCACGCTGGGATAATGCTTCACCAGATAGTTCAAGCGCGCGTGGAACTCAAAGAATTGCGGGACGGGGATGCCCGCTGGCTCCGGCCAAATTCCCTCTTCCAGCCACCGGACGGCGGGAGCGTGCGCGATTTCGGCACCAGCAAAGAAACTCTGCGCCCAATCCAGCAAGCGGCGCGGATCCGCCATCTCCTGTTGAAACTGTAGCGTTCTGTCGCTAAGACGGCGCTCCACGTCCACGCCGAATTCGCGCAGTCGGGTGAGCATGTCGTTGTGCAGGCGGGCAGGCGCCAGGTAGCAACACCAGTGACCCAGGCGTAGACCTTCGCTCACGAACCCGGCCCAGCGAACTGCTGCGGCGTGGCTGCGATGGAGAATGGCCATGTGTTCGTGGCAGCGTACGGGAATCAGGGCATCGAGGTAGGTGAAGATGGGCGGCGACGTTGGGAGCTGGTCCGACAACCGAGGCTCTCCCTTCGCGGGCCCTTTCCCTTTGTGCCTGGGGGTTGCGGCAACCGGCTGGGGCGTCCAGGAATCAGGCGTTCTGACCCGCACGCCACAGTCCGGGGTTCGGCCCGCACGTTCTGTTTGGCCGCGATTATGCGTTTGCCGGAAGTGGGTGTCAAGCAAAGTCGCCTCCCCGGAACCCCGCATAGGGTCGTGTAAAGGATGTCCTGGCACCCCCTGTAAAGTATGTCTTGGCAACCAACACTAAGAAGGGCACCCCTACGCTCCAAATGGGACACCACCCAGAAACCGGTTGCGTGGGTCCCCGAAAGGGAGCAAAATAGTATGTGGAATCAGAAGCTCTGTCGCCGCATCCGGCCGAAGGAGAGCCAGTGTCGTTCGCGGCGGGAGGCGTTGATTTCCCCCGAGGTGGGCGGGGCCTGACGCAGCGGAGCAAGTCTAGGTTCAAACGGATTCGGGACCTCAAATAGCTAGCCTTTGTCAACCACCCCGATTTGGAGAAGATTCATTGGAGCCAGCCTCCCAGCTCTTCCCAAGTTTCCCTCTCTACGTTGACAAGTTCCATGATCATTGCGGGGTCTTTGCGGTCTACGGACACCCGGAGGCCGCAAAGCTCACTTACCTGGGTCTCTACGCCCTGCAGCATCGCGGACAGGAAAGCGCTGGGATCGCTATTTCCGACGGCGACAACCTGGTGTGCAAGAAGGGTATGGGGCATGTGGATGAGGTCTTCTCGAAGGAGCTCATCCAGAGTTTGCCGGGGCGACACGCCATCGCCCACACGCGTTACTCCACCGCCGGCGACACGGACCTGAAAAACGCCCAGCCGTTGAAAGTGAGCTGCCACCGGGGCCAAGTGGCGCTCGCGCACAACGGGAACCTGGTCAATGCCAGCGTGATTCGGAGGGATCTCGAGAGTCGCGGTGACATTTTCCAAACTACCAGCGACACGGAAGTCATCCTGCATTTCTTCGCCCGCTCGCGACAGACAGGCACTCCGGAAGCCGTCGCCGAAGCGCTCGACAAGGTGGTGGGAGCTTACTCCCTGGTGATGCTCTTTAAGGATGCGGTTTACGGCATCCGCGACCCGCGCGGTTTCCGCCCGCTCAGCTTGGGAAAGGTGGATGGGGCCTACGTCCTGGCGTCGGAGACCTGCGCGTTTGACCTGATCAACGCGCGCTTCATCCGCGACGTGCAGCCGGGCGAGATGGTGATTCTGGACGGCCAGGGCGTGACCTCACTGCGTTTTGCGCCCCCCGCTCAGCCGGCACAGTGCATCTTCGAGCACGTCTACTTCTCCCGGCCGGACAGTGTGGTCTTTGGCCGCTCGGTTCAGGAGAGCCGCGAGATGCTGGGCCGCTACCTGGCACGTGAACATCCGGTGGACGCCGACGTGGTTGTACCCGTCCCCGACTCCGGCGTCCCGGCCGCCACGGGGTTCGCCGAGGAATCCGGCATCCCTCTCAAGATTGCGCTCATCCGTAATCACTACGTGGGCCGCACCTTTATCGAGCCCAGCCAGGCAATCCGCGACTTCGGCGTGAAGCTCAAGCTCAACCCGGTGCGTAGCCTGCTGGAAGGCAAGCGCGTCGTGCTGGTTGACGATTCCATCGTGCGTGGAACAACCAGTCGCAAGATTGTGCGCATCGTACGGGAAGCTGGGGCTCGCGAGGTGCACATGCGGATCAGTTGTCCGCCCACCGTGTCGCCCTGCTTTTACGGGATTGACACGCCGACCAGGAAAGAATTGATCGCGGCGACCCATTCGGTCGAGCAGATTCGTGAATACCTGGGCGCGGATACCTTGGGTTATCTCCCGCTCGAAGACCTGCGGCGTGCGGTTGGCGATAGCGAAGGCCGCTTCTGCCTCGCTTGTTATACTAGTAATTACCCCACCACCATTCAGGAACCTCTGATTGCATTGCGCAATCGAGATTGAGTCCGATGGAAACATTCGAATCGAAACCAGAAGAATCGTCTACCCCTGAGTCGGCAACCGAAGGCAAAGCCAAGAAGCCGAAGCGCCAGGAGACGGCGTGGGAGACCCTCCGCTCCCTGCTGATCGTGCTGGTCGGCGTCTTCTGCATTCGCACCTTTGTGGCGGAGGCCACCGTCATCCCCACCGGGTCGATGGAGCAAACCATTCTAATTGGCGACCATGTCTTCCTGAACAAACTGCTCTATGGGCCTCACCTGCCGTATACCTCGCTGCGCTTGCCGGTGCTCAAGGAAATTCATCGGCAGGAAATCGTAGCGTTTCGTTATCCGAGCAACCCTTCCGTGATGTTCGTCAAGCGGGTGATTGGCGTGGGCGGCGACGTCGTGAAGATTCAGAACAAGAAAGTCTACCTCAGCGGCCGGCCTCTGGATGAACCGTACGTGCAGTACCAGTTTTCAACGATGCTGCCTTTGCGCGACGACTTCCCTCCCACGCCGAGCTTGCTGGAAACCCTGCCCGCAGCCTGGGGGCTCGATCCCACTTGGGCTCGCCAAATGCCCAGCTTCATTCGTAATGACGGCCTGCACATTCCGCCCGGCTACTTGTTCGTCATGGGCGACAACCGCGACAACTCGCTGGACAGCCGCTTCTGGGGATTCGTCCCGCTCGAGAACGTCGTGGGCGAGCCGTTGTTTGTGTACTGGTCCTACGACGCGCCGAGCAAAGACTGGACGGCGGAGAACTTGATGTCGCGGCTGAAGTTCGACCTCTCGATTGTCTGGAACTTCTTTACGCGAACGCGTTGGTCGAGGACCGGGCAGACTTTTTAGCCTGCCTGATTCCAACTGTCTCCCTTCATGAACTCACCTTCAAAAGGAAAACGCCCCGCCGTGGTCAACGGCGTGTGCTATTATTTGTCCCCGTTACTCGCAACCTTCTATGCGTTATCGTGACGCCGGTGTCGATATCGACGCCGCGAGCCAAGCGAAAGCTCGCATCAAGCAGTTGGCACGACGCACCTTCAGCAAGCGCGTTTTGAGGGAGGTCGGCGCCTTCGGCGGCTTTTTCTCGTTGCAGGGTCTTCCCCGCGATGCCGTGCTGGTATCGAGTGTGGATGGCGTCGGCACGAAACTCAAGATCGCCTTCGCCCTGAATCGCCACGATACGGTGGGTGCGGACCTGGTCAACCACTGCGTCAATGATATTGCGGTGCACGGCGCCGCGCCGCTATTCTTCCTCGATTACCTGGCGACGGGAAAGCTGCGCCCGAGTGTGGTAACGGAGGTCGTCGCCGGCCTCGCGCGCGCCTGTCGTCAGGTAGGTTGCGCGCTGGTCGGCGGCGAGACTGCCGAGATGCCTGGTTTCTACCCCGCGGAGGAGTACGACCTGGCGGGCTGCATCGTGGGCTGGGTCAGGCGAAAGCGGATCCTTGACGGCAGCACCATCCGTCCTGGGGATGTGATCCTGGGATTGCCCTCGCTCGGCCTGCACACGAACGGCTACTCGCTGGCACGCAAGGTGCTGCTCGAGCAGGAAGGCCTGCACCTGACCGAGCACATTCCGGAACTCGGCCGGACGCTTGGAGACGAGCTGCTCGCCCCGCATCACTGCTACTGGCCGGCCGTTCAGCCGCTGCTCGCGCGCGGGTGGCTGAAGGGACTGGTGCATGTTACCGGCGGAGGTATTACCGATAACACGCCGAGAATTCTTCCGGAGGGCACGCAAGCGGAAGTCCGCCTGGGAAGCTGGCCGGTGTTGCCGATTTTCGAACTGATCGCCAAATGCGGGAACGTTCCCAAGGACGACATGCTGCGAACCTTCAACATGGGCCTGGGACTGCTGCTGATCGTATCGCCAGGTAACCTGGCAAAAGTCGCCTCGGCGCTGAAGAAGCGGCGGGAGAAGTTCTGGACCGTCGGCCGCATCGTCCGCGGCCGGCCGAGCGTGAGATACGTCGACGCCTAGAGATTTGCCAAGAAAGTTCCAGGGCAGTCATCCTGAGGAGTCCCGATCTCATCGGGACGAGGAAGGATCCCTGCATGTGCTAGGTACGAAGAACTGCCGGGATTTTTCGCAGAGTTTACTCTGAGCCCGTTCGCTTCGCTCAGGGTGAACTCCGCGAATGGGCTCAGAATGGCAGCCCTCACGGGTCCTTGCGACGTTGATTCGTGAATCCCTTTGCGAGTAGCTTCCATGAAGAAATTGGGAATTCTTCTATCCGGTCGTGGCTCAAACTTTGAGGCCATCGCTCGCAACATCCAGGCGGGCAAGATCCCGGCGGAAATCGCCGTGGTGATTAGCAACAGGGAAGACGCGCTGGGCCTGGCGCGTGCCAAGCAAATGGGGCTCACGACCCGCTTCATCCCATCAAAAGGCAAAGAGCGCGAAGCGTTCGATCGGGAAGTAGTGGCCGTGTTGAGGCAGTTCCAGGTTGACCTGGTTTGCCTGGCAGGCTTCATGCGCATTCTGAGCCCTTACTTCATCCGGGAGTTTTGCGGTCGCGTTCTCAATATCCATCCTGCTTTGTTGCCCGCCTTCCCGGGCGAAGAGGCGCAGAGGCAGGCGCTCGAACACGGCGTGAAATTCACCGGCTGCACCGTTCACCTCGTGGACGAAGGCGTGGACACCGGCCCCATCGTGTGCCAGGCGGTCGTGCCCGTGCTCGATGACGACACCGTGGAGACACTCTCGGCGCGTATCCTCCAGGAAGAGCACCACATCTATTCCGAGGCGATCTGTCTGCTCCTGGAAGACCGCGTCCGGGTCGAGGGCCGCCGGGTGCTGCGGAAGTGAAATCCACCCTCAGAGGTAGCCGCGAACGCATAGAGGTGATACACTACCGTGTGTAACCCCAATGGCCACAAAAACCAGAATCAATGTTACCTTCGATCTCGAAACCTTGCGCCTTGCGGACCGGGAGGCCCGCCGGCGTAAGACTTCTCGCAGCAATCTTATTCGCACCGCAGTTCGTGCCTTCGCCTCCGAGCACGAAAGACAGCAGGCCGAGACGGCCCGGCAACAGCGGCAAAGGCAAGCGGTCGCGACAATGGACCGCCTGGCGCGAAAAGCCGGCGAATGGCCGGCAGTTGAGATTCTCCGCGCGTGGAGATATCGGTTGCAGGGCGGCAAGAAGTGACCACGGACCCTTCCAGACCTCGTTACGTCGTCGACACTTCCGTTGTGCTGAAATGGTTTGTGCAAAGCGATGAAAGTGATGGGTCGCAGGCCCGAGAATTGCGCGCGGCCTATGTTCAGAAGCGCTGCACCCTGAGTTGCCCCGAGTTTCTTGTGCTCGAGCTTGCCAATGCTCTGAGGACGGGGCGCAGGTTCACCGCCGCTGAAATTAAGGTAATTGCAGAATCATTCCGGACGCTGGATCTTGTCCTGGAAGCGTTACGCTGGTCAACACTGGCGAAGGCAGTCGAGCTGGCGGCCTCGCTCAACGCGGCGGTCTACGATTCTTACTTTTTGGCTTCTGCAATCGAGTCAAGCAGCATCCTGGTGACGGCTGACGACCTCTTTGTACGCAAGGTTGGCAGACATCCCAATCTATCAGCGCTCCGCCAGCTCCGGCTAACGGGCTGAGTGCAGAGGTTAATCCGACTGACAATCAATCCAAATGACCATCGACGAACAACTTGCTTACCTCACGAAAGGCGCGGAGGAAACCATCCGCAGGGAAGAACTCCAGGCGAAGCTCGAGCGCTCGGCGAAGACCGGCAAGCCCCTGCGCGTGAAGGCCGGCTTTGACCCCACGGCGCCGGACATTCATATCGGCCACACGGTGGTGATCCGCAAGCTGAAACACTTTCAGGACCTCGGCCACACGGTGATTTTTCTGATCGGCGACTTCACCGGCATGATCGGCGATCCTTCCGGCCAGAACGTGACGCGCAAGCCTTTGACGCCGGAGCAGGTTGCCGCCAACGCGGAAACATACAAGAAGCAGGTTTTCAAAATCCTCGACCCGCACAAAACCGTAGTGGACTTCAACAATCGCTGGCTGGGCAAACTCACCGGACGCGATTGGATCACGCTTTGTTCGAAGTACACCGTGGCGCGGATGCTGGAACGCGACGACTTTGCGAATCGCCTGAAAGAGCAGCGGCCGATCTCCATGCACGAACTGCTCTACCCGCTCTCTCAAGCGTACGATTCCGTGGCGCTCGAAGCCGACGTCGAACTCGGCGGAACCGACCAGAAGTTCAATCTGCTCGTCGGCCGGGCGATTCAGCCGGAATACGGGCAGGAGCCGCAGGTCATCATGACCATGCCGATCCTGGAGGGGCTCGACGGCGTGCAGAAGATGTCGAAATCGCTCGGCAATTATGTGGGGATCAACGAGCCACCTGCCGAGATGTTCGGGAAGCTGATGTCGATTTCCGACGATTTGATGTGGCGATATTACCTGCTTCTCACGGATATGAGACCGGCGGAAATCGAGGAACTGAAGAAGTCCGTGGTCTCCGGCAAAGACCATCCACTCGATGTGAAAAAGGCCCTGGCACGGCGCATCATTACGGACTTTCACAGCGCCGATGCCGCGGAGCAGGCCCAAAAGGATTTCGAGGCGAAATTCCAAAGCAAGGGTGTTGATCCGAACGCCCCGCTGCTCGATCTGGTGGGCGCAGTTTGCCGGTTTGACACCTGGCTTGTGGAGCTGGGATCGTGTAAATCCAAGAGCGAAGCCCAGCGCCAAATCAAGGCGGGCGCTGTATCCCTGGCAGCGGGAGATTTGGATAATCCCGCCTGGGAGAAGGTCACCGACCCTGCGGCGGAGTTTGATCCGTCGACCTATCCCCGCAGCAAGGACTACCTCGACATCGTTTTCAAAGTCGGCCGCAAACAAAGCAGGGTCAGATTCAAGTTCCCACCAAAGCAAGATTCTCGGGTGCCATAGTTGGCAGTCCAGGAGCGGTCATGCGAAATATCAAGATTGTTGTCGAGAAGCACTCCGACGGGTTCGTCGCCTACCCTCTCGGAGTGAAGGGGGTAGTGATCGGCGAAGGCGACACCTATGAAGAAGCTCTCGCTGACGTGAGATCCGCACTCAAATTCCATGCAGAAACCTTCGGCCCTGAAGTTCTAGAGGCGCAACCCCCGGGCCTCTGAACCCGGATCGCACCACGACACCTCTGACCATGCCTAATCACCCCCGTTTGAAGAGTTCCACACTCAGAACTATTTGCACGCAGGCGGGCATCCCCCGAGACAAGTTTTCTGAGGCATACGAGGATTCATAGGAATCAGCATCCTGCTCAATCCTCCCACAAGGTGGGGCAAGGCACGCTGCTCTCCCCCTGTTGAGAAACGCAAGAAACGGGTTTCCGCCATTGTTTTTCCTGTGCCAGAATGAGTGGCAGGTGAGTCTAATCAAGAATAGGCTGCGGAGGCGGGGCTGGAGCGACGTTCCTCACGCGGCGAAGATTCTGCCGGAGGAAGACCATGCCGGAGATTACCGAGTCATTCTTACACGACCAATTGCTCGCGCGGCGTCAAAAGCTGGAGTCCGCTGCGAGGTCTGCTGACTTGCAGGATGGCATCGTGCAACTGTTGAACGAAGTTGACGTCGCCCTGGCGCGCATGGAAGCTGGAACCTACGGCCGCTGCGATACCTGCCATGAGCCGCTGGAGAAAGACCGCCTACTCGCCGACCCCTTGGTAAGGTTGTGCGTTGACCACTTGAGTCCGGATCAACGCCGGGCGCTCGAGCAGGACCTCGAGCTAGCCTCGCAGCTTCAGCGCGGATTACTGCCGGAGACGAATCTGACCTTCGGTGGCTGGGCCACGTCCTACCACTACCGACCGCTGGGGCTGGTGAGTGGCGACTACTGCGACCTCGTGGTTCGGGAGAATGGATCAAAGAACCTCTTCTTCGCCCTTGGGGATGTGGCGGGGAAGGGGGTTGCTGCCTCCTTGCTGATGTCACAACTGCACGCCATCCTTCGCACTTTGAACGCCACGGATCTTCCCGCCCAATCGCTCGTCGAGCGCGCGAGCCGCATTTTCTGCGAGACGACGATGTCCACATTCTTTGCCACACTCATCTGTGGGCGGGCGGATTCCTCGGGCGCTATGGAGTTGTGTAATGCTGGACATTGTCCCGCGCTGGTGGTTCAGCAGGGGAAAGTCACGCGCCTGGAGGCCACCGGCGTTCCACTCGGCATGTTCTGCGATGGACGCTACTCTACACGGCAAGTGCAACTAACTCCCGGCGAAACCCTGTTTCTGTACACGGACGGTGTCTCTGAAGCCCGGTCTCGCACGAACGAAGAGTATGGCGAGAACCGCTTGGTGGAGTTCCTGGCGCAGCGATCGCAATTGCCCCCGGAAGCACTGATTCGTGCTTGCCTGGATGATGTGAACACCTTCCGTTCCGGACAGCCTCTGCTGGACGACCTTACGATCATGGCGATTCAACGCACCCATTAACAGGGGAAGCAATCGCCCTGCATGCGGAGCCGTTTGTCCAGCCGACGCGAGGGGGGTGCTTCTTTCAGAAAGGGCGCATGAGTTCTCGGCGTAGAATGCTCCACCTTGACTTCCTGCCGCCAATTCTGCATCCTTCCGAAGCTGACTCGTGAGAATCACCATCCTGCTCAACCCTTCCGCGAGGCATGGCAAGGCGCGGCACCTGCTCGAGGGCGCGCTGGGGGTCTTCCGCCGACATGCCGTTCACTTTGAGGTCCGCGAAAGTCAAAGCCCGCAGCACCTGGTCGAGCTGGCGCGCCGGGCGGATGAGGAAAAACCTGACCTGATCGTTTCCGCCGGCGGTGACGGAACCCATCACTACGTCCTCAACGGACTTTTCGGGTCGGAAACTCCGCTTGGGCTACTGCCGATTGGCAGGGGTAACGATTTCGCGATGGGAGTCGGTATGCCCGGGGACCTACGCGCCGCGGCGGCGGCACTCCTGAACGGTCGAGTTCGTGAAGTCGATCTGGCCCGCGTCGGACCGGTGGTTTACGGCTGTGTGGCGGGAGTTGGATTCGACTCGACGGTCAACCGTTATGCCAACGAGCGAGTGCGCTGGCTGAGTGGGCCACTTGCGTATATCTGGTCGCTCCTGTATTGCCTGAAAGATTATCGCCCGGAGCCGCTGGAGATCATCGCTGACGAAGAGTCTTTCTCCGGAGAAGTCATGTTTGCAGTCGTAGGAAATAACTCTTCTTATGGGGGCGGCATCCGGCTCGCGCCACGCGCCAAGCTCGACGACGGACTCCTGGATGTCTGCATCATACCCTCTATGGGCCGTCTCGAGTTTCTCCGCTGGATTCCCCGCGCCTACCGGGGTGAACATCTGCGTCACCCGCGAATCAAGTACTCCCAGGCGCGCAAAATCACGCTGCGCGCCACCTCGCGCATGGAATTGTTCGGTGACGGCGAATTTCTGCAAGAATTACCCGCCACCATCGAAGTGGTCCCCCGCGCTCTCCGTGTCATCGTTCCCCGGTGAGGAGGGAGAATGATCGCGGGCGCCTTCGCGCCGTGGGCAGTCAACTCGAGGTGCACTGCCGCCGCAGGCGCTGCGGGGAACAACATCTCAAACCTGATCAGGGTTTCGGCCCCGGGATGGTGAGGTTGATGACAACACGCAAGCGCGTGTCGATGGAGCTGATCTGCCGGACCTCGGAGGAAGAGCCTTTGAACATTGCTTTGACCTTGTAGTCGTGCGAAGGCAGGAGGTCGGAGAAATGATATTGACCCCCCTCCTGAGAGTAGATAGCCACGAGCTTCCCGGTCTGGAGATCGGTCAGCTCTATCGTCGCACCTTCAATCTCGTTCTCCGCCTCGTCAAGCACCACGCCCGAGACGGTTCTCGTCACGGGCTTCTTCTCCTTTGCGAGCCCGGCAGACGCACCCACGGCGAATGCGCAGACCAGGAGCAGGACCGTGATCGCAACTATTCTCGGCCCTTTGCCGCAAGACGCATGCTTCCCGTGCTCAGAGCCTAGGAAAACACCTGTCGATGATAGGTGGGAGTTCACTTTACCAAGCCTCTTCTTCCTCTTCTTCGTTGGAGATTACGTCGAGTTCCACCGGGTTGGTGTTCACTACTTCCAGCTCCGCTCCGCAATCGGGGCAATCTAACTTCGCGCCTTCCTCGACGTCGTCTTCGACTTCAATCACCGCCTCGCATTCCGGGCAATGAGCCATAAAGCACCCCCCACCAGAACTCTCCTCCCCCACGCCAAGAGTCTAGTCATTTCCAAAGATCATGTCCAGCGGGAGATCGATACCCACGACACGAGATGGTGTTCAGATGCGGCTCGTTCACCCCAGAGCTGTTTTCCTGCCCTCGTGGACCCTACCACGGTAACTTCTCACTCCAGGTGGATTCGGCGGACATGGCTTCCTGTTTTCACTTCCAACTGGCTCTTCCCAATCCTGCCTGCGCCGGGATACTCTTGAACATTCTGTGAGCAGATCAGGGAATCAGCCATCTTGAGGTGAGCCATGAGAGAGGATCGCCAATTTGCCACGCTGGCCGTGCATGCCGGGGAAGCCCCATGCCAGGTCACCGGCGCCATCGACACGCCCATCTATCAATCCACCACGTTCGCAGCCGCGGATTCCGACGAAATGGCCGCGCTGTACTCCGGCGAGAAACCTGGGTACATGTACACGCGCTATGGGAACCCCACGATCCACGCCTTGGAGGAAAAAATCGCGGCGCTCGAAGCCGGCGAAGCAGCGCTGGCCTTCGCCTCCGGCATGGCGGCAGTCTCTTCCGCCATTCTGGGATATGTGAAGACCGGTGACCACGTGGTGGCGGCGGGCGCTCTCTATGGCGCAGCCTATAACTTCCTCAACCGGAAGCTCCCGGCCATGGGCGCCTCCACAACGTTTGTTCAGTCTACACGCGCGGAAGATTTCGAGAAGGCCATTCAGCCCAGTACACGCCTGATTTACTTTGAGTCGCCCAGCAATCCCACCCTGGAGATCCTGGATATTGCCGCGCTGGCCCGGACTGCCCGTTCGCACGGGATCCCTTCCATGATCGACAACACCTTTGCCTCGCCGGCGCTGCAGCAACCCCTCAAGCTGGGTATCACCGTCGTGGTTCATTCCGCGACCAAGTACCTGTGCGGACACGGGGACGCGATGGGCGGCGCCGTGATCGGGCCCAAGGACTACATCGGGCACCTCAGCCGCGACATCCTCCGCGACTTCGGCGGGATCATGAGCCCGTTCAATGCCTGGCTGATCCTGCGAGGCATTCGCACCCTTCACCTGCGCGTGCCCGCCCAATGCTCAAACGCGCAGAAGATCGCCGAATTTCTGGCCCAGCACCCCCAGGTGGAGCGCGTCAACTACCCCGGCCTCCCGAGCCATCCTGGACACGATCTGGCCAAACGGCAGATGAAAGGCTTTGGGGCCATGATAAGTTTTGAGGTCAAGGGAGGTTACGAGGGTGGGAAGCAAGTCATGGATCGAGTCAAGATCTTTGCCCGCGCCGCTAGCCTTGGCGACACCCGCTCGCTGATTGTGCACTCCGCCTCGACCAGCCATCGTGCCGTCCCGCGCGAACAGCGGCTGGCTATAGGGATCACGGATGGCTTGGTGCGCCTCTCGGTGGGAGTCGAGGCTGCTGAAGACCTTATCCAAGACCTCGATCAGGCGCTGGCATTGTGATGCGATGACCGTCGGCCCTGCGCCGGCTGCGCGACTACTCACGGTTGGCCCCTGCCGTGGCCTGCCACAGTCCCTTCAATCCTCCCTGTCGGCACCCGTTTCTGACATCACTGATAGCCGCTCTTCGGCTATCCACGCTCATAAGAAAAGCGACGAGGCCCGGGCTCAAGCGAGCTCCCCGCCCCGGGACGGGAACGGCAGAGCGTCACCCCCGCGCAAAGCTTGCCCTGAGCTTGCCGAGGGGCGGGGGTCCAGTAGTGGCGGATTCCCGCTGGAGCCTGCCCCGATTGCGGCGGGGCGGGAACCTGTCCCGATATTCTGTGTCGGATTGCGGTCATCTCCCGCCTTTTCATCAACATATTGGCCTCATTTGGCCTTCAGGGTGGAAGTTGTTTATTTTCTGTAAGATGTTGGTGTGGCGTGGAGACGATGGGATTTTTCGCGATTTCGGGGCTCTTAAATCAGACTATCTCTTGCATTTTCATCAACATATTGGCCTAGACGATAAGCTGTTTATTTTCAAAAACATATTGGCTATATGACAATGTGTCTGTTCATGCCCCTTTGTTTTCAACAAGATCTTGGGAGCAACCTTCATTCTTAACATCTCTTTGGGTGCTGGCACCCTGTTTGATTTTCATCAATAAACTGGTGCTCCGCCGCACGTTCGCCGCCCGCGCCCGCGAAGGTTCGCCGAGTCATTCCCGCGAAAGCGGGAATCTACGTGCCCCAGCGTGTTGATCGGCACGTGCGAACCCCCTTCGGACCCAGTGCTCACCCTTCTAGACTAGCTCCACGCACCGGGGGTATGTCAATAGGGGTTAATATGATTTTTCCTACCGGTAGGAAAAATCGTAAAAGAGGAGTGCCTAATTGTCCGCAATACTGCCCGCGCCTGCTTGTTCCCCTCCTGGTTCAGGAGGGGGCCAGGGGGTGGTCGAGCAATCGTAGCGCCGACCTCCTGCGCTAGCTCAGGCCCGTCAGGGCCGATAGATTGTGGCCCACGGCGGCAGCCGTGGGGACGCTGTTGTTGTTAACGCTTCAGCCCGCGTCAGCGGGCGACAGAGTCGCTTACAGTGGTCGATTATTTCTGTCGCCCCTGCCGGGGCTCGTTTCTTGTTCCGCTTCTTTTCCCCATGGTGTGCTTTGGCCAGCCGAATGAGAAGGCGAGGATTTGACACTGAAAGCTGCCCCGATGCGTCGTGGCGCTACGCTTGCTGGCTGCGCCAGCCCGCCTCGCCGCCAGGATCACGGCGCGGTTGAAAAGCCGCAAGGCTGAAGAGCGAGCCTTGCGCTACATTTTCTTCCCGTGGCGTGCCACGTACGATACGGTGCGTGGCGCGCCCCATCCAAATTGACGGCGTACGGTTGCCGCCGGGACATCGGGCATGAAAAAGGCCCACGGCCAGGACTGCGCTGACCGTGGCCACTTCCATCGCAGAGGAATACCGGATATGATGCATCTGGGAGATGGTGTAATGGAAACACGCCCGCGCGAGCGGGAGTCTAGCTGGGTTCAACTCCCAGCCTCCAGACGGCACGACAGCCCGCGGCGTGCCGCCTGGAGGCTGAAGGTTGCGCCGTGAAGTCTCCCGATAAACTCTACCGTTTTCACGTCGAGAATTTGCGAGCCGTCCAAGTCGGTCTCGACAAAGTGCTGGCAGCCGGGCGAAGGTCGATCGCTCTTCGGCAAGCGTCCGCCGTTCCCACATATCTCCGTCTCTATGCGTTCATGGTGGGGGCGTGGGCGGAATGTCGGTTACTGAAGCTGCTATACGAACCTGCCGCGTTCTCTGATGCTGAACGCCAGACCATTCGCGACGAGACCGCACTCGTCCGCTGGGTGAAGGTAGTAGAAACCGCATTTCGCCGCCATTATCTGATTCCTGCTGCAACCCTACAGCCGCCCGCCCTTCCGAAGACGGCTCATGTGCGTCTACAGGTATTGACCAGTGTGATTCAGGACGACCTTCGTTGGATCATCACGCTCCGCAACAAGCTAGCCCACGGGCAATGGGCGTACCCGCTGACTGACGACCTCGAAGATATTGCTCAGGAGCAGATGGATGCCCTTCGAACGGAGAACCTGCTCTCCCTAAAGCAGAAGGCATCGCTGATTGAGTGGCTCTGCGCGTCGATTCACGATCTCGTCGTCTCCCTCCCGACATTCAACCGCGACTTCGATCGCCACTTCGCACGGATCGAGCAGACGCGTCGCAACCTGGCTACGAAGGACTATGCGAGGTGGGTCAGCCAAATCAAAACCAAGCATGACCGGGGTCAGGCGGACTTTCGTCAGCGCATCAAGGCCAGTGGTTAACAAGCAGGGTAGCCGCGGCATGATCTCCATACCGTGGGCTTGTTGTAGTTGCGTAAAACGAAAAGCCCGCGCCGCGACAAACGTGCCGTGGCCACAAGCTTTCATTTGGGAACAGCCAATGAGTAACTGAACGCAAGGGGGGGCATCGCATTATTTGACCCATACGACAGCTGGAGGGGAAGACATGACTTACTGGCGGATGCAACTTCACCCTGATGAACCCGGAGAGGCCATGAAGCACTCAGTCGAGAGCCTTGCTGCTGGCTACATTGGTCTCGATTTTGGGGCCGAAGTCGGTGACATGATGATGACAACACAGGCCGATCTGCCCGACAACCAAAAGGACTATTGGGCGTTCGCGCATGAGATGGAAATTGGCGACAGGGTCTTGATCTTCGTCCACCACTTCCCTTTCGCCCTCGCGACGGTTGCCGGGGACTACAACTACATCCGGACCCCCGCACCAGAGATAGGAGTGTGGTTTCGCCATTTCCGGACAGTCAGCGGTGTCCTGTATTATGGCGATTACGTAACAAATGCTCGCCACTGGGAACCGATTACAATGACGGATACAATTTCGCCTCTCCGTGACCCGTCCTCAAGATCGTATCGACTCCTCGATGCCTGGGCACGCGCAAACAGTTAGAACAGACTGCCTTTCTAGGTCTGCCGCCCTTCGGCGCGCATCAAGGCAAGAACCGCTGAGTTCAAGAACAACTCCGCGCTACGTTGCTTGACGGTCAACTGTCTATAAGGCCGGTTCCAACGCTTGCCGTGCGAGGAGAGTTTCATGCCGCCCGAACTCGCAAGCTACGTTTCATGGGCTGAGGTTAACAACGGTAAAGCTTCCACATTGGCTCAGTTCCGCGAATACTTGGCTAGGTACTCTCGCAGCAAGGTAGTCTATCTGTGCAGCGTATTAAACTCCTTGCTCAACCCTTGGGAGGGTCCCAAGCTCTCACTTGATTCCCATGCGGAGCTCCTCGGTCACGCGTTTCCCCCACCGTTCTCTGAGCGCCTTATCAAGGCGAGCATGAACCCTGCGAACAGACGAATTGTTTTTCATCGCCAGCAGTTATTGTTGGTCGCTAAGGAAGCAATTCTTCATTGCGAAGAGCAGGCACAGGACCCCCTTTTGCTGCCGTACTGGGGAAAGTTGGGCGGGGCGTTCTTGATGGCAAACGACCATCTACATTTTGATCATCCGCACCCTGCCTCTGAAGAGGAGGAAATGATCGGGATGCTTCCGAATTTTGTCCTCGTACAAGAGTACTCGGGTCGTAACCTCCTCGCGCACCGAGTTGTTCGATCTCACCTCATGTACACACGCTTCGCTGCCGCACTGAGTGGGCACCCTGAATATGTGAACTTAGCTCATGTGTTTCAAGACCCGACCGGATTAGCCCTCGTCGAGTACGAAGCGCTTTGCTTTGGCGCGCTAAGCAGGTGCATGAAAATCGACCTCGCCGCATTTAAAGCAAGCCCGGGCGTGTTCCTTCTGTCCGCGAACAACTTTCAGAGCACCGCATTGCCCGGAGACAAGGTGGAGCGATTCTTCGACGAGGTCTCAGCCACAGTTGAGACCTTTCGCTCGGATTTCACGGCAAAGGAGACTGCGCTTGTCGATTTTACCCGTTTTCGTGATAAGCCCTTGGTGCGACACGGGGACACTCTATTTCCCCTTGATTTGGGATTACTCGCGGAGAAGATTGAAACTGGGCCATTTTGGCGCGTACTTACCGGTCTACCGGACGACCACAACAAGAAGCGCCTGCACGCATTCTGGGGGGCGCTCTTCGAAGAATACCTGAATTGGCTATTTTCCGGGTCAGTAGACGGAAATCTAAACATCTACCACCATTCTCCCAAATACGTGTCCGACGGAAGTCAGGCGTGTGACGGCATAATAAGATGTGGTTCGGTCGCCGTCGTCATGGAGTACAAAGGAAGCACGTTTACAGCGCGTGGGAAATACGGCGGCAGCGGAGACCTATTGGTAGATGAGATCAAGAAGAAACTCGTTAAGGCGGAAAAGGAAAAGAAGGGAGTCACCCAGCTCGCCGACGCAATCCATCGCATGTTCAGCAGATCTAACCCTGCAAGAGTGGAAGGTATTGATCTTTCTTCGGTGAGGACTGTATTTCCTGTTCTGGTGACCCGCGATGAGATTGGCGGAACGATGTTAGTGAACTACCTGCTGAATAAGGAGTTTCAGCAGGTTTTGCATAAGAAAAGAGTGCGGCCTCACCGGGTCACTCCACTCTTTTGCCTCACGGCAGACGAAGTTGAGTACATTTCTGCGTATCTGCGCACAGTCCGCTTCTCCGACATTCTTCAGGACAGATATAACGCCGACGCTTCTCTCAAGATGCCTCTTGCGTTCTTGGAACTTCCATCTCTGGCTGGAAACCTCAGGAATGATCTGCTCAAGCACGAATTTGAAGGGTTTGCCAATGGAGTGAAAGAAGCTCTGTACCCTGATGCTCCTCCATTGAAGCATCCATGGGAGTAAATGGAAGGCGGCGCGGCATCATTTTCTGAAGCCTGCGGTCAACGTGAAAGCCGGACTCTAAAATAGAGAGAAATCGTGGGCTGGCGCAGCCGCTAAGAAGCGACCGTCTGCGCCAGCCCGCCCGTTTCACCTTCGCTTCCGCACGGCATCACGCGTGGATTGATCGTATGTCCACCCAGCCTGCGTAGCGGGCGGAAGATCGTAGCCCATGGCGCAAGGCGTGGGAAAATCGGCCCCCACCCCACCTGAGCCCCGCAAGGGGCGAAAGAAATCACGACCAAAGGTAACGCTCGTCGTAGGCGATGCCATTCTTCTTGAGAAAGGCGATGAATTCCTCCTCGAAGGTCACGCGGCGGTGATGCTTCTCCCGCCCCTGCCGGGGCTTGGGGGGATTTTACCCGAATCCGTTACCCATAGCTCACGCTATGGGCTATCCCGCTTCAGCGGGACCCGCTGTGCGGGCTATGATGCTGAGCAAGGGTAGCGCCCCGATGCATCGGGGCGGCTTTTCGCGTCCGCCCGCGCTCGCCGGGTCGGTTCACTATGGCTTCCCTGCCGGGCAACATGAGTAGGGCCGAACGGCGTTCGGCCCGGGAGCGAGCGCCGCTCGCCCCTACCCGCAGATGGATCGCATGTCCAGGTTGCGGCGTCCGTTATGACCGCTACATCTTGGTGACCGTGGGTTTGGCAAGTTGTTGTAACGCAGGGCTCGCTCTCAAGCCCCTTCTCCCGCAAAGCGGGATCAGGGCAGGCTCTGCGGCTACTCCATTTCTTTGAGGATACGCAGGGCCAGAGAGCAGGCCCTGCGCCACAAGGCCGCGGCCCAGTTGCCCTTGGGATCAGTCATAACGACGTATTTTAGTCCTGTCGTGGTTTACTGAAAAACGTTCCAAGAATATCATCCTGCGCGCCTCGGTCTGTAGGGGCGAGCGGCGCTCGCCCGCACCAGGCCGAACGCCGTTCGGCCCTGCAAGGACCTGTTATTCCGCCCGATCAACAACTGCCGAGATTCTCTGTCGTCCGTCGCGGCGGCTAAGAATCACAGTCGCAACGAGTTTTTCGGCAAACTACAAAGTGGAAGTGGGCAGAAGCCTTTGACCATCCTGCCGCATCGGCATTCGGTGTTGACGAGCCAGATCCTCACAACGGCAAGCGGAGCCGCGCCTCGCATCCGGGGCGATCCTTCCGATTTTCCAACGTAAGGCTCCCACCGTGGGCTTCCGCGATTTGCCGGCTCAAGACCAGTCCAATTCCGGAACCCGTGGGCTTAGTCGTGAAGAACGGGACAAAGAGATTGGAAGTGTTCGACAGCCCTGGACCTTCGTCCTGGATGCGAACCTCCCACTGACCGCCATGGCGAGTCCAGCCCACGCGAACTCCTCCCCCCGTTTCGAGCGCCGCGTCCACCGCGTTGCGGAGCAAGTTGATAAGGAGCTGTTCCAACTGGTCGGGGTCCGCGTGCACGGTCAGTTCGGGGCCCGGGACCAAGGTAATCCCCGTTCGACTTTCAAGTCCGACGACTCGACGCACCAGCGCGCCCGCTTCCACCGGCTGCAGTTTCGGGGTCGGCAGACGGGCGAGCCGGGCATAAGCTTCCATGAAGCGGCTCAACGCCGCCGCACGCGCCTCGATCACCTCCATGCCGCGACGCATGTCGTCTTCCCAATCTGCAGGCCGCGGCTGGCGGTCCAGCATACTTTCCAGAGTGCCGGCCATGGACTTGATGGGCGCCAGGGAATTGTTGAGCTCGTGGCCGAGGACGCGGATCAGCCGCTGCCACGCCTGACGCTCTTCTTCGCGTAAGGGCCGGCTCAAATCCGTCAAGACCATGAGCTGATGAGGTTTCCCACTCTCCCGGAAGGTGCTGCGGCGCATGCCCCAGCGTCCTGCTCCACCCGGAAAGGAGATCGTCAGGGTCCGAGCGGGTTCTCCTTCCAGGCAATCCGCCAATCCCAGTTCTGCCGCGGTTCGGCCCAGAACGCGCTCGTTGGGCTGATCCAGAAGCCGCTCCCCCGCGCGATTCATCAGCCGAAGACACTGTTCGCTGTCGAAGGTGAAAACGGCGACGTCGATTTCCTCCATCACCTTGCGCAGTAAGGCAGTCGCCTCCAGCGCTCCCAGGCGGCGTCCGCGTAGCGCCTCGCCTAAAGCGTTCACTTCCAGCATCACTTCTCCCAGCGCGTCATCGGAGCGCGCGCCCCGGGCGCGAATGGAGTAATCCTCTTCGCGCAAAGCCGCCAGAAGGTTGGAAAGCGTCTGGAGGGGATAAACCAGACGAGAACGGAGGGAAAACGCCGCGCCGAGCCAGAACGCCGCCAAGAATGCCGTCAGCGTCCAACGTGTTCGGGTCGTGTAGTCCCCCAACCACAGGAGAAGGATCGACACCAGCACCGCAGGCAGGCCCGCAAACAAGGCAAAGGACAGGAGCCGGACTTCAAAGCGCATCCGGCGACTGTGGCGAGGGGAGCGCCGTGGAGTGGACCTGCTGCTGGTCACTGCAAGATCATCAGCCATCCGGTTTTCACAAACTGTATTTCTTGAGCCGTCGATAGAGTGCGCTTCGGCTCAGCCCCAGAGCCTCCGCCGCCGCACTCACGTTCCCCTCGTATCGAGCCAGGGCCTTCTTGATCAGGAGACATTCTACGTCTTCCAGGCTCATCGCTTCGAGGCGGCCAACCCCCTCGCGTCCCGCCCGCAAGCCCAGGTCACTGGAACGCACCGCGTCGCCTTGCGCCATCAGGACGGCGCGTTCCACGGCGTGTTCCAGCTCGCGGACATTGCCGGGCCAGGAATAATCCAGCAAAGTCTGCATCGCCGCGCTCTCGAAGCCGACCAGGTGCTTTCGGTAGCGCTGGGAGAACTGGCGGAGGAAATAGTTCGCCAGCAGCGGCAGGTCTTCGCGCCGCTCCCGCAGAGCCGGCAGACGAATCTCGATGGTATTCAGCCGGAAGAGCAGGTCCTCCCGGAATCGCCCGGCCTGGATCTCCTGGGAGACGTCGGCATTGGTCGCCGACAAAACGCGCACATCCACGCGCCGCGTTTTCGAAGACCCCACTCGCTCCAATTCACCGGTTTCGAGAACCCGCAGGAGCTTGGCTTGCAGATTCGGCGGGACGTTGGCAATCTCGTCGAGGAAGAGGGTTCCTCCCTCGGCAAGTTCGAACCGGCCCACCCGATCCGTCTTGGCATCGGTGAAGGCGCCCTTGACGTGGCCGAACAACTCACTTTCGAAGACCCCTTCGGAGAGCCCGCCGGCATTCACCGTGACCATGGGCCGCGAGGCGCGTTCCGAGAGGGCGTGGAGACTTCGCGCCACTACTTCCTTGCCCGTCCCATGTTCGCCCGTAATCAACACATTCGCATCGGAGGGACCGACGCGCGCGAGCAAGTCCAGCACGGGTCGCATGGCCGGCGATTCCGCGATCAGGGTGGGCCGGCCTTCCGCCCGCAGAAGGCGATTTTCCGCCTCCAGCCGTTGTCCCTCCCGCAGCGCGTGGCTCAACTCGATCTGTGTCCGGAGTATCGCGAGGAGGCGAGCATTGTCCCAGGGTTTCTGGATGAAATCCCGGGCGCCCCGCCGCATCGCCTCGACGGCGAGACTCACGCTCCCCCAGGCAGTCATGACCACCACGGGAAGTGTGCTGTCCATCGCCTGCAAGCGCGAGAGGATATCCAAACCCTCCTGGCCGGAGGTGGTGTCGCGCGCGAAGTTGAGGTCCGTGAGGATCAGGTCAAAGTCCTTGGACTCCACGGCCGTCGTGATGCCCCCGGGTGAGGTGGCAGATTCTGTTTGATAGCCCTCCGCCTTCAGCAGCAAGCGCAGGGCTTCCAGGACGTCCGCTTGATCGTCAGCGATCAGGATTCTTTTGGTCTGAGAGGTGTTCATGGTCGCTTGGGCCGGACTCCATCTTATCATTGAGTGATTTAGTGATTGAGTGATTGTGCGATTGAGGAAGCGAGGTGCGCAGCTTTCAGCGATCAGCAGTCAGCGGTCAGCCGAGTGCGGGTAGTGCACCAAGTCGTAGCTGATAGCTGAACGCTGAATGCTGAGAGCAGTTGCAATAACTTGATGACTCAATCACTCAATCGCTCAATCACTCAATGATTCAGTTCCCTGTGATCCAACCGTCCTGCAGCTTGATGATGCGGTGACCGTAAGCGGCGTTCGCCTCCGAGTGGGTCACCTGGACGATGGTGGTCCCTTCGTTGTTCAGCTTCTTGAACAACTCCATGATCTCTTTTCCCTGGCTCGAATGCAGATTGCCCGTGGGCTCATCGGCAAGAATCAACTTGGGGCTTGCGATCACGGCGCGTGCCACAGCGACCAACTGTTGCTGCCCGCCGGAAAGCTGGCTGGGAAATAGATCCTTTTTCCCGACGATCTGAAACCTGTCGAGGGTATCGCCGACCAAAGCCTTCCTTTCAGCGGGTTTCACGTCACGGTAGGAAAGAGGAATGTCAAGATTCTCGGCAACCGTCAGGTTGTCCAGCAGGTGATATTGCTGGAAGACAAAACCGACGTAGCGTTTGTTCAGCTCCATGCGTTTCTTGGGATCGAGCTTGTGGACAGGCTGTTCGAAGAAGAAGAATTCTCCCTCCCAGCCGGAATCGAGCATTCCCAGGATGCTGAGCAGCGTTGACTTACCCGCGCCCGACGGCCCCATGATGGTGACGAATTCACCCTCAGGGATGTCCAAAGCGATACGCCGCAGCACGTAATAGCGGCCTCCCGCCAAGGGATAGTACCGGTCTAGATTCCGCATTTTGATCATGGCATTGTCCCTAAATTGGGCGATTGAGTGATTTAGCGATTGAGTGATTGAGAATCGCCAAGATCTTGGGAAATCGCTCGATCACACAATCACCGGATCACCCGATCGCCGGATCTCCCGATCACCTGATTACGTCATTCGTATCTGAGTGCCACCATGGGATCAACCTTGGTCGCCCGCCTCGCGGGAAGGTAGGTGGCCAGCAGCGCGACGCCAACCAGCAGCAACGCCACAGCCCCAAACGTCAGAGGATCGGTTGGCTTGACATCGTAGAGCAGGCTTGCCAGCAGGCGCGTCAACGCCGAAGCCCCTGCCAGGCCAAGCGTCACTCCCAAGGCGGTCAACACAAGTCCATTCCTGATCACCATTACCAGCACCGAACCCCGGCTTGCCCCCAAGGCCATACGGACACCGATCTCGTGGGTGCGCTGGGTCACTGCATAAGAAACGACGCCGTAAATCCCCACCACCGCCAGGATGAGCGCCAGAGCGGCGAAGAGGCCCAGCAGAACCATGGAGAATCGCCGGCTGGCAAGCGAGTCAGCAAGCCTCTGCTCCATCGTTCTGACGTCGAAGGCGGGCACATCTTTGAACGCTGCACTAATTTGCGCTTGCACCGCGGGGAGCAGGCTCATGGGGTCGGAGGAGGTACGGACCGCCAAGCTCATCCAAGGCGGAGCCTCTTGTAAGAAGGGCACGCACATTTCCGGTCGAGTTTCGGCCTCCAAGCCAAATTCCTTTACATCGCCGACTACGCCCACAATCGTGAGCCACCGGCCCTTATCCCATTCGTAACTGATGCGCCTGCCCAGGGGACTCTCCCCCGGCCAGAATCGGCGACTCATGGTTTCATTGATGATGACGACCCCCGAACCAGGACCGGTATCTTGCTCCGCGAACGGACGCCCAGCCTTTACTGGAATGCCCATCACCCGGAAGTAATTGGGGCTCACAAATCGAATCTCGGCTGTTGGATAATCGGCAGACGAGACGGGCATACTTCCTTCGCTCACAAAACGAAAGATCTGTTCCCTTCCGCTCAGCGGAAGGTCACTGACCATTGCGGCAGATTCCACCCCCGGCAATGCCTCAATCCTCTGGAGGACCTGATCGTAGAGTTTCCCTCGTCCGCTCCAACCATACGCGGGTACGGGCGGGCTGAACCGCATGGTCAGGATGTTGGCAGGCCTCAAGCCCAAGTTGACATTCAGCAAGCGCAGGAAACTGCGCGTCAGTAATCCGGCGCCAATGACCACCACCACCGTGAGGGCAACTTCGCATACCACAAGCAGGCGGCGAAGCTTGCCCCCGCCGGTACTACCACCCAATCTCGTGCTGCCTTCCTTCAGGGATTCATCCAGATTGGGTGTGGAAGCATAAGCTGCGGCGGGCAGTCCGAACAGAGTCCCGGTCAAGAGTGACGCCGCAAGCGTAAACAAGAGGATTCTGCCGTCGAGCTGAATCTCTCCCACGCGAGGCAGGTTACCGGGAGCAAGGGAAACCAGCCGGTCCATGCCCCAAAGGGCCAGCAGACAACCCAGCGCCCCGCCGAGCAGCGCGACGAACAAGCTCTCAACAAGCGATTCCTGAATCAAGCGCCCCTGGCTAGCGCCCAATGCCGCGCGGATGGCCATCTCCTTCTGTCGCGCCGGAGCTCGAGCCAAAAGCAAATTGGCGACGTTGGCGCAAGCAATGAGCAGGACAAGCAGTACCGCGCACCACAGCATGAGCAGCGCGGGGCGGATATCCCTCACCATCTCATCCCGCAGCGCTCGGACCGTCACCTCCCAACCGGTGTTCTCGTCCGGGGCTTGCCTCTCCAGACGGCGGGCGATGTTGGTCATATCCGCCTGGGCTTGCGCAACGGTCACGCCCGGCTTCAGTCGCGCCAGCACGAACAAGCGGTGGGCAAACGAATAGTCCCGGGTGGTCATGAAACGCCGAGGTATCCACGCCTGCTCCTCACTGAGGAATCGGGCAGGCATCACGCCCACGATCATGCAGCTTTCGCCGTCCAGCGTGATAGCCCGCCCCAGGATGTTCGTGTCCGCTCCAAACCGCCGCTCCCAGAAGCCCTGACTCAAGACCACGACACGCCCGCCCCCTTGCCAATCCTCCGAGGGGAGGAATGTCCGCCCCAGGGCCGGCTGCACGCCATAGATGGAGAAATAGTTGGAGCTCACTGCGGCCACCCGAATCCGTTCGGCCTCACCGTTGCCGGAGAAATTGAGGTCAAAAGAGCTGCGGGCTGCCATCCCCTCAAAAACACGGTTCTGTCTAACCCATTCGCAGAACCGGTTCCCTTCGACAGGATGGCGTTCCCACCCTTTTCTTCGGTTGTTCTCCCACACCACCACCAAGCGGTCGGGATCTTTGAAAGGCAGTGGACGGAATAGCACCGCGTTGACGACGCTGAAGATCGCCGTGTTCGCCCCGATGCCCAGCGCCAAGGTAATAATCGCCACCGCCGTGAAACCGGGGTTCTTCGCCAACATCCGTACGCCGAACTTTAAATCCTGGAACAAAGTCCTCACGGGCTTCCTCGCGTTGGGTCATCCAGCCATCGGGTCATCGGGCCATTTGGTGATTGAGCGATTTAGCGATTACATGATTGATCGAGGAGATTCTTGGCAATCGCTCAATCACCAAATCACCCAATCACTCCATCGCAAAATCGCTCAATCACTCCGTTCCGGCGGCCAAGATGCCTGCGCTCCCAACTCACCCGATCAACCGATTCATGCCTGCGTCTCTTCCACAATCTGTCCGTCGAAGAGGTAGACGGTTCGCTCCGCGAAATTCGCATAGCGGGGATCGTGTGTCACCATGCAGATGGTGGCGCCTTCCCGGTGCAGGTCGCGAAGCAAATCCATCACGGCTTCGCCATTCTTGGAGTCCAGGTTTCCGGTAGGCTCGTCCGCCAGCATGATGGACGGCTTCCCCACCAGAGCCCGGGCCACCGCCACGCGCTGCTGCTGGCCCCCGGAAAGCTGCGCCGGATAGTGCTTCATGCGATGCGACATCCCCACGCGCTCCAGCGCCTCCTGCACGCGCTCGCGGCGCTCCGGGCCCGACATGCCGCGATAGGTCAGGGGCAATTCTGCATTCTCGTAAACCGTGAGGTCACCGATCAGGTTGAAGGCCTGAAAGATGAATCCGATCTCCCGGTTCCGGATGCGGGTTCGCTCCGAGATCGAAAGGTCTTCGACGGCGGCACTATTCAGCATGTACTTCCCATCCGTCGGCGAGTCGAGCAGGCCGAGGATGGAAAGCAGGGTGGACTTGCCGCAGCCCGAGGGGCCGGAGATGGAAACGTACTCGCCGCGCTTGATCTCGAGATAAATGCCGGAAAGGGCGTGCGTCTCCACCTCGTCCGTAAAGAAGACCTTCGTGACACCCTCCAAGTGGATGAGTGTATGCCCTGACCCGTTCGACTTCGATTTCACCTTGCTCTGCGTCTGATCCGTCGATTCCGCCATTGGTTCCATGATGTTCTCCTTAAGTCTGACTTCCCATCAGTTTCGCGGCTCCCACTCGTGCTCTTCCTCGAATGCGCCAACGAACATTGCATCTTTGAAACTCGACATTCGCAACTCGCATTGCCCTCGGCGACTCTGTAAGTCACTCCCTCTCCCGATGGACCGATCATTCACGGACTCCGTGATTCAGTGACTCAGTTCTTCAATCACTCCATGACTCAATCGCCAGATCACTCCCTTGCGCTACTCGTAGCGCAAGGCCACCATGGGATCGACCTTCGTCGCCCGCCGCGCGGGGAGATATGAGGCGAGCAACGCGACCGCGACGACAACCGCGGTGCCGGCCGCATAGGTCAAGGGGTCGAGGGGCTTCACGCCGTAGAGCCGACCTGACATGACCTGGGCCACGGCAAAAGCCGCAACCAATCCCACTGCCGCGCCCAACCCTCCCAAACGAATCCCCCGCCCCAAGACCATCCTCAGAACGTCCCCTTGCCGCGCCCCCAGCGCCATGCGGATGCCGATTTCATGCGTGCGCCGGTTCACCAGGTAAGCCACGACTCCGTACAGGCCCACAGCCGCCAGGAATATCCCGAGAACGCTAAGGCCCGCCAGGAGTGAAACGGAGGCCCGTTCCTCCCCCAAAGCGCTTCGCATGTACTCTCGCAGGGTGGTGGCTTCGACAACCGGGAGGTTCTTGTCCACTGACTGCGCCTCCCGCAAGATGGTATGGGCCAGTGCCTCCGAATCCCCCGCCGTCTCAACGAAGAGCATGGCCTCGAAGGAGAACATCTGCGAGAAAGGGAAGAACATGTAGGGTTCCGGTGCATCGTGGAGATAGACGTACTTTCCGCTTTCAACGACCCCGACAATCTGATAGTCCTTGCGCTCAATGCGGAGAAAACGGCCGAGCGCCTCTTGAGCTGGCCAAAACTGCCGTGCCATAGTCTCGTTGACGATGACCGCGTTCGTGGCGGCGGGCGTATCCAGTCGGCTGAAGTCACGGCCTCGCAGGATGCGCGTCCCTACGGTGCGGAAGAAATTCGGGGTAACGATGTTGTAGCGGATGTTCAGGTGAGCCCTTCCGGGCGACAACTCCATTCCCGGGATGGTGACGTCCTGTGTTTCTCCCCTTTCCTCGGGAGTCAAAGGCGGTCGCCGCGCATAGCTGGCGCGCACGACGCCGGGAAGCGATTCGAGACGCGCCACCAGCGACTGGTACAGCGCCGCCGATTGCGTCTCGTTGTAGCCATAGAGCGTGGGTGGCGCCATGGTCAGCATCAAGACGTTCTTATTCCTGTCGAATCCGGGGTTGATCCGCTGACTGAACAGCAGGCTCCGCAGCAGCAGGCCCGACCCGACCAGCAGGACCAAGCAGAGCGCAGTTTCACCGGCCACCAAGGCGCTGCGGAGCGGGAAGCGGCCGGATGATGGGCGCCCGAGACGCGGGTCCTCGCCCTTCAGAACAGGAACCAAATCAAACCGCGAGGAATGAAGCGCCGGCGCCAGCCCAAAGACCAGTGCGGTGAGAAGCGAGAGGGCCGCGGTAAACAGCAGCACGCGGAAGTCCAGCCGCACGTCTGTTCCCAGCAGGGCTGTTGAAAGTGGCGGTAGAGCAGGAAGAAGGTTGATGAGCCACCCAGCCAGGACCAGTCCGAGGACTCCCCCTGCCCACGCCAACAAGAGGCCTTCCGTTAGAAGTTGCGCCACCAGCCGCCGCTGGCCAGCCCCCAGAGCCAAGCGCATCGCAATTTCCCTTTGGCGACGCTCGGTCTGGGCCAAGAGTAAATTGGCGACATTCGCGCATGAAATCAGCAAGACCAAGCTAACCATCGCCATCAGAAACAGCCCTGACCTCAGGCCCTGCCGAGCTTCTTCCGCCGCCGATATTACGCCGAAACCATTCCCTTTGTTGGTGGCGGGATAGGCCTGCGCGAGCCGGTTCGCCAGAGTTTGCAACTGCGTCCGCGCCTGCTCCAACCGTGCCTTTGGCTGAAGACGCGCCACCAGTTCGAACCAGCGGTTATCGCGACCTTCGAATTCAACCCCCGCACCCGGAACCATGGTGACCCATGCTTTGGGCGTAACCCACACATCGGTCGGCGATCCTTTCTCCAACCCGTGGAATTCTTGCGGAGTGGCGCCCAGCACCGTAAAGTCCTTGCCATCCAACAGAATGACTTGCCCAGGTAGCCCAGGGTCTGCGCCGAAGCGCCGTTGCCAGAGTCCGTAGCTGACGACGACCGCGTGCCCCTCCTCCTCCGCTTGATCGGGCCGGGTCGAGAAGGTGCGTCCAAGCGCTGCGTTGACCCCAAGAACCGCGAAATAATTCTCTGAGACTACGTCCACGGTAACCATTTCTCCCTGCCCTTTGCCGCTCACAAACGCACCACGTTGCCCATAAGCCAGCACGCCCTCGAAGGCCGAGACCTGATTCCGGATGTCCAGATAATCGGGGTAGGAAGAACTAGTGAATCCTGTTTCCTTCGCCGGATTCGTGGAAACCACCACGAGCCGGGAGGGATTCTTGACCGGCCAAGGCCGCAGGAACATTCCGTCGACAATACTGAAGACCGTGGAATTAGCGCCTATTCCGAGCGCCAACGAAAGCACCGCCACGGCGGAGACGCCGGGGTTCTTCGCCAGCATCCGCAGGCCGTATTTCAAGTCCTGGAACAGAGCACTCATCATCTTCCTCGCGTCGGACCATTGAACCATCGGACCATTAGAGGAAAAACCGAAGCTCGAAATTCGGTATCTACCTTGCGAGTTTCGAATTTCGATTTTCGAGTTTCTCTTCCAGTCATTCATTCACCCGATCACCAGATCACCCGATTTCTTCACTCATATCTCAGCGCCACCATCGGATCGACCTTGGTCGCCCGTCGTGCGGGGATGTAGCAGGCAACGAGTGACACTAGGCACAGCAAAAACGCCACCGCCGCATAGGTCAGTACGTCGGTAGTCGTAACGCCGAAGAGTACACTTTTCAGATAGCGTGTCAGCGCGAGTGACACCGCGATGCCCGCGGCCAAGCCGGCCAGGGTCAGAAGCAGACCCTGGCCCAGCACCAGCCGGAAAACGTCTGCTCGCTGAGCTCCGACCGCCATGCGAATGGCAATCTCATGTGTGCGCTGCCGCGTCGAGTAAGCGATCACTCCGTAGATACCCACTGCCGCGAGGATTAGGGCGAGTAATCCAAAGGCGCCCGCGAAGGTTCCAGCGACCCGTTCGAAGATGCTCCCCAACCGCATGCTCGACTTGAGGGTCGTCACGCCGAACACGGGCAAATCGGCGTTGAGCTCATGGACAGTTCTTTCGACCGCCGGGGCGTAAGCCTGCGGATCACCTGACACCCGCGCGTGAATCATCACTAGGTCGCGGTAGCGCTGGTAAAGCGGCTGGAAGAAGACGGGCTCCGGGGCATAAACCAAGCGGCGGTACTTGCCATTTCGAGCCACGCCCACGACGGTGAACCACTGCCCGTATACGCTAACCCTCTTGCCAAGCCCGTCCTGACCCGGCCAGTACCGATTGACAAACTCCTGATTGACGATCGTGACCCGCTGTGACTTCTCGGCGTCCTGCTCGGTAAATTCACGCCCGGCGACGAGAGGAGTTCGCATGGTCCGAAAGTAGTTCGGACCCACGATGGCACGGCTGACCTCCATCGATTCGTGGGGCTGGGGAACGTAACCATCGGGACTGACGAAATCGCTGTGAAGGGTGAAACTGAGCGGCGAGAAATCCGCCAGAGTCGCCGACTCAACCCCTGGCAGGGCTGCGAGCTTCGAAAGCAGTTGCCGGTCGAACGCAATGCCTTGTGCTTCGGAATAGCCCATGGGCCCGAGCTCGTAGGAAGCCAGCAGCACGTGGTTGGGATCGAAACCGGGATCCAACCGCTGGGCGTTCTGCAAGCTGCGGATGAACAGACCGGCGCAAATCAGCAGGAGCAGCGAGAGGCAGATTTGCGCCACCACCAACGCGCTCGAGAGCCGCGACTTGTGGAGTCCCGCCGTCATGCTGCCAGCTTCCTCCTTCAGAACTGCGATGGGGGTGAGGCTGGACGTGCGCAGCGCCGGAAGCACGCCGAAAAGCGCGGCGGTAACAATCGAGATGAGCAGGGTCGCCAGGAGCACGCCGCGGTCGATGTGGCCATTGAGCGTGAGCGGCAAACTCGTCGTGGGGGGAAAGAAGGCGGCAAACGTCCCGGCCGTCCAGGTGGTGAGCGTCAGGGCGAGCGCGCCGCCGACTAGAGCCAACAGGAGGGTTTCCACCAGGAGCTGGCGGATCAGCCGCCAGCGGCTGGCGCCCATGGACAGGCGCAGAGCAATCTCACGCCGCCGGGTCACGGAGCGTACCAGCAACAGATTGGCAACGTTGGCGCAGGCCAGCAAAAGCAACACGGCCGCCAACGCCAGCAACATGGGCAGTGTCTTGTACAAATAAACGTTGGCTCCGAAAGGCGAGCGCCAGAGCGGATCGAGCGTAATCTGGCTGGGGCCGCGATCGACGTTGCGAGAAGTCTCGATAATCTGCTGCATCAGGAGGTTCAGTTCCCCCTCGGCTTGCCGGCGATCGACGCCGGGCTTGAGTTTTCCAAGCACTTGGAGCCAGAAGACGCCGCGATCCTCAGGGCGAGTCGGGCCCCAAACGAATTGGTCCATTCCCAGAGGAATCCACACGTCCGTGCGCAGACCGGTCTTGCATCCCTGAAAATCCGGCGGAGCGACTCCGACGATCGTGTACAGGTGCCGGTTGATCTGAATCGTCTTGCCAATGATGGATCGGTCGGAACCGAAGCGCGCACGCCACAGGCTTTCGCTGATTACAGCTACCGACCCTCCTCCACGCCTCTGTTCTTCCGCCGGCAGGAAACCACGACCGAGGATGGGACGCACGCCGAGCACATCGAAGTAATTAGCAGAGGTCAGAGCCCCATAAATGCGCTGAGGCTTGTCGGTGCCGGCAAGGGACATGAAATCGTCGTGGTACGCCAGGAGGCCGGAGAAACTCTGGGTATGGTCACGGAGATCCAGGTAATCAAGATAAGAGAAAGGGGGAGTGGGGTGCTCACTACGTTCTCCCCTCATGACAGAAACCAGGTCGTTGGTGCGAGCGACTCCAGGAATGGGGTTGAGCAGGGTGGAGTTGATCCAACTGAAGATGGTGCTGTTGGCGCCGATGCCGAGGGCCAGAGTCACCGCCGCCACCGCCGTGAAGCCGGGATTCTTCGCCAGCACGCGTAGGCCGTAACGCAAGTCCTGGAGCACCGTACTCATGTATCCTCACCCTTGAGCTTTCAGCAGTCAGCGTTTAGCTTTCGGCTACTGCCCACCGGGCTGCTCGTTCTTTAGCTGAATGCTGATGGCGGATCGCTGATTGCTTCATTCATACCTGAGCGCCACCATGGGATCGACCTTCGCCGCACGCCGAGCGGGAAGCAAGCAGGCCAGGAAAGCCACCAGCAGAAACATGCCCGTGCTGCCGACGTACGTGATCAGGTCGCTCCCGGTGATCCCGAAAAGACTGCTTTGCAGGAGCCGTCCGACTCCCCAGGCCCCGGCCAATCCCAACAGGATCCCCGGCAGGACAAGCCTGAATCCCCGCCACAAGACGCCTTGCAGGATTTTCGCCCTGGACGCGCCGAGCGCCATGCGGATGCCCATCTCGCGCGTGCGGCGACTGACGATGAACGCGAGCACTCCGTAGATGCCTACCAAGGCCAGCAGCAGGGCAGTGCCAGCAAAAAAGGTGAACAGGTTCATGTTGAAACGGCGGCCGGAGAGGGTGCCGGCGATGCGGGCCGTCATGGGCTGCACATCGGAGATCGGCTGATCACCGATGACTGGCAGGAGGGTCGTGCGCATGGAGGCCACGAGGCTGGCGGGATCCATGCGGGTACGTATTGCCAAGTACATGTCCGTCGGCACGGGAAACTGATGCACCGACAAGTAGAATTCGGGATTCTCACCTCGATCCAGCCCATACTGAGTCGTGTTGCCTACAACGCCGACGATCTGCACGAAGAGACGCGGTTCGTTCGGAGGAGTCCTGGGACGGAACCGTTTGCCGACGGGATCTTCACCCGGCCAGTACTGTGCGGCCATGCGCTGACTGATGACTCCATCGAAAGGCAGGTCTTTGAAGATGGTGTAGTAGCCTTGCCGCTTGATATCGAAGCCGGGGGGAACGACGGGTTGGGGTTCCCGGCCATTCAGCAACCGGCCGCGCACGAGAGGAATGCCCATGGCGCGAAAATAGCCCGCGCTCACAATATGTAAACTTACGTCAGAAACATTGGCTGGTGCCGGCTCCGGCCGCCCTTCTGGATAAATGGGCAGACTAGAGTTCGTTCCGCTAAAAGGAAGCGTCGTGATGACGGCACATGCGTCCACTTCAGGCCGGTTGCCGACAGTCTCGAGAATCCGTTCGTAGTAGGCCGTGAAACTGAACGGAGCGCGCAGGAACTGGCCCAGGGACGGTGAGGGCAGTTTCAGTGCGAGGACGCGCTCCGGCTGGAAACCGGGGTCGACCTGCGTCAGCCGGCCCAGACTGCGGATCATCAGACCTGCGCCCACAAGCAGCGTGAACGCGAGGGCCACTTGGCTCACGACCAGCAGATCCCCGGCACGAAACCTGCCACCCGGCGTGCGCGGGACGCGCTCAGTGCCTTTCAGGGCGTCGATGGGATTGGCGTGGGACAACCGCCAGGCCGGAGCGAGACCGAAACCGATGCCGGTGGCTAGGGTGACGGAGACGACAAACAGCAGGACGCGCAAGTCGAGACCAGGGCTGATGCCTGCCACTTGCTGCATCCCGAGCGGAACCAAGCGGAAAACCAAGGCATAGATCCACAGGCCAAACAGCCCACCAACCGCTCCCCCGCCGATCGCCAGCAGGAGACTTTCGGCCAGCAACTGGCGCATCAACTGGAGGCGTGAAGCGCCCAGGCCGACGCGGATGGCCATCTCACGCTGGCGGCCGGCGGAGCGGGCCAAGAGCATGTTGGCCAGATTGACGCAGGCGATCAGCAGGATGGTGCCCACTGCGCCGAGCAGCAGGAAGAGCTGCGTGCGCACCGGGCCCGCGATGTGTTCGCGCAGGGGCATGACGTTCGCCACGATGCCGGCGTTGGCTTCGGGATACTGTCTCTGGAGTCGCCGTGCGATCATGTCCATCTGCGTCCGCGCGGTTTCCAGTGTCACGCTGGGCTTCAGGCGCCCGATCACGAAAGTACTTGCGCGGGTCATCCGGGCTGTCATGCCCATCTGCTCCGCATACGGCGCCAGAGGCAGGCACACGTCGGCCGGCTGGATGAACCTGAAAGCCGCGGGTAGGATGCCGGCCACGGTGACCGATTGCCCCTCCAGCGAAATCGCCCGGCCCACCAGATCCGGATCAGCGGCAAAGTACTTCTGCCAGGCGGTGTACGAAATCCAGGCGACCGGGGCGGCCCCAGCCTGGTCGTCTTCGGCAATCATGCCCCGGCCCTGGACGATGCGGACTCCTAGTGCGGCGAAGAAGCCGTGCGAGACCATCAGGGTGGGAATCCGCTCCACGCTGTCAACCGTTCTCAACATTCCGCTGTCAATTTGGTAGATGGACAGTTCAGAGAAGACATTCTGCTGGGCACGCCAGTCGAGGAAGTTGGGATAGGAGACCGATCCATCGCGGGAGAAAGTGCTGTTGCGCTCTGTGATCCAGAGCAAACGATCGGGATCGGGATAAGGCAGCGCGCGCAGGAATGTGGTGTTCACCACATTGAAGATCGCCGTGTTCGCACCGATGCCGAGCGCGAGCGTGAGAACCGCCACGGCCGTGAAGCCGGGATTCTTCCCCAGCATGCGCAAACCGTAACGGAGGTCCTGGAGCAGCGTAGTCATTCTGCAGCCCCCTCAACCGCCAGAACGAGCAGCGTGGCGTCGTCGTTCCATTTATCTCCGGTGAATTCTCGGAGCGCCGCCATGATCTTTTCCCTTATGGCGCCAGGCCGAAGGTGCCGATGAGTTGTGACCAGCGCAATCAAGCGCTCTTCCTTGAACTCCTCTCCTCGCGCGTCGGTGGCCTCCGTGATCCCGTCTGTAAACAAGATGAGGCGGTCGCCGGGGGCAAGCTCCACCTGCCCCTGTTGGCAAGCCCAGTTTGGCATCAAGGCCAGAACCGGCCCACCCTCTCGCAACCGGCTGCACGAGCCATCCCGGCGAACCAACAGGGGAGGGTTGTGCCCCGCATTGACATACGATAGGCGTCGGGCGGGTGCGTCGAGAAGGCCGTAAAAGAAGGTGATGAAGCGATCCTCTCCGACATAAGGCAGAGTGGCTCGGTTGACCCGGGCGCAGAGGTCCGAGGGCTGCACTTGCAGCCCCGCGAAGCCGCGGACCGTGGCTTGCAGGTTCGACATCAAGAGCGCGGCCGGAACGCCTTTTCCAGCGACGTCGCCGATGCACACCGCCAGCGACTTCTCGTTAAACTTCAGCACATCAAAATAGTCGCCGCCCACGCTCCGCGCCGGCCGCCAGGCCGCGTCGATTTCGTATCCCGGAACCTGCGGGATATCCACGGGCACCAAGCGCTCCTGAACTTGGTGAGCTTCCTGGATTTCCTCCTCACGCTGGCGCAGTTCGTGCATCGCCTGTTGAGCCCGGACCGCGTCTTTGGCTTGCTTTTGCCGAGCCCGCCGGCGCATCCGGCCCTGTTCAATCTGTTTGCGGAGAGTCTCGAGCAGCCGGGCGTTGTCCCAGGGCTTTTGGACGAAATCGCCCACGCCGTGCTGCATCGCTTCTACGGCGACATCAACGCTGCCCCAGCCGGTCATCACGACGATGGGCAGGTCACCCAGCGTTTCAAGGCGAGCCAGAAGATCCAATCCCTCTCGGCCGGAGGTCGTGTCGCGGGCGTAATTCAGGTCCATCAGGAGCAGGTCGAATTGGTTCCCGCCCAGCGCCTCCAGGATCGCTGCGGGCGAACTGACCGTGTGGACCTGGTAGCCGTGGTTCCGGAGCAGCAGACCCAGAGCTTCCAGCATGTCCGGCTGGTCGTCGGCGATCAGGACCCGGGCCGTGGCCGTACCCTCGACATTCGCAGCCTCTTCCACCATGGTGCTCATACTCACGTCACTTCATTGATTCATCGGGCCGTCGGGCCGTCGCTGCGGCTCTCATCATTCAGCGCTCAGCTTTCAGCTAATGCTTAGCGTGCTACCCGCACTTGACTGACCGCTGCCTGCAGATAGCTGATCGCTGAAAGCTGATCACTTTATTCCAGCCGGACGCGGTTGAAGGCGTCCCATGCGGACATATCCGAAAGGACGACTTTGTCACCGGGCTGCAATCCGCCCAGAATTTCGACAGAATTCACCGAGGCCCGGCCCAACTTCACCTGCACGCGGCTGGCGCCCTTGCCGTCCTCGTCGAGCTTGAAGATGCCCACCGTGCTGTTGGGCTGGCCGAAGGCGGGGCGACCGACGTAGACAACGTCGGCAAGGTTCTCGAGTTCAATGGTGCCTTCCACACTCAGATCGGGGCGCGCACCTTTGGGAAGCGGGCCATCCAGTTTAACGTCCACGGTCACCGTTCCGTTTTGCACCGCGGGGTCAACCCGCATGACGTGGCCGGGGATAACGCCATTGCGCGTATCGATGGAAGCCGATTGCCCGATTTGCACGTCCTTGGCCTGGGTCTCAGGAATCTTGAGCTGCGCCTTGAGCTTGGCGGGCTGCACGACCTTGGCCAGAATCGTGCCGGCCGTGACGCGCTGACCGACTTCCACGGAAAGCTCCTGCATGACGCCATCGGCGCCGGCACGCACGCGCAGGGAATCAAGCTGGGCTTTCTTCAGTTCGTACAGGGCGCGCAACTGCTCGACGCGCGCCTGCTGGGCATCCAGTTGAGCCTTTACAGAAGCTGCGCTCACGGCGAGGCGCTGCTTTTCAATCTCGTTGCGCGTGGCGAGTGCTTCCGATTTGGCGCGCGTAACCTTGGCGTTCAACTCCGCGCCCAAGCCGAGCTTGGCGAGTTCCGCGTCCTTCTCAGCATTCAGGTTGGCTTCCGTGTAGTCCGATTGCACCGTCGCCGCCGCGGCTTTCTGGTCAAGGAGCTGGCTATCGAGCTGCGCCTTCAGGCTCTTGTGCTGTGCCTCGGCGGCTTTCAGTTGCCATTCGGCATCCAGAGTGGCTTGTTCCTGCTCGGGGTTGGCCAACTCCATGATTACGGTGTCGGCTTTAACCAGAGTGCCGGCGAGGATGAACCTTCGCACCACACGCCCGTCGGTGGTGGCCGGGATCCAGAGGATTTCTTCGGGGACGAGACTGCCCAGACCACGAACCTGTAAGAGCATGGGACCGCGCTTCACCGTGTCGACCCACACGGTGGCTTTGTCCACGCTCGGCGCGGCCGGTTTGAGCCGAGAAAGACCGAGGCTGACTGAGCCGATCGCCAGCAGGCCGACGACAAGATAAATCAGACGACGTATGCGTCGTTTGCGGATTGCGGACTCACGTGGGATATCCATTTGAATCTCCGGGATGAATTAAGCACGGAGCGTACCATTGTCCTGTGGTGGCTAACCGCAAGCAAAACAAGGGGCTATGGGCTCACCATGAGGCTTCATCCGGTGGGGCAGTGTTCGTTTATGGGATTGCGCTTGGCGATACCGAACAGGGCAAGATGCCCCGGATCTGTCGAAGTTGCTCAGGAACTCTCAAGCGGGATTTCACATGCGGGGCGCCGTACGAGCAGGGTATGCCGCGATTCCGCGGAGCTCAATGGTGTAGGATAGGAGGAGAGGTTGCTTCCATGCTCCGGCTCGTTTCGCTCGCGATGGTCCTCTATTCGTACTTCCTGGTTCGAACCAGTCTTCCCGAACTCCCGCGGTGCATCCCGACACACTTCAATGCCGCCGGAGAGCCCAACGGCTGGGGAAGCCCCGATACCCTCTGGACCCTTCTGGGTGTGCAGATTCTTGTCAGCGTAATCTTTCTCGGCGTGCCCTATCTAGGCCAACGATTCCCGCAGACTGTTAATCTTGGACTGCGCAGGCTGGGCGACTACACTCCCGAACAGCGGCTGCGCATCCTGCCTCTGCTGCACGACTGGATGGGATACATGAGCATCCTGGCGAACCTGTTTTTCGTGGCCCTGCTGCGCGATTTCATTCACGCAGCTGTGCAGCCCCACCCACGCCTGCACATCGGCTGGCCGCTGGGACTCCTCCTCGGCGGCGCATTGGGTCTCACTTTCTATTACATTCGGAGGATCAACCGGGCGGCAAAAGAGGAAGCCAGGAGCTAGCGACTACCCGGCCTCACGCTTTGACATGCTCCGCCACCGCCGCGGCGAAATCCTCCGTGCTGCTTTTCCCGCCCAGGTCGGGCGTAAGCACGCGCCCTTCGGCCATCACGGCCTTCAGCGCCGTCATGACGCGTTCAGCCGCGGTCGTTTCGCCCAGGTGTTCCAGCATCAGCGCGGACGCCCAAATGGCGGCGATAGGATTGGCAATGCCCCGCCCCTCGATATCCGGAGCGCTGCCGTGCACGGGCTCAAACATGGGCGGCCCACGGCGTTCCAGGGGATTCAAGTTGGCGCTCGCGGCAAGTCCCAGGCTACCCTGCAAGGCGCCTCCGAGGTCAGTGAGGATGTCGGCGAAGAGGTTCGAGCCCACCACCACGTCCAAGCTTTCCGGGTGAGTGATCATGCGCGCGGCGAGGGCATCCACGTGGTAGCTGGCCACGCTCACCTCGGGGTACTCACGCGCCACTTCCCGCACGACTTCATCCCACAGCACCATGGTGTACTGCATGGCGTTGGATTTGGTGGCGCTGGCCAGCCGCTTGCGAGGCCGTCGTCGCGCCTGCTCGAAGGCATAGCGGACGATGCGCTCCACGCCCTTGCGCGTGAACACCACCTGCTGAACGGCGACTTCGTCCTCCGTGCCGCGCTTGAAGCGGCCACCCAGGCCCGCGTACTCGCCCTCGGTATTCTCACGAATGAAGAGCATGTGAATGTCCTCCGGGCGCTTCCCGCGCAAAGGTGGCTCGAGTCCGGGAAGGATTTCCACGGGCCGCAGATTGACGTAGAGATCGAATCCAAACCGGATGCGCAGCAGAAGGTCGCGGAGCGAAATGTGGTCGGGAACTGTGGGGTGGCCGATGGCGCCGAGCAAGATGGCGTCAAAGGGGCGAAGCGTTTCGAGCCCGTCTTCGGGCATCATCCGACCGTGGCGGAGATAGTATTCGCAGCCCCAGTCGAAGGGTTCGAAGGAGAGAGCGAATCCCCGGGCGGCAGCGTTGAGAACCTGAACGGCGGCGGGGATGACTTCCTTGCCGATCCCGTCGCCGGGAAGAAGCGCAATACGATAGGTTTTCATGGTGCGTGTGATTCTACACTCGAATGGCTTGCGGAAAAACAGTACGATGCGCCGGGGCGGCATAAAGCTGCCGCGGCGCGGTTTCGACGAAGACCCCTAGTGTCCTGAGTCGGAAGTCCGTTGATGAAGTCAGCCCGCGGAGCGGGCGAAAGAAGGTAGCCCACGGTCCCGCAGGGCGGGATGGGTAGGGGAGCCCTCCCTCACCCCCGTCCCCTCTCCCGCCCGCGCGGGAGAGGGGTGCCGAAGGCGGGGTGAGGGCTCCGTCCCCCAGGGCTTGCGCCCGCGCACGGCGGGTCAAAAGAGACCCTGGGCTACCATCTTGCGCCCCTGACGGGGCTCGGGAACGGTCGCCCGCAAGGGGGAGACTTCGTCAGCCAACTTCTGACTCAGGACACTAGAGCGTGCTCGAACTCGGATTCCTATTGTACAATCCTCGCTCATTATCCTTCGGGCAGACGGAGTGTTATGGAAAAGCATGGCAAGTGCGCTTGTGGCATTTCTGCGGGGCTGATTGCGGCAGCCCTTTTCTTCGCTTCTTATCGGCTCAGCCTCGCTCAGTCGGAAGACCCACCGGAGACGGCGGCTGAAACCCGCTGGACTGTTGACGACTTCGTCGCGCCGGAGTCCGCGGACGAATTCCACATTTCTCCCGACGGCCAATGGGTCGTCTGGGTAAAGACGGTTCCCGACACCGACAAGGACGAAAGCGTCTCGCATCTCCACTTGAGCAGTCTGAAGGAGAAGAAAGATATTCAGCTCACGCGCGGCCCGAGCAAAGACGACTCACCCCACTGGTCACCCGATGGCCGCCTGGTGGCCTTCCTCAGTGACCGCCCGCTCCCCAAGAAGCCTGCGAAAGACGAGGCTGCTGATGACGAGTCCTCCAAGACTCAACTCTGGCTGATCAATCCCTTCGGAGGCGAACCGTGGCTGCTCACGCGCTCGGAGCGCGCCGTGAAGGATTTCGATTGGATCGACGCTGAGACGATCCTGATCGCGGCCGAAGAAGACCCCAGCCTTTACGAGCACAACTTGAAAGAGAAGAAGGATGACTCGCGGGCCGTGGACGACGCCGCGCACACGCCTCCCGTGCGGCTTTTCAAGCTCGACGTAAAGACACAGGAAGTGACGCGTTTCACCCGCAACGACGATTGGATTCAGTTGCTCGCGGTTTCGCCCGATGGCACGAAGGCCGTGGCAGTTCACCAGCGCAGCTTGAGCTACGAATATGACCAGCGCGTCAAGCCCGTGACCTTCCTCTACGACCTCACGAGCGGCAAGAGCCAGCAACTCTTCACGGACGGCAAGGTCCTGCCGGCAAAGATTCGCTGGAAGCTCGACAGTACAGGATTTTATGCGGTCTCGCCCTACTCGACGCACCCTGTGTATCGGCAGGCGGTCGTGGACCAACTCTACTACTACGACCTGCCCGACCAGCACACCGTGAAAGTCGATCTCGGCTGGGAAAATGAACTGGGGATTGACGCGCGCAACGAGAT
>JBEKAK010000033.1:0-51375 GCA_050018275.1 Terriglobia bacterium | reverse complement strand
CCTTTCGAGACGAGAGAATTGTACCATGCTTTTAGTTTCAAAAAAGAAAACAAAATCGCATGGCTTTATTAACTACTATAGAAACACAACCTGTAGCATTCTGCTGAAACAACCGGATAAGCATGAGGCGGCTACCCAAGGCTGCTAGTCATTAAGAAAGAGTAGTACATGAAGCGTGGGACTTCCCTCTCATGGCGTCAGTCGAGCCCATGGACGCCAGCGCGCACACTCTAGACTACGGCAACCTGCACAACGTGACAAAAGCGCCTCGGAACTCAATCCCCCTGTGGGTCGGGCCACTGGAATTCCCGAAATGAAGAAGAGAGTCGCCCTTTTGGTGGGTTCACCTGCCCCCTGGGATCCTCGTTTCGAGAGGATGGCTGCTTCCCCGAGATATGAGATTAAGGTCTTCTACTGCCGTCGGGTGCAGGCCGACCAGCAATGGCGGATGGGGCCTATTGCTTATCCTGCGGCTTTTCTCAGGAATTGGGCTCTACGCCACTGGCGTCGATACCCGTTGATCTCCGACATCAACCCGGGCGTCTGGCGTGCGCTTACGCACTTTCGCCCTGGGCTAGTTGTCGTCCACGGTTTTGCCACGGTCACCTGCCTGCTGGCTGTGCTCTGGGCTCGCTGCCATCATGTGCCATTCTTGCTCCGGGGCGACTCGAACCTTTTGGATGAAGCGAATGCCTCGCGCAGCCGAAATGGCCTTCGACGCCGATACCTGCGCTGGCTGGTCCGTCACGCTGCAGGTTGCCTGTCGATTGGAGAACTAAACCACCGGTTTTGGACGTCTTACGGCGCGGACGCAAAGAAGATACTCTTCGTGCCCCTTGGCGTGGACACAGATTACTTCCGCAAGCAGGCGGAGCATTGGCGAGCGCGGCGCAAGGAAATAAGGCTAAAAAGCGGATGGGCACATGAGTACTTGGTTTTGTATGTGGGACGCTTGGTTCGCCATAAGCGTGTCGATGTCCTCATTGAGGCGATGCGCAGGCTGGGGCAGGCCCGGAAGGATATAGCGCTACTGATCGTTGGCGACGGGATCGAGCACCGGCAACTCGCGCAGCAGGCAAAGGGCCTCAAGAATGTCTACTTTCTTGGCTTCAAGGACCGCCCCGACCTTCCTCAATACTACGGTGTCGCAGACGTGTTTGTGATTCCTTCGGAAACCGAAGCTTGGGGGATGGTCATCGTCGAGGCTTTGGCGTGTGGATTGCGCGTGATTGCCACCAGGATGGTCGGGGCAGCGTGGGACCTTGTTCAGGACGGAAAGAATGGCTGCGTAGTTCCCGAGAACGATGCTGCCGCCCTGGCGTTGGCCATCGATCGGGCATGCCAATCAGACCGCGCCGCTTTGGGTGAGAAAGAGTCCCGAGAGGCAGTCGCCGATTGGGGCATTGACTCCTACGTGCGGGGCTTACATTCTGCGCTGGATTGCTGCCTGCCAGATTCAGCCGCTTCCCGCTAGGGTTGCTGCGAATCAGTCATGATGAACGGTTCAGGGATTTACATGCTCACGCAATCTTACCTCACGCGCGATGGGCGCCGAGAGCAGTACTCGGGCTTGCAGAGGCACGTGCGAGAGTTGGTCCGCTTGATCAAGGAACGTGACGTGAGGTGTGTTGTCCTGCAAAAGGGCGAGGTCAATTTCGAGACTACCTCACCGGACGGAGCGCAGGTCATAGGCCTGAAAGTGCGCAACGACTCTTGGGGCGATCCCGTTTTCAACTACCATGCCCACCAGTTGATCCCTCCGGGCGCACCCGTCATTTATTGCCTCGTGGAGCTCACCTACCCCCATGTGCGAGAGAGGTCCCTGGCCGTCCAGCACGGAGTCTGGTGGGATGGCGAGTTTGCGTCCTGGAAGCTGGCGACCATTCGGTGGTTGAACCGACGCGCGCTTCGAAAGACAAAGGGAATTATCTGCGTAGATACGAACTACATCAACTGGTGTCTGGATGTTTTGGGGATGCAGGAGACCGTCTTTCAAAAGTGTCACTACGTCCCCAACTTTGTGGATCCCCGGGAGTTCAGCCCACGCCCAGACGATGGGGCGGCGCGGCGCAACGGGCTATTGACGGTTCTTTTTCCGCGGCGCTGCGAGGAGAAGCGCGGAGCGAGTCTGTTCCTTCAGGCTTCGATTCGTCTATGGAGGCAGGGGCTAGGATTCCGCGCCGTCTTCTGCGGGTGGGGCGGAATGCAGCGGGAAATCAGCCGCCTCGCTAACGAATCCGGCTGCGGCGAGTTTGTCGAGGTTCTCGACGTACCATTCGACGGCATGAGATCCGTGTACGCCCACGCGGATATTGTTGTCATCCCCACCCTCCGCCACGAGGGTACGGCTCTCTCCTGCGTCGAGGCGTTACATATGGGAAAGCCGGTGATCACCACCTTTGTGGGAGGATTGCCCAACCTCGTCATACCCGGCTGTAACGGGGAAGTTGTCTCTCCGACGGTCGAGCAATTATCCACCGCTATCGCTCGCCTTCTCGATAACGAGGGCCTGCGCCGACATTATGCCTCCAAGGCCCGAGATATCGCAGAGTCATTCAGTGTTGAACACTGGAAACAAGCCATTTGGAAGGTCATTTCCCCTTCCTTGCTTGATCGGCAGCTCCAGAATAACTGACGAGAAATGCCCGCAGATATCGATACAGGACTACTAGCGCTTTATCTGGTAGTCGGGATGTTGGCCCTTCTTTCTATCGCCGTGGCCCCGAGGTGGCTCCCGGCCTTGCTCGTGCTGGTCATGCCCACTGACAACTTCGACCTTGAGGGGCCGGTCACAATCAGCCTGAGCAAAATTGTGCTCCTGGTATTTGTCATCACGCTTCCAGCCCAAATCGCCGTCGCTCCACGTCAGGCGCGAAGAATGCGGGTCCCGCTTTCACTGTGCGTCTTTCTTCTTGCCGCCATTGTCCTCACACTTGGCTCGCTTGCCTCCCCGGCGAGCATGTCTGGCGAAGGCTTTGACCTTCTCCGGGGCCCTGCCTTCCGGCCCATCGTGCAAGTGGTTTCATTGTGCTTGCGCGCTTCGGCCTTTGTGGTTATCCAGATGTGGGCATCGGATGATGCGTCGTGGGCCAGAGTCTGCAAAGCTACACTCTTTATCTCAACCTTAGTGGCAGCCTACGGGGCCTATCAGTTCATTGGTTTCTACAGGGACTGGCCCGTCATGGCGATACATCGATGGGAGCCCGACGCGTCTGGAGGGTACTCGTTGTTCGCAATTGGCTCCCTCAGAGTCTTCCGTGTGGGCTCCTTTGTGGGGGAGCCGAAGGGGGCTGCCCAGTTCCTGTTGCCCAGCATCGTCTTGATCATGTTTGCCAGGAGCACAGCGGTTGTCCGGCTACGGTCGTGGCTCACGAGCGTTCCGATATTGCTGTTGCACGTGGTCGCTTTCATCTTGACTTTCGCCACATCAAGCTTTTTTGGCCTTTTTGTAAGTCTGCCGGTTCTGTCGTATCTCTTGTGGAGATTCCCGGGGCGGTTGCGCCTGGATAGGCTACTTGTCGCCGTCTTCTTTTTGTGCATTGCAGTTGGGGCTGCAATCGCGCTTGGCGGGGGCCGCGAAGCTGCAAGCGAAATATATCGGGTTAGGATTACTGAACGTGTCGGGGCCATGGACAGTCCCGAACGAGCCGCTCTTGACTTCCTGATCGAACATCCCCGGCGCTTGGTGACAGGTATCGGGTGGGGCAACGCATCTTTTGTCCTCCGCCCCTATTTCGATCCAAAATATTATCGTCCTCTCACCGTCGCCTTGAACTCCGGCTACTTCGAAATCCTGTTGGAGGGAGGAGTCCTTGCGCTGTTGGCCTTTCTATGGTTTTTGGGCGGGTCGCTTCTTCGCGCCGGTCGCATTGCCGTGAGAGAACCAGACAATGAATATAGGGGCATGGTGACTACAACCCTGGCTGTTTGTGTGGTGCTCGCTGTCACCCATGCCTTTGTCGGCGCTGAACCGCAGATCTGGGTGTTTTGGGGGCTACTCATCAGCCTCTGTGGGGCAGAGGCTCGAAGCGATCACGTTCGGGTCCACGGCCCCAAGGGCCTTTTCAATCAGGCCCTAAGCAGAGAGGCCGCTCAGCCCTGAGCTTGCGCCGCTCCAGGATCTTGAGTTCGCCGCGTAGATGGGCCAGGCCGGCCGGCAATGACCATCGGAGAACTTCACCCAGCATTGGGTGCAAGCCTCGTTGCGGGAACTCTTGAGGGCAGGAAATTAGCATGAAAGTCGTCATCAAGGCAGCGTCGGTGAAGATGGGCGGGGCACTGACTTACCTCTGCGATTTCCTGCGCCATGCCGCCACAATGGCTCCTGATTGTGAATACGTCGTTCTCCTGCCTTCCGAAACCATTCCCAAACTGCCACCGCTTCCTAAGAGCGTAAGGCTTGTAAGTACACCTAGCAAGGGAATGACCTCGTTAGCGAGGTTATGGTGGGAGCAGGTAAGTCTCAGGAAGCTGTTGAGAGAAGAGAAGCCCGACCTTTTCTACGCAACGGGTAATCTCGGAATATTCCACTGTCCGGTCCGTCAGCTACTGCTAGTCGAGGGACTGCTCTATTTTTCGAAAATCTATCAGCGGGTCATACTGCCGAGGCACAGCTTGGGCTGGCGTGTGGCATACACCTTACGCCGCTGGCTGATCTGCCGGAGCGTGCGAAGCGCCGATGTCGTGATGACCCCGACGCAGGCCATGCTGGATGAACTGCGGGACTTCGTTGACGTCCCGCCGCATAAGGCACTAGTTAACCCTTATGGGGTCGACCCGCCGGAATCCTCGTCGAGCGACCTCCCTTTGCAGTCAAGGGCAGGGCTAAGCAACGCCGGCAATATGTGCAAGCTGCTTTACGTTTCGCTCTATGCGGAACACAAAAACCTGAGTACCCTCCTGAAAGCAATGCCGCTCCTTAATGAGGATGGCGCGGGCAAATTCCTGCTGCAAACTACCGCAGACCCCACCTGTGAAGGGGCCGCTTGGACGGTTACGCATGGGGAGGACACCGCGCTCGCCCAAGAGCCGGGAATCTCCCCGTGGGCACAGTTCCTTGGACCCTTGTCGAGAGAGCAAACGGAGCGCTTGTATCTTGACTCTGACATCTTCGTCTTCCCTTCGTTGACGGAGTCATTCGGCTTCCCCATGGCCGAAGCAATGTCCTACGGCTTGCCGATCGTCGCTTCCGACACACCAGTCAACCGGGAGGTTTGCGGTGAGGCTGCAGTCTATTTTAGTCCGCTGGACCCGGAGGATTTGGCTCGGCAGGTTCGCCGTGTGGCGGCGGACGCTTTCCTCCGACAGCATTTGAGCGCCAGAGGGCAGCAGCAAGTACGCAACAGATTTCGCTGGAATAGGCATGTTGAGCGTATCCTGGACATCGCCTCTCGGACAGGCCAAGAGGCCCATGTGGTGTCAGAAAAGCCGGGCCAGTGCCCCTTGTGCGGTGGTGAGCAAAACTCGCCCTGGTCACAATGGGATTTGCTTCGGTGCAACGAGTGCGCTCTAGTTTTCGACAGATGCGTGTGGCGTAAAGGCGCCGACCTTGAGGCTGAAACAGAGTGGTTTGAGGCGGGATACGCTGGTCCGCCTTCGCCTTGGGTGAAGATCTTTGAGAAGCTCAACAACCAAAGAACCTTCCGTCGGATCGCTCCTTCCTTGCGAAACGGGGCCAGGCTTTTGGAGGTCGGGGTGGGGACCGGGTCATTTTTGGAACATGCCAAAAGAAGGCGCGTTAATGTTACCGGCTGCGATTCATCCCGAGCTGTTTGCGAAGACGTCGCACGGCGGCTTCATATTCCCGTGCTTAACTGCTCCGTGGACGACCTTCCCAATGATACGAAATACGACGTGGTCGTCATGAACCACGTTCTGGAGCATGTCGGTGCGCCGACCGCATTATTGGAAGATGTACGCTCTCGAATGAACGAAAACGGCTTGGTCCACATTGCGACTTCCAATGTGGCATGCTGGGAGGCCCGGCTTTCGGGCTGGGGGAGCTACGAACCATACCATTCCGTCTACTTCTCCCCGGATACGATCCGGAAGACGCTGGAGAAGTCGGGCTTCACCGTGCTAAAGGTGTTCACGCACGAACCGTTTTCAGCGTGGTTCTTGACCGCCCTGCGAACTCTGCTGGGAACCCGAATACGCAGGGCTGAGCGTCGGTATGCCGCCCATCGCTGGCGCTCGGCCTCTTGGGTCGAACACGCCTATCGTGCCTGTATGGTCTTTGCAGGGGTTGTGAGTTTTCCCTTGCGGCGGCTCCAGGCATCCTTAGGTTACGGAGATGAACTCGTTGTTCTCTGCACGCGGGGGGGACAAGGGCTACCAGGTAAGACAGATAACGGTCGTGGGGCAGTTGCGATCCCGAAGCCTGCAAGCACCACCATCAGGGGCCGATGAAAATCCCGGTAAGTGTCCTCGTCCTGACGCGGAACGAAGAGGCGAACATTGCGCAGTGCCTGGGGAGCGTGTGCCGGGACTCGGGTGCGGGCGTTCTTTCATATCATGGGAAGAGCAATGGTGGGGCGCGGGTTCGACACATGAAGGCGAGCAACTCTTTCTTTCTCCCCCTCCGACTCTGGCTTACTCGAGGGAGACCCTCTTTATGACGAAGCTAGTTTGCTCGCAGCTTTCAAAGCCGTTAGAGGGACGAAAGAAGGGGATACCGGTTTCGTTCCTGATACCCACCCTCAACGAGGCTCTGAACCTCCCCGACGCCCTTGCCTCGGTCGCCGGTTGGGCCGAAGAGGCGATCGTGCTCGATTCTTTCAGCACTGACCAGACGTTGGAAATCGCCGAGCAGTTCCACGCTCAGGTGGTGCAGCACCGCTTCGAGGGATATGCAAAGCAGTGGAATTGGGCTTTAGAGAATATCCCGTTTCGTTGCGAGTGGGTTTTTGTATTGGACGCAGATGAAAGGGTTACGGCGGAATTAAGGAAGGAATTGGAAGACCTTTTCCCAGTGCTCAAGGACGCCGCATTCGACGGCTTCTATGTCAATCTTCGACTCATCTTTATGGGGCGGTGGCTCAAGCATGGTGGCTTATATCCCACGTGGTTCTTAAGGTTGTTCAGGCGCCACCGTGCCAGGTTTGAGATTCGCCCGCTAAACGAGCACGTCGTCCTGGAGGGGAAGACTGGGCACCTTAAGTCGCCACTAGTCCATGACGACAGGCGCTCACTCTCTCATTGGGTCGAGAAACACAACCGCTATGCGGACCTTCAGGCGGAAGAGTTCCTTCAGGAAAAGTTTCAGGGAGGATATCAGGGCACGATCAAAGTTCGATTCTGGGGGGAACAAGCCGAGAGGAAGCGCTGGATCAAACTAAAAGTGTGGAATCGATTGCCCCTACTCCTCCGCCCGTTTCTGTTCTTCTTCCGAAACTACTTTCTTAAGGGCGGGTTCCTGGACGGCGGACCCGGCTTCATTTATCACGTCCTCTGGAGCTTTTGGTACCCATTTCTTGTCAGCGCAAAAATCGTTGAAAGAAAAAAGATGTTCCCTGCCGAGGCTCTGGGTTCGTTGTTAAAGGCAAAGGCCATGACCTCGCTTACCCGCGAACAAAGTGAGCAGTCGAGATTGGGCGTCTAGACCATATGTGTGGCATCGTTGGAGCATTTGGAGAAGTTGACCGCGATGGCACAAGCTAACTTTGCGGTTCAGACCTACTGGGATTCCAAGCCTTGCGGATCCCTCGAGCCGGTAGTCTGGAAGGCCCCTGCGGAGTTCTTTGAGGCTCATGCCGAGCTTCGTTACACGCGCGAGCCCGAAATCGCTGCCTTGGCAGGATTCGAGAAGTGGCGAGGACAACGAGTTCTCGAGATTGGCGTTGGCATGGGAGCGGATTTTGTTCGCTTCGCAAAAGCCAAGGCCAAGATATGCGGAATTGACCTCTCACGACGCTCCCTCGGGTTGGCACTCCAGAACGCTGAAATTAACCACATCTCTCCCACTTTGCTGAATGCCGATGGCGAATCACTACCGTTCCCCGATGAGAGCTTCGACTTGGTCTACTCCTGGGGTGTCTTGCACCACACTTCGAATATTGACCGAGCACTACTTGAAATCCACCGGGTTCTCAGGCCGCGAGGCGAGTGCCGATTGATGCTGTACCATCGACGGTCGCTTGTCGGACTGCAATCTTACATTCGCTATGGATTGGGTAGGCTCCGACCGTTTACCCCACTCTCTAAGTTGATTGCGGCCCACGTCGAAAGTCCTGGGACCAAGGCTTATACGGCACACGAAGTGAAATCACTTTTGAGAAGGTTTTCCGCAGTTGAAGTCAAACCGGTGGTAACCGCGTATGACCTCCGCATCGGAAGACGCCGGTTTGCTCCCCGGTGGATGCTTCGATTAGTTCCTGACCGGCTCGGCTGGTTCCTCCTGATTCGCGCCAAGAAGTAGTGGTCCTCCAAGACATATGTGTGGCATTGCAGGGATAGTCGGAGAAGCTGACGGCGATCTGATCCGTTCCATGACGCGCGTGCTGGCGCATCGCGGGCCAGACGGCGAGGGGTACTATCTCGACGAGGGCCTCGCACTGGGGCATCGTCGCCTGAGCATCATCGATCTGGCGACCGGGCAGCAGCCCATGACCACGGCGGACGGGCGCTTTACGATCGTCTTTAATGGTGAGATCTACAACTTTCTCGAACTTCGGGAGGAACTGAAAGGCCGTGGCGTGCGCTTCCGCACCCGTTCCGACACGGAAGTCTTGCTCGAGGCCTACGCTCACTGGGGTCGCGAAGCATTGACGAAGCTTTGGGGCATGTTTGCGTTTGCCGTCTGGGACAAGCAGGAGCGGAAACTGTTTGCGGCCTGCGATCGCCTGGGCGTCAAGCCTCTGTACTATGCGCAACTCGGTGAGGAATTGCTTTTGGGCTCAGAGATCAAAGCGCTCCTGGTGCACCCGCGCGTCAAGCGCGAGCTGGATTCGACCGCCCTCGACGATTTCCTTACCTACCTCTACGTGCCGGCGCCCAAGACCATATTCCGCGGGATCCAGGCCCTGGCGCCCGGTCACTGGCTGGAATGGCACCGCGGGCGGGTGGAGGTCGGCCGCTACTGGGACGTGAATTTCGACGCGCAACCGTGGCGCGAGGACGACCTGATGGCAGCCCTGCGCGCGCACCTGGATGATGCGGTCACTAGCCGCCTGATCAGCGAGGTTCCACTCGGCGTTTTCCTCAGCGGAGGCCTTGATTCCAGCACGATCGCCGCGCTCATGGCGCGGCATTTGTCCGAACCCGTGCGGACGTTCACGCTGGAGTTCCGGGAAGGGTCCCACCGGCACAACGAGACGCAGTACGCGCGCGAGGTCGCGGGAGCGATAGGGGCGCAAACGCAGAAATTGGTCATTGAATCGCGGTCGGCCGAGTTGTTGCCCGCTGTGACCCGCCACTTTGATGAGCCCTTCGGGAATCCCACCTCGTTGCTCGTCTATCAGCTCTCGCAAGAGGCGCGGCAGTATGTGACGGTGGCGCTGGTGGGCGACGCAGGCGACGAGATTTTTCTGGGCTACCCGCGGTATCGCGGCGCGGTTCTGGCCGAGAAGTACAGACACGTTCCGGCGTTCCTCCGCCGGCCGCTGGCGAAGCTTTCAGGCTTTCTGCCGGAGCCCGGAAACGGCAATCACTTCAACCGCCGCCTGCGGGAATTTCTTTCCGCCGGTGTCGAGTTGCCGGAACAGGCGTACTTTGCGTGGATTGGCTATTTTGCTCGCTCGCTTCGGCAGGACCTGTACTCGCCAGAGCTGCGACGAACGCTTGCGGATTACGACTCTTCTACATTTCTGATGGGCCTTTTCGCCAGGAGCGGCGCCCGCCAACTCCTCGACCGCATCAACTACGTCGATTTGCATTCGTTTCTGCCTTACAACTTGCTCCGATATGCGGACCGAATGAGCATGGCGCACGGTTTGGAGATCCGCTGCCCGTTCACCGACCACCGACTCGTCGAGTTCCTGGCACGCGTCCCCTGGCCATGGAAACTACGCAAAGGTCAGCAGAAGTATCTTCTCCGGCGCGCAGTGGGCGACCTGCTTCCGGAAAGCGTATTAACGAGAAGTAAAATTGGGTTGAATCCCCCCATGGGGCTCTGGCTGCGGGGACACTTGCTTCCCCTTCTCGGCGAGTACCTGTCGCCGGACACAATCCGCAAGCGCGGTTATTTCCGTCCCCAAGTCATCCAAAAGCTGATTTCCGACCACTTGGCTCGACGGCGAGACTATTCCCTCCACTTATGGGCTCTTATTTCCTTCGAAGAATGGCACCGCCAATACCTGGACTCGAACCCGGCCCCGGCGATGGTGGCGAGTGCGTCGGCGCTCCACGCGCTGCCGGTCTGAGAGCACCAACGGCAGCGACGTACTGGCGAACGCTGCGTCTTCTGCGCTGGTCGCAACTTGGCTACTTGGCGCTGAGGCGAGTGCTCCCGCGTTCGAGCTCGCCGGCCAAGATGAAGGCGCCAGTGGGCCTGCGCGACGTCCCGGGCCGATGGCGATTCCTTGACTGGCAGCCGGAAGCCTCGCGCAAAATGCTCGCGGCGCGCGAATTCACATTCCTGAACCAAACTGTCACCGGCAACGGCTCAATCCCCTGGAACGACCGCCGCTACGCGAAGCTGTGGCTCTATCACCTCAACTACTTCGATTTCTTAAACGTCGGGTTCGTCCTGCCTGATGAAGAGCCGATGCTGCACCGCGCCATGGAAATCGCGCTGGACTGGCGCCGACACAACACGGAGGGAACAGAAGTCGGGTGGGAGCCTTATGCGTTATCCGTTCGGATCATCAATTGGCTGAAGTTTCTGGCCCGGCACGGACGCTCGCTGGAGTTCTGGGAAGAGGGGGGAAGGATCGACACCCTGCTGGAGAGCCTGGGCGTCCAGGTGGCAACGCTCGAACACCGGCTCGAAAAAGATCTCCTGGGAAATCACTTTCTGAAGAACATCAAGGCGCTGCTGTTCGCCGGAGCATTGCTGGAAACCCCCAGCAGTACCCGATGGTGGGCGAAAGGGGAAGAGCTGCTGGAGCAGGAACTGAACGAGCAGATTCTTCCTGACGGCGGGCACTTCGAGCGGTCACCGATGTATCACTCTCAGGTCCTGGAAGATTTGGCCGAGATTCGGCTCTTGTGCGCATCCACCGGGAGAAGCCTTCCCTGCTCTGTTCTGCTGTCGCGGAAGATACGGTCGATGGCGCAATTCTTGAAAGGAATCATCCATCCGGACGGAGAGATTCCACTCTTCAACGACTCCGTGCTGGGTGGAGCGCGCCCACCTGACGAGTTGCTGGCAATGGCTGAGATGTCCGATATCCAGAGCGCTGAGAGCGAGCCCGAGGTTACGGTGTTTCCCGATACGGGATACGGGGTCATCCGGAGTCCCGAGTCCCGGAGCAGTCTGATCTTCGACTGCGGCCCGTTGGGGCCGGATTATCAGCCGGGCCACGGCCACTGTGACGTGTTGAGTTACGAGCTCTCCCTCCACGGGCAGCGGGTGCTGGTTGACACTGGCGTCAGCACTTACGAGCCGGGGCCGGAGCGTCACTACGAGCGGTCTACGGTCGCGCACAACACCCTCCGCATTGACGGTGAGGAGCAGGCTGAGATCTGGGCGAGTTTCCGGGTGGGACGGCGTCCGCGCGTCGGTCAAATGAGTGGAGGAAGCGATGGGGTGTTCCGTTTCGTCAGCGGGGAACACGATGCCTATTGGCGCAGGGGGGTGGGGCACGCGCGCGAGATCCTCCTGCGAGCGCCCGATACCTGGATTGTGGCCGACTTGCTGAGAGGCAGCGGCACGCATCGCGTGGAGTCTTTCCTGCATTTCCATCCCCAGGTCCGCGTCAAGGCGCTGGATGAGCATACGGCCGCCAGCGATGGCATGCCACTCCGTCGCTGGCTACTGGAATTTGCCGGCCAGGCTTGGTCGCTCGTGACTTACGGCGAGGGCCAATTCGACCTTATCGAGAGCTGGTATTCAGAGCAATTCGGAAAACGCCAACCTTCCACGGCGCTTCGCTGGGCTTGGAAAGGAACGATCCCAACGAGGAAGGTTCATGTCTTCATTCCGAAGAGTATTCCTGCCCCGCACATTGCTGCAGACGGGTCTGGGAAATCGCTCGAGATCGACGGTCACACGATTCCACTGCGCTGAAGGAAGGACATTCGCTTGATGCAGGTCCTCTATATTTCTCAATACTATCCACCCGAAGCCTGCGCTCCCGCGGCGCGGGTTGACAGTTTTAGCCGCGAGTGGGCTCGAGCGGGCGCGGAAGTGAAGGTCTTAACGGGTTTCCCCAATCATCCCGAAGGGGTCTTGCACCCGGAGTATAAGGAACGCTGGAGGCATGGGTTCGTCCGCGAGGAGCGCGAGGGAGTCAAGGTTCACCGGACTTGGCTCTACCCTTCTGCTAATCGGAAGCTGTGGCGCCGAAGCGCAAATTTCGCTTCCTTCGCGCTTTCCGCCGCCGTAGCGGGAACCTGCGTGGCCCGGAGGAATGGCGTGGTCATCGCCACCTCGCCGCAGGTTCTGGTTGGAGCAGCGGGTTGGGTGGTGGGAACCATGCGGTTCCTGCCCTGGGTGTTCGAGGTGAGGGACCTGTGGCCGGAGTCGCTGGTGGGAGTGGGACAAACGACCGCCGACTCCCTGCTGTACCGAAGCGTAGGGCATGTCGCTAATTTCCTCTATCGGCATGCCACGCATATTGTCGTGGATGGCGAAGGGAAGCGCCAGCACTTGATCGATCATGGCCTGGAGGAGAAGAGAATCTCGGTGATCCGGAACGGCGTGGAGGAGGATTTCTGCTTCGACCCCGACTCCGACGCCGCCCGGCAAGCGCGCCACAAACTGCGAAAGGAATGGGGGCTCCGCGATGAATTCGTGCTTCTTTACGCGGGAACACTCGGCATGGCCCACGGGCTTGAGACTGTGCTCCAAGCCGCCGGACGCCTGCGAGACCACAACGATATCGTATTCCTCCTCATGGGCGCCGGCGCCGAGCGCGCGCAACTCTGTCAGCTCATCGGGGATATGCGGCTCTCAAACGTGCGGGTTCTGGAGAAGCAGCCCCGGGAAAGAGTTCCTGACTTCCTGGCCGCCGCGGATGCCTGCCTGGTCCCGCTGCGGAAAAAGGAAGTATTCAAGACCGCTATTCCCTCCAAGATGTTCGAGGCGATGGCGGCGGGGAAACCGCCGATTCTGGGTGTGGAAGGAGAAGCGAAGGAGATTCTTCTCGCGAGCCAAGCCGGATTGGCGGTACAGCCTGAAGACCCCGAGGCCATGGCGGCGGCAATCCTCAGGCTGCAGAAGGAACCGTCGCTTTGCCGGGCCCTGGGCCGGAACGGACGACAGGCGGTGCTGGAAAAATACCTGCGCCCAACGCAGGCCGTCAAATATCTGAACTTGCTGTGCGAATTGTGCGCTCACCCGGAGGTGTCGCCCTCCGCAGAGCCTCTGGTGCTCCGCGAACTGGCGCCCGCATCACGATCCAAGGTGAGGGCTGAAACGTGATTCAAGACGTTCGTGCCCTTCGCAGGACTCCGCGTGCGGTACGCCGCTCGCCTCTGACTCTCTCTGAGTGATCTCAACCCCAACCAAAGCAAGCATGAAACAGCTCATGCAGGATCTACGGACACACGAAGTCTTGGTGGAAGAGGTTCCCGCGCCCCAGTGTCAGCAGGGCGGCGTTTTGGTAAGGACGGTGGCCTCACTGATCAGTTCGGGAACCGAACGCGCCACGGTGAAACTTGGAAGCATGAGTCTGTTGGGCAAGGCCCTGGAACGGCCTGACTTGGTAAAAAGTCTATTCCAGCGCCTGCGGACAGCGGGGGTGTCGGAGGCCGTGGCCACCGTGCGCGCCAAGCTTGACCGGGCGATGCCACTTGGCTACAGCGCGGCGGGAGACGTCCTGGAGGTTGGGCCGGGGGTGGAGGAGTTTCGGGTCGGTGATCGGGTGGCGTGTGCCGGCATGGGTTATGCCAGTCATGCGGAATTGATCTGGGTTCCCAAGAACCTCAGCGTGCGGATTCCGGAAAACGTTGACTATGATTCCGCCGCATTTGTGACCCTGGGTTCGATCGCGCTGCAGGGCGTTCGCGTGGCGGAAGCAAAGATCGGCGAACACGTGGCGGTGGTGGGCCTCGGGCTAGTGGGCTTGGTTACCGCCCAAATCTTGCAGGCAGCGGGATGCGTCGTGTGGGGAGTCGACCTCGATCCCGACCAGGTCGCGCTGGCACGGGAATTGGGTGTGACACGTGCCTACCTCAATTCTGAGTTCGTCTGCGGTGGCACACTGCCCGGGGCAGGCGGCGCTGACGCGGTCATTATCACCGCAGCCACGAGTTCAAACCAACCCATCGAGCTTGCCGGGCAAATAGCTCGCGACCGAGGGGTGGTTGTCGTCGTCGGCGATGTCCGCGTCGATGTGCCGCGAGAGCCTTACTACAAGAAGGAACTGCAAGTACGTTACTCGCGCTCCTACGGTCCTGGCCGTTATGACCCGTCCTACGAGGAGAAGGGGCTTGATTACCCGCGGGGCTACGTGCGCTGGACCGAGAAAAGGAATATGCAGGCCTTCTTGGATCTGGTGGCTGCCAGGAAGATTGACCTCGCCAAATTGATCACCCATCGTTTCGATATCGAGCGAGCCGGCGAAGCTTACGAACTGCTTACTGGAAAGCGCGAAGGGAAGCACGTGGCTATTCTGATTGACTATTCCCGGCCCGTGGCGCCTTCGCGGCGCGTGGAACTTCGCTCGCCCGACTCCGGCAAGAAGGCGGCCGGCACGAAACCGGGCAGGATCAGAATTGGCTGGATCGGAGCAGGCAATTTCAGTCGGGCGAAATTACTTCCGGCTTTGCGGAAGGTGGACAACCTCGAACTCGTAGGCTTGGCCAACGCCACGGGAGTCTCCGCCAGCCGGGTGGGCAAGAGCTTCCGATTCCAATACTGCACCACCGACGCCTCGGCGGTTTTGAATGATCCCACGATCGACGCGGTGTTCATCGGTACGCGACACCACCTGCACGGTCCGATGGTCCTGGCGGCTCTGGAAAGCGGCAAGCACGTGTTCGTGGAGAAACCCTTGTGCGTCAACGAACCGGAACTCGAATCGATTTCCAGACTCTACGCACGCTCGGACCGGGTCCTCGCCGTCGGTTTCAACCGCCGCTTTTCCCCCTTTGCGAGAGAGTGCAAGGAGTTTTTCAGCGCCGGTCGTGAGCCGCTTTCATTCCTGTACAGGATCAACGCGGGGCGCTTGCCGGATGGACATTGGGTCGAGGACCCTGAGCAGGGCCATGGGCGTGTGATCGGCGAGGTCTGCCACTTCGTGGATTTGTTCGGGTTTCTCAGTGGCTCGGTCCCCGTGGAGGTGCAGGCCTGGGCAATCGGCGAATGCCCCGACGAAAGCAATGTTCATATTCACGTGTCCCTCGCCGACGGCTCGAAGGGAGAGATCCTGTACCTGGCTTCCGGTGACGCCAGCGTCCCCAAAGAGCGCTTGGAGGTCTTTGGTCGGGGCCGCACCGCGATTTGCGACGACTTCCGAAAGTCTTTCTTCCATCGCTCGAACCACCGCCATACCAAAACCCTGTTCCGACAAGACAAAGGGCACGAGGAAGAAGTGAGATGCTTCATCGACGCGGTCGCTGGGAAAGCGCCGATGCCGATACCTTTCCAGAGTCTTTGGGCAACCACGCTTGCGACCTTCCGGATCCGCGAGTCACTCTTTGGCGGGGGTGCGCGCCTCGTGGCCACACCGTAGGAACGGGGCCAAGAATAATCATTTCCTGGATTGGTGGTTCGGTACACCTTTGGGTCACGAGCCTTCCCGATAGCAAGCCCTAACAGAATCCGGACGGAAGTGTTGGTCTAGAGACGATGCCAATGCGAATTCTCACGATCGTTGGAGCGCGGCCGAATTTCGTCAAGGTTGCACCTCTCATGGACGAAATGAGCCGTCATCCCGACCTCGAGACCATTTTGGTCCATACCGGACAACACTACGATCATGAGATGTCGAGGGCGTTCTTCGAGGACCTGGAGATACCCGAGCCTCACGTCAACCTGGAGGTGGGCTCCGGCACAGCGGTCACGCAAACAGCCGAAATCATGCTGCGGCTGGAGCGGGTGATGGAGGAGACCCAACCCGACGTCGTGGTTGTGGTCGGCGACGTCAATTCCACCCTGTCGGCTGCCCTGACCGCGGTAAAGATGGGCCAACCCATCGCGCATGTGGAAGCGGGATTGAGAAGCTTTGACCGAACCATGCCGGAAGAGGTCAACCGGGTTCTCACCGATGCCATATCGGATTTTCTCTTCGTCACGGAGCCCACCGGCGTGGACAACTTGCTGAGAGAGGGCCGACCCAAGGAGCGAATCTTTCTTGTCGGCAATGTCATGATCGACGCCCTGCGACGGTTTCTCCCTCACGCGAAGCATCGTGCGCTCCCGCCCGAACTCTGCGCCCGGAGCAAACACAACGGAGGCTTGGCGGGGTCTTATGGATTGGTGACCCTCCATCGGCCCTCTACTGTGGACAATCTGTGGACGCTGCGCGCGATCTGGGAAGGATTGGAGGAAATTGCCAAAGAAGTTCCTCTGATCTTTCCCCTCCATCCCCGTACACAAAATCGGATGAAAGAAGGCGGACTTTGCGACTCGTGGCAAGACGCTTCAAACGGCGTGTGCCTGGTTCCGCCGATGAGTTATCTGCAGTTTCTGAAACTTCAGAGCGAAGCCACGCTGGTGATTACGGACTCCGGAGGGGTGCAGGAAGAGACCACAGCGCTGGGGGTCCCTTGCCTGACCGTCCGAGAGAACACCGAGCGGCCTATCACCTTAAGCGAGGGGACGAACGTGCTGGTTGGACTGAATGGCAGCCGTCTGGTCCAGGAAGCGCGCAAGATCCTTCGGGGTGAAGGAAAGAAAGGTCAGGTCCCCACGCTTTGGGATGGCCAGGCGTCGGCGCGCATCGTGCGGACGCTGGTGGATCAAATCCGGCCCGATCACCTCAGCGAAACGGGCGGGTACGCGCTCCCCAGTCGCGATTGGCGACCCACGTGACCGTCTGGCAATCCGAAAAGAGGTTTCTGCCTCGCCTGCAAAAGTTGCGAATATCCTAACGTCGTGAATCTCCTGGGAAATTATGGCCACCATTACAACTGGACTTAGCAATTCCATTGTCCCGCGGGCGGTTTCCGATGCTCCAAGCACTTCCTTCTATGTGCGCTGGGGGAAACGCCTCTTCGATGTTGCCGCCTCTCTCGCCGGCTTGGCGATCTCGAGCCCCATCCTGATCTTCTGCGCGCTGTTGGTGCGCCTCACCTCCCGGGGCCCGGTGCTCTTCCGCCAGACCCGCGTGGGGTATCTTGGGCACGCTTTTACGCTCATCAAGTTTCGGACGATGAAGCAAGGAGCCGAAGCGCTGGGCTCGGCTGTGGTGGTGAATGGCGACCCGCGCCTTACCCCAGTCGGCGTCTTCCTTCGCCATACCAAGCTCGACGAATTGCCACAACTCATCAATGTTCTGCGCGGTGAGATGAGCTTCGTGGGACCGCGGCCCCGGGTTCCCAGTGAGGTCGATCTTGACGATCCCAAGGAACGGATTCTTCTGGCTGCCCGGCCAGGCGTAACTTCCTTTGCTTCTATTCACCATCGCATGGAGGCGGACTACTGTGCCCGGCAAGCCGACCCGCAGGCAGTTTATCGCACGAAGGTTTTGCCGCAGAAACTCTCGCTCGATTCCGAGTATGTGCAGAGCCCGACCTTCCTGCTGGACTTGAAACTGATAGCGCTGACGTTCCTGCTGATCTGGAGCCCAGGAAGGTCGCTGGCCACGGGGCTCCGTATCTTGGGGCGAGAAGTGTGGCCTTACGACCGTGGCGCCCACATTATTCTCGACCTGGTGACGTATGTGGGCGCGGCTTGGTTGGCTTACACCCTCCGGTACGATGCTGGCTTCCCTGATTTCTATCGCACGCAACTGTGGTTGTTCTTGGCCTTCGTGCCACCCCTGCGTGTGCTCGCCAACCGCTGGCTGCGGGTCTACGACATGATGTGGCGGTACGTGAACCTTGTGGACGTTTTTCTTTTGGCGGTGGCACTGGCTCCCGTCACGCTGGTCCTGCTGGCGCTACGCCTGTGCCTGCCTTCGCCTTCATGGGAGGCAGCTCTCCTGCACGTCCCCTTGAGCGTCGCCACCCTGGAATACTTGATCGCCCTGAGTGCCGGCGTGGGACTCCGCAGCTTGCGCCGGATGCTTTACGTGCTGCAGCATCATTACCAACCCCTTCCCGAAGCCGTGCACCGCGTCCTCATCCTGGGGGCGGGCCTGCTGGGCTTGACCACCGCCGTTGACATGCATCAGTACCCCCAAATGCACCTTGTGGGGTTCCTGGACGACGACCCGGCAAAATACCGAAGGCTGCTGGCGGGGTGCCGGGTTCTGGGTAATTCCGAAAACCTGGAAGCTTTGTGCGCTCGTCACAAGGTGACCGACCTTGTCATCTGTGTGAAGTCGATAGACCTGGACAGGCTCCTTGAACTGAGCGAGCGCTGCTCTGGCCTGGGGGTCAAACTCCATTTGCTGCCCGGTCTGGACCGAGTACTTCGGGCAGAGGGCATTCTGCCACTGCCCGCAGACGCCCGCCTGTCCTTTGCGGGTCACGGAGGCTTTGCCAGGGCAAGGGAATAAACGAGAGGGTGCAAGAATTCTGCTCCCCGGCGCGACCTGCAAGAAGGACGTGGCCGATACCTGTGAGTCGCCGGCTTTCGGGATCATGGAATGTCTTACGACTAAGGCTGAGTATCCTCGCTGCGCGCGAAGATCTCTCCTCCTGTCAGTACTGCCTCTGTGCTCTCAGTGTTGAGGCTTGAGAGGCACGGTGGACAAGCGAAATGCGACAGGTCAGATCTGCGGTGCGCAAAGGAAAGTCGTGGGTTGCTGACCTCCTACGTCTCTCCGTCATGAACTCCTGCCGACTGACCCACGGAGGGAATTCATGATTTCCATTGGACCAGTCGGACAGCGCCTCGGTCAGGCAGGAAAAACGTTGTTGCAGGGAGACATCGTAACATCTCCAAAGGAGAAAGCTATGGCTACAGAATCTCGAATCCGGATTGTGTTCGCAAGCGCCTTCGGATGCTTGCTTCTGCTCTTACCCGGAATACCGGGCGCAGGAGAACAGCAGCTAGGTCGCATTCTCTATTCCTCCAGTGCAAGCTTGAGGGGAGTGCCTGTCCCCAAGTCGGAGACCATTTTCAGCGGCGATGTGCTGACCACCTCGGGGAATGGAAGCGCCCTGGTGGAACTCAAGTCGGGGGCAAAAGTGAAAATCACGGAGAACACTTCCGTCCGCTTTCTTCGCGATGGCGAGAAGGTTCAAGCGGAGTTGCTGTCAGGTGTGGTGGTTTCGGAAAGCGCCGGCAAACCCGCGATTGTGGTGACCACCCCAAAGTATCGGTTCATGCCTTCGCAAGAGGGAAACTGTCGTTACCTGGTTCGACTATCGAAGGAGCAAGAGACCATCGCTGCCGCTGTGAAAGGGAATCTGCTCATCGATGCCCATGGTTCGACCGGCAGATATATCCTTCCAGAGGGGAAATACGCGGCCATCCCCGCCTCTGCCGAAGGGGTTCCCCCGCAAGAAGAAGCAGGGGGCGGGCAGATGCCGGCCGGGCAAGCCGGGACCGTCACCAACGCTATCCCGGAGGAAGCTGTACAACGCCTAGGGAAAGGTGAGTGGGCTCCGCTGAAGGTAAGTGATGCGATCGACTGGGCAGATGTTGTCAGTACTTCGAAGGGCGGCCGAGTTCGGATTGCGCTCTTAGGTGGTTCCTTCCTGAACGTCGGCGCTCACTCGGTCATGAAGGTCACCAGGCACGAGCCCCAAACGCAGCAGACTCAGGTAGAGCTAAACGAGGGGCGACTGCGCGCTGAGGTGGTGGAACTCACTGAACCCAACGCAGTCTTTCAAGTGGAAACCCAGACAGCGAAAATCGGCGTGGTAAGTGGTGTGGCGAATACCGTGTTTCTCGTTGAGGCGGATCCTAAAGAGACACGAGTGGACTGCGTTAGGGGTCTGGTCACAGTTGGAAACCCCAAACCGACCGTTACCGAGAGGGTCAGATTGCACCCGGGTCAGTTCGCGATTGTACCCGCGGGGCAGCATCCCACCCTGCCCAACGAGGTGTCACCTGGCCAGTTACAGGGCCGAATCGACCAAACCGATGTGGGGGATTCAACTATACGAGCCGCTGTGCCCGGAAAGCCGGGAGCCACGGTTAAGGCGCCCTGGCACATTGGCTCGCTCTCCCCGGGAGCGTCTATCGGGCTGCTCGCAGGGGGAGCGGCAGCGGTGGCCGCCATTCCGCTGGCCGCGGGAGGCGGCGGCTCAGTCAGCCCCACCGTGCCATAGTAGTACACCGGCTTGATCTTGCGCAGCTTCGGGAAATCTCTGTGTGGCCCCACTCGGCGCTCTCAACGTGGCCCGACAGCATGCTGAGAAAGTCAAAAAGGGTCTGATTTGCCGCGCATTCGCCTGGCTAACCGGGATATCTCACCACACTGCGCCTTGTTCCCGGGAGACCGGAAGGGCGGGGTAGAACTTGTCCCGATGGTCTGAAGCTGTGAAAATATCGAAATAGGCCATGGCACCGACACGATTATTCAACAACTTACATTGTGCAAAACTGCGCGGCCATCAATATTTTCACAGCTTCTCTCCATCAGGAACCCCGCCCTTCCCGGTTCGTGGTGAGAAATTCCGGCTCAGGCTTGGCGTTCAGTATGGGCTAGTTTACTTGCCTCTCCTCAAAAGAGTCCTTCAGCATCCGGCTGAACTTTCAGGTGGCAGGTAGGTTGGTGCACTCAGGCTCCCGGGAGGTTTATCCTCCGTGAAAAATGGTGTTGTCCCCGTCCTTGAGCCGAGTTCTTACAAGGCTATCCTCTCCCCTCGAGCCGTGGGGTCGAGACCTGCACCGATCGCCTTGGCCGGCGCACGGGACTGTCACGAATTCGCCATCCCCAGACTCACTCGAACGCGCCGCTGACTAGGGGCGCCGGGATTCCCGGTCCCAGGCTGGAGAGCCTACGGCCGATGGCTACGAATCACCCTCCTCCTCGGTGGCGCGTCGCCGAGGACATCGAATGAGCGGGATTGACAAGCGACCGAGGCTTGGGCTGCGTCAGCGGGCGGGGAAGTTTCGATAGCCGCGCTGGACAAAATAAAGATACCCGCCGTTGATCGCACCCAAGGTGATCATGGCCAGCCGGGGATGGTTTTTGTGTAGCCGGTCGATGCCGTAGATAATTCCCGCGGCTAATCCCAGCTTGAAGGCGATGAGCGCCGCCGGCTGCGTGGCTATGGGACGGATCAGCGGGTTTCCTTCCTGAGCTGAGCCCGTGCGAAGCGCCCGGCTTGTGGCGAGTGCGTCCAGGACTTGCAGCAAGCCGTGCGACGCGTAAAGCGAAATGAGCAGAGGCGACCTCCGCGGTGTCGGGGGATTCTTTTTGTCTAAGATCGGTGGATTCCTCCTGAACGGCAAAGGTGAGGCAGCACTCCATGACGAGTCGGCCAGTGATCGGCCGTTTTCGAGCGGCAACACCTTGCCCATAGAGTCAAGTGTTGGGGCTGCGTCCCTGCCCTGAGCAATCGATAAGCTAGCTTCTCCCGCCTCCCCGCGAGCTTCCTTGCTGGCGAGGCTCCCCGCCCATAGGATTCCCACCAGTACAACCCATCCCGCGAAAACCGCCCGTGGCCGCATATCCAACCTCCAAGAAGATATCGGCAGACCGTGCGGTTTCTTGACAGAAATAACCGTACAAAGTCGCGCCGCTAGAGCGCAACGTGAATCGGACCTCGAGGTCCGCGGCCCTGCCCGCAAACCCCGTGGTTCGCCGCAGGCCCTCGAGAGTGATCTCGACGGGGTCGTTATAGCGATGGGCCCAGCCCCGGACCTGAACTTGGCATCCCAGGGGGCCACTCGCGAGACGTTTCGAGCCCACCCAATGTTAGCCAGGCGGCCTCGGCAGGTAATGGATTCTGGGCGCGAGCCCCCAACGAGGAACAAGCAGACTGGCCGCGTCGCTTCACTACGATTTCGCTACAGTCGGGCAGCGTGGAGATTTTCGGCTTAGATTGGCAAAAGGTCTATCTCCTTGCAGCGAAACGAGAAAAAAGGTAGGCCCGTGAGGACTTGAACGCCCGACTACGGTTTAGGGAACACCGGTCACCCCATTGAAACCTCTGCAATCAGGGCATATACTGGCCCGCCTGTTGCCGCACACCCGGGACGGGGCGAGCGAGTCATCGAACCCAACTATTGCCGTGGGTGCAGATTGACGGTTGACCCCACTTGCGAGGAAACCCATGAGACCGACTCTGAGATTGTTGCAGGATGAACTGATCGACAAAATCATCGCGGAGGCGCGAGACGTACTGTGCACGCTGGGGGTCGAGATCCATAACCAGTCCGTACTCAGCTTGCTTACCGATCATGGCGCCAAGGTGGACGGCGCCGCGTGGAACGCCCGCCTGAGGGAAGACCTCATCGACAAGACGCTTAATACCGTCCCTCATACTTTCAAACTCTATGATGTTCTCGGGAATGAAACACACGACTTCCAGGGCAACAACGTATATTTCACTCCCGGCTCGACAGCGCTCAACATCCTGGATAGCCGGACCGGCGAAATGCGCCGGCCCACAACGGCGGACTACATTCGCTACGTGAAGTTGATGAGCGGCCTCGGGCACATCGCGTCGCAAAGCACCGCCATGATCCCCGCCGACGTTCACGAAAAGATCTCAGACAGCTACCGACTCTATCTGAGCCTTCTGTACGGTGAGAAGCCGGTGGTGACGGGGGCTTTCACGATCGAGTCATTTCAGATCATGAAGGACCTGCAAGTGGCCGTGCGGGGAAGCGAGCAGGCGCTCCGAGCCAAACCCCTGACCATCTTCTCCTGCTGCCCCACCGCCCCCATCAAGTGGAGCGACGTAACCAGCCAGAACCTGGTGGACTGTGCCCGCTGGGCGATTCCCGTGGAGTTGATCTCCATGCCGCTTTCCGGATTCATGGCGCCCGTCACCCTGGTGGGGAGCCTGGTTCAGCAAACCGCCGAAAATCTGAGTGGCGTGGTCATCAGCCAGCTTGTGAGCCCCGGCGCACCGATCCTTTACGGCGGCTCGCCGGCCATCTTCGACGTTCGGTTCGAGACCACTCCCATGGGCGCGGTGGAGACCATGATGCTCGACTGCGCAAACAGCGAGATCGGTAAGCGCCTGAGCATGCCCACCCAGGGTTACATCGCCTTGAGCGACGCGAAACAATTGGACGCGCAGGCGGGGCTCGAGACGGGTATCGGCGCGACGCTGGCGGCGCTCTCGGGAATCAACAGTATTTCCGGTCCCGGGATGCTGGATTTTGAGAGCTGCCTAAGCCTGGAAAAGCTGGTGGTTGACAACGAGATTTGCGGCATGGCACATCGCCTCTTGCGCGGGATCGAACCGCATGAAGACTTCCCGTCGATTCCCATCTTTGAGGAATTGCGGCGCGAGAAGCATTTGCTCATTGCTGATCACACCCGCCGCTACTTGCGCGAGGAAATCACGTTTCCCGGCGCGGTCATCGATCGCGCCAACCGCGCGCGATGGGCCGCAGATGGCCGTCTAAGCTTGGGAGAGCGCGCCGGGAGGGAGGTTGTGCGACTCGTCGAGCGCTACAAGCCCTCACGCCTGCCGGCCCAAACAAAATCGGAATTGACACGCCTGACGCGGGCCGAAGCTCGCCGTCACGGGATGGAGACGCTGCCGAAAGAGTGATACTTGGGGCGTGGGGGCAGAGACGGGTAGCGCCGACCGCGTCCAGGCGAGGCAAGACCGTGTGTACCTTTAGAACCTGAGTGAAAGGCAGCTCAAGCCGCCGTCCATCTTCTCAAACTCCGACATATCGAGCGGGAAGACCGCATAACCGAGCCTCTGCAAGGAGTCTTCCAGGCCTGGGAATCCCGCAGGGACGAGCACGCGTTCGTTGAGGCGCAAACAATTGGCAGCATAATTCTCTTCGGCGTTCACGCGGACGAGGCTGTAACCGCCGAACTCTACGTGCCCGGACAACTCTTCGTTCACAACCAGACGGTTGTTGCCGATGTAGGCAAGGCCACTCTTCAGGTGCAGAATATTATTCCTTCCACGAATGTCCACAAATGACGATGCGTGGCCCTGGCGCGCGAGGAGCGCCGCTAACTGGTGGGCGCCCTCTTCGTTCGTGCGCCTGGAAATGCCGATGAAGAAATGGTTCTCGGCCTGGCAGACGTCGCCGCCATCCAGAGTACCAGGCGCACGGATGTGGTGGAAGGTACCGTAGAGCCGCCCCAGCGGCTCACGGATCTCCGCCACTTCTCCCTCCCTGCTCTTGGCGCCCGGACGTGTGAGGATGGCGCTGTCGCGTGTGAGGATCGCAGTATCCTCGACAAAGGTGGCATCGGGGTGCTGCAGGTCCGCTTCGAGCTTGGTGACGCGCAATCCGCAGAGTTCGAGCGCCCGGCAATAACCAAGATGCTGCTCGAGGGCCTTCTCGTAGGAGGGCACCCCCAGCCTTCCCATGGTCAGTCCCTCTGAGAAGTTCCTACCGGGCTTGCGAACGATCGCGTTGCTGAACAAGAGGCTCCTCCTCGGACCACCGCGCCGCCGTGGGCCGCAACCAAAACGAGGTTCTCCGTGACCTCCGTACCTCTCAAGCCTCAACCCCGAGGGCGCGGAGCTTCTCAGCGACCTCGGTGTTGAGGCTCCGCTGGCCACGGAGGACACGGAGGTACTGCTGGCAGGAGGAAAAGTCTTCGCGCCCGGCGAAGAATCTGCAGTTCGCGTGTCGCCCCAAAGCAACTGCAGATCCTTCGTCGCCCCTTGGGCGGGGCTCCTCAGGATGACAGCGGGGAGCGAAGAATCCCAGCGTTAGTACCACCGAGGACGCAAAACATGGAGGTCGGCTCCTCGGCCCTCATGCGGTCCCAGTCCTTCCGCCTTTCCTTATCAACAAGTAGGCAGGGCCGCAAGCCCCCAGCAACAACGCTGCATACAGAGCGTTGGCCGGATCACTCAGGGCGTTCCCGATCAGGAACAATCCTGAGCCTGCCAGTACGACGGCCGTAGTCCAGGGATAGCCCCAGGCGCGGAATGGCCGGGGCAGGTGGGGCTCGCGCCGACGCAGAACGATCAGGGCAACATAACAAGCGCCATAATTGGCGATGAGAATGATGGCCGCAATCGCCACAATCCTCTCAAACGTTCCGGTCGCCACCAGGGCCATAGCCGCTCCGGCGGAGAGCAGCATGGCCAGCCGGGGCGTCCCGCCCGCACTGACCCTGGCGGCTTTCTCCGTGAAAAGGCCGTCCCGGCCGATGGCGAAGACGATACGGGCGGCGCCCAACAAAGCAGAGTTGATGAAGCTGAGCAGCGCCAGCAACGAGAGTATGGTGATGAACTTACCGCTGCGTCCTGCGAAGATGATTTGAGCAGCATCGGCGGCCGGCAGTTTGGATGTGGCGAGCAACGGAATCGGGAGCACGTGCAGGAAAGCTAAGTTCATGACGAGATAGAGGAAGATAATGGAGGCCACTCCCCCAATCATGGCGCGCGGCAGATTCCGGGCCGGATTCTTATCTTCTTCGGCGAAATAGATGGCTTCATACCAGCCATCGTAAGCCACGACGACGGCACGCAACGCGACTATCGCCGCACCCAGCGCGACCATGAGACTCACCGGCGGCCTCACAAAGTCCTGCGGGAGAGCCGCCTGCTGAAGGCCCGGCACCGGTGTCTTTCCGTTGAATAAGAAGCAAGCTGCCGCCAGTACCAGAAACGCCAGTGCGGTTGCAGAACTAGTCAACTTCTGGACATTGCTGCTCACGCGAAGTCCCATCCAGTGGAGCGCGGAAAACAACGCCAGTAGCGCGAGCGCCACTTCCTTATCACGCCCCGCCAAGTCCGGGAGGAGTGCGACCACGTATCCGGCGGCGGCAAATGCGACGTACGCAAGTGAAGCGCAGTTATTGAGCCAATCGCCCCATCCCACCGCAAATCCAGCACCCGCCCCGAAGGCCCGCCTCGCGTAAACATAGAACCCGCCTGCTCGCGGTATCATGACGGCAAGTTCCGTCACGGAGACCGACCCGAGCAAGGCATATATCCCGCCAACCACCCAGATCGCCAAAATCAGCCGGTAGTTGCCGAGCTGGGCCGCCACCGTTCCGGGAAGGCGAAGTATGCCCACTCCGATGGTACCGCCGAAGACGACCGCTACTCCGAAACCCAACCCCAAGATGCGCAACAATTGCGCCTTGGGCGCGGGGCTCAGTTCGGCTGGCTCAGGTACGGGAGAGTCCATTCTTCTTTGTCGAGGAGATAGATGGGCCGTGTTCCGTTTCGCATGCCCGGCTCAGTTTAACGCCCCGCCTGACAACGCGCCAGCGGGGTTTCGCTCCGCCAGCCTTGCGAAAAGCACAACCTTGATTGTCTAGTGAAAAGCCCTTTCGACGCCGGGCCTATGCGGCACGCTGGGGGGACGCAGGCTTGGGCGGGGCAACTCCGCGCCTCCTCGACACATCTGCTCCTGCGATTGCCCGAAATCGCGGATGTCCTTTACCTTGACGTACTCGCGACGCCCGACTCAAAAAGCGGTATCCTAACGCTCTTGGTGGCCAGCCGAGACTGGAACAATTTCATTCCGCCTACGACTCGGCTGAGGGATTTCTCACGGCAGGCGGAAGCGAGCGTCGAACCAATCAGCGGCGACTCGGTTCTGGCAGGAGACGACGATGAGCATCCAGTTGCCCTTCGGCCTGTGAAATCTTCTCTGGCTGTTTCCGGCAGCGAGATCAGGTATTCATTCCCTGAAGACTCGGTCACGGTGATTACTCTCAAGTCTGCTCATTGATTGTCGGAATCGCTTTTTTGCCGCTGCGCGTCCTGTCGCCCGGCAACTTTACCGCAAGCGGACTTTGACTCTCGTGGTGGTGATTTCACGATGTTGTGTGGACAACTTCTTGGCACGACACGAGAGCGGCTGAATCGCTTACCATCACGACTTCATTTCCCCACTTTGAGGAAGGAGGCAAACATGCGCTGCAAACGTTCTCTGGTACTTCTACTGGTCGTAGGGACAGCACTTGCCGCGACGGCTCAAACCGCCGCTCCCCCGCAAAAGAAAGTGAGCATGACAGTCAATGCCAGCAAGACCGGTGAGTCCATCCACCGCTATGTGTATGGTCAATTCACCGAACTCCTGTTCAACCTGTTTGAGAAGGGGCTATGGGCTGAAATGCTCAGCGACCGGAAGTTCTTCTATCCGGTGGATTCCAGCGAAAAGTTGAATCCCGAAAACAGGAAGCGGAACTTCACCCGTTGGCGGCCGGTGGGTCCGGATGAGGCCGTGGTCATGGACAAGAAGAGCCCGTATGTCGGCGAGCACTCGCCTCTCGTGAAGCTTGATGCGACAACGCCGCGCGGCATTCGTCAGGCGGGACTGCCTCTCCGCAAAGGGCGGAGTTACACGGGTTCGGTGGTGCTCTCGGGCGATCCCGGAGCGAAGGTCGAGGTCAGCCTCGTCTGGGGATCAGGTGGGAGCGATCACCAAACTCTTCCGATGGGCCCGCTTTCGCCCCGGCATGTGAAGTTCCCGTTGAAATTCACCGCTGGCGGGGACAGCGCGGACGGGCGCCTGGAAATCACGGGGACCGGCAAGGGGACATTTCATATAGGCGTCGTATCGCTCCTGCCTGCCGACAACATCAATGGCTTTCGCGCTGACATGATCAAGCTCCTCAGGGATCTCAACTCCGGAATTTACCGATGGCCGGGCGGGAATTTTGCTTCCGGCTACGACTGGCGCGATGGGATTGGTGAGCGGGACAAAAGACCACCGCGCTATGACTATGCTTGGCGAACTGTCGAGTACAACGACGTGGGCACGGATGAGTACATGACTCTGTGCCGCTTGATCGACATCGATCCCTACATTTGCGTAAACTCCGGTTTTGGCGACGCCCATTCTGCCGCCGAATGGGTGGAATACTGTAACGGTTCTGTGCAAACACCCCTGGGGAGACTCCGCGCGGCCAACGGACACCCGGAGCCCTACAAGGTCAAGTGGTGGGGCATCGGCAACGAAATGTATGGGCAATGGCAATTGGGCCACATGTACATCGATCACTACGTCCTCAAACACAACATGTTTGCCATATCCATGCGGAACGTCGACCCTACGATCGAACTCGTCGCGTCAGGGGCCACCCCATTTGAAACCAGCACAACGGCCAGGCATCATCGTCGCCCACTGCCCAGCAAGCTTCCCTACGAGTATGGTTCTCCGCAAGACTGGTCGGGAAACCTTCTGGTGCATTCCTCTGACTACTTCGAGTACCTTTCCGAACACCTGTACCCCGAGCTGGACAGCGCATTCGATGTCGACGCCCAGAAGTTTGTTAAGACGAACGACCCCATCGAGGACCGAATCCGGCGGCTGCCGAACCGGGTTCGCGCCACGGTCGAGGCTTGGGAAGAGTATCAAAAGCGGATGCCCAACCTTGAAGGCAAGAACATCAAACTGGCCATCGACGAATGGGCGGGTGGCGGATTCAAGGGCTTCATGCGGGCACTCTGCGCCGCCGAGGGGCTCCAGGAAATGTTCCGGTACACACAATTCATCAAGATGGGGGCTTACACGGCGTTCATTTCCAACCTCAACTTTGACGGAAACGATGCGGTCTTAAGCAGCGTTGGCCTTGTCTTCAAACTCTACCGGCAGCACTTTGGAACCATCCCCGTCGAGGTGAGCGGCAACTCTCCGCAGAAGCCCGTGCAGGGTACCATCGGAGTTGACAAGCCGAGGGTCTCCTCCGGAAGCGACACCTATCCGCTGGATGTTGCTGCGGCCCTTACGAACGACCACAAGAAGCTGACCGTTGCCATTGTCAATCCGACGGAAACTCCGCAGGAGATTGATTTCAACGTCACGGGAGTACAGGTTCAGGGCGCGGGAAGGATGTGGCGGATCGCCGCTCCGAACCTGGACGCCGACAATGCACCGGGGAAAAAGCCCGAGCTGGAGATTGTAGAAACACCCGTGAGAGAGTTGCCCAGAACACTGGCGCTGCCACCCCTCAGCATCAGTCTCTGCGAGTATGACACGAGATAGCCACCGGCGCTGCCCGCAGTGACCCGGAGGGACCTGCGACGAGACGCGTCTTTTTTTCGTTCGGCGGCGCTGGTAGTTGGGCCGAGCCCGGTGGCCGCGCGCTGCGTCGCCTCAAGGAGGAGAACCTCGACCTTGGCGACAGATCATTTGTCAAACGAACTTCGGAGGCACGACCCTCGGCCAGAATCGGAATCTGGTTGGCGGGGGAACACTCTGCAGCTCGTGGGCAATTGGTAGGGTAGGCCCGTGGGAACTCGAACCCCAGACCTGGCTGGCCGACGTGTCGGCCCGCTCTAAGCGGGTTGCTTTCCCGCGACTAGTACCCGCGTACTATTGCCAAAGTACAGGGCGGCTTTTAGAGTGGGTGTGTAAGCAAAGAGCGGTACCCGGAATTCGTAGATTTTGCTTGACATTTGGCCCATCTTGGCCAAAATGCAAGGGGACGGAGAAGTGTAAAGAAACATATTGACACTCGCTAAGTAATGAGATAGGCTCTCCCGCCAGTTAGCCCCTCAACCACGATTGCACAACTGGAGGAGAGCCCGTGAAGAACTTCTTTCTGGCCTTTTTATTGGCACTGTTGATCGTGCTGAGCAGTGTCACGACCCGGCAGAGTGTCGCCGGGATTGGCGGAACCCCGGCGCCAATGCCACCGATGAAAGCGCTAGGCATTGGTGGTACCCCGGCACCGATGCCGCCCATGAAGTAAGTTGCTTCCGGTCGAGATGAGCGACGCGGAAGCAACTAAGCACAACGCATAGTTCCGCGACGTTCATGAGCGACCAGATCCTGATCCACGGCCTTCAATACGGAATCTACATTCTGGAAGCGGTAGTGTGTGTGCTCCTCGCTTCGCGAGGAGGGTGGCGGCACCTCAAAGGCCTCTGCTTATATGTGACGCTGTTGTTTTGTCTGGACGGGGTCGCGCGCCCCGCCGTGCTCAATTATTTCGGCCGGGCATCTGTGCAGTTCGCCTATTTCTATTGGCTGACGGATGTGGTGCTGGCGATGGGCGCCTTTTTGCTGATCTGCAGCTTTTTCCGGCGCGCTTGCACGCGGGAGCAGAAGCTGTGGCGCTTCGTTCGCCTGCTGCTGGTTTTCGTCTTCGTCCTGGTCGCGGCAATTTCTGCTCTTGCTCTTACCCGCCATTATAGCCAACTCTATACAGGATTCATTGTTGAGTTTAGCCAGAACCTCTACTTTAGTTGCTTGGTTCTGAATACCATGCTTTACCTGATGATTCAGCAGCTCGCGATTGATGACGACGAGCTTGGACTGCTGGTTTGCGGAATGGGTGTCCAATTTGCGGGCGAGGCCGCCGGCTTGGCGCTGTACCATGTGACTCTTGGCGAGAATTTCGCGCGCCTCGTTTTCAGCTTCTTAAACCCGGCGTGTACGTTGGGAATGCTGTCGATCTGGGCTTATGCCATTGTCAAGATGCCGCAGGCAGCTCCGGTCCGTTTACAGGCCGGAAAGAATGCTGCGTTGGCTGAGGCTATTGCTGACTAGCAAGTTGCGGAGAGGTGGAATATGTTCATGGCCGCCCTGATCCTGATCTTGTCGACGGGGCTCTTTTTCTTTTACCTGCAGGCTGTCTGCCAGAAGATCTTGCGGCGGCAGTTTGCGCAGGAGTATTTCCAAGCGATTGTCAACGCCAATCGATTGGAATTCCCGTCGGTCCGGAAGGCGCTCGAGGATTTCGGCGCTCCGGTTGAATACCCACGGCTCATGTTGACGCTCAAGTGTGACTTCCTGGCTCTCACTTATCTCCTCAAAAACGCTGCCAACGTTAACCAACGCTACAGTTACGAAGAGCGTCTCTTGATCCTCTACTTCAAGTTGGTCTTCGTTTCCCTCATCACGCGTCACTGGCTAAGGTTGCGCGAAACGTCGGCCGCCTTGAAGTTGACCGCCATTCTCGAGTACTTCGCAAATGTCGTGGGTGAGCGTGTCAATACGGTGCGCTTTGGGAACTTGACGGCTTCCGAGTACCTCCTGAACCTCTAAGTCTTCCCTTCCCGTAGGGAACAGGGGGAATTCCTCTATGCATTTCTGCCCGTTTCTTCCTTTTCCGATCCCGCCGGTTTGCGTGCGCTGCCGGCGCACTTTGAGTTGACCCCACCGTCAGACGGGTGTATGAATCGTAGCGGTCAATCCGTGTGCCCTTCGGGCAGAAAGTGGGCGTGGCTATGCTCAAAACCGCCCTTCGCGTTGTGACCCTCGTCTTGTGCGCCATCATTGGCCTTTGGGCGGTCGGTCATGGAATCGCCCTGGTAGCCATGTTTCGTGCGTCCACTCACGAAGATATGCTCCAGTACTTGCTTGAGGTGAGCGTTTCGATTGCGGGTGGCGTCTGCGTGCTCTCGGTTGCCGTCGAACAGCTCTATTGCTGGCGAACTCACCACAAGGACGGCGGGCTGATCTGAACCTGTATCCCTGCTTTCAGGCGGGCAACAAATCGCAAAAGCAGAAGCGATCTCTTCGAACCACCTCACCCCGCACGTGACCGATCTGCTGCTTGAAGTTGGGACCGTCCACGACAAAGGAATGGAACTCTCCGTTCTCGCCGCAGGGATCGACATTCCCCGGAAGATCCCGGAGGAACGCCTCATCGAAAACCCTTCCGGCGAAAGACGCGTCGAGAACGCTCGTATCCACGCAAACCACGACCGCCTTGAATCCCAGTTCGAGGAACGAGCTGGCCAGCTCATGCGAGTCCTGTTTCCAAATGGGGAAGAGGCCCTGCATGCCAAGCTGCGCCAGGTTTTTTCCCCGGTATTGCCTGAGGTCCTCCAGGAAGATGTCGCCGAAGGCGACCGTACCGATCCCCGCGCGCAGCCCCTCTTCCAGGACCGCGCGCAGGCGCGACTCATATACACCATTCGTAGCGTCTTTGGGAATGTAGATCTTCTGAAGAGGCAAACCCAAGGCTTCCGCTTGCCGTTCCAGCAACACCCGACGCACCCCGTGCATGCTGATCCGGTCGTGGTCTTCGGTGATAGTGGTCAGCAACGCCGCCACGCTGTAATCGCTTGCTTTCTGAATCTCGTAAAGCGACAGGGCGCCGTCCTTGCCGCCACTCCAGGAGAGAAGAGTCTTCTTTGACACTGGTGCCCCTCCCCAGGCCTCCCACGACCCCAGGGACCCGTTCTCGCTGATGGCGTTCGCCCCCGGCCAGTGTCGTGTGGCGCACGACGGGGTGACCCGCCCCTCACTCCGCAGGGAGACTAAGCTTGACACCGGCGAGGAAATTCAGCGGCAACGCCGGGTACCCCAGAACTTCCTCGTACTTCCGGTTCAGGAAATTGTCGAGCCGCCCGTAGATCTCCACCCCGTGCGGCAGGCGATAGGAGAACCCGCCGTCGGCGCGGATGTAACCTTGGTTTGTAAACAGACAGGGCAGGCCCAAAGTGCATGCGTAGGCCCCCAAGTTTGGCTCGATGTCCAGCACCGGCCCGCGAATATACGCATTCGTGTTGAGCGTCAGTCGTCCTCGATGCCAGGTAAGGTTGTACGCTCCCGAGTTCCGCGGTCGACGAAACAACTCCTGCCCGACTCGAAATGGTGCTACCACTTGTGATGACCCGGTGAGTGCCAGAATCGCTGTGTCGTCCAGCGTATATTCCGCAGAGATCTGAAGCGATCGCGTGGGATGGACCTGCAAGGAGACTTCCATCCCCTGCGCGCGCGAGTTGCCGAGGTTATCCGAGACGAACGTGCTGAGGTTGGTCAGCGAACCTCCCAGGGTCACGATCTGGTCTTCAAAGTGGTTGTTGAAGTAGGTGACATCGAGCACCGCCTTGCTATCAAAGAAGCGTTGCTCGAGGCCGGAATCGAAGCTGATGCTCTTTTCGGGTTTCAGGTGAGGATTGTTGCTGAAGGCCAGCTCGAACCCATCGGCAGCGCGGATGCCTGTGCCGAAGCTCCCGTGCAGGCGAGTTCCATCCAGCCAGCCGCCCCGGGACTTGCGAACCATATACACCGCTGAAACGCGCGGGTTCAGTTTCGTAATGGAATTGGCGGGCAGAAGCGGGCGACTTCCGGAAGCGTCGGGCGGCAGGGCTTGAGTGCCCAAATGATCCACACGGAACCCGGCGATCACGTAGAGACGGCTGGTCGGACTCCAGCGGTTCTCCACAAAGTACGCCAGACTCGTGCGGGGAAGCAAGAACGGTTGGCCGCTTGAATCCGTAATGTACGTGTTCTTGATCTGTTCGCGGTTGTACTCAAATCCGGCCACGAGAAAGTCTTGATGGGAGACCGTCACTTCGCTGCGGGTATTCACCACGCCGCGCAGATTATTGCCGTAGGAATCACCATAGGGCGAGCGAAAATAGTAGTCATTCGTCGCCACGCTGCCGGTTATGACCTGCCGGAATCGGGAGGAGAATTGCTCGGAATAGCTTCCCGCATATCCGAACAGGTTTTGCTTGTCCCGGGAGATTCGGTCGATGCCGGTAAAAAGGTGGTCGGGGTCGGACCCGTAAGGGCCGGGCGCGCCGGCGTCATTGGCGTTGCCAAAGAAATGGAAATCCACGCGCCGGAGCGGGCTGCGTTGATAGCCGAGGCTCAGGAAGGCTGTCTGGTTGCGGTATCGATCGTTCGGGACCGTGCCTCCCGAGTGCAGCCGGGAAAGGTCGTAGCCCCAGCTAAAAGCACGGGTGAGGCCGCTTCCGCCCGTTACAAAGCGGCTCGTCGTAAAGCTTCCGCCTTCCGCCTGCAGGGCGAAATGCGGCGGACCCTCGCCGTGCCGGCTCACTATGTTGATGACTCCCGTGACGGCATTCGAACCGTACAACGCGCTTTCCGGATCGCGCGTGACCTCGACGCGCTCCACGCCATCAGCCGGTAGCGACGCGAAATCAAAGTTGCCGCCGAATTCGTTCAACTGAATGCCGTCCACCATCACCAGGTTGTAATTGGAATCCCCACCGCGAATGTAAACCCCCGTCACCCCTCCGCGCCGGCCGGCTTGGCTCACCTCCACGCCCGGGACGCCACTCAGAACATCCAGGACGTTCTGGGCAGCGCGGTCGCTAATATCCTGCTCCGTGACCACGGAGACCGAGGGACCGGCCTGGGAGCTCAGCGAGCCTCCCAGCGAGGCCGAAACCACAACCTGTTGCTGGACGGCGCTCAACTGCAAGTGCAGATCGAGGGTGCGGAGTTCCGGCCCGCGAACTTCCACCTCCGACGCCGGTGAAGCAAACCCTGGAGCATGTGCCTCCAGCTCGTACTTTCCGTCGGCGAGGTTCGCAAACTCGAACGCTCCGTGTGAATCGGTTTGTCTTTCGTCCACGACAACCAGGGATCTAAGCAAGGTTACGCGCGCTTGCGGAACCACGCTTCCGCTGGGGTCAAGAACCGTTCCCGCCACGGATCCTGCCATTGCTGCGCGTGCGCAGAGAAGCACAAAAAGCAAGCTGGCTAGGATCGACAGGCGGCTGATCAGGTTCCAAGCAGTTTCATTTTCTTGGGGGATAGCCGGGGCCAGGACTCGCGAGGCCCGGCTCTTGGAATTGGACTTCGTCACAGGAGACTCCTTCTCCCCGCTCTCACGACGGGGCGCGCGGAAGGAATCCTGAGGAGAAGGCCCAAACGAAAAAAGCCTTCCCATCCCCCTCAAGGCGGAACTGGAAGGCTTCGCAGTCTTCCTCAGGACTCTCTCCGTCGAAGAGTTAGGCTGAGTGAAAGTTCCTGGGCAGGTTTCCTGGCTTTCGGGTCATCACCGCATCCTCAGCCTTCCCCTTCTGCGCAGGGCAGAACAGTGGCTGGCAACATCGCCCGGGAGGATTTGGCTCGCCGATCACAGTGGCGGGACCGCGGCCGATTTCCACGGCCTTTCCTTTTCCCCGTTGTCCAAACGGGGCACCGCAGGAACCCAAGTTGTCAAAGAACTAACAACGCAGACGAACCTAGCACTGCGGGCAGGGCATTGTCAACCTCCCGAATTTAGCCCACCTTAATTCACCCAGCGGCCGTGGTCATCCTTCTTTTCCTGGCCGCGCATGTACACTTCGAACTTCCTGCGCAGCCGGGCACGCCGCCATTCGTGGAATCGGAGCTGCCAGCGATAGGGAAGCGAACCACCCCGCAGATAGAGGAACCCAAAGAGCATCCCGCCCAGGTGCGCAACGTGACTCACGCCGGACCCGGGAGTGCTGAAAGAGCTCACGAATTCGATCGCTCCCATAATGGCCACGAACCACTTGGCCTTGATGGGGATGATCATGTACAGGTAGATGGGGCGGTCGGGAAAAATCATCCCGTACGCCAGCAGTAACCCATAAACGGCGCCGGAACAGCCGATGGTGGCCGTAGGGATCGCAGTGGGAAAGAGCGCACTCAGGGTCGCATCGAGGATTCCCGCGCCGATGCCGGTCAGAAAATAATAGAAGAGAAACCTTCTCCCTCCCCACCGGGTTTCGAGGTCCGAGCCAAACATCCACAGCGCGAACATGTTGAAGATGATGTGGAACCACCCGCCGTGCAGGAACAAATAGGTCACGAGTTCCCAAAGATAGAACCTGTGGATCACGTCGCTCGACCTGAGCGCGAACCAGGAAAAGGGAAAGGCAAAGTAATCCGGACCAAAAATCTGCAAGGGAATGTAGGTGAGGAGGAAAACCGCACTGGTGACAATAATCAGCCGCTTGACCATCCGCGTGAGCGGCGGGCCGAACGAGTATGCGACTTGCCGATAACGGGGCATTACTAGAAGCGTACCACAAGAATCGGGGAGAGTGCGAAATGGCGGGAGAAGTTCAGGAGTGACGGTCAACAGTTAAGGCCTGCAAGCAAATGCGCGGGCGGGGTTTCTCAGTCGTTTGTTCACTGTCGACTGTGGATTGTTGCCTGTCGACTGCCTCACTCCAGTTTCTTGCGTCCGACGGCGAACAACGCTCCAGCCATCCCCAGGAAAATCAGCAAGCCGAATACACTGGAGCCTGCGAGCCCGGGCCAAAACTTAGTTCCGATCGCAACCTTTTGATCAACCTCGAACCCCACGAGGGTGGCGAGGATCAAGCCACCGATGGAGCCGCCAGCGATCAGTCCGGCGGCAAACAACGCGCCGCTTGAGACTTCGCCTTCTTGGCGCTTGGTGATCATCTGGAGCAGCCAGCTCACCACGCCGCCCATAAAGATGGGGGCGGTTGTAGCAATCGGCAAATACGAACCGACCGCGAAAGCCAGCGAGCGTACGCCGCAGAGCTCCATGACCACGACGATGAACACGCCGAGCAGCACCAGCCCCCACGGCAGGCTGCGGCGCAGGATCCCATTGATGACGGTACTCATCAGCACGGCCTGGGGCGCGGGAAGCCGTTCGGAACCGATGCCCACGCGCTCCTGGAAGTCAATCCGCTTGTCGGCGGGATCGTAGTAGTAACGGCCGTCCGGGACGGCGTGTGAACCGATGACGTTGATCACCTGATAGCTTTTCCCGTTCTGTGAAGCCTCGCCCACCACGCGCATCTCCGCCGTCATCTCGACGTTCTGCAGGGCGAACGGCTCGACCCGCGTGTAAGCCCGATTGAGCAGCACCAAAGTGAATCCGATCACAAGGACGGAGGTGAGCGCGCCGACGATCATGGCGATTTCCGCGCGCTGGGGAGTCGCGCCCACCAGGAAGCCTGACTTCAGTGATTGCGATGTCGCTCCACCCACTGCCGCGGCGATGCACACGATGCCACCGATGGAGATCGCCACGGCAGGGTAGGCGCCCGTTGTCCAGCCTGCGGCAACAAAGAGCAGAGCCGTCAGCATCAGGGTCGCGATGGTCATGCCCGAAATCGGATTGGCGGATGCTCCGATAAGCCCCACGATGCGCGCCGACACCGTCACAAAAAGGAAACCAAAAACCACGACCAGGATGGACGCCACCAGGTTTCCGCTGACGCCGGGATTGATCCGAAAAGCGAGCACTGCCCACACGATCAGGATCATCGCCAGCGAGCCGCCGAAGACCACCGTGCCCGGGAGTTCCCTTTCCGTGCGGATTGCCTCGACGGGCTCCGCCCCGCCTTTGCCCTTTCTCAACTGTTGGACGGTGGAACGCAACGCGCGGACGATAGTAGGCAGGGTGCGCCCCAAAGTGAAAAGCCCCGCCGTGGCCACGGCGCCGGCGCCAATCGGCCGGATGTAGGCGCGCCAGATGGCGAAGGAATCCATGTCGCGGATCAGGACGGTGCCGGGGAAGATCGGCTCCCCCACCCCAGCTCCGAAGAACTTGATCATGGGAATGGTGACCAGCCAGGAGAGCACCCCGCCGGCAAAGATCATTCCCGCCGTGCGCGCCCCTATGATGTAACCCACGCCGAGGTATTCCGGTGTGACGTCCGCCGCCAGGGTGGCCCCGGGATACCAGCCCGGCTGGTAGATCGGTCGTGGCCGCCAGAACAACAGAGCTTCATTCAGACACTTGTAAACAAACCCGAGGCCGAAACCAGCAAAGACTTTTCCGGCAAAGCTGCCGCCTTTCTCGCCAGCGATGAGCACATCCGCGCATGCGGTTCCTTCGGGATAGGTCAGCGCGCCGTGCTCCACCACGTTCAACTGGTATCGCAAGGGAATCATGAAAAGGACGCCGAGCACGCTTCCGACAAGCGCCAGCAGCAAAACGCGCGGGATATCCGAAACCCCGAGCGAATAGCCGAGGAAGATCAGCGCGGGCAAGGTGAAAACCACACCGGCCGCGATGGATTCGCCCGCGGAGCCCGCCGTCTGCACGATATTGTTTTCGAGGATAGTTGATCGCCCCAGCCACTTGAAGATGCTGATGGAAAGCACCGCGACGGGGATTGAGGCGCTCACCGTCAGCCCGGCTCGCAGCGCCAAGTAAACAGTGACCGCACCGAAGACGATTCCCAGCAGAGCGCCCAGGATGACCGCGCGCGCTGTGAATTCGGGAATAACGGCGTCTGCCGCAACGTAAGGTCGAAAAGGTGTAGGTTCAGGTTTTTTCACTGGTTCAGTGGCCATAGTCTTTGTCCCTCGACGTTGCTAAGCGTTGAGGTTCCATCGTTCCGTAATATTGATTTCACTCCGGCGAATATTCAAAGCTCGAGGAAACGCGGGCGTGAGGGTCGACGGCCCACAATCATCCACCCAGTCTGGCACGTACCTTCTCATTCACGCGCTTGCCATCAACATTCTTGCCTGCCAGCTTCGCTATGGCCGCCTTCATGGCCTTGCCGAGATCCTTGCTCGTGCTGGCGCCGGTCTCGGCGATGGCGGCGGCAACGGCCGCATCGACTTCCTCCTCACTCGCCGCGGCGGGGAGATAGCCTTCGACAATCTTGATCTCGGCCTCTTCCTTGTCCGCCAGGTCGTCTCTTCGGCCTCTACGGAAGGCCTCGGCAGACTCATGGCGCTGCTTGACGAGAGTCCGCAGGACGGCCAGCGCCTCCGGATCATCGAGAACTTTGCCCAGCTCGACCTTCTTGTTCATCAGAGCGGCTTTCATCATGCGCAGCACGGAAAGCTTGAGTGCCTCCTGCGCCTTGAGGGCTGCCACCAGATCCTTGTCAACTCTCTCAACGATAGACATAGTGACTCTTCCTTACGAAATTTCCACGCGACTATACCACAAAGACCACGCCCTGAAACTGGGCTTCGCGCGGGGAGGACCGAAAGGCCAAGCGCTGTCTCCAGGGCGCTTTGGGAGGGTTCAGTGCGCGGATGCGACTTGGGCAGAAGTGCAGGAAGGCTGGGCGAATCATCGATCCTGGTCGCCGAGAAGATCCCGCCACAAGTGGCAGGGCTGATCCCGCCGGGTTCCGCGAATTCCCCGCTCTGCTCGAGCAATCTGCGACGCACCTTGACACACCAGCAATCCGGCTGCTAGTGTCGTTACGGGTAAGGCAAAACTTGGCGGAGTATCCTGGTCCATGAAGTTTCAAACGATTTTGATGGCGATCACTCTCGGAACTATGTGGCTGGCCGCTCCGGCGGCAGCGCAGCAGGATAAGGAGCCCCCCAAGGCGTCCAACGCGCGTTTTGGGGATCCCACTTCCACGGCCCGCATGTATCAGGGTTTTCTTTACGGAGTTGTCAAGAAGCTGAACGAGAAGGAAATGGTTCTGACGAAGACCAAGTTCGGCACGGACCAGACCTTCAAATTCGAAAAGAAAACCAAGTTCATCCGGGACGGCAAAACTAGTTCGCTCGACCAGTTCAAAGTGGGCGACGAAGTTTGGGTGGACGTTCAAAAGGAAAAGAAAACGGGCGCCCTGATCGCGAAGAAAGTCGTCACCGGCGCGGACGTCACGGCGCTGCCGTGAAAGGCCCCGGATGCCTTTCGGCTCGGGCTGGAACGCGCTGGGACTGCGCCGGCCTGAAGGAACATACACCCTTCCGCAGTCACTGACGTCCCCTTGAAGAAAGCCATACTGATCTACAATCCGATTGCCGGGCGGCATCCTGCGAAGCGGGAGCGAGAAGTCCGGCAGGCCTCCGCCATCCTGCGCGACGCGGGGATTGAAGTCGAACTGGCTTCCACCACACGGCCCGGCATGGCACAGAACTTGGCGCACACCGCGGCCACCCGCGGCGTGGACCTTGTGCTTGTCTGTGGCGGCGATGGCACCCTCAACGAGGTCATCAATGGCCTCGCGCCGAGTCAGATTCCCCTGGGCATTCTTCCCGGCGGCACCGCGAACATACTCGCCAGGGAATTACGGCTTCCTCACAGTCCCCTACGCGCGGCCCGGCAGCTTGCGCACTGGTCACCGCGGCGCATTGCCCTGGGGCGGGCTTGGTGGAGTGGTGCGCAGTCTCGGGAGGAGGGCAGCAATTCCTCGACGGATGCGCTCTGCCGGTATTACGCCAGCGTAGCGGGAATCGGCTTTGATGCACACATCGTCTACAAGCTCTCTTCCCAACTCAAGCTCGGTTTTGGCGTGGCCGGCTATGTGATGGAAGCCCTCCGCCAGCTCCTGCGCTACTCCTTCCCGACGTTTTCCTGCCGGCTGGACGCGCACGTGCGCCAGGGCACTTTCGCGGTCGTTCATCGCACCCGGCTCTATGCCGGCTGGCTGCATCTGGCGCCCAGCGCAGATCTCTTTGCGCCGCGCTTCGCCGTGTGTTCGTTCTCGAGCCGCAGCCGCGCGCGGTATCTGCTTTACGCCTTGGCCGTGCTGGCACGGCAGCACTTGCGCCTGAGTGATGTCGAGCTCCACCAAAGCGCTCAGGTGGTCTGTACTCCCGGTGACAGCTCCACGACTGTTCGCTTCGAGCTTGATGGTGAACCGGTAGGTGCGCTGCCCGTCAGGTTTGAAATTGTACCGGACGCGCTTACCGTCCTTGTGCCGTAACGCGAAGTTCGAGATCGATTCTGCAAACTCGCCAGACGTAATGTAGAATCCGCCTTTTCTATTGGGGCGGGCGCAAACGTGGATAACCTGACTCACACGCTGACCGCGATCGCCATCAGCCATACGGGACTCAACCGGAAGACACGTTTTGCCACGCTCACGGTGATATTGGGCGCCAACGCCCCAGATATCGATCTGGTGGCGCGACTCAAAGATAGTGCGACTTACCTGAAATACCATCGAGGTATCACACATTCTCTCCTGGGCATCATGGTTTTAGCCATTATCCTATCGGGGGTAATGTATTGGATTGGAAAGAGGGTTCGTCCCAAGCCCAACCTTTCCCTGAATGGCCGGTGGCTGGTGCTGGCAGCGTTCCTGGGAACCGCCAGCCACCTGCTGCTCGACTTCACCAACTCGTATGGCGTCCGCCCCTTCCTGCCCTTCAGTGCAAGCTGGTACGCGTGGGATATCATGTTCATCTTCGATCCGCTCCTGCTCGTTTTGCTGGCCCTGGGGATGGGAGTACCCTGGGTACTGCGGCTGGTTTCAGAAGAAGTCGGCGCACGTAAGCCGCGCCTGATGCGTGGCGCGATCTTCGCCCTCTGTGCGATGACGCTGTTGTGGGGGGTGCGCGACGTTGCCCACCGGCGCGCGCTGAGCATTCTTGACAGCCGCACGTATATCGATCAGAACCCGCAGAGGTTCGGAGCTTTCCCATCTCCAGGGAATCCTTTCGCATGGACAGGTGTGGCCGAAACCGAGACGTCCTTCTTCGTCTTGCGTGTGAACGCATTGGATCCGGATAACCCTCCGGAAACAGTCCGGACCTTCAACAAGCCGGAGCCGTCGCCGGCGCTCGAAGCTGCCATGCAGACTCGCACCGGCCGCATCTTTATGGACTTTGCCCGTTTCCCCTGGGGAAAGGTCGATGAGCGTGACGAGGGGTTTCTGGTGAGCTTGCGTGATTTGAGGTTTTATCGCGGCTCTGCGCAGTCCCGGAATTTCCTCGCGCAAATCGAGCTGGACAAAAAGTTGCGGACCTGCTCGGAATCCTTCCGCTTCACCGCGCCAGTGCGGCCAGGCGAGGATTGAATCCCGCCGCGATATATTTCTGCTATGCAGCCTAAGGTGGGTTCCCGCCGAACCGGCGCTTCCACCACCTGTAAAGCAGAGCCACCCCAATCACGATGACCACGGCGGCCAGGGACGCCCAGCCCAAATTGTGACGCAAGTAATCCTGCGCCCGAACGCCGTAGTGCGCGCCCAGCCACGCCTCCGCGGCGAATCTCAGGCCGCGGCCCACCAGCAGCGCCAGCCCGAAATTCAGCGCGTTGACACGCAGCAAACCGGCGGTCAGGATGAACACTTTCAGCGGCGCCGGCGGAGGCAGTAACGACACCACCAGAATGGCCACGAAATCGTTTCGTTTCAGCCAGCCTTGGGCGTGGGTAACGGCCTGCGGCGTAGTCTTGCGCCAGAAGAAGGTTCCACCCCTGCGGGCAATTCCGTAAAGAAGATACGCCCCGCAGATCGAGCCCAGCGTGCTCTGCAGCCCATAGAAAGGCCAACGGGCAGGCTGCTTGCTGGCCATCACCATGACGGCCAAATCATTCACGACCGGAAACGGAATGAACGAAGAGTCCAGGAACGACATCGCGAACAGTCCCCAACCCCCGTAGAGGACCAGCGCTTGGCCAAGTTTCGTGGAGAGAGACTTCAGCATGCTTGCCAGCTCGCACCCCGCGTTGAGGACCGCTCATTCTATGCGGTCGCATCGAACAACGCAACGCGCGAACGCACCTCCGCGCCTCAGCGCGAGCGACTGCAGGTCCCGACTGCAGGTCCAACTGCAGTTCCAACTGCAGCTCCCGATTGACACAGCAGCCGAGGAGTGTTATAGGACGCATCCGCGACGTTGGCAGCGCTGGGTGCCGACGAATCGCTGGCGAGGAAGGTTGCTTCCCATTCCTCTTGCGAGGAGGTCCCCATGGAAGTCTTTGACAGGCTCAATCAGCAGACGCTCGACCATCGCGACCGACAGTTGTCCGTGCTGGCGCTCGCGATGATCGCCATCCTGGGAGGCGGCGTGGCCTTGCTGATGTATCCCGCGGTCTTCGGCAAGACCGCAGGGACGGTGGCGCCGCTCTCGCGCACTCTGTTCTTTGGCTTTTGCGCGCTGTGTGTCCTCATGGTGGCTTATCTGGTGAACCGGCAGTACGTGGTCCAACGGCTCCGCACCAGACTGCTCGAGGAAAGGGAACAGATGGCGCACCTCCAGGAGCGGTCAAGCGCCGAGCTGCTGGGGACCTTGTTGGGATTCAGCCATTTTCAGGATCGCCTTGCCATGGACTTTCGCCGTAGCACTCAGACGCACGAGCCGCTCTGTCTCATCCTCGTGCGCCTGAACCCTTCGAAGCCGTTCGCCCAAGGCCCACAGGCCCAGGTGGCCCTCGGCGACGCCGCCAAGGTTCTCAGCCGGAAACTGCGCACGGAAGACTCCCTCTACCGTCTCTCTCCCGACGTTTTCGCTATCGTCCTGCCCAACACCAGCCAAGCGGTGGCCCAGCAAGCTGCCGACCGGCTTTCCGAAGGCCTTACCGGCGCTTCCGGCGCCAGCAACCGCTTCACGGCGGAAATTCAGGTGGTGAACTACCCCGAGGACGTCACCTCAGCTTCCGAGATGGAACGCCACGCCGCCGCCCTGATCGAGCAGAATTGAACGGCGGCAGAGCCGCCCGTCCCCGCGCGCCCTACCGGCCTCTGTGCTGCACGCCCACCAGGTTTTGCACAGGGTCAACAAGGGGGGAGCAGCGGGATCATGCCGGCGCAGAACCGAGCGGCCGCGCTACTTAGGTGCTTTTTCACTTTCGCCTACCATGGGAACAAAACGCACCGGCAGCAGGTTCTCGCGCTCGAGCCCTTTCGGGGCGCGGCGAATGCGGATCAAATCCTGCTCGTAGCGGCCGACTGGAACCACCATGCGACCTCCTACGCGGAGTTGTTCGAGGAGGGCGGGCGGCACGTCCTCCGGCGCAGCCGTCACGATGATGGCGTCGAAGGGCGCCGCTTCCGGCCAGCCGCGATAGCCATTGCCGATCCGAACCCGCACGTTGTTATAGCCCATTTCCTTCAGCCTCGCCTCCGCCTCCTTGCCCAGCCGCTCCACGATCTCGATCGAATAAACCTCGCGCACCAGTAGCGACAACACCGCCGCCTGGTAGCCTGAACCCGTGCCAATCTCGAGCACGCGATCCTGCGGTTTCAATTCCAGGGCCTCCGTCATGAAGGCCACCACATAGGGCTGAGAGATGGTTTGGCCAAGGCCTATGGGCAGAGGCGTGTCCTGGTAAGCAGACGGCTGCATTTCCGGCGGCACGAACCGGTGACGCGGGATCTTTCGCAAGGCCTCCAGCAGGCGCGGGTCTCGAATCCCGCGGGCAATGATCTGCTCTTGCACCATTCGCTCCCGCGCCTCGCGAGTCGCCGGTGACTCTGCGGATTCTGCAGGGGAACGCGCGGGCCTCAGCTCCGACCCGCCAAGCGGCGGGAAAGGAAAGCTGCAAAGGAGCAGGAAGACGATCAGCAAGAACGACGCAAGCCTTGGCGACATCTTGCTGCGGCGGGGAGCCATGGCGGCCTCCACGCGCATGTTACCACCCGCAAGCAGGAAAGGAGCGGCATTTCGCAAGAAACCAGGCCGTCATCTACCCCGCACTACGCAGCTGTGTTGTGTGAAGGTCGCCTAAAGCGCGTGTACATGCCGCGCAGGGCCTTTGCCACGGCGGCGTCCGCGCGGGCCGGCAGAAAGGCCTCCGCGAAAGTCCTGCCGCGCGTGATGCCGATCCACACCGTGAGCGCCACCGCCGCCAGCCACACCAAGGCGTTTTGCGGGGAGACCAGCGGCCAGCCATAGGGTGTGTAATATTCATGCCGGTTGAAGGGAAAAAAGTAGACAACCGGCCAGTCGCGGCCGCTGCCCATGAGATCGCACACCAGGTGAACGTGGAAGGCGAGCAGCGAGAGCAGTAGAACTTTCCAGCGCTCGCGAGCGCAGGCAGTCCATATCACGGTTCCGACGACCGCGGCTACCACACTGTGCGTCAGCACGCGGTGATACTCACTGTACGTTGCCGCTCCGCCCAGAAGGGAGAGCGCGTCCAGGTCCGGCGCCACACCCGCCCAGGTCACCAGGCGACGATCGTGGCGCTCCGGCAGACGGTGACCAATCAGCCAGGAAATCGCCAAGTGAATCGGAACCTGCATGAAAGCCTCCGAGTCTTTAACGCTGTGAGAACCTTTGAAAGCCGTGCTGCAAATTGCCGGAGCCCCTAACAAGCAGCGATTGTAACCCACCGGCCACGTTGGCGGAACACGCTGATCACGAGAGCCAGCCCGGGGCACTGATGCCTGCTGCTCTTGACTATCCCCGCACCGAGGGTTACTCTCAAGTCGGGCTAGTCCACCCGAACTTCGCGAGCGAAGGTCCGAAGGGTGGCCGCGAACATACTCGAACCTGTTTCACTTCTCAAGCTCGCGGCAGGTTAACCGGGAGGTACGCCATGCTTTCTGTTCGCCTGGTGCAGATGATCGAAGACCACGCGGACGAGTTGACCCAGGGACTGATTTCGAGTCTTCAGAGCAATCCGCGAACCCCTCATTACCATAATCTAACTTACGAAGAGTTGCATTATCGGACCTACTCTGTTTATCGGAATCTCGGCCATTGGCTTAGCCACAAGAGTGAGGAACCCATTGAGGCCAGCTACACCGACCTGGCGAAGCGGCGCTTCGCGGAAGGCGTCCCCCTCGAGGAAGTCGTGTTTGCGCTGATCTCCACCAAGAATCACCTGGACGACTACGTCCGCTCCATGGGCCTCATGGATTCCGCCGTGGAGTTACATCAGGAAAGGGAACTCAAACGCCTGGTCGGAAACTTTTTCGACAAAGCGATCTACTATACGGTTAGGGCGTATGAGCACCAAGCGGCTTCCTCGCACGCGAAGAGCGCTATGAAGTCCGCGGTTTGATCGCAGCCGCGCGCCCTCTGCAACGGGAAATCTCGGCAGGTGGCCGTGCCGCCCGGGGGTACAGCGAGGGGAAGAAGCCGCCGTCACCCGCGCTCGATCCTGTAGTCAGTGTGCCACGGTGGCCCTCGTCCAGGGGTCGTTTGCGGAAAGGTGCAGCGTGACGCGCTCGCCCGCTTTTAGTTTATTCGTGATACCCACAATCACGAGAGGCTCGGCGCCTAGGACCTCCTTGACGCCCACTACCTGGTAGCGTCCTGCGGCCGGGAGGTTTTCAAACCTATAAAACCCTTCACGATCCGTCTCGGTGCTTGCCACAGAGGGTAGCTTGGGTACGAGGGCCACAGCCTCCGCGAGGCTTTGAGCGCAGGTGTTATAAGCCCTCAGGGGATCCGCCGTGGGTTGGGCAACGGCGCGTCGGCAACGCTGCTGCAGATCCTGGAGCGGCTGGCTGTCTTCAACTCTGAGCACGTAGAGTTTGAGCTTCGACACCGCGTTGGATTGTAGCTTCCGCCCGACCACCTCGTCGACTGTAATGCGGCCTGCGATCCCCGCAGGCGCCACGTTTGTGGTTGTCCGCAAAGCCTGGCCGGCCCACGAGTATGCACAGGAAAACAGAACGGCACAGCTTATCGAGGTGATTTCTTTCCGCATGCTGCACCTCCGACCCAAGGTCGACTCAGCCGGGATTTCCCGAATGCAGCACCCTCGGTCGCCCAGGGGGGGCGGGCAGCCGGTCTTGTGCGCCGGTCCGGCGTCCGCCGCACCGGGATGTTTTAGTTAAACTTGACCAGAAGATACCACGGATAGTTTGAATGTCAATAGATACTTCATATATGCATTCTAATTACCTAGGCCCGACGGGACATCTACCCAGGAACGCCGTCACCGCATTGGCATAGCTCTCAACTCCGTTGGCGCTGGGTACGAACTGCAGCAACAACTCTTCAAGGGCGAGGACGCAAAAGAGGGCTGTTGTACCTCGATGATAATGTCCCCTTTTGTCCTCGATAGAAATGTCCCCTAAGGTGATCTCCGGAAGGAGGTCAGATTGGGGCGAACCGAGATGAGCAAGAGGGAGTTGGCAGGGGTCGAGGTGCTGGCGCGGAGCCGAGATCTGCGGGTGGTGGATGCGGCCTGCTTGCTGCGCGTGAGCTATCGGCGCACCAGTGCAGGAACCAGTACTGGTGGCATTTGCGAGACGCGGGCGCTCCCAGGTGCAGTCATTCCCGCCGAAGCGGGAATCTACTCCGCAAGCCATTGGAAATGCAGCGCCCAAGGACTGGATTCCCGCGTTCGCGGGAATGACCAGTGTTTCGAAAGGGATCCCATTCCACACGACACCAGCACCCAGGAATCAGAATGCGTGAACCTCCCGTGGTAGAATGCTGACACATCCTCTTAGTGATTCCCGCTTTCGGGAGGTGCCGATGCGGCGTCGACCGGCCGTGACCATCCTAACCCTCATCATAGCAGTGATTCTGACGCTGCCCGCACTGGCGCAGCAAGAACCTGTAGCGCCGACCGGAACCGGTCCCGGCATGGTCGGGAGGTCGGCACATGCTGATCCCGCGCGCGGGATCAGCGCTACGACAGCGACCTCCACGTCGGCAAAGCCCTTCAGACAAGAGCAGGTGCAAGGCATGGTGCGGGACGGATTCGGAGACGAGTCGGGCGCAAAGCTGATCGAGCAGCGCGGGATTGATTTCGCGCCGGCGGAGGACTTTATGCAAAGCCTCAAGGCCGCAGGCGCGAGCGAGGTATTTCTTAAGGCGCTGCGCGCAGCGAAGCACCCCCACAGCGAAGCAGCAAAGAAACCGCTTGACCAAGTGCAAGTTATTACCCTGCTCGCAGGTCAAATACCGAGTCACCGCGTGGCGATGCTGGTGAAAGAGCACGGCATCGGCTTTGAGCCGACGGATGAGTACCTTCAACAAGTCCGCTTGGCAGGCGGGGAGGACGAGCTAATCAGCGCGCTAGAGCTCGCCAAGGTCACGAGGCAGGAAACTATCTCCAAGGCCGCGTGGGCAAAGCGGCTTGAAGTACTTCGACACCTCGCGAATGGATCGATGTTCTTGCGAAACAAACAATACGCCCACGCCGAGGCTGAGTATCGCGCGGCTATTCGGCTGGACCCTCAAGACCCGCGTTTGCACGCTGCCTTCGGCGCGGCGCTCAGGCAGAAGGGCGATTCGGACGGGGCGATTGCAGAATACCGCGAGGCCCTGCGCTTGAACCCCAATAATGACTTGGCACACTATGGCCTCGGCAATGACTTGGTACACTGTAGCCTCGGCTATGCGCTCGGAACCAAGGGCGACGTTGAGGGAGAGATCGCAGAGTACCGCGAGGCACTGCGCTTGAACCCTCTAAATGACCCAGCCCATGCACAGCTTGGGGCGGTGCTTGTGCAGAAGGGCGATTGGGATGGGGCGATTGCAGAATACCGCGAAGCGCTGCGCTTGAACCCGAAGGCTGACGATGCGCACGAAATTCACGCACTGCTCGGCATGGCTCTTGGGGAGAAGGGCGACTGGGATGGGGCGGTTGCAGAGGAGAGGACGGCGCTTCGCCTGAATCCGAAAAGCGCCAATGCGCACTTCTTCCTCGCCTGCGCGCTTGGGAAGAAGGGTGATTCGGACGGAGAGATCGCAGAATTACGCGAGGTCCTCCGCCTGAACGTCAACGATGCCGCTACCCACCATTCCCTCGGCTGGGCGCTTGAAAACAAGGGCGACTTGGGCGGTGCGATCGCGGAGTATCACGAGGCGCTGCGCCTGAACCCGAATCTTGCAGAGGCGCACAACGACCTCGGCACGGCGCTGGGAAAGAAGGGCGACTGGGACGGTGCGATTGCGGAGTACCGCGGAGCGCTGCGCTTGGATCCCAATTATGCCACGGCGCACTACAACCTCGGCGGCGCGCTCGGACACAAAGGCGACTGGGATGCAATGCTCGCTGAAGAACGCGAGGCGCTGCGTCTGAACCCCAATAATGCCGAGGCCCACCACAACCTCGGCTTGGCGCCGGGAAGCAAGGGCGACCGGGATCGCCAGATCACTGAAGAACGCGAAGCCCTGCGCTTGAACCCGAATCTTGCAGGGGCGCACTCCAGCCTCGGCGCGGCGCTGGGAAACAAGGGCGACTGGGATGGAGAGATCACGGAAGAACGCGAAGCGCTGCGGCTTAATCCCAATGATGACATGGCGCACTTCTGGCTCGGCGGCGGACTCATAATGAAGGGCGACTTGGACGGGGCGATCGCGGAAAACCGTGAGGCGCTGCGCTTGAACCCCAATTTTGATCTGGCGCACAACGGCCTCGGCGTCGCGCTGGAGGAGAAAGGCGATTTACGGGGGGCTTTGGAGCAATACCGCGCGGCCTACATGCTTGACCCTAAGGACGCGACCTATAAGCAGAATTACGAGCGACTATTGCAGGAGCTAAACCGCTAGGACCGCTATCGTTGGCTATGTAAGACACGGCTCTTCGCGCCGGTGCGCTGAGCTTCAGGTCAGCATGCTTGGGCCAGTTCCCGAGTTTTGAAATAAGGTTCGTCGTGCGCACCTGAGCTTGCTACACCGGCCCCTGCAAAGAGCCGAAAAATCGGGTTCGAAAATAGGTCCTGACCTGTGCTCGCGTCGCAACTAACCCTCCGATGTATCCCGAACCGGGGTCCAGTGCTTCCCATCCCGCAGATTCCAAAGCTGCTGATAAAGGCACGACGCTATTGCACCGGTTTCAACACGGTAATAAAATACGCTTACTGTGTCCTCCGGGGGGTCGTCGGAAACTGGTTCACGAAGCCTCTTCAGCATCCTTTTGTCTGGCTACCTGCTGACCGTATTTCTCGCGGTGCCGTACTACAGTTGGCAATACGCCAAAGAGCGCGGATTCATGAGGTGGTTGATACTGGGTGAGATCGAGCCGATAGGAAAGGCACTCGTCTGGCCCTATTATGCTTTCCGGAAGGAGAAAGTTGACCAAGGTACCGTACCATCTCTCTCGAGAAACCAGGTAGAAGAAATGACGATACGGACTTTCGTGAATGCCTTAAATGCTTCTCAGCAGGCCTTGTTCATTCTTAACAAGGCACCGACGGACGTACCTATGGAGAAGGTCCCGGATATAGGCAAGGCAGTGAATTACAGGAGGCAGGCCTTATCATATGCCGACGCCACCGACGAGACCACCTTAGACCAGCTTTATCCGGAACTCGGCACTCATTTCAAGAAAGAGTTTCAGCCCGCTATGCATTACTTTCTTACCAGCTTCCAAAATCGGTCTAACGAAGACCTCCACAAATTCAAACAGCTTGACGACGCCTGGGCCGATTGGTACATGGCCAACCAGAAAGGCATCGAAGATGCGTTCAACACCCCGAGGCGCTGACATCGGGGGGGTTGCCGCGACAATCGGTGCGCAGTCGGGACCTTTCAATGACCACAGCGGAGGTCGAGGCGCCGGAGCGCGCGGTAGCTAGCGACCGAAAGTTGTGACTAGGGCGCCGACTGTCGGAGGAAACTATGACCACCAGGAATCCCGGTTTTGAGGAATTCCTCACAAAGCTGAAAGAGGCGACGGGGCAGATCGAGGATCGTTATTTCCAAGTTCAGACTGCCTCCGAGACCGGTCCTTCGGTTGTGCACAGGGAGCGGGTCTACTGTTATGAACTGTACCACCAACTTAGAAACGCTATTCGGGTGAGTCCGTACACCCTCATGGGCGAGCTCGACAAGCGTGCCAACGAGATTATTGCTTCTGCCGTCGGCAAAAAAGTTCCCGACTTTGTGTTTCACGTTCCGGGAAGCATGGAGGCGAACTTGGCGGTGATGGAAGTAAAGCATATCGATAATAACCGCACAGATGATATCCACGCAGATTGCGAGAAACTTCGAAAATTCGTTGATGAGAAGGGCGGCAAGTACGAGGGCGCGATATATCTCGTGTTCGGCACCGGCGAAGGGCAAATCGCGAGCTTTCGTAAGATTGCCACGCAGAAATTAACCGGGCTGACGAAGGGAATCTTCGTCTTACTATGGCACAAGCGCGCGGGCGAACGTGCCGAAGAGGTCTGGCGCCTCAGGTTCACTGGCGGCCACGTGACCCCTCTCACCTGACCACCTCCCACTTCTCGATGCCGAAGGCAGCGGGTAGCCAGCGGTCACTGCTTTTGTGACCGTGGACTTTTCCTTCCAAGACGAACCCACGGTCAATTCCAAAGACGACTTGACCGTGGCTACCTCCGGGTCACACAACCTCAGGCACCGTTCGAACCGCAATCTCCGCGTTCCTAACTTCCCACTTTGCGCAACTCGATCACCAAGTGTAAGGCGTCGTTAGAGTAGGGGTAGAGCTTGCCCCACCCTTCTTGGTTCGGCGGCAATGTACACGGAGGGGACGGCAAGCCGTCCCCCTACTGCGAAAGGCCTTGCGGACATCGGGGTTCATGAGCGGGTAGCCACCGTCAGCGCTCTCGTGACCGTGGGCTTTTCCCTCGATGACGAACCCGGAGCCAATTCCAGCCGCTTGAGCTCGATGCGGTCGGCCTGAACCTTTGTAAGGTCGTAGTGCGCCTGCTGCGTAAGCCAGCTTTCGGCACTGCCTCCGAAAACCTTAGACAGCCTCACGGCCATTTCGGGAGAAATCCCGCGCTTCTCGTTCACTAGTTCCGACAGGGTAGTGCGCGTGACTCCCAGCGCGGCGGCGGCGGCCGTGATCGTCAAGCCCAAAGGCTCAATACACTGGCGCAACACAAAGCCGCCCGGGTGGGGTGGACTCTTCATCGGCATGGTTCCAGTCTCCTTTCAGTGGTAATCGACAT
>JBEKAK010000032.1:0-52105 GCA_050018275.1 Terriglobia bacterium | reverse complement strand
GAACATCGACTGAAACTCGCGCAAGGTTTTCGGAAACGCTGGGCGCGGCATGCCCATATACTACTAATTGGGGCTTGCTGAAACAACCGGATAAGCATGCAATCACTAACCCCGTAAATCCGCATGTGTCTTGGTTTGCGTATGCATTCCAAGCGTCGGCCAAAGAACTGGGAGAACACAAAATGAAGTCACTACTTCTCTTGATCGTCTTGCTTCTGGCTTTTCCCCGCATGATGCCTGGACAACAACCACGCTCGCGCGACCTCTATCTGCACTACGAGTCGGGCGACACGACGGCAGGACAACCGGGGGCCAAGTTGATTATTGAACTGAACCGCAACGGAAAGATCCGGATGGTTTCCCCCGACACCACATTCCGAAGTGGCGACCGGATCCGATTCCACCTGTCACTGAATTTCGAGGGCTACCTGGTGGTGTTCAACAGCGGCACGTCGGGAAAACTCAACCGGCTCTACCCGTACATGGGCGCACCCAACCCCGTGCGCGCCTCTGCGGAATTGATGGTCCCGGGTAATGAGGCCTGGTTCGCGTTTGACCAGACACCGGGAACGGAAGAAGTCACCTTCCTGATGTCCAAGGATCCCATCCAGGAATTAGAGGAACTGCCTATCAGCGGCGCCGGAGATTCAGGAAGAGATGCCCCAGGTAGAAGTGTTTCCGCCAGTAATGAGCAGACCACTTTGGGCAAGCTCCGCAGCCGGGCTGCGCAAGGAAGCCGGGACCTCCAGTTGGAGTTCGCCAGCGACGCCGCTTATGGCACGACTTCGGAAAAAGACGTTTCCGGGCTCGTGAAATTCAGCGTCCGCCTGAGCCATAAGAACTAAGGCGTGAAACCGTGACGGGGAATGGGTAGTCGAGAGGCCATCGCAGAAGCTCTCGCCATAACTTTGAAAGTCTGACGCGGGGGTCGCCTGTCCCTGTGCTCGGGGGGTACAGCATGGAACCACTGCAAACTAGCTGGGGAAAGCCACTGTCCGCTCGCAGGCTATTGGGCTGGCACTTTCCCAATATTCTGATTTTGCTGCTTGCTGGGCGACTGGCCGCGGGCGCTGCCCAGGCTCCTGCTGCCAGTCCGGGGACTTCCCAACCTGAGGCCACCCCGCCCGAACTCGTCATGCAGACAGGCCATAGTAAAGGCATCTTTTCAGTAGCTTTCAGCCTCGATGGTCGCTGGCTGGCTTCGGCGAGTCTTGACAAAACAGTAAAGCTCTGGGAGGTAGCTACTGGGCGCGAAGTGCGCACTCTGTTTGGCACCGGTGAAGTATGGGACGTTGCGTTCAGCCCCGACGGGCGCTCGCTGGCATCAGGTAGTATGGACGGTACGGTCAAGGTCTGGGAAGTCGGCACCGGGCGCTTGGTGCGCACGATGACCGGCCATACACGTCTTGTCACGACGGTGGCCTTCAATCCCGACGGCCGTTTGCTGGCATCAGGCAGTTGGGACGACACGGTCAAAGTCTGGGAAGTCGACACGGGGCGCTTGGTGCGCACGCTGGCGGGCCACAAAGACTCAGTCCAGGCGGTCGCCTTTACTCCCGACGGGCGTTCGCTGGTGTCATGCAGTGCTGACAAAACGGTCAAGGTCTGGGAAGTCGGGACTGGACGGCTGCTACGCACCGTGAACAACACTGGCGGCAGCTTCGCCCTCAGTCCAGATTGCCGGTGGTTGGCTGCGGGACATTCGGGACCAGGATATAAGGACTATAGGCTCATGCTGTGGGACCTTGCAGAGGAAGGAGCTCCCCGCAGCCTTACGGGCCAGACGGATCACGTCGATGCTATCGCTTTTGGTCCCGATGGGCATTGGCTGGTTTGGGCGGGCGGGGGTACGATCAAAATCTTGGACCTCGTAAGCGGGCGTGAGACACGCAGCATACCTACTGATTGGGGTGTCACAGGCATAGCCGTAAGCCCGGATGGCCGTTGGTTAGGCCTTGTAGGCGGTCTCGGGGGAGGCGCGTACCTCCTGAATGCTGCTACTGGGCAGCTCGTACACGCCCTCACCGGCCACGCATTCCCCGTTGGAGGAGTCGCGTTTAGCCCCGACAAACGCTGGCTGATTTTGCAGAGTGTACCTTCCATGGCGGGGGAGGACAGGGGGACGCTGAATCCTCGCGCGTCGGGCGAGGGGAGGGGAACGCTAAATCTGCCTATGGTTTTTGAGACGGCAACCGGAGAGATGATATGGCGGGCGGCCAAGCCGGGCAAGCCGGACTCATCGTCCCCCAACCCACCGACTTTCATCGACAGTGTAAGTCCTGATGGACGCCGGAGCGCTGAGTTTGTTCACAAGACCCTTTGGGGTAACGAGATAGAAATACAAGACCTCGACACGGGGCGAAAACTGCCCCTTTTGGCGGGTCACAAAGGCAGAGCCCTCACAGCCGTCTTCAGTCGTGATGGGCGTTGGCTGGCTTCTTCGGGCGAGGACCAGACCATAAAGCTCTGGGACGTTTCGACAGGCCGCGAGGTCTACTCGCTGACCGGCAACCCCAAACCGGTAACGGCCCTGGTCTTCAGTCCGGACGGACGTTGGTTGGCTTCCGGAGGTTTTCAAAGAACCCCCCCACCGATTGCCGGACCATCCTTGCCGGGTCAGACCGGACATCGATTGGAACCCGAAAAAAACGAGAGCCCCATTAGATTATGGGATGTCGCGACGGGACGTGAAGCCGGCAGGTTGGCGCTCAGCGACCTCGATCTACTGCCATTGGCCTTCAGCCAGGACAGTGGCATGCTGGCTGTGTCCCGTACGGATTCATTCAGCTCCGCGGTTATCATTTGCTAAGTGCCGACGATGCGGAGACTGAGGGACCTTGCCGTATGGGGCGGCCCAGTCACGAATCTCGCCTTCACTCCTGACGGGAAGTCGCTGGCCACGAACGGGCGGATGGTCACATTCTGGGACGTTCAAACGGGGCGCCAGTCGCGCACCCTGGATGGCCAGGCAGGGAGTCTTGCCTTCAGCCCCGACGGTCTCCGCCTGGCCACGTCGGGGAATGGGAGGATCAAGCTCCGGGACGTTTCGACAGGCCGCGAAGTTTTCTCGCTGACCGCCAACCCCGAACCGCAGACGGCCCTGGTCCTCAGTCCGGACGGACGCTGGTTGGCTTGGGGAGGAATGGACCCCATCAGCCGGGACGATCGCTGGCTGGCTTGGATAGGAGTGGACCCGGCCACCGCGGGACGGGAGGTCCGCATCTTCAGCGGTCATGCGGGTTTTGTCGAATCGGTAGCTTTCACCCCGGATGGACTCCGGCTGGCCTCGGGAAGCTACGACAAAACGATCAAGCTCTGGGAGACAGCTACGGGCCGTGAACTCAAGACCTTAACTGGACACGCCGGAGAGGTGAGAAGCCTTGCCTTTAGTCCGGATGGTCACATGCTGGCTTCGGGGAGCGAGAACTGGACGATCAAGCTCTGGGATACAGCTACGGGGCGGGAACTAAGAACCTTGATCGGAGAAGGGGGCAAGGTAGAGAGTTTCCTAAGCCGCGTCAATAGCCTTGTTTTTAGCCCCGATGGCCGTTGGCTGGCTGCAGGAAACGACGATAGGACTGTTCGACTCTGGGATGTGGCCAGATGGCGAGAGGCGCGCGTCATGATCAGTGATACGACTGTCTCTGCAATTGCCTTCAGTCCGGACGGGCGATTGGTGGCATCCGGGCCTGCGCTAAACCTATGGGAAGTGGAAGCGGGGCGCGAAGTACTCACCTTAAAGGCTCACCTCAGAGTCTCAAAGGTTGCCTTCAGCCCGGACGGGAGGCGGTTGGCTACGGTCGGTGGGCCTTCTGACGATGAGATCAGAATCTGGGAGATTGCGACAGGCCGGGAATTGGTGTCGCTAGTCGGTCCCGGTGCCGGGCTTGACGCCGTGGAGTTCAGCCCCGACGGGCGCAATCTGATTGCGGCGGGGCTGGATGGGAGCGCACGCATTTGGGATGCGGTGACGGGTGAGGAACTGGCAGCGGTTGCCTATTTAGTGGAGGCCGATGAATGGCTCGTCGTCAGCCCGGACGGACTCTTTGACGGCTCTCCCGGAGGCTGGAAGCGTATCGTTTGGCGTTTCGGCGGAAACGAGACGGCAATTGTTGAGTCGTTCTTCAACGAGTATTACTACCCAGGCCTTCTTGCCGAAATCTTAGCGGGGAGGAGGCCCAAGGCCGCCCGGGCGATCGCACAGCTTGACCGTCGCCAGGCAGAGATCAAGCTCACGCTGGCTAACAGTCCCGCCTCTACCGGCAGCATTTCCACTCGCACCGTGAGTCTGAAACTCGAGGTGGCGGAGGCACAGGCGGATCAGACCCACCGGGTGGGCAGCGGCGCGCGCGACTTACGCCTCTTCCGCAACGGGTCGCTGGTGAAGGTTTGGCGGGGGCAAGTGCCCCTGAACAAGCAAGGTAAGGCGTTCCTGGAAGCCATGGTTTCAGTTGTCGCCGGCGAGAATCGCTTCACTGCCTACGCCTTTAACAATGACAACGTGAAAAGTACCGACGCCAGTCTGGTAGTCATTGGGGCGGACAGCCTGAAGCGCCCCGGGACCGCATACATCCTTGCCGTAGGCATCAACCAATATGCCAACCAGGGATACAACCTGAATTACGCAGTGCCCGACGCACAGGCTTTTGCCGAGGAACTCGCGCGACAGCAAACCAAGCTTGAGAACTTTGGCAGCGTCCAAGTGATATCCCTGCACAACCGCGACGCGACCAAGGCCAACATTCTGCGCGCGCTGGCGCGCCTGGCGGGGACTGACACGGGACCCTTGCTGGCGGGTGCCCCGGCAGATTTGGCCAAGCTTAAGCCTGCGGAGCCGGAAGATGCGGTGTTCGTCTATTACGCAGGCCACGGTACGGCCGCCGGGCCGAGGTTCTACCTTATTCCTCACGATTTAGGATACGCGGGTTCGCGCACGGCACTCAACGAAGCCGGATTGAAGATTATCCTCGCCCACAGCATTTCCGACGTGGATCTGGAGCGGGCGTTTGAAAAGGTGGATGCCGGACGATTGCTGCTGGTGATTGATGCTTGCAACTCCGGGCAGGCGCTGGAAGCGGAAGAAAAGCGCCGCGGCCCGATGAACTCCAAGGGCCTAGCGCAACTGGCCTATGAGAAGGGAATGTACATCCTGACGGCAGCGCAAGGTTACCAGGCAGCGTTGGAGGCGGCGCAACTGGGGCATGGGTTCTTAACCTATGCGTTGGTGGAAGAAGGGCTGAAGACCGCGGCGGCAGACACGGCGCCAAGAGACGGCCAGGTGGTGTCGCGCGAATGGCTCGATTACGCCACCCTGCGCGTGCCGCAAATACAAGAAGCGCAGATGCAGGTGGCTCGAAAGGCTGGCCGAGATCTGGTCTTTGTGGATGGCGAACAGGTTATCCAGGAGGTTGCGAAGCGAAGCTTGCAGCGCCCCCGCGTGTTCTACCGTCGTGAGCCGGAGACGGTGCCCCTGGTCATCGCCAAGCCCGAAGCGAGACCCTGAGGCATTGCCGCGGTTCAGCCAAAACCGGACAGTCCAGTGAGATGAAGCACGCTGCATTTCGCTCTCTGGTCACCCTCCGACCTGCGGTGGATCGCGTAGTTCTCGAGGGGAGTGAACTTGTGGGGAGGAATTCGAATTGGGAGGCAAGACTTCCCCAAATCATGAGGAGGCCATAGGGGATTTGATTCACCCTGCCGGCATTCAAGTCTGGCCAGAAAGCACGAAGGCAGAGCACGAATCGGGCTCGGATTCGGTGGGCATGGTCGAGAAGTGCGGGCAGGTCAAGGGGTAGAAGCGGGCCGCGCCACGGGGACCGGTGAGATGCGCTTGGTAGCGGAGACGATTACCACTCCTCAAGAAGGCACTTTCACTATCGTGGCTTCACTTGAAAATGCCGAGGGGGCTGGGGGCGCCAAGGTGAAAGGCGAGGAAGGAACAATCGAGGGCCCGGGCAAGGATAAGAAGAGCACTGCCAAGGAAGCTGGCATCGACGCCGCCGGCGGCGCCGCGGTGGGCGCCATGGTTCATGGCGGATCAGGAGCTCTTTACGGGGCAGGCATTGGAGCCGTGGCGGCCCTCGTTCACGGCATCGTCAAGAAGCATCAAGGCGTGGTGCTCCCGCAGGGTACGGAACTGACCTTTGTCCTTACCCGCACCACCTTGTCAAAGCAGGTCCCTCCGCCGCGGCCGGAAACCTCCTCACAATAGTCCCAGAGCCATAGCAACGCAGAGACGTTGAGGCGCAGAGGTTTGACAGCCGGGGACTTTCCTCTCCGTCTCGGCGCCTCTGCGGTGAAGGCAGCCTTTTCTTACGCCTTGTTTGTATCGGGATGACCCGACTTCCCGGTTGGGCTGGAACAACCCAGGGGGCACGCGCTACCACGTGACCCCGCCGGAAGGAGGTGGCCACTTGCCAAGCATTTGCCTCCGCCCGACGACCTGTCCGGCGTGATAGCTGTTGTGCGAGGCGATGGCCTGAAGCATCCCCAGCCGGCTGTACTCCCCGCGCGTGGTGAGAAGATCAGCCTCGCGAGACTGGCGCGCCAGCCGAGCGAGTCCGCTGCGGAAACCTCGCACGGCCCGCTGCCACTCTTTCGCATTTGTGGGACTGACCTTGCTGGGCCAGCTACCCGAGGCATGCTTGGGAACCGTGGGGTCCCCGCCCTCCAGCCACTTCACGACCCAATCCTGTCAGAAGCTCAGGTGGTTCAGCACCTGGAAAATCGAGTGTGGCGCGCCCTCGGGGCGCATGCCTGCGGCTTTCCAGTCCAGACCTTCAAAAAGGTTCTTGGTCGCCGCATGAGCGCCCTTCCCCGATAGGGCGTTGTCAATCATCTTCTCAAGCAGCTTGCGATCATCGCTCATAGGATTCCTCATTTTGACGGGATCTTTGCCTGGAACTCCACTTTGTCCTCCTGACGGGCAGCTAGCATACACCTGACCGCCGTCGTTAGGAGTGTTTGGTTCATGCCTCCATCCCAAACGACTGCGCCGACCAATTTGGGAGCCGAGCATTGTCGGGATTTGACCACGTGTTGGTTCAGGACCGAATAGCGTCCCTCCACTCACCCGGCCCCTGGAACCTGTTACCTGTTTCTACGGCGGGAAATTCATGCGGCGTAGGAGGTCTTGGAAGCGCGGGTCGGAGCGCAGGGGATCGAGCGGAGGATCCACCTTCAGGAAAGACATCCCCTTGTCGCGGACCTGGTAAGCTCTTTCCAGCCACTCGAAGGCTCGATCCTTATCACCCAGCCCCGCGTGGATGAGCGCCACTTCCCAAGTCCCCCGCTTTTGTTTTGACAGCTCGATTAGCTTTTGGAGAAGCTTTTGTGCCTCGGCCTTCTGGCCTGCTCGCGCGTAAGCATTGCCCAGGTGGCCAAATTTGATCGCGCCATCTGGCATCTTTAGAAACTCCGCGATGGCTTCCTTGTACATGCCTTTTTCCCGGTACGCCCACGCGATCCACAAATGTGCCGAGGAGGCATTCGGGTCCACCTGCATCGCCTTCTGATATTGCGCGAGCGCGTCATCGTACCGCCGCGCAAAGTAGTACACCCAGCCCAAGTGGTTGTAAGGCCACGCCAGGGTAGGGGAGATCTCCAGCGCTCGCCTCGCTTCCGCAATGGCCTCCTCCGGTCGGTCCAGCATCGCGAAATACGAGCTATACCTCCTGTGAGCGTCCTCGGAGTTCGGATTGATTTCCAGGGCGCGCTCGAGCTCGCGCTCGGCACCCGACCAATCCCAGTCACCCTGCCAAAGGGCAAAGGCAAGCGCCACGTGGGCCTCAGGGAGGCTCTCATCCAGTTCCAGCGCCTTGCGCGCGTAGGCCTTGTCTTTTGTGAACGCCTCTGCGGAGGAAAGCTCGACATTGTCCCCGAGACCACCATATGCCTGGGCGATCCCGAGGTAACCCCGCGCAAAGTTGGGGTCTTTCTGAATCGCCTGTTGGAAGTACTCGAGGGCCTTTTTCCGGTCATCTCGACTTAGCCAATCACTCCCCTTCAGATAAAGCTCATGCGCTTCGGGATCGACGGGGCGGGCGTGGGCCAAACGCGCTTGGACTTGAGGTGTCAGCTTGGCTTTGACCTCATCGGCGATGGCGCGTGCGACCTCGTCCTGCAACGCAAGCACATCCCGCAGGTCGCGCTCGTAGGTTCCAGCCCACAGGTGCCGGTCGGCGGGGGCGTGCATCAGGTTGGCAGTGATGCGCACGCGGTTTTCTGAGCGCTGTACGGTGCCTTCGACGATGGCGTCCACGTTCAATTCGCGCGCAATCTGGGGCAGCGGCTTGTTGGTCCCCTTGTACTGCATCACGGAGGTCCGTGAGATGACCCGCAGCGAGCTAATCTTGCCGAGGTTGGTGATCAACTCCTCCGTCATCCCGTCGGCAAAGTACTCCTGCTGTGGGTCGCCGGAGAGATTCGCGAGCGGCAGCACGGCGATGGATTGGATTTGTAGGGGCGGTTCGCGAACCGCCCCTACGGCCTGTAAAACGCGGTCGCGCAGGCCGGCGACGTTGAGGGTGAATAGCAGTGCCGCGATAGCAATTGGGATCGCTGCCGCTAACGCGAGCCGCCTCTGTAGCGGCGCTCGATGAGCGGCGTCTTCGCTTCGCCGGTCATTGACCGCCGCTACAGCCTCCACCGGGGCGATAAACCGATACCCCCGGCGTGCCACCGTCTCCACAAAGCACGGATTCTCGGCCGAATCCCCCAGCGCTTGCCGCAGCCTCTGGATGGCGGCGTTGATGCTGTGGTCGAACTCGACGAAGGTGTCCGAGGGCCACAGCTTCTGCTGGATTACCTCGCGCGTCACGATTTCGCCCGGGCGCTCGAGCAGCATGGTCAGAATCTGAAGGGGTTGCTCCTGCAGCTTGATACTCTGACCGCTTCTGCGCAGTTCTCCGGCGCGAAGGTCAACCTCCTGGCGCGCAAAGCGGAAGACGTGAGTGGAACCGCCGGGGGGTGGCATGGGACTAACTCCCCCTTTGAGCAGAGTCTAGCACTCCCTTATCCCCCGCGCAATACCTCCGCCTTTGATCCCACACCAATCGTAAGGGCTGCCGAATCAAGCGAATACCTCGTTTGACCGACATGTGACTCGCGCGTTGGCGCGGTTGCATTGAGGTACCTGGGCCCCGAGCCGAAAGTCGGCCTCACCACGCAAGCCACGGAGGTGAGCGCCATGAAAAGACAGGGACTCGGGATTTGGGGTTGGCGACTTGGGACGCTACTTGGTCTGGGACTCCTCGTTGTGAGTTCAGCAGCCTTCGCTAGGGATCCGCGCGCTGCGGCGGGCGAAGAATATCCCACGATCATTGTCATCATCCACAACTATGGGCGGGTTCCGGGTGGGACGCTGGACGAAGCGAAAGCAGCAACCACTAGAATTCTTGCACTTGCGGGCGTAAAGACCGCATGGCAGGAATCTCCGGGTCCTGTGACAGGGTCAGCGAGCTCCACCGCTTTTCGGAGACGTGCGAACGGAGTCGAGATTAACCTTCACCTCATCCCTCGAGCGATGGCCGTGCGTTTGCCGTCAGACAAGCTCTGTCTCGGACTTTCCATACTTCCCGGCGGGGACAAACGTGGGGACATTGCCTATGTCTTCTGCCATCGCGTAGAAGATTTGGCTGGGAACGGAGACGCGTCCGCCGGTCAGATTCTCGGTCATGCCATGGCACATGAGATCGGTCACCTGCTTTTGAATTCGTCCGCACACTCGCCCGTTGGAATCATGCAGGGCGAGTGGGATAAGCGAGAGCTGACGCATTTGCAGGCGGGGCGGTTGTTGTTCACGAGCGAGCAATCGCACCTGATGAGGGCCGAGGTCCTTGCGCGCCAGACGGGGATAGGGATTTCCCAGGCTACGACCACACAAAACTAACGCCCGTTGGAGCGAGGCGCCTGCATCGGCCGACAGGTGCGTCCGATTCAGCCCAACCTTATGGTTTGATCGCGCACCGTTTGGGCCATGCCCCGTGGCGGGAGTGTCCGAGCCAGCGGGAAAACCTTAGCGACCGGTGGGCCTCTTCCCGGATGTCCACGTTGAGGATGGTGGGATTGGGGATGTGGATTCCCGCTTTTGAGGGAATGCCCGCACCTCGGTCCATGCAAAGCCGGAACAACGCAGGGGGAATGGACCGCTAGAGTTTCTTTTGGATGTCGGCGATGATTTGCTTGCCGTGGAAGCGGCCGTTCTCGATGAAGATCTCGTTCGTATCCATGCCGGCGATGACGACCCCGGCAAGATAAATGCCGGGGACGTTGCTCTCCAAGGTCTCCGGGTCGCACCTCGGGCGCTGCGTTTGGGGGTCAATTTTCACCCCCGCGCTGCGCAGGAAGTTAAAATCGGGGTGATAGCCGGTGAGCGCAAAGACGAAGTCGTTCTCCACGCGCAACGTCTCTCCACTCTTTGTGCGAATACAGATCCAGCCGGGGGCAATCTCCTTGACCTCGGCTTCCGGGAAGGCGCAGATAGCCCCCTCTTTGATGCGATTCTCGAGGTCGGGCCGGATCCAATATTTGATGTGCCGACTGAGCTCCGCTTCGCGTTGGATCAGCGTAACCTCCGCGCCGTGACGGAAAAGGTCGAGCGCGGCGACGGCGGCGGAGTTTGCACCCCCGATCACCGCCACTTTCCTCCGGTAATACGGGTGCGGGTCCGTGTAATAGTGTGAGACTTTGGGAAGTTCTTCGCCGGGGATGCCCAACAAGTTGGCCAGGTCGTAGTAGCCCGTCGCGATGACGACCTTCTTGGTCCCGTACTCACCCCTCCGGCCCTCGGTTGTCTCGGTCTCCACGCGGAAGTTTCCGTTTTCCCCCTTGACGGCCGTAACCCTTTCATAGAAATGAATGGGGAGCCGGTAGAAGTCTGCAACCCGGCGATAATATTCCAGGGCTTCAGCCCGCTTGGGTTTGGTGTTCAAGCTCGGGAGAGGCAGGTCGCCGATTTCCAGGCGCTCGCGTGACGTGAAAAACGTCATCGTGGTGGGATAGTTGTAAACAGAATTCACCAGGACGCCCTTCTCCACCACCAACACCTTGATACTGTTCGCCACGGCTTCGATAGCGCAAGCCAACCCCGTCGGGCCTGCGCCCACGATTAGGACATCCAGAAGTTCATGCATCCGAATTCACTCCCCAGGTTCGCAGCAAGGCCGCGCAGACTTGCTCTTTAAGTCTGCGGCTTCTTCCCCGACATGATATCAAGAGCCGCGGCGTTCATAAACAACTCCGCGGTACGTCTTCTGGCTCCTGAATTGAATCCCGCGCCTATTGCCTCGAGCCTTCCTCCAGGACATCATCCAGCTCTTTCTTCACACGCGCGTAGTCAGCCAACAGTTCCGGCGTGGCCACTACGGACTCGCTTTTCCAAACGAAGGCTTTCCCATTCTCGCGTTCTACCAGCACGCCAATCCCGCCACCTAGGTGGTATCCGACGCTCCCAAACTTCCGAACTTTCTCGCCCGACACCTCCAGCAGCGCGACGAAACCCTTCTTCTCAACTGCCAGGTACCGCGCGTAGGGTTCGAAGGTCACGAACTTGAAACCGGCCCTCAGCAGGCTCTCCAGCCTGGCAATCTGCAGCGGTGTGAGCTGGGGCAAAGATATTTCCGACACGACCCTTCCCTTCCCACTTCCGGGAGCGACATTCCTCATGTAGAGGCGCATCCCGATGGATCGGGACAGGTCGGCCATGCGCCCTTACTCTGATGCACTGCGATGCCTCGCGAGCCCTCGCCATTGGGCATAGTCACCGGAGGCGATTCGCCGGGTTGTTGGAACTCCTCCTCGCAGCCAGTAAACCCAGGCGCGGCGTCGTTCCCGGTTGTCGAGGAAAAGCTCAGCCATCTCCCGCACAAACTCGCCGCGCTCCGGGGCACGAGGGTTGAATCCTTCGATTTCATCCAGGACCTTGAGGTCACGATCGAGCTGGCGCAGTTGATAGACCTCGCCGCGAGTCCACTCGTCTTCCCGCCTCGATGGGCGCGCGCCTGGATAGCGCCTCAGATCAAAGAGTCTGCCCGCGACTTCGCCCTTGCCGCAGCACTTCGCGTTGAGGCGCACCAGATGATGGTGCAGCTCGAAACCGGCCCGCAGAGTGCCGTACACAAACAGCAGGTCGCGACGTGCCGCCTCGTCCGGTTTCGGCATCATGCAGAGTGGCTCCCCAGCCGCACACGTAGGGGCAGCCCCCGTAGGGGCCCGCATCGGCACGACCCAGCATCGCGCGGGCACGAGGCCCGCCCCCACGCCCGCCGGCCCGCGCCATTCGAATGGCACGATCTGCGCCGGAATTATGTCTTGGATTCCAGCGTCTCGAGGATCCGCCGCAGCGCCGCGATGATTTCCTCGCGCGCCACGTTGCTCTTGCGGAATTTCAGAACCAACTTGAATTCCTTGGCAGGGGGAACATAGCGGAAAACAGCCGGGCGCGGCTTCTTTTCGGGATTCCGTTCGGCGCGCGCCTGCTCGCGGTTCACAAGACCCAAAGCGAAGCGCCGCACCAAGTCACGCATTCGGGCTTCGCTCGATTGCCGGGCGACTTGCAGCAACTGCGATTTGGAAAGCACACCCGATTCGATGCACGTCGCCTTCACCGCATCCGGGATAGTGCGTAAACTCAAGACTTCCGTAATCGAGGAGCGCGCCTTGGCAATCTTCTTGGCAATCTCCTCGTGGGTCAGCCCGAAGCGCTCGCCCAGCGCCTGCACGCCGTCCGCCTCCTCAAATGGGGTCAGGTCTTTGCGCTGCAGATTCTCGATCAGTGCGAGTTCCAGCGACTCGGCGTCGTCCGCGTCCTTCTCGATGCACGGCAGCTCGCGCAGGCCGGCGACGCGCGCGGCGTGGTAGCGGCGCTCGCCGGAGATGATCATGTACTTGTCCGATTCCGCCAAGTAGCGCACCAGCAAGGGCTCCAGCACGCCCTTTTCGCGCACCGAGTCCGTCAGGCTGCGCAAGTCACCTACATCCTTACGGGGCTGATCGGCGCTGGGCTGAAGCTGCTCGATGGGAATCATCCGGCCGATGGCCGCGCCGCTACGCGAGATGATCTCTTCGACGTAGTGCGCGTTGTGCCGCATCTTCACAGTGATCGGTAAACCAGCACGTCTAACTGACACGTTGCATGACCTCCCTGGCGAGCTGCGCATATTCTTCGGCCCCGCTGGAATCGGGCGCAAAGCTGAAAATCGTTTCCTTGTAGGCCGGACTTTCCTCCAGGCGCACGTTCTTGCCAATCACGGTCTTGAAAACCTTGTCGCCAAACACTGCCCTGACCTGCTTGTAGATGTCGCGCGCCAGGTTCGTGCGCTTGTCGTAGAGTGTCACGATGACGCCCAGTAATTGCAGCCCCGGATTGGGTCGCGCCCGAATGCGCTCCAATGTCTCCAGCAAGTCGTCGGTCCCCTCCAGGGAGTAGTAGGAAGCCTGGATGGGCACCAGTAAGTAGTTTGCCGCCACCAGGGCGTTCACGGTGGTGATTCCCAACGCCGGCGGCGTGTCGATGACAATCAGGTCAAAATCGTTTTTCACGTTCGTCAAGGCGTCTTTCAACCGGTAGGGGCCGTCGAACTGCCCCACCAAATTCCCTTCCAGCTTGGCCAAGGCAATCTTGGCGGGCACCAGGCAAAGGTTCGCCACCTTGGTGGGACGCACGACATCCGCCATACTCACGCGGTGGTCGGCGAGCACGTCGTAGATGGAAGTGGTGATTTCCTCGGGCGAGTAGAACGTCACCGAGCTGTGGGCTTGCGGGTCGAGATCGATGAGCAGAGTCCGCCGGTTCTTGAGCGCAAAGGCGGCAGCCAGATTCACGGCAGTCGTCGTCTTTCCGACTCCGCCCTTCTGGTTCGCTATGGCAATTACGACTGCGGCCACTCCGAACTCCGGCAAGCAGGTTCAGGTATCTCCCCAGGCCTTGCCGCGGCCTGGAAGAGACGTCCGGCCACCGCCTACATCTTATAACGCCCCATGTCCTCGTCGTTCAAGTTCTCAAGCCACTTTCGCAATTCCTCACTACTAACCTTGTCGCTGGCGTTCCCGGAGAGCTTCGAGTTTTTCAACACCTCGTCCTCAACATAGATGGGGCAATCCACGCGCAGGGCAAGGGCCAGCGCGTCGCTGGGTCGAGAATCGATCGACATCATCTGGCCGTCCCTTTCAACCCAGATCAACGCATAGAAGGTATCATCACGGAGCTCGCTCACCACAACTTTCTGCACGTGCGTTTCGAGGCCTAGCAGTAGATTTTTGAGCAGATCGTGCGTCATGGGCCGGGGGGTGGTGACCTTTTCGATCTCCAGGGCGATGGCGTTCGCCTCATAAATCCCCACCCAGATGGGCAGCACCGCCGTGCCATTCACATCCTTCAAGATGACAATGGGCATGTTGGTGACGGGGTCCATGACCAGACCGCGGATTTTCATTTCAACTTCCATGCTCCCCTCCGCTCCGCCCGTGCCGCCGCTCACCAAGCCGGCAGCGGATTCCCGGAAGAATCACGCGCTCGCCGCACCGCCTTGAGCCCGAGCCACGCGTTCGCCCACCAGGCTGTTCGGCCCAGCCGAAGTCACCCGCACCTGCACATAGCGACCTATATCGGCGGGCACACCCGGGAAGTTGAGCACCCGATTGTGGGTGGTTCGCCCCACCGCCTGACCCAGGCGCGGCTGATATCCTTCCACCAGGACTTCCAAATCCCGTCCGACCAGCGCTTGGTTGCGGCGTAATTGAATCTGGCGCTGCAGCTCCTGCACAACCGTCAGCCGGCGCCCTTTTTCCTCTTCTGAAACGGTGTCGAAGAATCCCAGTGCGGCGGTGTCGGGCCGCGGAGAAAACTTGAACGAGAAAATCTGATCGTATTCAACGTTAGCGAGCAGCGCGAGCGTCTGCTCAAAATCCTTTTCGCTTTCTCCACAAAAGCCGACGATGATGTCGGTCGAAAGGCTAATACCACGCTGCGCCTGGCGGATGCAATGGATTTTCTCCAGATATTCTTCGCGCGAATAGCCGCGCCGCATGCGTTCCAGGACTGCGGTGGAACCCGCCTGCACGGGCAGGTGGATCTCATCGCAGAGCGCGGGGTGAGAATCAATGGCCTGGACGATCTCGGGTGTGAAATAGCGCGGGTGCGAGGTAGTGAACCGTACGCGTCGAAGGCCGGGGATCTCCGCCACGCGCGCCAGCAGGTCCGCAAAGCTCCAACCTGCAGGCGATGGGTCCCGCCAGGCGTTTACGATCTGCCCCAGAAGCTGAATCTCGGTATAACCCTCGTCGACGAGCCGCCGGCACTCGGCAAGAATCTTCGCACTGGAACGGCTCCGCTCCGGCCCGCGCGTCATCGGCACAACGCAGAAGGCGCAGCGCTGATCACATCCCTCGATAATCGTCAGGTAGGCGCGATAGCGGTTGTCGCGGCGCGTGAGCTCGGTCTCAAAGCAATCCTCGGTGTCGAGCCCCAGGCCTCTCACGCGCCGGTTGCCGGACTCGAGCTGGTCGAGCAGGTCGGGGAGTTTTGGGTAGCTCGCCGAGCCGCATACCAAAGTGACCTGCGGCGCGCGCTCGAAAAAGCGCTCGCCTTCCTGCTGTGCCACGCAACCCAGCACGCCGATGATCTTCCCTGCGCCCGGGCGGTCCTTGCGGAAGGCTCCCAAACGCGAGAAGACTTTCTGGGCGGCTTTTTCCCGAATGCTGCAGGTATTGTAAAGAATGATATCTGCAGCCTGGTGAGAATCCACCGGGCGATAACCCCGCGCCATCAGCATACCCGCCACTTTCTCGGAGTCGTGGACGTTCATCTGGCAGCCGAAGGTCTCCAAGTAGAAGGTCCTACCGCCCGCGATTTCTGTGGCGGCCACCCGTACCGGCGCCGCCGACACGCCGGGCGCCAAACTCTGCTGCGGCTGGACCCTGCCGATCTGAATCAGATCATTCCCCATGGAGTGGCACTCACCCTGCAAATCCAGTATAGCCCGAAACCTGCGCTTTGAGTAGCGAGGTTCGCCTCACGTTCAGGCTTGTCGAATCAACTTATCGCCGCGCCGGGCACCTGCCCCGACCTGCCGGGGTCTCCGGTTTCTGGAGTCCGACGGACTCAACCGGAGTCCTGAAATCGAACTTGCCGGCGTTAGACCACGCCGCAGGGACGGCGGCGCTACGCATCATCCTCACCCCGCCGCCTGGCGCAGCATGGTGGCGGCGTGCGTCAGGGCGGCGTCGGTGATCTGGCTGCCGGAGAGCATCCGCGCCAGCTCTTCGGCGCGGTCCTTTTCACCCTCCAACGGTTTGACGGTCGTCACGGTGCGGCCGCCGCGCACGGATTTTTCGACGTAGAAATGGTGATCCGCGAAGCAGGCAATTTGCGCAAGGTGGGTAACGCACAGGACCTGCGCGTCACGCGCCAAGCGCTTCAGCCGCTGGCCGACCGACTCCGCCACGCGCCCCCCGATCCCTGAATCGACCTCGTCGAAAATAAACGTCGGTGCGCCGCGCCCAGACCCCCGCGCGCTGCGGTTCGCCCGTGCTTGCCCCACCACGGTTTTCAGCGCCAGCATCAGACGCGAGATTTCGCCCCCCGAGGCAATCTTTTCCATCGCCCGTAATTCTTCCCCGGGGTTGGGCGAAAGGCGGAATTCCACTTCGTCGATTCCAGTCGGGCCGCCGTGGCCTTCCGGCGTACTGGCAAAGTTCACTTCCATGCGGGTCTTTTCCATCCCGAGCTGCGCCAGTTCCTCGCGCACCAGTTTCACCAGCCTCCGCGCCGCCTCGCGCCGCTTTTCGGAGAGCGCCTCGGCTGCCTTCCGATACTCGTCGGACGCCTTTTCCAGTTCCTTCCGAACCACTTCCCGCCGCTCGTCGGCGTGTTCGAGGCTGGCCAGCCGCTGGCGCGTCTCGACCGCGTAAGCCAGGATGGCTTCCACGGTGTCACCGTATTTCCGCTTCAGCCGGTCGATCAACGCCAGTCGGTCTTCGATTTCTTCCAGGCGCTGCGGATTAGCTTCCAGGTTTCCCACATAGTCGCGCAGGAACGCGGCGATGTCTTCCAGGGTGGCCCGCGCCGCGGCCAGGGGTTCGAGTTGAGGTTCAATGGCGGCATCGTACCGGCGCAGCTCCTCGAGCTGCCGCGCGGCGGCCGCCAGGCGCGAAACCGCCGCGCCCTCGTCCTCGTAAAGCTCTGCGAACGCGCTCGCGGCGGCGGCACGGATTTTCTCCAGGTTGGAAAGAATTCGCCGCTCCTCTTCCCAGCGGACGTCCTCACCAGGAGCCAGCCGTGCTTGCTCGAGTTCGCGTACCTGAAAGCTGAGAAGGTCAATCGTTCGCAACCGCTCCTGTTCGTTGTGGCTCAGGCTGTCGAGTTCCTGTTCGAGTTCGCGACGCTGCGAGTGAAGTGCGCGGACGCTCTCCAGGTCCGCTTCTACTCCCGCGAACTGGTCGAGGAGGCCAAGTTGGGCCTCGCGCGCGAAGAGCACAACGTGCTCATTCTGCCCGTGCATTTCCACCAAGCCCCGAGCCAGCGACTTGACGGCCCCCAAAGTCACGGGTTGATCGTTCACGAGCATCCGGCTCTTGCCGCCGGCTTGAAGTTCACGCCGCAGGATCAGCTCGCCCTCTTCGCTCCGCGCCACGCCATATTCCTCCAGCCAATCGGACCACGGAGCTTTTCCCTCGGATAAGAAGACGGCGGTAACCAGCGCGCGATCCTGCCCGGTGCGAATCACTTCCGGAGAAGCGCGGCCGCCCAGCGCCAGTCCGAGTGCATCCACCAGGATGGACTTGCCGGAGCCCGTTTCCCCCGAGAGCAGGTTCAAGCCCGGGCCGAATTCCACGGCCAGGTTATCAATGACGGCATAATTCTGAATGTGAATTTCGCGCAGCATGGTATTGTGCGTTAGAGTCTATCACATCAGGGGAACGGAGACACAGAAGGTAGGTCGTAGGTGGCGCGTGGTAGATCGGCGAAGACCCCACATGCCACCTGCCGCTCTGTGCCCCTTCCTTCGTTGACTGCCTCCTGTCCCTGTGCTAGCTTCAAAAGATGGGCTTGTGTCACATTCCCCGCCTTTATAAGGAGGTTAATTGACTGCTGCTCTGCTGATGTTCTACCAGAATTTCTATCAAGGCGAAGTGTGGCAGCTTTTGGCGAACACGGGGCTGGTGGCCAGAATCGTCTTGTTCATCCTGCTGGCGTTTTCGATCCTCTCCTGGGCGATCATTCTCCAGAAGTATGGCAGCTTCAGGGCCGCCCGGCGCGAATCGAAGGAATTCCTGAAAGTGTTCCGGCAGAGCAAGAAATTGTCGGAGATTCGTGCTTATTGCCGGAGCCTGCAGCAGAGCCCGCTTCCGGAGGTCTTCCAATCCGGATACCGCGAAATCGAGAGCCAAGCTGTCCTGGCCGAGAACCCGGGCAAGCCACGGATCCGCAGCCTGGAAGCGGTGCGGCGGGCCCTGCAGATCGGCGCCTCCGGCGAACTGAGCCGCCTGGAACAATGGCTGACGTGGCTCGCTACCACAGGCGCGGTGACGCCCTTCGTGGGGTTGTTCGGAACCGTCTGGGGCATCATCGATGCTTTCCATGGCATGGGAACCGCCGGCACGGCTTCGCTGCGCAGCGTGGCTCCGGGCATTTCCGAAGCGCTGATCACCACCGCGGCAGGATTGTTCGCAGCCATTCCTGCGGTGATCGCTTACAACATTTTTCTTCAGCGCATCAAAGAGTTTGGGACGCAGATGGACGACTTCTCCCTGGAGTTCCTCAACATGACCGAGCGGTATTTCACGGAAGGATGACTCCAGAGTTCCGGCTGGGCGTCTGCCCGCCGCCCGCTTCCCGCGCGCTGGGCAATGAGCCCCCTCACGAGGTAAACGATGGCTTTCACCAACCCAAAAGGTAGAACCCAGACTTCCCTTTCCGACATCAACATCACGCCGTTCGTCGACGTGGTCCTGGTGCTGCTGATTATCTTCATGCTTACGGCGCCGATTCTCGAATCGGGGATCGAAGTGGACCTTCCCAAGACCAAAACCGTCAAAGTGGTTTCCGACGAGAAGGTCGTCGTCACTGTCGATAAGAAGCAGAATATTTATGTCGGTAATGACCCCGTTAATATCCACCGGCTCGGGGTCTACGTCCTCGATCAACTAAAGGGCGCCGGCACACAACCCGTGTTTGTCCGTTGCGACCAGAATGTACCCTTCGGGGCGTTCGCGCAGGTCGTGGATGCGCTGAAGCAAGCCAATCTCACCGATCTCAATATCGTCACGGAACCATTGGAGACCAAGCCGGGGTCCTAGTGCCGTTCCAACTTGATTTGCCCATGTACTGGACCCACATTCTGCACAGTCCGGGATTAGCCCAAATCAGTTGGCACGGCACCAGGCTGGACAGCACGCCATGAGCACGCAACCCATCGCGTTGTTTGACGAGCGCCGCGAAACCCTGCGGGGCACGCTGCTCCTTTCCCTGACCGTGCACGTGCTCCTCTTTTTGACCGTTCTCGGCTACGCGACGTTTGGCCCCCGCTTCGGAGGCGGCTGGGGCCAGAAATGGGGCATGGGTGACGCGACCCACATGGGCGTGGTCACCTCTCTGCCGGGGATTCCGCTGCCCGCTCCCATGCTTTCCACTCCTGGCGCGGTGGCGACCCAGAACACCGGGCTATATAAAACGGAGCCTGAGCCCAAGGTCGAACCCCCCCCACAGGCGGAAGAGATCCCCAAATTCAAGGAAGCGGTGAAACCCGAAAAGGCGGAGAGGATCAACAAGCGGATCCAGAAGGCCCAAATCGAGCCGCCACCCAACGCCATCCCGTTCGGTCAGGGCGGCGCGCCCACGATGACCTACACGCAGGTGGTGAATGCGGCAGGATCGGGCGGCCTCAGCATGGGTGAGGGCGGGAGTTTCGGCGAGCGTTACGCCTGGTATGTGGGCGCGGTGCGGAATCGCATCAGCGCCAACTGGCTGCTTTCCACAATTAGTCCCAACATCGTGGCGGCTCCGCGCGTTTACGTCAGTTTTGAGATCTCACGCGATGGGAGCATCAGCGGCCTCCAGATGACGCAACCCAGTGGCGTTCCCGAGGTGGATCGCTCGGCGCTGCGCGCCATTCTCGCTTCCAACCCGCTGGCTCCTTTGCCGCCCGACTATCCGATCGGAAGCGTGAAAGTCGAGTTTTATTTTGATTTTCACCGCCGGTAGGCGTGAGAATTGCCCGCCGCATCGACCGGAGAATATATCACATTATGAGACATCTGCTTGCAAACCAGTGCGCATCCCAGTATATTTGGAGCCCGTCACGATGATGAGCTGGCACAAAATCACGTTTCCATTCCTCCTCGTTGTTGCCGTCGTCTTTTCACTCTTCTGCATCTCGCGTTCGGCACAAAGTCAGGACTGGTTCAGCACCGGCATCAACCTCGGCGCGCCTAAAATCCGGCTGGCGGTTGCGGAGCTTCCTCCCAAGTCCGTCGAACAGTCGCTGGTCAGTCTAACGCAGGAGTTCAACCAGGTTCTCTGGAACGACCTCGACAAAGCCGGAATCTTTGACTTGGTCAGCAAGAGCTACTATCCCGTGAAGCTGCCGGAGGAGCCGCTGGACGTGGACTTCACGGCCTGGACGAGTCCTCCCGCTTCCGCCCAGATGCTGGTCTTCGGAAAGACCGAGAATATCAACTCCAACCTGGTCGTCACGGCGCGGCTCTTTGATCTCGGCAACCAAGCCAACCCCGGCGTGCTGGCCAAGCGTTACGTTGCCACCTTAAATGAGGTCTCCACGCGCGAGGCCGCCCACCGCTTCGCCAATGAGATCATCCAGGCTCTGGGCGGAGGCGTTCCTGGAATCAACCTGACACGCGTCGCGTTCGCCAGCAATCGCACCCGCCACGCCGAAATCTGGGTGATGGACTATGACGGCTTCAATCAGCATCCCATCACCAGCTATGGCTCAATGTCCACCACGCCGCGCTGGTCGCCCGACAACACCCGGCTGGCGTTTACCAGCTATGCCTCGGGCAACCCGGAAATCTACCTCTTTTCGTTTGAAACCAACCGGCGCATTCCCTTCCCGACGTACAAGGGACTCAACACGACTCCGGCGTGGTCCCCCGACGGGAAGAGAATCGCCTTTTGCTCCAGCATGAGCGGCGACCCGGAGATCTACCTTTCCGATCCCAATGGGTTCAACCTGCAGCGCCTCACGTTCTCTCCCGGCGTCGACATTTCTCCGGCGTGGAATCCCAAGACCGGGAACGAAATCGCGTACGTCTCGGATCGGAGCGGTTCGCCGCAGATTTACATCATGTCGGCGGACGGCACGAACCTGCGTCGCTTGACGACCCTGGGCGGAGACGCCAGCAGCCCGTCCTGGTCCCCGAATGGGCTTTTCATGGCCTTCCATTGGCGCGTCACCGACACCGGGACCTATGATGTTTACGTCATGGAAATCGCCAGCGGCCGAATTATTCAGTTAACGCACGACGCCGGTCGCAATGAGCATCCCACGTGGTCGCCGGACGGCCGCCATCTGGCGTTTGAATCCACGCGGTCAGGATCCCGCCAGGTGTGGACGATGCTCGCGAACGGCCAGGATCCCAAGCAACTGACCCAGGATGGAGAAAACTGGAACCCCAACTGGTCGAATTAGCAGCATGCTGAAAAATTCGCCGGAGCTGTCATTCCGAGGGAGTCCGCCGCGGCGGACGACCAAAGAATCCCGGCATTAAGTGAGAGAAGGTCTTCTTCACCGAGGCAAGGGTAATGCAGAGGTCCTTCTCCCGCACGGCGGGATTAGGATGACAGGAGGGGCGCCCAGAGGGCCAAGCAAAAGGAAATGTATCGCAATGCGAGCCTTCTGACAGACGCCGGTTGCCCCCTTCGGGGGGACGAAGAGGGCGGCAAGTCAGCCGGCCCTCCGCAAAAACCGGCAGGATTCACACGACGGCGAATCGTCACAAGGCGAAATATCTTCAAAGCAAGCCGTTGTGTTTTGTTCTGTTTTGATGGTAGTATCTGGAATTTCATAATGTCCTTATCCCCCCTGGGGCTGGGTAGTTATATTGCACCGAGCCTGGCACAAAGGGGGGTAATTCCTGGTAGCTCCATGCATCCATGGGATCACGAGGATTTCTAGCCGACCAAGGAGGATTGAGCATGCGACAGAAGAAACGCAGTCTTGCGGTTCTCGTCGGAATCCTGGGAGTCGTTCTACTGGCAGGCGCTTGCCACAAGAAGGTGGTGGCTCCCCCGCCCCCACCGCCACCGCCACCGCCGCCACCGCCGGCCCCCACCGTGACGTTGACCGCAGAGCCGAGCACCGTTGAGAAAGGCCAGTCCGTCACGTTGAGCTGGACCTCTCAGAACGCCACTGACCTGGATCTCCAACCGGAAGTGGGTAAAGTCCAGGCGCAGGGTTCCTCGTCCGTCACCCCACAGGACTCGACCACGTACACCCTGACCGCCACCGGCCCGGGCGGCACGCAGAGTGCCACCGCCCGTGTCACCGTGACGATTCCCCCACCGCCCCCACCGCCGCCCCCACCGCCGGTGAAGGAGATCAGTGAGGAGGACTTGTTTGGTCAGAACGTCAAAGACGCGTTCTTCGATTATGACAAGTCCGACATTCGCCCCGACGCTGAGCAGACCCTGACCGCTGATGGGAGCTTCTTCAAAGACCATCAGAGCATCAAGTTCACCGTCGAGGGTCACTGCGACGAGCGTGGCAGCGAAGAGTACAACCTGGGCCTCGGCGACCGCCGTGCCACCGCCGCCAAAAACTTCCTGGTGAACGCGGGTGTGTCTGCAGACCGGGTCTCGACGATTTCGTACGGCAAGAGCCGTCCGGTGTGTCAGGACCACGCGGAGGAGTGCTGGCAGCAAAACCGCCATGCGCACTTCCGTTTCGGCGCCGAATCCAAGTAGGCGGAATCAGCCGGGAGTCCAACCGGGCTCCCGGCTGCCTTCAGTCCACTCGCAGGGCAAAGCTGTTGAACACGCCGTGCTGTGCCCGCGCAGGGTGCGGTGTGCCTGCCCCATCCGGGCAGAGCAGCATCCGTGAGGCCTTCTCCCCCCACCCCCTCCCGAGCCGGTTGACCCGGACCGCACCAAGAGGGTAGACTGGCGAAAGTTACATCTCTATCTTAGCGAGGACGTAGCCACTTTGAAAAAACGAACCATTCTGGCTTTGATTGTTTTCGCCCTCCTGGGCGCGAGGGTTCAGCCCGCTTACGGCGTGAACAAGGAAACTGTCCAGATGATGCAGCAACTCGATCAGCTGCAGCAGGCCGTCCAAAACCTTCAGAAGACGGTCGATACGCAAACCGCGGTCTTGAAAACACTGATCGAGCAAGCCAACGACAACGTCAACACCATGAAGGTCACGATCAACGATCTGCGCGGGACCATGCAGCAGAATCTGGCTTCTACCAATGCGCGCTTCGACTCCCTGACCAGCCAGATCCAGGCGTTGAGCGAGAGCCTGGAAGAGGCCAAGGCGCGGCTGGCCAAGCTGAGCGACCAGATGACCCAGACCCAGAATATTCTCCAGACGCTCCCCCTCACCGGAGCACCGCAACCCGGAACGAATCCGACCAGCCCCACGGGTGCAACCAAGCCCGGCACGGCGCCGGACGCGGATTCGCTCTACAATTCGGGTTTGAGTTATTACAACGGCGGGCAATACCAACTCGCCGTTCAGTCTTTTCAAGATTATCTCAAGTATTATGGCGACAGCGATCGGGCCTCGAATGCGCAGTTCTACATTGGCGACTGCTACTACAGCCAGGGGAACTACACGCAGGCCATCGATGAGTACAATAAGTGCATTGAGCGCTATCCCACCGGCAACAAGTTGGCGGCGGCCCAGCTCAAGAAGGGCTATGCCCTGCTGGCCCTCGACCAGAAATCGGCGGGCGTCAAGGAACTGCGCTCCCTGATCCAGCGCTTCCAGGATTCACGCGAAGCCGACTTGGCGCGCGAGCGGCTGAAAAAGCTCGGTATCAGCAGCGTGCCCCCGCATCGGAAAAGCAATTGACCCCGCGTGCTGCGCCGGCCGGAAGCGTCGTGCAAGCTTCGTGACTCGTACCCTTCGCATCCCCGCAAAGAAGGAGAGGTTCTCATGTCTGGCTCCGTCAACAAAGTCATCCTGATTGGCCGGCTGGGCAAAGACCCAGAAGTCAAGTACACCCCCAGCGGCGCGCCGGTCGCCAAGTTCTCGCTCGCGACCGACGAGAGCTTCAAGGACCGCACGGGCGAACAGCAAAAGCGCACCGAGTGGCACAACATCGTGGCCTGGAACAAACTGGCGGAAATCTGCGGTGAGTACCTGACCAAGGGCAAACAGGTCTACATCGAAGGCTCGATCCGCAGCCACCAGTACGAAGACCAAGCCGGTAATAAGCGCACCGCGTACGAGATCGTTGCCCGCGACATGAAAATGCTGGGGTCGAAAGCCGACTCCGACCGCATGGCCGCTGCCGGCATGGAACGCGCCACGCCCGAGCGCCCCGCCGCGGAGCCGGCTCCTGCTGCGGAACCCGGCGCACCTCCCGAACCCGACATCCGCGACGACGATATTCCGTTTTGATGAGTTCGGTCCGCGGCGCCCACATTCGAGTAGCACCGCTTATCTCCTCCGGGATTCGAGTTTCTCCCTTTCGGGCAGCGCTCCTACGTCGTTCGACACAGAACCGAGCACGCGCTTCATTTTGAATGCTCAGTTTGGGCAAGCCTCAAAGCCCGTGTTGGAGGCCCACTGGACACACAGCGGACGTGCGCCGGGCGCACCTTGATCAAATCGAACCCTTGACGTGTCGCCTTGCGCAGCGGGGCCACTCCAACGCGTAAGGGGTTTTACGACCATGTGGATTGTTTCCAAGTGCGCCGTTGCTCGGGAGGAATGATGGCCGCGCTGCTTACCACTGCATCTGGCAGAGGATCATGACCGAGACGTTCGATGAGCGATCGCATGTTCGCGAGCGCACCCAGCAGGAGAACGGCGTTCGGACGCCGCCCGGATGGATCGCAACACCTGCGGTTGGGGTGGTCACCGCGGTAGAATAATGGCCACCCCGAGAACCCGCTGGAACGGAGAGGCCATTCGACATGAAGATCATTCTCTTTGGGGCTACGGGTATGGTCGGGCAGGGTGTGTTGCGAGAAAGCTTGCTCGATCGCGACGTGGAAAGCGTCCTCACGATTGGGCGCAGCGCGACGGGGCAACAGCACGATAAGCTGCACGAAATCGTGCACAAGGACTTCTCCGATTTCTCGGCCATCGCGGGGAGCCTCTCGGGTTATGACGCGTGCTTCTTCTGTCTTGGTGTCTCCTCAGTAGGAATGACCGAGCAGGAATATCAACGCGTGACGTACGACATCACGATGACAGCTGCGCAAACCTTGGCCAAGCTAAACCCAGGCATGACGTTCCTCTATGTGTCGGGAGCGAGCACCGACAGCTCCGAGCGCGGTCGCGTTATGTGGGCGCGCGTGAAGGGCAAGACCGAAAACGCACTGCTTCGGCTGCCCTTCAAGGCGCAGTACATGTTGCGTCCCGCATTTATCCAGCCGATGCACGGAATTCAGTCGAAGACGAAACTGTACAGGGCGCTTTACGCTGTGATGGCGCCGCTCTATCCCGTGTGGAAGGCCCTCTTGCCAAAGTACGTGACGACGACGGAACAGGTAGGCCGTGCGATGATCAGAATCGCCAAGCTCGGTGCCCCAAAACATGTGCTTGAGAACCAGGACATCAACAGTATCCGTTGACGAAATGGGGTCACAGAAGCATTCTTTGTATAACCCTGTCGCTAGTACTTGCTTGGTTTAATTGGCGCACGAAACTGGTCACAGTCGTGCTTTGATTTCAATGACTTGAAAATGCGCGAACTAAACCAAGTTGGTACTAGTGCGTATCTGCCTCAGAAAAAAGCCCCCGGTTGCGTCAGCCGTGCCAGCGGCTAGTACTAACCCAGCCTGTAAAGGTGCTAGACCCGTGCCCCTTGACTCACTCCGGGCGTATCGTCGCCGACACGGAAGTTACTTTCCGGGCTGCGCGTAGCGGCTGCCACAAGTCTGATGTTGTCCGAGCCCGCCGTGACACGGCCGAAAGCGTAGCATCCCCAGAATGCTCTTTGCGACTTTCGTCGGGCAAGGTGTGAACTGCGCCCTGACGCCCTTAAAAGAACTTCCCGGGACGGCGTCCGCGGAGGCGGGAGGACCGAGGCACTTGCAGCCCTGCGTTCAACAGCGTAGACTCTTGGTGCTGGAGGACAATATGTCTCTTCGACCGATCAAACGGCTGATCAAGGCCAAGCCGACTCTGGAGGGCGCCGGCGTTCACCTGCGCCGCGCGTTCGGCTTCGGCAACACGTCGGACTTCGACCCGTTTCTCCTCCTCGACGACTTCCGCAATGACCGTCCGGAGGATTACTTGGCTGGCTTCCCATGGCATCCCCACCGCGGGATCGAGACCATCACGTACGTCCTCGCGGGAACCGTCGAACACGGCGACAGCCTCGGGAACAGCGGTGCCATCGGCGCGGGCGACGTCCAGTGGATGACGGCGGGTAGCGGGATCATTCACCAGGAGATGCCGAAAGGCGATCCAAACGGACGAATGCATGGTTTCCAGTTGTGGGGGAACCTCCCGTCTTCGCTCAAGATGACAGCGCCTCGTTACCAGGAGGTGAAGGCGCCCGGCATCCCTGTGATCACCGACGACGACGGTACCCAGGTTCGCGTCGTCTGCGGAAGCTTTTGGGGGAAGCGCGGCCCCGTGGATGGGGTCGCCGCCGACCCGATCTACCTCGATGTGGTTGTTTCGCCAGGCAAGAGGAAGACCTTGCCGGTCGAGACGACTCGCCACGCCTTCGCGTACGTTTTCGCCGGGGCTGGAAAGTTCTGCAACGCGTCGGGTCCCCTGGCGGTACCGACCGAGAGTGTGGGATGGGCGGACACGGCCCCTCCCGCGGAAGCGGAGAACCGCTCGCTCGTGCTCTTTGATCGCGGCGACGAAGTTACGGTACAGGCTGGGGACGACGGAATCCGGTTCCTCCTGGTCTCGGGAAAGCCGCTTGAGGAGCCCGTGGCGTGGTACGGCCCGATCGTGATGAACACGCAAGAACAGCTTCGGCAGGCATTCAAGGAACTCGAGCAGGGGACGTTCCTGAAGCAGCAGACACCGAGGTAGGAGGTCCCCGCATCGCGGGGGAGCGCGATCTACGGAGCGATCACGTTTGGCATAGCTCCCCTCTCCGCCAACGATCTGTGATAAAGGCCAAAGCGTAGAGCGAGGTCTTCAACTACTGGACGCCGCGCACGCTTCCAGGGCCTTATCGTGGCAGATTACGCCGCGATCCAAGCACCATCGCCAGAAGTTGGCAGGGCGACCACATCGATAATCGGCCCTGGACGCTGCTGGGCATCAACATCTTGGCCCTTCTATCATCGGCAATTATGGACAAGCCTTCGTTCGACCCCGGCTTTACAGAAAAGTACCGCGGCGACTTACATCGAATCATCAATCCCGATGGCCAATTCAATGTTCGCCGGCGCGGCGCCACTTGGCGGGATGTACATCCCTATCTTTTCATGATCAACACTTCCTGGCCCCTTTTCTTGGCCATTATCTTTGCTGGGTTTGTGATTGCCAACCTGGTGTTTGCCTTCGTGTACCTGGGGATTGGCGTCGAGCACTTGCAGGGCGCCAACACCAGCACGCCGTTGGGCCGTTTTCTAAGTGCCTTTTTCTTCAGCGCCCAAACCTTCACCACCGTGGGATACGGCCGGATCTCTCCCGAGGGCGTTCCCGCCAACCTGGTGGCGGCGTTACAAGCTCTTCTGGGACTGATGGCGTTTGCCATCGGCACCGGCCTGCTCTTCGGACGATTTTCGAGGCCCGCGGCGCGCCTCGCCTTCAGCCGGCAGATGGTAGTAGCGCCCTATCAAGGCGGCACCAGCCTGCAATTCCGCGTCGCGAACCGGCGCAGTAATAATTTGATGGAGATTGAAGCGCGGGTACTCTTGATGACCGTGGAACCCTCAGACCACGGACTGCTGCGCAAGTACAAGCCTCTCACGCTCGAACGCGCCTCCGTCCAGTTCCTGCCGCTCACCTGGACGGTCGTTCATCCCATCGACGAAGCCAGCCCGCTCTGGGGTCAGACCGCCGGTCACCTCGCCCGGCAGCAGGCCGAGGTTCTGATTCTGATTAAGGCTTTCGACGATACGTTCTTCCAAACGGTCCACGTGCGCCACTCCTACCGCTACGAAGAGGTGGCCTGGGGAGCGCGCTTCGTCCCCGCTTTCGAGGCGGACTCTCGGGGCGAAATGGTGCTCGACCTCAAGCGGCTCAGCGAAATCGCTCCCGCCCAGAATCCCGACACCCCGTGAACGGTGCGAGGCCTGAGGGCGGCGGTCGAGTTACAACAATTTTGCCTTGGGCAAGGCGACGGTAGCGGCGTGCCACGTACCGTACGGCGCGTGGCGTGCCCCATCCAGATTCACTACGTGCGGTTGCCGCTGGGGCATCGAGCATCAAAAAAGGCCACGCTCAGGACTGCACTGACCCCATGACTACCCCCTGAAAAACTGATGGAGAAGGACAGGTGTTCAGGACTCATGGAGGGCAGCGGACGGCCGCTCGGACCCTCCCGGAGAGAAAAACCGCGCGGGGGAAGGCTTGATTGAAGATGAGGGGTGTATACTCTCAGGCGCCGGAAGGCCAAAATGGAAGTTCCGGCTAAAACGATGGCTAGTAGCGTCGAGAAGGTCGAGACCTTAGGAGGAGTAATGGCTACAGCTACAAAGGTTCTGCGACACGAGCATGAGGCGATCCTGAAGATGTTGGAGGTTACCGAAAAGGTAGCCAATCGTCTCGAACAAGGCGAGGCCGTGAGGCAGGAAGTTCTAGCCAACCTTCAAGAGTTCTTCCGCCTGTTCGCCGACCAGTGCCACCACGGAAAGGAAGAGGACTTGTTGTTCCCGTTGCTTGAACAGAAAGGAATTCCTCGGACGGGGGGACCCATCGGTGTGCTGCTCCGTGAACACGAGGAAGGGCGTTCGCTCATCCGGCAGATGGGCGATGCTGCTCGGGGCACGGAATCTCGTCTCGCGGGCTCAGGCTCGCGGTGGGCGGGGGCCGCACGAGGTTATGTCGGTCTGCTCCGCGGTCACATCGAAAAGGAGAACAATGTCCTCTTCATGATGGCGGAACGACTGCTCACTCCCGGTGAGCAGGAACAGCTCGCCGAAGACTTCGAAAAGCTGGAAGTTGACAAGATGGGAGTCGGCACCCACGAACGACTGCACGCGATGATGGATAAGATGCTTGTAGAGTTCTTACCCAAGTGAAAAGTCGTAGTTGCCTTACTTGCTTCGAAAGGTGTCGGCCAGCTGGACCTGTCGTGCCGCTTCCTCCTGAGCCGAAGGACCGGACATCTTGGGGTCGCGATAGCTGCGCTGGCTGTTGTGGGGGGTGATGGTGCTTCTTGTCAGCGACGAAAAAGTGGCTCAGGAAATCAGGATCGCCACTCGGAGAAGGTGACCCGCTAAGAGGCCTCATCCTCAGCAGGTCAGAACAAACGCTCAATCGGATTCGCATGGCTTTTGGAAGTAAGTCAATAAGATCGAGAAGGACCAGCATCCAAGGCAACAATTAAATGGGGGCATGAAATGGCAGACATGTCCGGCAGTGCTACGGGTCTCTCTCCGTGGTGGCGACACTCGGCGATTCTCGTCATGATCGGTGGCTTCTCGGTTCTATCTTTCGTAACCGTCTTGACCTACACGAACGCTCCTCCCATTCCCGAGAGGGCCGTGGATGCGGCGGGAAATGTGGTGTTCACGGGAGCCGATATCCAAGAAGGCCAGGAGGTCTTCTTTAAGTACGGCCTCATGGAACACGGGAGCCTTTGGGGTCACGGGGCTTATCTAGGCCCTGACTACAGCGCCGAGTATCTGCACAGACTCAGCGAGGTGACTCGGGATACGATCGCCGTGGAGAAGTACGGCAGACCCTTCGCACAGCTCTCGCCTGATGAGCAAATCGTCGCATCCGCGCAGGTGCGGAGGGTTCTTAAGGAGAACCGGTACGAACCGGCCTCACGGACGCTCCTCCTCACACCCGGGGAGGTGGCGGCCTCTCGCAGCCAAACGGCCGAATGGAGCGATTACTTCACCAAGAGGGGCGCCGCCCCTGGACTGCCTGCCAGCTATATTAAGAATCCCACGGAGCTCAAAGCGCTGAGCGCCTTTTTCGCGTGGGCCGCCTGGGCTGCCTCGGCGAACCGGCCGGGCAAGGACTATTCCTACACGAACAACTGGCCTTATGAGCCCACGGTGGGCAACCGGCCCTCCGCTGAGGCTTATGTCTGGAGCGCCTTGAGCCTCATCACCCTCCTGGGGGGTCTGGGCCTAATCCTCTTCATGGTCGGCAAGTTTGACTATCTGGGCTGGAAGGGTGAGGGCGATACCGCCCACATCACGCACCCCGCTCCCACGGCTCTGACACTGACACCTAGCCAATGGGCCACCGGGTGGTTCTTCGCCGTGGTGGCGCTCCTATTCCTGGCGCAATCGTTCCTGGGAGGCGCGCTTGCCCACTACCGCGTGGAGCCAGGAGGCTTTTACGGCTTCGACATCGCTCGGTTCCTGCCCTACACTCTGGCACGCACCTGGCACCTCCAACTCGCCATCTTCTGGATCGCAACGGCCTGGGTAGGCGGCGGCCTTTTCCTGGCGCCCTGGGTGGGTGGCGGGGAGCCCGGTGGCCAAAGAGCTGGCGTTTACGCTCTCCTCGGTGCACTCGTAGCAGTCGTTTTCGGCAGCCTTTTCGGAGAGTACCTGGGCATCAACGACAAGCTAGGGCGCCTCTGGTTCTGGTTCGGGCATCAGGGTTCCGAATACCTGGATCTCGGGCGGTTTTGGCAGCTCCTGCTGGCGGCTGGCCTCCTCTTCTGGCTTTTTCTGATGTTCCGGGCCTTGAAACCCGCCTTCAAGAGTCCTGACCACCGTGAGCTGTCCGCACTCTTTCTTTATGCTGCCGTGGCCATTCCCGTCTTTTACCTACCCGCCCTCTTCTACGGCCCTCACAGCAACTTCGCGGTCATCGATAACTGGCGTTTCTGGATCATCCATCTTTGGGTGGAAGGATTCTTCGAGCTTTTCGCCACGGTCCTCGTGGCCATCATGTTCCACCAGATGGGCGTAGTCACCACCAAGACCGCCACGCGCCTGATCTACCTCGACGCCATCCTCTACCTCAGCGGCGGGATCATTGGTACGGGCCATCACTGGTATTTCACCGGTCAGGGGACGCTCAACATGGGCCTGGCCGCGTGCTTCTCCGCCTTGGAGGTTGTGCCCTTGACGCTTCTAACCCTGGACGCCTGGGACTTCATCAAGCTGAAGAACGAGCAGTGCTCCGCGTGCGGACGAGATTTCGCCGCCGGCCAGAAGTGGGCCCTCTACTTCCTTATGGCGGTCGGTGTATGGAACTTTGTCGGCGCCGGGATTTTCGGCTTCCTTATCAACCTGCCGATCGTGTCTTACTTCGAGGTGGGCACGACACTCACTCCCAACCACGGACACGCCGCCCTGTTTGGTGTCTTCGGGATGTTGGCGCTGGCGGTCCTCGTCTTTTGCTTGAGGGCCATGCAGTCCGACGCCGTCTGGAAGGGGACAGAGAAGTTCATCAGGGTGGGCTTCTGGGGTGCTAACGTGGGCCTCGCCCTTATGGTTCTCCTGGATCTATTTCCCGGAGGGGTTCTCCAACTCTGGGACTCCATCGCCAATGGGTACTGGCACGCGCGTCGGCTGACATTCCTGATGGGGGGCCTCTACCACAAGCTGGAATGGGTGCGCATGGCGGGGGACATGATCTTCATCCTCGTCGGTGCTGTACCCATCGCGCTCGGCGTGCTGCGCAGCGTGTGGAAGCGGGACATCGTTCCTCCGGTATAGACGAGGGTAGCCCCTGTCATCGCCTTCCTGCGTGAGTTCTACCTTTGATGGCGAAGGGATAGCTTGCTGGAATAGTTTCATACCAATCCCGTGCGGAAAGGGCCGGCTGGCGCAGGCCCTGTTCTTTGGGGTCTGCGATTTCCCAATGGGATTTGTGGAAGTCCTCGATCGACAATAAAAAGCCGGCCCGATGCATCGGGGCGCTGCGCTTACTAGCCGCCGGCAATGGCCCCTACGACCAGAAAGGGCTCGACCCCCGTCGCGACCGCGTCGGGCAGCGGGGCGTCCGGAGGTTGGTGGGACAGATCCTGCTCGCAGGCGAAGAACCTCACAAACGGCCGGCGCTGCTCGGTGACGTGATCGCGGATCGTCCCGCGCAACACCGGATAGCGGGCCTCGAGTGCATCGAGGACCGAGCACTGCGTAACCTGCCCCTCGACCTCGAGCTTCACCTCGCCGTCAATGTGGGCCAGCGTCCGCAAATGTGTCGGGAGTACGACTCGGATCATGGCAGCGTCTGGACCTCGACGGAAAGCACGGCCGGAAGATCTCGGACGATGGGCGCCCAGCTGTCTCCGGCGTCGGCCGACGCGTACACCTGCCCGCCGGTAGTGCCGAAATACACGCCGCACGAATCGAGCGAGTCGACGGCCATCGCGTCGCGCAACACGTTGACGTAGCAATCGCGCTGCGGCAGACCTTTGGTGAGCGCCTGCCACTCGTTTCCGCCCGTCCGGCTCCGATATACTCGGAGCTTTCCCTCGGGCGGGTAGTGTTCCGAGTCGCTCTTGATCGGGACCACGTAGATGGTCTCCGGCTCGTGCGCGTGAACGTCGATCACGAATCCGAAATCGGTCGGCAAGTTCCCGCTGACCTCATGCCACGAATCGCCGGCGTCTTCGCTGCGCATCACATCCCAGTGCTTCTGCATGAACAGCACGTTCGGGCGCGACCGGTGCAACGCGATGCGGTGAACGCAGTGGCCGACCTCGGCATTCGGGTCGGGGATATATTGGGATTTTAGTCCCCGGTTGATCGGTTTCCACGTCTTGCCGGCATCGTCGGTGCGGAAGGCGCCCGCAGCCGAGATGGCGATGTAGATCCGCGCGGGGTTGCTCGGATCGATAAGAATTGTGTGCAGGCACATCCCGCCGGCGCCCGCTTGCCACTTGGGCCCTGTGCCGTGGCCGCGCAGTCCGGCGAGCTCCTGCCAGGTCTGGCCGCGGTCGGTCGACCGGAACAAGGCGGCGTCTTCCACTCCGGCGTAGACGGTATTCGGATCGGTCAGCGACGGTTCGAGATGCCAGACGCGCTTGAACTCCCAGGGGTGCTGCGTGCCGTCGTACCACTGGTGAGTGGTGAGGGGTTTGCCGGTTTCTGGCGTTGTGTCGTAGACGAATTTGTTGCTCTCGCCACGAGGCATTTCGCCGGGTACCATCGTCATTCCGCCTCCGGGCGCCTCCCACGTCTTGCCACCGTCGCTTGAGCGCTGGATGATCTGCCCGAACCAGCCGCTGGTTTGCGACGCATAGAGGCGATTCGGGTCGGCGGGCGAGCCCTTCAGGTGGTAAGTCTCCCAGCCCGCAAAGTGGGGTCCGCTGACGTTCCATTTTTCGCGCTTGCCGTCCGACGCCAGGATGAACGCGCCCTTGCGTGTGCCAACCAGTACTCGTACCCTGCTCATTCGTCTCTCCTTTCTGAGTTGTCCGGTGGTTTTTGCCGACAGTTTCCCTGCTTAGTCGCCCAGATAGAACCGGTGTCGTTTAAGGACTTTGTTCCTTTGCCCCTTTTTGCTGCGCTTCCCAATAACTGGCGGGTCTGTGTAAACTTATCCCCGCCGCCAAGCGGGGTAGCGCAGAGTTTGTGTATTTTCAAACTCTGCGGTGCTTGATCTTGCACCGCCGAAAAGCCGCAGAGTCTCTGGGAAGCGAGACTCTGCGCTAGCCGCTATTCGTGATCAATCACGCAGCTTTTTCGCAGTTCACCATCCACGGGATGCCGAACCGATCGACAAGCATGCCAAAACGGGCGGCCCAGAAGGTCTTCTGGATTGGCATCCGCACCTTTCCGTTTTCCGCCAATGCGAGAAATATGCGTTCTGCCTCTGCCGGGTCCTTGACCCCAAGCGACACGGAGAAGCCCTGTGGTTTCTGAAAGCGATCTGGCGGAGCATCAGAACCCATCAATACCTGGTCGCCCACAACCAGGCGGGCGTGCAGGATCTTCTTGCGCCATTCGGCGGGTACCTGGTCCGCGGCTGGCGTACCCTCATGGAGGATCATGGCTTCGATTTTGCCGCCAAGACACTTCTCATAGAACTTGAATGCAGCCTCGCATTGGCCGTTGAAAAACAGGTAAGGATTCAATTGCATAGCGCACTCCTTTGGTTAATCAATGACTGAGTAGTTCGTGCGCGTGAAATCATGCGCGCGACGAGGGTGAAGCCACCCGGCGGGTTCGCGCTGAACTGTAACCCGCGCCACCGTCCTCAGGGCTCGGTAGCAGCGGAGTTGAGTCGCGTTCTCGCCACCGTCGCCGAGCTTCCGCGAGCACCTTGTCGCGATGCTTCGCCATCTCGTCGATGAGGGCGCAAAGGGCCCCTGTCTCTTCGTGCCGCGCCCCCCAAATGAGCAACTCCAAAAGCACCGGCGCCAGATCAATCCCTTTTTCGGTTAGACGGTAGTTCACCCTTCGCCGGTCGGTCGCCTCCGCCTCCGCGGTGATGATCCTCGCCACTGCGAGCTTCCGCAAACGGTCCGCCAGGATGTTCGTCGAAATTCCTTCGCCCGATTCCTGGAACTCCCGAAATGTCCTGAACCCGCGAATCATCAAATCGCGGATGATCAGCAGCGACCAGCGATCTCCCAACATCTCGAGGGAGATACTTACCGGACACCCGGACCGGCGTTTTGATTTGGGCTTCCCTGGCACCAGCGACAAATTATCAATATTACTTGCAGAATGCAAGTTATATTTCACGATGTAAGTTATCGTGCGACAGGTCACGTCGGCTTAGGACGAGGCTCCCCTCGCAACCTACAGCGAAATTCGAGATTCCGCCCGAGAATCGGCCGGCGCGACATTGATCAAATTGAGCACTTGACGCGTCGTTTTGCGCCGCGGGGTCGCTCCTATGGGTAAGGCGTTTCGCGGCCAGATGGATTGTTTCCAAGTGGGCCGTATACTAAGCCGTCTTCCGTGCAACAGAAGATGCGTTCTTATGGGGGGGCATCACGGTGGCTCAGCTTTCGCCTGCTGTCCCGATTCTGTTGAACATGGGCAGAAGACACGACTGTGGCCTACTCAGAAAGTAATCCGACCGCAACAGGAGCAGCGCCAGACGGCAACAAACAGAATCTGCCCGTAACGATCGCGGGCTTGCCTGAGCTGGGGCGCCATCGGTTTCCCGCAGCAGGCCAGACTCCCACCAGGGTGGGTTTCCAGCGCCGAAAGAATTGGCTTGGTTCCACCCTGGCCCATTTGTGCTGGCTTCTGTTTTGTTCCCCACATATTTACCCTGGATTTCTCACCACACAGTGCCTTTTTCCCGGCGGTCGGAAGGGCGGGGCTTCAGCCCCGCCGAAATCGCGGGTTCCCAGCCTCTGGTCGTCTCGCGCCCCGCGCAACTCTTCCCGAGGAACTGCGCGCGGCGCGAGACGAAGAAACAATTACGAGCGTTGTGTAACGGCGGGGCTAAAGCCCCGCCCTTCCTCGTCCGTGGTGAGAAACTCGGGCCAAATCACGGCTCGACCTCAGCCGGCGCAAGGTTTGTATCGACCTCCGGAGCGGGCGCTTTCGAAGCAGCGCTGGCTCCGGGCCTCGTCAAGGCGAACAGTGTGCGCCCGCTGACTTCCTCATCGAATTCGACACCGCCTCCCTTGTTTCTGGATTTATCGGCCGATGCCCTAAGGTCCGGCTAGGATTGCCCCAAGGCGGGCGGCCTTGTCATTTGTCGCGATGCGTGTCAGCTATGGAAGTCGTGGCTTCCTCCTTGGGAGATTTGGCCGGGCGACGGAAGTAGTGGGAGCGGCGCTCAGGCTGGAGGCTTCCGCAGCGGCTGCGGGTTGCTGGCAGCCGATGACCTTGTTCATTGTGCCCTGATCAAGCACGGTATCGTTGGAGTTCTCGCATACTACGGTGCTATGGGTTGTTGTCCCATCGAGCACGATCTGGGCAAGATCGGGAGAGGCGGTGAAGTCTGTCACATCGTTGCCCAGCACCGTGGCGTAGGTGCCGCCCCAGATTCCGATTGCATCGGCACCGTTGCCGGAAATCTTGTTATTCACAATCGTGGTCCCCTTGGTGGAATGGGCGCTGATCCCGCCGTAGCCGATGTCCTGCGCTTCGATGGTGTTGTTGTAGATCACCGCGTAAACCCACTTGTTTGGCAGGTCATCCAGAAGCCAGATGCCGTCGGCGTAGGGCCCGGTCGGTCTAAACGTGTTGTGGTGGATTAAGAAGAGAGAGGGCTTGGTCGGCATGGTCTCCCACGGGCAAACATCCAACGCTGCATATTGTCCCTCTGCGATGTTGTAGGAGGCTTCCACCACTGAATTTTCTATGCTTTCGAGGTCAATCCCGTACCCTACATCTTCAAAAACATTCCCAGTTGAGGGCGAACCTCCGATGGTGAAATGGCTATCCTTGGCGATGGCTCCGCCGCTGTTTATAGCCGCTCCGTAAGCCACATTCTTAAAGGAACTGGAAGATACAGTCAGGGATCCACTAAGAGGGTAAGCATCGTGAAAAGTAAGAGATTTCGGCAGATCTGCTACCCATAACACTCCATTGATCAAATTGAATCCAAAAACACTTGCCTCGTCCCGTGTACCTTCGATAGCGACCCGCTCAATCGATGCCTTGGTTCGGTACTTCCCCATGATGCGGATACCACCGAGGAGTACTCGAAATTCCATACCCCCAAACATGTAGTAGGGCTCAGTGGCCGGTATCGAGGTCACCTTGATGATCATGTCCGAGACCGTGATGTCACCGTCTAGGAACATGATCAGGTCAGGCCAGGTGTGGTCTGTAGTGTTTGGAGACCACCAGATAGTATTGTCGGGATTAAATGCGTTAACAAGCAGGTTGGGCAGGGCTTCGATGGTCGTGCGGTCTTTGCCCATGCCTTTGAAGGTGCCGCGGAAGTTGTAAGTGACGAGCTGCCGGGTAAGGTATTTCCCCGCGGCGAGTTGTACGGTGCAGCCCTTGCCGCGAACGACGCAGGCGTCGAGAGCGGCTTGAATGTTGGCAGTATCGTCTTTGCCGTTCGGCAGATTCACACGAACGGTATAGTCGTGGCCTGCCCAGGCGGGGATTGCAGTCACCAGGACCAGACTCACGAGAACACCAACCAGTTTCTTTAGGATACCCATGGTGTTATCCCTCCCTTTATTTATTGGACATGGTTTTGTCCTCCCTGTTATAGGGAGTAGCTTCAGTTTTCCTAAGGTACGGACCGCAGAGTTGCAGAACAACTCTGTACAACCTTGCTACCTTGCTTGGGTTGGGCGAGGAGCCGCGGGCTTAACGTCCTGATCCCCTGCTGCAATCCGGCCGGAGCACGCAACCTCACCCAACCTGCGTCGCCTTGTCTGCGCCCACAGTGTTCCAGCCTCGTGCTGACTTCAATGCACAGCGGGTAACAGCGAGGTGAAATGTTTGTACCTGGCTAAATTCCTGAGGAGAGGTGGTTTGTCCTCCAAAACACTTTTAGGGCTTTGCCTATCAAGGGAACTCGTGTAGTGATACACTTGCCGTCAACAGGGGGGAAGCAACCCCAATGAAAGACAGTAACGCCCGCCCGCGCCTGTTGCGCTTCAGTGTTTTCGAAGTTGACCTTCGATCAGGAGAACTGCGCAAGCAGGGACTGAAGGTCAAGCTGCACGGTCAGCCCTTTCAAGTCCTCGCCATGCTGCTGGAGTGTCCGGGCGAGCTGGTGACCCGCGAAGAGATCCGAGAGAAGCTCTGGCCGGGGGACACCTTCATTGATTTCGAACACAGCGTCAACAGCTCGATCAAAAGGCTGCGCGAGGCCTTGGGGGACGATCCGGCTGCGCCGCGCTTCATCGAAACGTTGCCCCGGCACGGGTATCGCTTTATCGCGCCGGTGGAACCCCTCACCCCCAGCCCCTCTCCCCGAGGGAGAGGGGAGCCGGAGATCGTTTCTGTTTCCCAGCCCTCTCCTGTGGGGAGAGGGTGGCCCGCAGGGCCGGGTGAGGGGGCGCGTTCACAAAAGCGTTGGATTGTACCGGCGATGGTCGGCGGGTCGGTCACGCTGCTGGCAATACTGGTCGGCCTGAACGTCGGCGGCCTGCGCGACCGCCTTTTACGGGGCGTAGGGGCGGTTCGCGAACCGCCCCTACAAATCCAATCCATCGCCGTCCTGCCCCTCGAAAACCTTTCCTCCGACCCCGAGCAGGAATACTTCGCCGACGGCATGACGGACGAACTGATCACCGGCTTGGCCAAGATCGGGTCCTTGCGAGTCATCTCGCGAAATTCCGTGATGAAGTACAAGGGGCAGCGCAAGCCCACGCCGCAGATTGCCAAGGAGTTGAATGTGGATGTTGTAGTGGAAGGCACGGTGCTGCGCTCGGGCAATCGGGTGCGCATCTCCGCGCAGTTGATCCAAGCTAACCCGGAAAAGCATCTGTGGGCGGAGAGCTACGAGCGCGACCTGCGGGACATTTTAAGCCTGCAGGCAGAGGTCACACAGGCAATTGCCCGCGAGATCAGGGTTACCCTCACTCCGACGGAGCAAGCTCGCGTGAGCAAGACCCGGCCGGTTGATCCAGAAGCCTACCAACTATACCTCCAAGGAAATTTCCAGATCCTCCAGGAGTCCGAAAGAGCCTATCGGAGAGCGATCGAGGACTTCCGGCAAGCGATTACACACGACCCTTCCTACGCTCCGGCGTATGCGGGATTGTCAATCGCTTACCAGGAGGTCGGGGGGTGGCAAAGCTCTCTCCCCTTCAGCACATTTCATACCCAGGCGAGGGAGGCAGCACTGAAGGCTCTGGAACTTGATGAGAACCTCGCCGACGGGCACATTGCGTTGGGCACGCTCGAGTTTTACGAATGGAACTGGGCGGGGGCGGATCGGGAGCTTCGACGCGGAATGGATCTGAACCCGACCGGTACATACGCACGCATACTCTATGCGGGCTACCTGGCTGCCATGGGTCGGCTTGAAGAATCCATCGCTGTGGGAAGGCGAACTGTGGAGATTGACCCACTCTCCCCCTCCGCCTATAACGAACTGGGATGGGCGCTCATCCTTGCGGGTCGTGACTCCGAGGCGCTGCAGCAGTACAAGAAGGGGCTGGAACTGGACCCGCGCTTTGCCCACAGCTACGTGCTCCTCGCCGAATATTATGCGCGGAGAGGGATGAGCGATGAAGTGGTCAGAAACATTCGAAACGCGGAGACCTTCATGGACGAAACAAGGCCCCCTACTTGGCTTGGATTCCTTGCTTTCTATTATGCGCGAGTGGGTAGACGGGAGGACGCTCTCAGAATCCTCAGCGAACTCGAGAGGCGGGCGAAGACCGGATATGTTCCCGCCATCGCCCTGGCACACGTCCATCTAGGTCTCGGTGAGAAGGAAAAGGCTCTGAGTTTCCTGGAAAGAGCTTATGAGGATCACAATGTCTCGTTGGTTTGGCTCAAGGTCCACTGGAGGTACGATCCCCTGCGCTCCGACCCGCGCTACCAGGACCTCCTGCGCCGCATGAATTTCCCGCCGTAGTGCTACACATGCCTGGGTACGTGATTTCGGCGCGAGTTGAAACACTCCGGGGCACGCCAGAGAATCACGTAGAAACAGCGCTCACGACCCGAGACGCGTCAACGAATCGGCAAATCCCGAAAACTGAACCGAGTCACACGACCGCGAATCCCTTCTGCCCCGGTTTGCTCACCAGGGTGCGCCATTTTCTTGGGGCCGGCGGAAGGGCAGAATGCGACCCGACATCCATCCGGATTACGCTCGAGCGGTGGGTCAACACGCACAGCGATGGAAATGATCTACTTGGCAACGCTTAAAATCAGGACGGTCTTGTGCTGGGGGGACGAATTCGCGGCTTACCTTGGCTGGGCTCAAGCCTCGCGCTTGCTCGCCGCAACCTTTGAAGGACGCGACCTTGCCCTTCCCGGCAAGGCCTCAGTGCGCTGGCGGTGGTGGCCCATGCCGCCGGTGCCTTTCATCCATTTGTTTCACCAGCTCGTCGAACTTCTTCACCTGCTCTGGATTCAGGATCTGGCGGATGCGGCTGCGGGCTTCTTCGCGAAGGCCACGGAACTGCGGATCGATTTGCTTCTGCAGATCCCTCATCTTCTGAGAGGTCTCGTCGAAAATCTGACTGACCTGCTGAACCTGGGCGTCTGAGAGATCTAGCGCCTTTTTCAGCCGCGCCACTGCCCGGTCCTTGTTGAGTCCGCGGTGCCAGCGGCCTGTGGACCAGCCGAAATAATAAACGCCCACGCCTCCCAGGATAACCCCCAGAAGGAACGTCACAGCAAAATAGAGATAAACCCGGCGGGTCATTTTGCTCCTTTCGTGGCTGGCGGCGCCGCAACGTCCACAGACGTCCCATCCGAAACATCCTGCACGTTGCTAACCCCCAAGGGATCAGAAGGGACCAGCACCGTTTCCTCGGCGGGCACCAGCGGGTCAGCCGTTGACTGCCCGCGGATCGGTCCGGTCGGTGGCAGCGCCAAGGCCAGTAGCAGGAGGAAGGTAAGCATCAGCGTCGCATACACAAAGCGCCGTCCCACTTGCTCGAAGAACTCGCCTACGCTCGGCTGCTTGCTCAGTTCACCCCAGCGGCGCACCAACCGCTCGGCAAACCCCAGCGAAGGCTCGGGCACCGCCTCCCGCTTCAGCACGCGGAACCCCGCCCGCACCAGTCGCAGATCGCGCACGTACCGCTCACATGCCGCGCACTGGGCCAGGTGCTGACGGACCTCGGGAGATTGTTCACCTTCCCAAAGACTGTCCAAGCGCTCTCGTAGATCATCACAACGCATGGCTTATTTTCCCTCCCGCCACTGCCGCAGATCCTCGAGCATCCGCTTCCTAGCGCGATGCAGGCGGACTTTCACTGTCGTAGGCTTCAACTTCAGGATCTCCGCAATCTCTTCCACAGAATAATCCTGTAACTCCTTCAAGACCAATATGGTCCGATCGTTTTCCGGGGCGCGACCAAGGAGTTTGTCCACCAAGTCACGGAGCACGGTCCGCTCCTCGTGGTCAAGCTCCTCCTCAGGCTGGCTCTCGACATTGTTCTCAAGTTCGCGCTGCCTGTCTTCTCCCATCTGCCAGTAGAAACTGACCCGCGACGCCCGCTCGTGCCGCAAGTAGTCGTAGCAGTGGTTGGTCGCAATCCGGCTGAGCCACGTGGCGAAAGAAGACTGAAAGTTGTAACTCCGAATCGCCCGAAAGGCCTTGATGAAAATCTCCTGAGAGAGATCCTCCACCTCATCCCGCCTCCGAACCAGATGGCACACCAGAGAGAATACGCGCTGCTGGTGCTTCTGCACCAGCGGCCCAAGGGCCTCCGAGTCGCCCTGCTGCGCACGCTTAATCCATTGAGTTTCTTGGGCAACCTCGGCCGGGGAGTTCGCCATCGCGCTTCCATTTTCTGCCTTCCCTCAATGTTTTCGACGAGGGAGGCCCCTTTGGGGTTACACCTACATTAAAATCGAAATTCTAAACAAAAATCTAGTTGACCAGTTAATCACTTTGTGGAAGAATGCGGCTATGATCATTGGAACTCGTTTGAAGAAACTGAGAGAGGAACGGAACCTTTCACAAGGTGATATCGAAAAGCGCACTGGCCTGTTGCGCTGCTATATCTCGCGGGTAGAGAACGGACATACTGTCCCGTCTCTGGAAACCCTCGAGAGGTTGGCGGCGGCGCTCGAACTCCCGCTCTTCCAATTGTTCTATGAGGGAGATGAGCCGCCTCCTTTGCCGAACCTGAGCAAGCGCCAAACAACCGAAGAGCTGGTTCTTGACGCAGAGCAGGAAAAAGAACTGCGCTTCTTCGAGAAGGTCAAGCGACTTCTCACGAAGATCGACGAGAAGGACCGCCAGCTCTTGCTGTACATGGCTCAGAAACTGGCGAGCCGATAGCTCTTCCGTTTCAATCCATCGCCGTGGTGTCTCTAGGCTAGAACCCTGGTGAAGGGTGGGTTACCGCCGTGGTGCCTCTAGCCCAGAACCCGGGTGAAGGGTGGACTATTCCCACTCGATGGTCCCCGGAGGCTTCGAAGTAACATCGAAGACCACCCGGTTCACGCCTTTCACCTCGTTCACGATTCGTGTCGCCATGCGCTGCAGGAGTGTCGGCGGCAGTTGAGCCCAGTCCGCCGTCATGCCATCCTCTGATTCGACTGCGCGGATGCCGATCGTGGAAGCGTAAGTCCGGGCATCGCCCATCACTCCCACACTGGAGACGGGCAGGAGGACGGCGAACGACTGCCACAGCCGGTTGTAAAACCCCGCCGCCCGCACCTCCTGTTGCACGATGGCATCGGCTTCCCGTACCATACGCAGGCGCTCGGCGGTGACTTCCCCGACAATTCTGACCGCCAGCCCCGGCCCGGGAAACGGTTGGCGGCTCACTAGGGACTCATCCAGACCAAGCTCGCGCCCCACCGCACGGACTTCATCCTTAAACAGCTCGCGCAACGGCTCAATCAGTTTGAACTTCAAATCGGATGGCAAACCGCCCACGTTGTGGTGGCTCTTGATCGTGGCAGCGGGACCCTTGACGGAAATCGATTCGATGACGTCCGGGTAGAGAGTTCCCTGCACCAGGAACTCGACGTCGCCGACCGCGCGGGCTTCGGCTTCGAAGACCCGGATGAACTCTTCCCCAATGATCTTGCGCTTTCGCTCCGGGTCGGTCACGCCGGCGAGGCGCGTGAGGAAACGCTCCGAAGCGTCGACGGCCTTCACGTTCAGATGAGCTTGTTCACGCAGCTTGCTCGAAACCTCGGCGAATTCGTTCTTGCGCAGCAGGCCGTTATCCACAAAGACGCAGGTGAGCTGATCGCCCAGTGCCCGGCCTACCAGCGTCGCTGCGACAGCCGAATCTACGCCGCCTGATAGCGCGCAGAGAGCGCGCCTTTCCCCCACCCGCTCGCGCACCTGCTGCACGGTCTGCTCAATAAACGATCCCGGGAACCAATTCGGTTTGATGCCGGCGATATCGCAGACAAAGCGCTGCAGGATTTCCCGGCCTCGGTGGGTGTGGTGAACCTCCGGGTGGAATTCCAGCGCGTACATTCGCGTCTTGGGGTTTTCGACGACCGAAATGGCGTTCGAGGTCCGCCCCGTGATGGCGAATCCGGGCGGAACTTCCACCACGTGGTCGCCGTGACTGTTCCAAACCTTGAGGGGCGATGGGAAACCTGCCAGCAACTCCGTGGACGGTAAGATGTCGAGCTCCGCAAAGCCGTACTCGCGCCGTCCGGCCGCCTCGACTTTGCCACCTAGGTTGTAGGACATCCACTGCAAACCGTAGCAGATGCCCAGCACGGGCAGGTTCAGCTTGAGGACCCGCGGGTCGCAGACCGGCGCCGCCGGGTCATAGACCGACGAGGGCCCGCCGGAGAGAATCAGCGCCTGCGGGCTCATGCGCACCAGGTCTTCAAAGGGAAGGTTGCACGGTACGATCAGCGCATACACCTGCAGTTCGCGAATGCGGCGGGCGATCAGTTGCGTGTACTGTGAACCAAAATCCAGAACGACAACAGGATGCGGAGTGTTCATCTTCGAGTCCAGTAAATGAGCCCTTCTTTCAACCTCACTTCGCAACGATACTCACAAGCTTTTGCGGCACGATGATGACCTTCACGACGCGCAGTCCCCCCAGGTGCTGGACGACTTTCTCCTCAGCCAGCGCGCGGGTGCGGATTTCCTCCTCGCTGGCGCTCGCGGCCACACGAATGCGCGCGCGCAGCTTGCCGTTCACCTGCACGGGCAATTCCAGCTCGTCTTCTGCCGCGAGCTCCGCGTCGAACGCCGGCCAGGAGACTTTCAGCAGCGGGTCTGCGTGGCCGAGCCCTTCCCAAAGTTCGTCTGCCACGTGGGGAGCGAAAAGCGAAAGGATGGTCACCAGAAATTCCAGCGCCGTCTTATGTGCCGCCGGGCGAATCTTCCCTGCCTCGACGGCAGCCTCGAGCTCGGTCAGTTCGTTGACCAGCTCCATGCTCATGGCGATGTCGGTGTTGAAGTGCCAGCGCTCTTCCATATCCTCGGTCACGTGCCGGAGCGTCTGGTGCGCCTTGCGGAGCAGCCGCCGTTCCTCCGCTGTCAAGGCGGCCTTGTCCTTGGCGCTCAACTTCCCTACCCTCACGCCCTGCAATCTTTCGGCGTGTTTCGCCACCAGCCGGTAGACGCGATTCACAAAGCGCGCGGCGCCTTCAACGCCTGCGTCACTCCAGTCCAGGTCTTTCTCGGGCGGCGCCGCGAACAGGATGTAGATGCGCGTGGTGTCGGCGCCGTATTTCGCAAACATCTCCGTCGGGTCCACCACGTTCCCTTTCGATTTTGACATCTTCGCGCCGTCTTTGATCACCATCCCCTGTGTGAACAACCGCGCCACAGGTTCGGAAAATTCCACGAGGCCGATGTCCCGCATGACCTTGGTGAAGAAGCGCATGTAGATCAGGTGCAGGATGGCGTGTTCGATGCCGCCGATGTACTGGTCCACGGGGAACCAGTACTTCACCACATCTTTATTGATCGGCGCCGTCGCGATCTTCGGGTCCGTGTACCGGTAGAAGTACCAGGCGGAATCGACGAACGTATCCATGGTATCGGTCTCGCGCCGCGCCGGCTTCGCGCACTTGGGGCACGCTGTGTGCACGAACTCCGGCACGTCCGCGAGCGGCGAATGCCCGCGCCCCGTCAGCTTGACGTTCTGCGGCAGGATCACGGGCAGATCTTTTTCCGCCACCGGAACGATTCCGCATGCGTCGCAATAGACCATGGGAATGGGCGTGCCCCAGTAGCGCTGGCGCGAGATGCCCCAGTCCTTGATGCGGTACTGGATGGTTCCTTCGCCAAAACCCTTCGCCTCGGCGTCGCGCGTCATGCGCTCAATGGCTTCTGCGGAAGTCAGACCCGAATACGGTCCCGAGGCCACCAGGCGCCCATACTCGACCATAGCCTTGAGAGGCGGATCGGCCCAGGCAGCGGAGTCGGTCCCCTCGGGCACGATCACGGTGTGAATGGGCAGCCGATAAGCCGAGCAAAACTCATAATCGCGCTCGTCGTGCGCGGGCACCGCCATGATCGCGCCCGTGCCGTATTCCATCAGCACGAAGTTGGCCAGCCAAATCGGGACTGCTTCCCCGTTGTACGGATTGCGCGCCGTGAAGCCGGAGTCGGCGCCGAGTTTGTCCAGGTTCAATTCCCCGCGGCCCCGCACCGCCGAGGATTTAATGCGTTCCACATCCTCTCCCAGCCGCGTGGGCTCCTTGGAAGACGACACCAGCTCTTCCACCAGCGGATGCTCCGGCGCCAGGAACACCGCCGTGCAACCGAAAATCGTATCCACGCGCGTGGTGAAGATACGCAAAGGCTTCCAGAGTCCGCTAACGGTGAAATCCACGAACGTGCCGAGGGATTTCCCGATCCAGTTCTCCTGCATGGTCAGCACGCGCTCGGGCCAGCGGACCAGTTCCTTCATGTCGTCGAGCAACTGGTCGGCATACGCCGTGATCTTCAGGAACCACTGATCGAGCTCGCGCTCAACGACCGGCGTCTCCTCGTGCCGCCAGCAGCAGCCGTCCACGACCTGCTCGTTGGCGAGCACGGTTTCGCACTCCGGGCACCAGTTCACGCGACTCTTCCTGCGATAAGCGAGCCCGCGTTCGTACATCTTCAAAAAGAACCATTGGTTCCAGCGGTAGTATTCCGGCACGCAGGAAGCTATCTCCCGCCGCCAGTCGTAGCTCACACCCAAGCGCTGGAGCTGCCCGCGCATGCGGTCGATGTAACTGAAGGTGAACTCGGAAGGGTGCCGCTGGCTCTTGATGGCGGCGTTTTCCGCCGGCAGGCCGAAGGCGTCCCAGCCGATGGGATGCAGGACGTTGTAGCCCTTCATCCACATGTAACGCGCCAGCGCGTCGCCGATCGAATAGTTGCGCACGTGGCCCATGTGAATGTCGCCGGAAGGATAAGGCAGCATCTCGAGCACGTAGTACTTCTTGCGGCCGGGCGCGGCCTCGGTTTCAAACAACTTCTCGTCGGCCCAGCGCTTTTGCCATTTGGCTTCAATTGCTTGAGGATCGTAGTTGGATTCCATAGATGAAGTCTTCAGTTATCAGTTGTCAGTCGCCCATCTTGGGCTGACTGCTGACCGCTGCGCGCTGATTGCTGCTTCTCCCGCCAACTTCCTCATCATGCGAATATTCCGAACGTCGTCGCCGGGGCGGTCAATCGGTGTCTCGCAGATGAACGGCAGGTTCTTCAGCTTCGGATGCCGCACAATGCGGCGGAAGCCTTCCACCCCGATTTCCCCCTTGCCGATGTGCTCGTGCCGGTCGGCGTGCGAGCCGAAAGCGGTTTTGGAATCGTTGGCATGAATTACCCGCACCTGCTTCAAACCGATCGCCGCGTCGAGCTGCTTCACGGTATCGCGCAGGCCTTCGGCCGTGTGCAGGGCGTAACCAGCTTCGAAACTGTGCGCCGTGTCGATGCATGCGCCCATCGGCAGATCCTTCTCCGCACCCGCAATGATCTCCGCCACTTCTTCGAAGGTGCGCCCGATGGCCGAGCCCTGCCCGGCGGTGTTTTCGATGAGAATGGTGAGGCCGTCGAGTTGCAGTCCCCTCGCCGCCTGGCGAAGCGATTTGACGCAGGTGGCGATGGCGTCCTCGGGGCTTGCGCCCTTGGCGCTGCCGGGATGGGTGACGAGATAATCCGCGCCCAAAGCCACAGCCCGCGCGAGTTCGCGCCGAAAGGCGGCGATGGAGCGCTTACGGATCAAAGCATCGGCCGAAGCCAGGTTAATCAAATAGTTATCGTGAATGACGACGGGAGAAAGACCGTATTTTCGGCGCGCCGCCCGAAAGCGCTCGCACTCCTGGGGCGTCAGATCGACCGCATGCCAGCCGCGCGGGTTTGCCGAGAACATCTGGAAGGTGTCACAGCCAATTTTCTTCGCGTGATGCGCCGCATTCTCGACGGCGCCCGCAATCGACGTGTGTACACCCACCCTCATAAGAATCTCCCTGCTGAGTTAATCCTTCATGTTAACAGACCGGTTCGAAAGGCGTCAACAAACGCCCTCTTGAAGACACTCCTATCTTGAAAATCCGCTGCGAGGATTCTCTGAATGAATCGTTATCGGGTCCGACGAGCACTAACCCGTCTGTGCTCCCAGGAGAACCCGAGAAAGAAGAAGAGGACCACCAGCACCTGGATAAGAGGAGAATATTTCACCATCGATACAGGATCAAATCCTGTTGCCGTTCCTCTCTCGGGAGGGAAGGCAATTGCAGAGATGATAATTGTGCCCATGAGCAGGAGGATTGCAGCTCCCACTAGGAACAATAGGCCCGCAAGGATGCTCTTGAGGAAAATCATGCCTGAATTCTACCTTGCTGTGAGCGCGCTCGGCAATTCCTTGGCCGCCTTCACGTGCAGTTCTGCGGCGCGCCCAAGCGTAGCAACATTACCTCCGGGGCAAAGGGTTACTCCACGAGTCGCGCGAGAGGCAGATGGAAACCCGGGAACAAGGGAGAGCCCAGCGCGTCCGCGGCGGTGAGCTTGGCCGCTAGGTCCAAACCTTCTTGCCCACGCCGGTAAATTTCTGCCGACGGCCCTTGCGGATCGATAATCCAATACTCTTGCACACCGAATTTTCCATAGAGCTTCAATTTGATCGAGCGGTCCACGCGCGCCGTGCTCTCCGACAAGACCTCGACAACGAGATCGGGAGCCCCTTGCACGTTCTTGTTCGTCAGGACATTAGCGCGGGCATTCGAGATGTAAAGAAGATCCGGCTCAACAACATCGAACTCAGAAAACACCACGTCGAATGGAGCACCAAAGACTTCCCCCAGCTTATGGCTGTCCACGAATTGCCAGAGGCGGGCACTTAGGCGGATAACAGCTCTCTGGTGAGGCGTTTGCGGTGACGGCGTCACAAACAGTTCTCCTTCAATAATCTCACGCCGCTTGCCATCTTCGGGTAGCAAGCAAAAGTCGTCGTAGGTTAGGCGAGTATCGACAGGCATAGCCTGATTATATCACTCGCCACCTCGTCCCAAGGCAGTATACTAAACGCTCCTTTCACGGCAGGCAAAAGTCTCGATGCTCTTCTTCACCCGTGATGACGTACACGAGTTGATTCAGGAACTTGTCTGCGCTCCACCCAAATCATGACCCTAAGAGGAAATCATGGAGCCTTTCCGCTATCACGTTTTCATCTGCGATCAGAAAAAGCCCGAGGGAATCCCCTGCTGTGCGGCGCGGGGCTCGGCCATGACGATCGACGCGTTGCGCAAGGAAGTGGCCGCCCGCGGGCTCATGGATGAAGTTCAGATCACGCTTTGCGGCTCGCTAGGCGCTTGCGAACGCGGCCCCAATCTGGTGGTTTACCCCGAGGGCGTCTGGTACTCCGGCGTGCGGCCTGAAGATGTTCGGGAAATCGTCGAGTCGCATTTTGTTCAAGGCCGCGTGGTCGAGCGCCTGGTAACGCGCGACGCGGCCGCGCTGCGCGCTGAGATCCAGTCGAACCGCGCGAAGATGCTGGCAGCACAGCGGGCCAAGGACGCTGCCGGTATCCTCCCCGATGACCTGAATCAAACGCTACGAGGGTATCAGGAGAGCCGCGTGATACTGACGGCCCTCGAGCTCGACGCCTTCACGGCCGTGGGCGGAGGCGCGACGGCCGCGGAAGTCGCGCAGAGCATCTCCACCGACCGGCGCGCCACCGAGATGCTGCTGAACGCGCTGGCAGCGATGGGGTTGCTCGCCAAGGAGGGAGGAGTTTTTCGCAACACCCCCACCACCGCACGCTACTTTACGGAGGGCTCGAAGGACAATGCCCAACCCGGGCTGCTACACATCGCGAACATCTGGCACCGTTGGGCCACGCTGACGGACTGCGTCCGGGCAGGCACCGCCGTCAGCCGCCAGGAGAGCGTGGAGCGCGGAGAAGCGTGGACGCGCGCCTTCATCGCGGCTATGCATCGCATCGCTGCGGAGCGCGCGCCGCTCGTCGTGCAAGCCGTCGGCACCGAGCGAGTCGAGCGCTTGCTGGATGTGGGCGGGGGTTCCGCGGCATACTCCATCGCCTTCGCCAAGGCCAGTGCGAAACTGCACGCGACGGTGCTCGACCTGCCCACCGTGCTCCCCATCGCGCAGGGTCACATCAACGAGGCGGGCCTCGCGGCTCGCGTGGAGACGCGCGCCGGAGATCTGCGCCATGCGCGGCTGGGCACAGGTTTCAACCTGGTCCTGGTTTCCGCCATCTGCCACATGCTGAGCCCGGAGGAAAATCAGGATTTGCTGCGCCGGTGCTGGGAAGCGCTGGCGCCCGAGGGTCGCCTGGTGATTCAGGACTTCATTCTGGAGTCCGACAAGACCGCACCCAAACACGCCGCGCTTTTCGCCCTGAACATGCTGGTCGGGACCGAAGCGGGCAGCACCTACAGCGGGGAGGAATACACCGCCTGGATGCGCGAGGCAGGATTCCAGGAGGTGCGACAAATCCGCCTGCCCGGACTGTCGAGCCTGATGGTGGGTGTGCGGGGGTGAAGCAGGGTCACGCTGGCTGGCGCCGACCCCGTTTCCTTGGGAATTGCGACGTCCTGAAGGGACCCATCAGGGAGACCGGTCGAGAGTTGGAGATCAAATACGGAATGGAAGTTTCCTCCCCTCTCAACTCTTCGACTTTTCGACCTTCAACTCGTTTTCCCCGTCCCCTCACCAGATTGCGCAGCGATCGCTCGGCGGACGCACCATAGGGTCGCCCTGTTTGCATTGGAAGGCCTGGGCGAACGCCGGCAGGTTTGAAAGCGGCCCGTTGACGCGAAATTGCGGCAGAGGGTGGGGATCCACATTGGTCAGCAGGCGCGCGAATTCCGGCCGGAGGTTGTCCGCCCAACCCTGCGCGTATCCCAGGAAGAAGCGTTGTTCGGGCGTGAAGCCGTCGATCTCCGGTGGCCGGGATTTGCCTTCCAGGGATTTCTGGAAGGCCGCGAAGGCGACGACGAGTCCGCCCAGGTCCGCGATGCTTTCGCCTTCCACCAGCTTGCCGTTCTCGTGGAGCTTGTCCTCCACAAAATAGCCGTCAAACTGCTTGGCGATGCATCCGCCACGGTCCTTAAAATTCTTCAGGTCGTCCGGCGTCCACCAGTTTTTCAGATTGCCTTGCGCGTCGAACTGGCTTCCCTCATCGTCGAAGCCGTGCGTCATCTCGTGCCCGATGATGGCCCCCATGCCGCCGTAATTGAGGGCGTCATCCGCCTTGAAATCGAAGAAAGGCGGCTGCAGGATCCCCGCGGGAAAGACGATCTCGTTCAATTGCGGGTTGTAATAGGCATTCACGGTGGGCGGGGTCATACCCCATTCGGCTCGGTCCACGGGCTTGCCGACTTTGTTGAGGTCCCGATTGAACTCAAATTTCGCGGCGTGGAAGGCGTTCTGCACGTATGGCCCGCGGTCGATTTCGAGCGCGGAATAGTCGCGCCACTTGTCGGGATAGCCAATCTTGTTGGTGATCGCCTGGAGTTTGGTGAGCGCCTGCTGGCGCGTCGCTTCGCTCATCCAGGGGAGCTGGCGAAGGTCATCGGCCAGGGCTGCTTCGAGGTTCTTCACCATCTCGAGGGCGCGCGCCTTAGCCTCCGGGGGGAAAGCTTTCTTGACGTAAGCCTGCCCCAGCGCCTCACCCAGGGCGCGGTCCGTGTAACTCACGCAGCGCTTCCAGCGCGGCAGGTTCTCTTGCGTACCCGTGAGGATGGTGCCCCTAAAGCGGAAGTCCTCATCCACAAAAGGCGATGACAAGCTGCGCGCCGCGGAGTTGATCAGGTGCCAGCGGAAGTAGGTCTTCCAGTTGGCCATCGGCTCCGACGCCACCCGAGCGTTAATCTCCTTGAAGAAGTTCGGGGCCGTCACATTCACGTCGCCCTTGCCCGCCAGGCCCACCGCGCTGAAGTAATCCTCCCAGGGAAAGTTGGGCGCCAGGGTCTTGAGCTCCGCCTGGGGCATGCGGTGATAGACCGCCTGGGGATCGCGGCGTTCCACCTTGGTCTGGGACGCCTGGGCGAGCTTCGTTTCCAGTTCCACCACCACCTGGGCCTCGGCCGCGGCTTTCGTTGGGTCGTCGCCCATCAGCTCGAACATCTTGGCTACGTGCTTCACGTACTCGTCGCGCTGTTGCTTGGATTTCTCGTCCGGGCGCGTGTAGTAATCGCGGTCGGGCATGCCCAGGCCGCCCTGGTCAACTTCCCCTGTCACCTGCGTGCTGTCCTTGAAGTCCTGAGTGGAATCCACTACAAAGCCCGCGTGCACGCCAATACTCTGTAGATGCGCGATCTCGTTTTCCAGGCTCGGCAGATCCGAAATCTTCTCGATGCGGTCAAACTCCACCTGCAACGGTTTAAGGCCTGCGCTTTCGATCTTCGTAGTGTCCATGCAACTTCCGTAATAGTCACCGATCTTCTGCTCGTTGCTTCCTGGGGCGGCCGTGGTGTCCTTCGCGGCGTCATCGAGGATCTGGTGGAGAACCTCGCGGTTGCGCTCGTTCACCTCGTTGCCGATTCCCCAACTCGGGTAGGCTGCGGGAATAGGGTTCTTCGCCATCCACCCGCCGTTGGCAAATTTGTTGAAGTCCGTACAAGGAGCGCAACTGTGGTCCAAGTTGGCAAGGTCAAAGCCGTGCCCCGAGCCCAGTGGCGACGCCATTACCACGAGAGACAACAGAGAAAGCAGAACCATGGCAAGCCAAACTCTCAACGATCGCATGCAGTTACCTCGCAAGAATCAAGATGGCTCATGCTTATCCGGTTGTTTCAGCAAGCCCCAATTAGTAGTATATGGGCATGCCGCGCCCAGCGTTTCCGAAAACCTTGCGCGAGTTTCAGTCGATGTTCGCTACCGAAGAGGCTTGCCAGAAG
>JBEKAK010000031.1:0-52468 GCA_050018275.1 Terriglobia bacterium | reverse complement strand
CTTCTGGCAAGCCTCTTCGGTAGCGAACATCGACTGAAACTCGCGCAAGGTTTTCGGAAACGCTGGGCGCGGCATGCCCATATACTACTAATTGGGGCTTGCTGAAACAACCGGATAAGCATGAGAGCACTACTTTCACTCGTGCCAGGCTGGCAGGACTTCCATCGCCACCGAGCGCAGGCTCGGAGACTTTTCCCTATTGTGCCCGGTCACCTGCTTTGAACAGCGTCCAGGGACCGGCTTTCATATCGCGTAGCAGGGGCGCCTGCCAGGCGAATTCGGGATGTGCCTGGAGGAAAGGCTTGGCGAGAAAATCCTGCCCGCACGGATGCCCCATGTGGGCGTAAAAGCTCAGGGCTTTGGCCAAGCTGCTGTCGATGACCTTGCCCTGCACGGCCCCGCCGGGATAATAAGCCGGCCACTCCCAAACATCTACTCCCCGCCCTGAGGCGTCCACGTGCCCACAAAGCGTTCGCTCGTTCGCCTGTTCCGTTTTTTCGTATGCGTCGTGGTGGTCGGCCATGAACTTCTGCGCCAGCGCCACGTCGATCTTCCCCCGATTCCCCTCCATCAGTTCTTCCCAACGGGTGCGGCGCGCATTGGGAGAAGTGGCGGGATTGTGGGGATCAAAGGTGGTGTCTTGGGCGATCACCTCCGGGTCGTGCGCGAAGTTTGAACCGACAAACGCGCCATCCTGGGTTCGCCACACCTTGTGGGCTTTCAGGCCCAGCTCGAATTGCGCGATTTCGCCGGTCTTGTTATCGCCCAGCAGCCAGTCGTTCGCGTAGCCGCCATTGTTCCCGTCAAGCATAATACGCACGTAGTCGTCGATGGAACTTGCATATTGCAGCGCTTTCCGCGAGCGCATGAATTCCGGCTTGCCATCGGGGTTCCACCCCGCGAACTGCGTAATGGTGGTTTCCGTCACCATGATGCCATCGGAGTTGACACCAAAATCGTCGTCGCTGGTGATGACGCCGGGAAAGCCGTCCATCAGGATGCGGTGGCCCTGCCGGGGAACGATGTCAAAGATCACGCGCCAGCGCTCGCCGTCCAGGTAGGCGGTCCAATTGTTGTGGGCCATCACGATCTGGTGATCTCGCGTAGAGGCGCCCGTGGCCACAAAGGCGCTGCAGTTGCCGGGACTTACCAGGCGCAGCGCGTTGGCCTCTTTATGATTCGCGTTATACCATGGCACATAATAGTCAGGGAGCTCCTCAAAGGCGTTGAGGGCCACGACGTCGTCCAGGTCCATGGTCACGCGTTGGGCTTTCAGCCCCTCGGCGATGCCCTGCAATTCTTCCTGATATTCGCGATCGATCTTGGGCCAGAGCATCTCACGTGCTGCCTGGCGGAAGAATTCCCAATCGCGTCGCGTCTCGTGCGTGTCCCGGAGTTTGACGGACTGAAACGCATCCAGAATCTCGGTGGCGAGCAGATACCCGTGCTGATAGCCGATCTCCCGCGGAGAGCCTTCCAGGTGAACGTAAACCCAACCGCCACGCTCAAAACGGTAGGCGCCGCCGAGCAGCGTCCGGGAGGCTTCGGCCGCCTTTTGCGCAGGCTCCGCGACCAGAGGTAAAGCCAGGCTACCGGATGGGGGAACCCGCAGCGGTTCAGACATCCAACCTGCAATCGACACGAGAGCGCCGAACAGCATTGCGACCGACGGTTTCCTCAGCATTCTCATTGAAATCCCCCTTTGGTTGTTTCACCGCCTTCGCCCCAGACCGACTGCGGCTAGCTTGCTTCCAGGCCTTCCCGGGCCGCAGTGTAGCCGCTTTGCACCGCGCCTTCAATGGTGGCGGGCAGACCCGTGGCGGTCCAGTCGCCCGCCAGGAAGAAACCGCGCACAGGAGTGCGCGCCGGCGGCCGCAACGGGTGGGCTTCTGGACTCGGCGAAAAAGTGGCAAAGCGTTCCTTGATGACGAGCGAATGCAGCAGCTTCGCCTTGCGGACGCCCGGCAACAATTCGCCCAGCTCCTGGAGCGCGATAGCCAGGAGCTCCTGCTTCGATCGGCTGACGTGCTCATGCGCGCCACTCAAGACCAGCGAGACGTAGAGGTCGTTTGTTCCCAGAATCCGGCTTTTGTTGAAGAGCCACTGAATCGTCGTGCCGCGCAGACCCGCGAACTCGAGCTCGGTGATGGGCACATTAAACCACAGGTTGATGGAGATGATGGGCGCCGGGCGTAGCGCCAGCGCGGCCGCAAAAAACGGCTCCGAGCGCAGCAATTCTTGGGGGAGAAGCGTGGCGAGTTGGTGCCAGGGCACGGCGGAGATGACCGGGGCAGTCTCGAGTTTTTGCCCATCGCTCAGCTCGACGCCCCCGCAAACACCGTCCGCGATCAGCATCTGCTTCACGCCGCGCTCTGTTTCCACGCGCCCACCGCGGGCTTCGATATAAGCGGATGCGGCCGCGGTATAGCAGTCGCTGAATCCCACGCGTGCGATGCCCAGGCGCGAGTCCGCGGGTGAGGTGAACAGCGCCAGCCGCAGGACACGCTCGAAAAGCCGTGCGGAGGCGATCCGCGGGTCTTCGTTCATGGCCGCGAGGCAGAGCAAGTTCCAGAAATTCCGCTGCAGGCTCCCCGATTGTCCCAGGCGGGAGAGCCACATGGCGACGCTCTCGCCAGCGGCGCGGTCAGCGTTCTCTTCCGCAGAGCGCAGGGCTCTCCCCAAACGGAAGACTTCCAATTTCTCCTTCCACGAAAAACTCCTCGAACGCACGACACCGAAAAGCAAATGCCAGGGTGAAGGCCAGTCCGGGCATTCCAGGCGGGTGAGTCGCCCGCCCCGATCCAGGAAGGGCACGGCAAGGCGTGGCTGAAAATGAATCCGATCGAGAGTCCCGATTGTCGTAAGGAAGCGGATCGTGGCATGGTAGCAGCCCATGAGGATGTGCTGGCCATTGTCCACGATGGATCCGGTGGTGGGATCGCGAAACGAGCGCGCCCGTCCGCCCAGATGCGGCTTTTGTTCGAGCAAGCGCACGCGCCGGCCCGCTTCCGCCAGCGCCACACCCGCCGCCAGGCCAGCAAAGCCGCCGCCGATGATGAGGACGTCGTCAGGCATGGTTCGTCAGAGGGAGACAGGAGTCAGAAGCCAGAAGCCAGAAGCCAGAAGAAGGGAACTCTCGTGTGCCAAAGGGTCCGCAAGCGTGTTGGAGTCGCATCGTAAGGCAGCGCAATCTCGCGGTTGGTTATTCCTGACTTCTGACTCCTGTCTCCTGACTTCTATTTCTTCCATTCCGCTCCCAGGTAAACCGCCAGCGCGGTCCAGAGCTTGAGGGGGCGTGAGAGCCGCACGCGTTCCCCGAAAACGTTGTAGCGGCGCTTCTGGATTCGCCCCAGAAGGCGCCAGTAGATCGCCGCCATAATTTCCGCGGCCACCAGCGAGCGCCGATCCTCGGGCGGAAGCATCTGGCGCGCCAGATCGAAATAGCGCCGCGCGCGGTCGCATTCAAATTGCATCAACTCGATGAAAGGATCATGGTAGGCGCCGGCGAGCAACTCACCCGGGCGCAGGTCGAAGCGGTCCAAGTCCTCCTGCGGTATGTAGATGCGGCCGCGCTGGGCGTCGCTCTGAATGTCGCGCAGAATGTTGACGAGCTGCAGTGCCGTGCCCAGGTGCACGGCGTAGTCCCGCGCGCGCGGATTGCGATAACCGAAGATCTCGATGGAGATGAGCCCGATCGTGGAGGCCACGCGGTAGCAATACAAAGACAGCTCCTCGAATGTCGCGTAGCGCTCTTGGGTCAAGTCCATCTCGAGGCCCAGGATCAAGTCCTCGAACGGTTGCCGCGGAATCTTGAAGCGCTGGATGCTTTCCGTCAGCGCGCGCAGTTCAGGGCTGTCCAGGCGACTCTGGTCACCCGCATAACACGCCTCGAGCGCCTGGCGATAGCGGGCCAGGCCTTTTGCGGCAACCGTCTGGCCGAGGCCGCTATCGGCAATGTCGTCACCGCGGCGCGCAAAGGCATAAACCGCTTCGATGGCGCGACGCTTTTCGGGAGGAAGGAAGACAAAGGCGTAGTAGAAACTGGTGACACGCGCGTTGGTGAAGCTGGGACTTTTCAGGGACACATTCATGATGGGCTGGGAACCACCGGAGCGTGCGCGCCCCGTGCGCCCAGCGGGGCGCGCCGGGCGCGCCAATACAGACGCAGAAAACCCCACTTGCCGAGCGACGGCCGCCGGCGAAAGACGTCGTAAGAGGCGGCTTCAATCCTGGCCAGAATGGCCATTCCGCCCAGCCACGTCAGGCGCAGTTGCCTGCGCAGTTCGGGCCGCACTTCCTCCGGCAAGGCTCTTCCTCGCTCGAACAGCTCGCGGGTGCGCGCGATTTCATAAGCCAGCAATTCCCGCCAGCGCGCGTCCGCGCGCTGCGCCCGCAAGTCATCAAGCGTGTAGTTGAATCGCGCCATATCTTCCTGGGGCAGATAGACGCGGTTGCGCGCGAAATCCACGGCCACATCCTGCCAGAAATTCGTCAGTTGCAGCGCCGTGCAGATGCTGTCCGAAAGCGCAAAGAGCTGCGGGTCGCGATAGCCGAAGAGTTCCAGCACCAGCCGGCCCACGGGATTTGCAGAGCAGGTGCAATAAGCCAGCAGCGAGGCGAAGCTCGGATGGCGGTTCACCAGGACGTCGGACTCAAAAGCGCGCAGCAGGTTTTCGAAGTTTTCGCGCGAAAGTCCGAAGCGTTCCACGGTGTCGCGCAGCGCCAGGAAAACCGGGTGATCGACTTTTCTGGCGTAGCAGTCCGCAAGCTTGGCGCGCCATTCGGCAAGCTGTTCGAGGCGGCCTTCCACGCCCGGCTCGTCCGCGATGTCGTCGACATGGCGGGCGAAAGCGTAGATCGCCGCCAGGGCATCGCGCTTGTCGCGAGGAACAAGATACGAGGCGGTAGGAAAATTCTCGTAGTGGCGGCGCGCCAGCCGGCGGCACCGAGCGTACGCGCCGCGCAAATCGGTTTCGGAAATAGCCATGGCCCACAACCTGTGCGCCATTATAGGGCTTCCGGAGCATGTTAGAAAACGGATTGTGGGCCGCGCAGAGGTTGTCCGCCGCGACGGGCTGTGTCGGTGCCAGTGGGGAGTTGCCGCGGCGAGGCGCTCCATCTGCGTCTGCGCCACCCGACCCAACCCGGCAGCGTGAGACGTGCATCTTGAACTAACCCCTCACCCGGTCCAGCCGACGGGACCACCCTCTCCCCACGGGAGAGGGCTGTTCTATGTTGGACTCGGCGTCTGCGCCACCCAGCAATGTTCACGCGCAATCAAACAATTGGCGAAGTGCGGGCGGGCGGAGGAGCGCAACCCTCATGCCCGCGTGAAGCCCCTCTCGTGTCCTCGGCTAGTTCACGTTGAGCTTTAGAAACGCGGTGTTGGTAAGCGAGCCCGATGTGCGCGTGACGGTCAGTGTCCACGACCCTGCCGGTGTTCCCTTCGGGATCGGAGCGCCTCCGCCTCCGCCTCCGCCACCGTGGTGGCGGCGTTACTCACTCCGTCGATCACCGTCACGGTGCCACTGGGATTCGCATTCGCCACGTAAATCTTGTTGGTGACCGGGTTCACGGCCACCGCCTGGGGATTGCTCCCCACCGCGATGGTCGCCGTTGAATGCGTGGCCCCGTCGATCACCGTCAGGGTGCCGTCATCGGCATTCGCGACGTACATCCTGTTGGTCACGGAGTTGACGCCAATGGCATAGGGCTTGTTTCCGGTCGGAACTGCGTCCGTCACGAATTGCGCCTGCGCCGGGCGCCGAGGGCGGTGAGGGGGTTGCTACCACGCTTGGTCCCTCCGGCCGCATCGATCGCAGGCCGGATGCGGGAAGTTGTCACCTGAAGATTCCTCTTTCGCTCGCCCGCGCGGTGGCGTATAAGACAGGGCCTTACGCGGCACAATAACCCCTGGTTCGGAGAATCCCGTGCGCAAAAACTGCTCTCTCCCAGCCACACGTTTGACCACACAAGTGCAAGCCTTCCTGTTCGTCTCGGGATTCTCTGCTCTACTGTTGGAAGTCGTTTACGTGAAGCTGCTTCGCTACTGGGTGGGAAACACCGCTTATTCGGTGGCGGCCGTGCTTTGCGCTTACATGCTGGGGCTCGCCGTGGGAAGTTTTCTGGCCGGCAAGTGGCTGATTCGTTCCTTGCACCTGCTGGCCGTCTACGGCGCCATGGAACTTCTGATCGGATTGTATTCCGCCGGACTGCCCTGGATCATGAGCCGGCTGAAGCCTGCCTATCTCGGGCTCACGTCTCTGGTCGGCCCGGACTCGCACCTCGCCCTCGTCGGGCACTTCACTGCCTCCGTGACCGTGCTGCTGGTCCCCACCTTGATGATGGGCGCGACGTATCCGGTCGTGACACGCGCGGCCTCCGAGGCTCAAGCTGACAGACCGGACGTGGCTGAGAAGCTCTACTACGCTAACCTTGCGGGAGCCGCTCTGGGAACCCTGCTCAGCGACTTCCTGTTGATTCGTTTCTGGGGACTGGGGAACACACTCGTCCTGGTCGCGGGCATCAATTCCTTGCTGGCAGCCTGCGCATTTTTCCTGCAATGGCGTCGGCGCGCGGACGCCAACCGCGCCGCCGAGCCTGCGGCCGTCGCGCCCTCCTCGCCCCGAGGCAGCGCCGCCGTACTCGTCGTGGCTTTTCTGGGAGGCTTCCTGGTGCTTTTCCTGGAAATGGTCTGGACGAGCATGGTGGGCCGATTCCTTGACAGCACCGTCTATGCTTTCGCGGTCACCCTGTTCGCCGTCATTTCGGGATTGGCTGCGGGAGCTGCCCTCGTCAATCGGCAGATGGCGCGCCGCGGGCCCACGGAGTTGCTTCCCCGTTGCTGCCTGGGAGCGGGCGTGCTGGTGATGATTCTCATTCCCTTTTGGGGCTGGTCGCGCATCCTGGCCGATGACCATCGGGTAGTGTGCGTGGCCGTAACGGCAGTCCTGCTTTGGGTGGTGGTGTTCGCAGGCGATCCCCGGCTGAAGGCAACGCTGTGGTATGTGGGCGTGGTCGCAGGGCTGGTCGCGGCCATTCTCTTTCGCTACCGGATCGACCCAGCGGGTTCGGCGTTTTGGATCCTGCACGGAACCGATTTTTGCGTGTCCGCACTCTTCATGGTTGCGCCCGCCGTGCTGATGGGGACGGTCTTTCCGCTGGTCCTGCGGTGGTACCTTTCCGAGAGAGGAAACGAAGCGGTTTCGGTCGGTCCCGTCTATGCCGTGAACACGATCGGTTGCCTGGCAGGAGTTCTGTCCGCGACATTCCTGGTGCTGCCTCGCCTGGGAGTGGAGCGCAGCGGGCGACTGGTGGGCTTGGGATTCTTCCTGCTCGGACTTGCTCTGGCTTGGCCACTCCACGCGGGCCGCCGGCGCTGGGCGCTGGCCCTGGGGTTGGCGGTGTGGGTCGCTTGGCTGCAATTTGCTCCCCGCTGGGATTTCGGCAGGACGCTGCACTATCTCGACCATGAGGGTGAGGTGGTCTACCAAAAAGAGGATTTGAATGCCGGAATCACCACGGTTCTCCACAACGGCGAGAATTGGAACATCTTCGTCAACGAACTGTTCAATGGCGGCACCTCACTCGAAGAACGCGACCAGGCACGCGTTGCCCTGATTCCGCTGCTCTATGTCCATAGGTTCGAGCGGGCCATGGTGGTGGGAATTGGGACGGGTCAAAGCGCCGGCATCATCGGGGAATACCCCTTCAAGCACATTGATGTGGTGGACTTCTCACCGCGGGTCGTGGAAGCGGCCGACCAGCACTTCGCCATGTTGAACTTCGGCATTCTCAGGAATCCCCGGGTGGCGGTCCACGTTGACGATGGTCGGCATTACCTGTTCACGCACCCGGACAAGCTGAGTCTGCTGACGCTGGAAGTCAACCGGCTGTGGACAGCCGGCGAGGGCGACCTCTACTCGCGGGAATTCTACGAAATCTGCGCCGCCCGCCTGCAAAATGGCGGCGTTCTTCAGCAGTGGGTTCCGCTGTTCAGCCTTTCCATTCCGGAAACCTTGATCCTTATGCGTACGGTCCGGCAGGTGTTCCCTTACGTCGTGTTTTACGTGGGCGGAGGGAGCGGCATGATGGTGGCGTCGCGTTCCCCGCTTGAGCTGGATCTCGCCAGGCTCCGGGCGATGGATCAGAATCCCAAGGTGGCCGCGGTGCTGCAGCGAATCGATCTACCCTCCGCTGCGAACCTGCTCGGCGACTTGGTCCTGAGGCCGGAGGGCGTGAACGATCTGCTGGCACGGGCCCCGGAGCAACGAATCACCACCGACCTCTGGCCATATCTGGAGTATTCCAATGCGCGGTATCACGTCGGAAGACCCACCGGCATACCCCTCTGGCAATTCCTGCTAACGGCTGAGGATTTCAAGGTTCCGCCCGTGGCCGGGGCAAGTCCCGAGGAGATGGCAAGGATCCAAGCAGCCGCCACAGAGGAGCGGCAAAGGCAATTTGACAATCTCTACAACCATTAAATCGCCGGGACCGCGCTGCACCGCCCGATTCGCGGAACTCGCCCGGAGTGCTCCACGCGAAGGACGCGTGAAGAAATGGCTGCCTTCACCGCAGAGGAATGGCCCTTGGTCTCCAAACCTCTGTGCCTCCGCGTCTCTGCGGTGAGAAAGGTCTTTGGGGATCATTCTCACAGCTTCAGGGGCTTGGGGTGTTTGCCCTACCCCAGGTTCGATTCGATAACGGTGTCGGCTGCTCGCGACCGACGAGGCTCGCTAGCGCGTAGCGCGGACCGAGGCTCTTGGGTCCAAGGCCTTTCTTGGGAAGAATGGGTTGGATGTTGATTTCCGAATGAAGAACCGCAGGCCTGAAAGCGTGAGGCTGCGTTACACTCTAGCCACCCGAATGGGTCTTGGGCCGGTGGTCACCCGCGTGATGCCTGACGGGGAGGGTGAAGTAGAATGTCGTCCCCTTTCCTGGCTCCGACTCGAGCCAGATTTTTCCGCCGTGGCGCGCGACGATTTTCTTGCAGATGGCCAAACCGATGCCCGTACCGGGATACTCCTGCCGGGTGTGTAGCCGCTGGAAGATCCCGAAGACCCGATCGAAATACCGCGGTTCGATGCCGATGCCGTTATCGCGAACGGAAAGCTGCCAATACGTGCCGTTGCGTTGCGCACTCACGTGGATCCGGGGAGGCTCCGCCCCGTGGAACTTAAGGGCGTTGCCGATCAGGTTCTGGAAGAGCGAAACCAGTTGGGTAACATCGGCATGGACCGTCGGGAGCGCCTCGGCGGTGACCCCGGCGCCACTCTCCTGGATGGCCACGGTCAGGTTTTGAAGCGCCGCGTGGAGGGCCCTTTCGCATTCCACGGATTGAAACTCGCCCCCTCGGGTGCCGACCCGCGAGAAAGCCAGCAAGTCATCAATCAACTTCTGCATGCGCGAGGCTCCATCGATGGCAAAAGCGATGAACTCGTCCGCCTGCGCATCGAGTTTCCCTTCGTAACGCCGTTGCAGGAGCTGTACGAAGCTGGCCACCGTGCGCAGGGGCTCCTTCAGATCGTGCGAAGCCACGAAGGCGAACTGCTCGAGGTCGGCATTCGAGCGCTCCAGTTCTTCGCTGCGTCTGGCCAGCGCTTCCTGCGCCTGTTTGCGCTCGGTGATGTCGCGGATGCCGCAGGAGACGAGAACACCCTCAACCGTCTGGATCGGGCTGAGTCTGACCTCGGCGGGGAACTGCGTGCCATCCCTGCGCAAGCCGCGCATCTCGAGGGTCTTTCCTCCGTGCTGAGCGACCAAGAAATCCCAGGGACCACTTTCGCCCGGCTGCACGCCCGCCCACTCGGGGAACAGCATTCCCAGCGCCTGGCCAACTAGTTCCTTGCGCTCAAAACTGAATATCTTCTCCGTGTGCGCGTTGACGAGGACGATCCGGCCCTTACGATCCGCGATCACCATGGCATCGGGCGCCGACTCGAGGAGTGCACGGAACTTCTCCTCTTGCTGTTTCAGCGCTCGCGTCAGGACGTGCCGACGATGAAACACCAGGAGACTACCAAGGAGGATGATCAAGAGACCCGCGGCCAGCCCCTCCACGAGTGCCATCCGGCGGAAACCTTCCAAGGCTTCTGCGCGGTCGACTTTGCGGACCATTCCCCAGCCGGTCAGCGTGATGTGCCGTGTTGCCGCCAGCACCGGAACGCCGCGGTAGTCGTGGTACTCCACAAAAGTGTCGCGGCCTTCGAGGGCGATGCGTGCGGGGAGGGGAGCGGTGGGAAGAGGAAACCGCAGGTTCGGGGAATCGGCAGGAACGTGGCGTAGCGGAGAGAAAAAGACCATGTCGTCGCCCTCGCGGCGCACAAGAAGTGTTTCGCCGGTCCGTGTCGGAACGCCCTCCCGCGTCAGAATCGGAAACAGCGTTTGCGGAGCATCCACCAGCAAGAGGCCAACCCCCAGAAGCTGGCCGGTGGACCGGACTCCTTCCGCCGTCCCCGACCCAGGAAGAACCGGAGCGCTGAAACTGATCAGGGTCTTTGCCGGCGCGTCGCCGACCAGATCGATACGGAGCGTGCCTGTGCGGGCTACAATCCGGGAGATTTCAACGAGCCGGGGGCTCACAGGCACGGAACGGCTTGACTGCCCCACCACCCGCGCGTCGCGGTCTAGGAGATAGACCCCCACATACCCGTACAGGCGCGCGGTAACGTCCAGCCTCGTCTTCAAGTCCGCGGAGGCGGGAGATTGTGTCGAAAGGCGGTCCAGGTCATGGGGTATCCGCAAGGCGGCTCGAATCGCGGGACGTGTGGCGAAAAGTTGCGCATTTGCTTGATGCTCCTTCAGCCAGTCCGAGACCATCAGCGCGCGATCGTCGGCAACGCTGGATTGCCACCGCCGCCAGTTGGCCATTTGTTCCTGGTACAAGCTGGCGATCTGGAAGCGCAAGAAGACCCCCACTGTCACTACCGCCAGCGCAAGAACCAGGATGTAGGCCCAAGCTTCTCTATCGCGAATCCCCCGGTGACCCATCACCCTCTGCGTTGAGGATTTGGTCGCGTGGAAAACGGAAAGCAAGACCTCGCGTGGTGACCTCATGGCATCGCTCCAAGCACCTGGGCACTTTCCACTCGACCCCCACCGCTGCCCGCCTTGACGCGGTCGGTTTTGCGGCCCATCGCCGATTGGGTCAGCGGGGCGTGACGCGGCGCCGCCAACACCGAAACACCCCTCTGCGGTCGTTGTACTCCACAAAGGCCCCACGGCTTTCCAAGGGATTGCGCGCGGGGGCGCAGCGGCCTTCCTGCCGCAGGAATCGCAGCGCTTCCACTCCATCTTCGACGACGCGTAACGGGCTCATCGTGCTGACTTGGGTCAAACCTTCCCTTGCCTTTAGGGCATCGGGGGGCTGTCCTCGACCACCAGGATCTGCACGCGTCCCATGCCGGCGGCTACCTACCCTGCGGTCTCCACCCGTGACACGCACGATCGGTCGCAACCGTGCTTGCCGTGGAACTTCCCTTGATGACGGCTAAGCCAGCCCTAGCCGCTCCCTCGGAACCGGGACCTCCACCTATTTTCATCGGCAGAAGGGGGTCCATTTCTGAGGGGTCTTTTCCAGGCCAACAGGAAGGATGAGAGGTAATAGCGTTGCCTGGCCGGTCAGTCCGCTGACCAGGCAGTGTTGGCCCACGTTTCTCACCAAGTTTGCCGAGGATTCTTCCGGAGCCATGATTGTTGAGGGAGTCGCGGTAGGCAACGATCGTCCCTCCTGCGACCGTGCCGCTTCGTTGTCCCCCGCGGGCTCACCCTTCCCTGGCGTTACGGGGGCAGCCGAAAGAAGCGCCTCTATCTTCGCGATCAAATCCTGCGGACAAAACGGCTTCTTCAAGAGTTTCAGGCCGGAGGAGTCAACCCCCAAATCGAGCAGAGCGTTCTCCTGGAAACCTGACATGTAAAGAACGGGAAGACCAGGCATGACTTTTGTGGTCGCTGCGACCAAGTCCGGCCCGTTCATCCCGGGCATCACGGCGTCTGTCAGCAGCAGAACGATCTTGTCCTTGTGGATCTCGGCCAATCGCAGAGCTTCCTTACCATCGCCTGCCTCATAGACGCAAAAGCCGTTTTGCGCAAGAGCTTGGCGCAGGATGGTCCGCACGCTTTTCTCATCCTCGACAAGCAAAACGGTTCAAGGGTTTTCCTGCCCGGAAATTGCTCCCGCCTGTGGGGTCGTCGGGGGCGTGGCATTCGGAGACCCCGATTCCGGCAAAAACTTTCTGCCCTCCGCTGGTTTTTTCTTCGGCATTCGGGAGGGGTTGTGGTTAGCCTTCTTGCTCCGTTTCTGCTCGTACATCCGCTCGTCGGCTCGGGCAAGCAGCTCTTCGAGTGAGGTTTCAGTCGAGACCGCGTGTGTTTCCGCCCCCACGCTCAATGACAGGGTGTACGGCCGATGCTGGGCGCGATTGCATAAGTCTAGATGCATCTGAAGCCGGGATATTAGGAGGTCAGGGGATACCCCCGGAGGCAGGCTGGCCATGGCGACGAATTCGTCCCCCCCGATTCTCGCCAAAATATCCGACTGACGAAAAGTCCGTCTCAGGATTTCGGCCGTGTCTTTCAGAGCCAAGTCCCCCTCTTGGTGCCCAAACCGGTCGTTGATCTGCTTCATCCTGTCCACATCAACGAATAGCAGCGTGATAGTCGCTTCGAGCCGTTGAGCAATTCTTATCTGTTGTTTGCCCAGAATGAGGAACCCCCGACGGTTGTGGAGTCCACTGAGTTCATCCAGTAGCGACGTAGTTTCGAGCCGGGTCTTTAGCCGGTGGCGCTCGATGGCAAGGCGCATCGAGCGCACGAGCAAGGAACAATTGATTTCAGACTTGACGAGATAGTCCTGCGCGCCACCCTGAACGGCTTGCGCCCCTAGAACGTCGTCTGCCAGACCCGTGAGGATCACGATGGGTACGTCCGGGGCGTGCTCACGAACGGTCCGTAAGGTTTCGATTCCCTGGGAGTCGGGAAGCGTGAGATCCAAGAGAATCAGGTCGAAGCGCTCTTCCGCCAGTTTGAGAAGGGCGGAACTCACTCTGGCTGCTTCGACCAGGGTTCCTCCGGAAGCGAGGCACTGTCGGAGAGCTTCACGGACCAGAAGCGCATCCGAAGGACTGTCCTCGACTAGCAGGATAGCGGGCTGCCGAGGCACGCGGGATTCTCCCAGGGTTGGATGGGGGAAGGACCCAGACCCGAGGGTGGGACTGCTAGGGAGACATTTTTCCGGAAAATCGTTCATCCTGATACCCTCGGCTATGCGCCGCCGGGTGGAGGTGATTCCTTGCCACCTGGGCTTGTGCGCATGGATTTCTGCCGAACATGCTTGACTGACGGAGGCGGAAGGCTGACGACCGAACTGTCCTCGACCATTAGAATGTCCACGGGTCTCATGCCGTGACTGCTCCTTCTGAAACTCCCCTCGGTGAGGCTCACGATCGGTCGCAACCCCCCTTGCCGGCGAAGTTCCCTTGTTGATGACCAAGCCACTCTTAGCTGGTCCTTTGAAACAAGAACCTCCGTATATGTCTATCGGCTGAGAATGAGTCATTTCTTAGGTTTTTTCCTGGCCGACCGGAAAAACTGGGAAGAAACTACAGTCGGCTTAACCGGCCGGTATCCTGACCAGGTTCAACAGTTTGACGAAAAACCCCGCATAGATGTCAAGCTTGTCCCACCGGGCAGGAGAAGGGATCTGCTGTTTAGCCACCCGGGGTACTGCAATTTTCCTGTTGATTACTGACAGGAGAGGGTGTAGGGTAAAACCGACTGCAATTTTCCTGTTGATTACTGACAGGAGAGGGTGTAGGGTAAAACCGGTTGTCGATAACTGAGGGGAGTGACGATGAGCAAACCAACCGATTTGGTTCAAGGCACGTTGGACCTCCTGATCCTCAAGACCCTGGCGCTTGAGCCGATGCACGGCTGGGGCATCGCCCAGCGAATCCGGCAGGTGTCCAAGGAAGTGCTCCAGGTGAATCAAGGAGCGCTGTATCCCGCTCTCCATCGCCTGGAGCAAAGCGGATGGATCAGGGCGAAGTGGGGCGAGTCGGACAGCAACCGCCGGGCGAAGTTCTATGCCCTCACACTGGCGGGGCGCAAATACTTGGAGCATGAGGAGGACAACTGGCAGAGGCTCTCCACGGCCATTGGTCTTGTGCTGGAGACATCCTAAATGAAGCGGTCAGCGATCAGCAGTCAGCGGCCAGCAAAAGCCTGTGCGTCAAAAAAGCTGACAACGGTCAGCATTCAGGTAGATCGGCGTGGCCGGTTTTCTTGCTGGGTGCTGTGGGCTGAAGGTTGGCAGGTGAGTGCTGAAAGCTGAACGCTGATAGCTGAGGGCTGAGACTATGCGCTGGTTTAAAGGTTGCTGCTTCGACTGCGGTCGCTGTTCCGTAAGAGCCATGTCGAGCAGGAGTTGACCGAGGAACTCCGGTTCCACCTGGAAAAGCTGATTGAGGAGAAGGTTGGAAAAGGACTGAGCCCGGAGGAAGCCCGTTACGCAGCCCTGCGCGAAATAGGTGGGGTCGAACAGATCAAAGAGGAGTGTCGCAACATGCGCCGGGTGAACAATATCGAGAACTTCTTTCAAGACCTTCGTTACGGCCTGCGCATGCTCGCCAAGAATCCCGGCTTCACGGCGGTTGCCGTTCTCACGCTCGCGCTCGGCATTGGGGCAAGCACCGCTCTTTTCAGCGTCGTCAACTCGGTGCTGCTTCGGCCGCTGCCTTACAAAGACCCAGACCGGCTGGTGATGCTTTTTGAAAAGGATAAAACGTTCCAGGTCGATATTCTTCAGCCCAACCTGCACGGCCTGCTCTCAACCTCCGTGCCGGGCTTGCTCGACTGGCGGGCCAGGACCGACGTTTTTGACGAAGTTGGTGCGTATTACTGGTTCCCCTCGCGGTTCGTCTTTACCGGCGCAAGTGAACCTGAGGAGGTTTTTGGCGGCAGGGTGACCGCCAATCTCTTTACCCTGCTCGGCGTCCAGCCGATAGTTGGGCGGTCGTTTCTGCCCGGTGAAGATAGGCCCGGGGAAAATGACAAGGTGCTTCTGGGATACGGGGTCTGGCGGCGGCGTTTCAGTTCCGATCCGGGCATCGTCGGGAAATCCGCAGCCCTTAGTGGCAGAACCTATACCGTGGTTGGCGTCATGCCACCCGGTTTTGAATTTCCGCGCGGCGAGCAATTGTGGATCCCGTACGCACTTGAGATCGATCCAAAAAAGCAATCGCGTAGTGCACTGAACATGGAGGTGATAGCGCGATTGAAGGCCGGTGTCTCCCTTGAGCGCGCTGAAACGGTACTCAAAACGCTGGCCGCGGTGCGTGAGGACAGATTTCCCAGTGAACAGAAAAACATGACCGCCGCCGTGATTCCGCTGCGCCAGCAACTGCTGGGTGACACCCGGGCTCGGCTGCTACTGCTTTTCGGCGCCACTGGCTTCGTCGTCCTGATCGCCTGCTCCAACCTGGCCAACATGCTGCTGGCGCGGGGAGTGCTTCGCACCCGGGAAATGGCCATGCGCGCCGCGCTGGGTGCCGGGCGGTTCCGGCTGCTCTGCCAGGTGATAGTGGAAACAGTTTTGCTGGCGGTTCCGGGAGGCGCCGCGGGGCTGGTGATCGCGATTTGGGCGGTTCGGACGCTCGTAGCGCTTGGTTCAGCCGCGGTCCCCCAACTCCAGGGCGTACATCCCGATTGGCGGGTGCTGCTGTTTGCACTCGGCTGCTCACTCGTCGCCGGGGCAGTCTCCGCACTGTTCCCCGCGCTGCGGGCTTCGAGAACCGACGTAAACGAAGCTTTGAAACAAACACCGGCGGCCTCGGGCGCTTCGGGTTCAGCCCAGCGCCTGGGGGGTGCGCTCGTTGTATCCGAGTTGGCTCTGGCGCTGGTTTTGCTGGCCGGCGCGGGCCTGATGGTTAACACGTTGGCGCACCTGTACACGGTGAATCTGGGCTTCGAGCCTCAGAACCTACTAACGATGCGCATCACCCTGCCGGCCTACAGATACGGCGACTTCGCACACTTCGACACCGTGCGCGCTGGCGCGTTTTTCGATCAGATGCTCGAGCGTGTCAAAGCGTTGCCGGGTGTCCGGTCCGCAGCATTGATCGACGCTCTCCCATTTAGCGGCGTGCAATGGGGAACAGACATGAGTGTTGAAGGAAGAGTGCAGGAGACGTTTGCGACCCATGAACGCGTGGCGACTTCGGAGTACTTCAAGACCATGGGCATACCTTTGCGCGCAGGGCGCTTTTTTGCCGAGCAGGATAATAACGCGATGGCACCGGTGGCGATCATCAACGAGACGCTGGCTCGTCAGATCTGGCCCAACGAGAACCCGATTGGCAAACATATTGGGCCGCCGGACAATTGGTGGACCATCGTGGGGGTCGTCGCAGCTGCAAGGCACCTCGGGCTCGATTTACCGGCGGGGCCTGAAACGTACCGGCCGCAGGCACAGAATGTGAGCGGAGAGATGTTCCTGGTGCTGCGCACCTCGGGTGACCCAACTCGCCTGGTGCCGGCCGTTCGCCAGCAGATCTGGAGCATCGACAAGGACCAGCCGGTCGAGGACGTGCGCATGATGGAAGAGCGCATCGCTGGCTACGCCGCGGCGCGGCGGTTTTACACGTTGCTGCTCGGCATCTTCGCGGCCCTTGCCGTTGCTCTGGCTGGGGTTGGCATCTACGGGGTCATTAGCTATTCCGTCTCGCAGAGGCACCATGAGATTGGCATCCGCATGGCGCTCGGTGCCGACCGAACTGACATCTTGAATCTCGTCGTCGGTCAGGGATTCAAACTGACATTGATTGGCGTGGTTGTGGGGGTAGCCGGCGCGCTCTCTCTCAGGCGCTTTGTGTCCGGCTTGCTCTACGGCGTCAAGCCGGCAGATCCCCTGACGTTTATCGCCGTGTCGCTGATTCTGACCGCCGTTGCGCTGTCGGCGAGTTACATCCCTGCCCGCCGCGCGACGAAGGTTGACCCCATGGTGGCGCTGAGGTACGAATAGCAGGCGACAGGTGACAGGTTGCAGGGAACTGGGCAGGGAAACGGTCAACGGGTAGCCAGCGTGTCGCCGCGGCGACCCTTCCTGACCGTGGGTTCTTGTCGATGGGAAAAGATCACGTTCAATCAAGAAGTGATTGACCGTGGCAACCGGCTCCCGCGACGGGGAGGCCAGTCTGCTTGAGGGCCGCGATATAACCCTGAATGGCTTCCTTGACATTCTCAGCAGCTTCTTGCCGGCTTTTCCCCTGGCTAACGCATCCCGACAGGCTGGGGCACTATGCGACCCAATAGCCGTCCTCGCCGGGGCGAATCACGACTTGGCGCGTTTCGCCTTCCCCTCAAGACTTCGTGCCAACCGCCACTCTACGGTTCTCGTAGAGCGGGAATTTCTCCGTCAGTAATTCGACTTGGCTGCGCACGCGCTTCACGATGGATTCGTCTGCAAGGTGATTCAGGACTTCGGCGATCCAGTGAGCGATCTGCCGCATCTCGGGTTCTTTCATTCCGCGCGTCGTGACGGCCGGGGTCCCCACGCGAATGCCGCTGGCCACGGCCGGCGGGTTGGTGTCGAAGGGGATGGCGTTCTTGTTCACCGTGATGCCGGCGCGCTCCAGGGTGTCCTGAGCCTGCCTGCCGGTGACTTGCTTGGAGAAGACATCGACGAGCATCAGGTGCGTGTCGGTTCCGCCGGAGACGATGCGGAAGCCTTCCGCCGCGAGCGTTTCCGCCACCGCCTTGGCGTTGGCGACGATTTGCTTCTGGTACTCACGAAACTCCGGCTGCAACGCTTCCTGGAAGCAGACGGCCTTGGCGGCGATCACATGCATGAGCGGTCCGCCCTGGATGCCGGGGAACACAATCCTGTCGAGCTCTTTGGCGTATTGGGCTTTCGAGAAGACTGCGCCGCCGCGCGGGCCGCGCAGGGTTTTGTGCGTCGTCGTGGTGACGAAGTCGGCGTGCGGGAAGGGGCTGGGATGCAGGCCCGCAGCCACCAGACCGGCAATATGCGCCATGTCCACCATCAGCACCGCGCCGCACTGGCGGGCGATGGCGCCGAAGCGCTCGAAATCCAGGATGCGTGGGTAAGCGCTTGCTCCCGCCAGGATGAGCTTCGGGTGGTGCTCCATCGCCAGGCGTTCGAGCTCGTCGTAGTCGATCGTCTCCGTGTCCTTGCGCACGCCGTAGGAAACAATCTTGTACAGCTTGCCGGAGAAGTTGAGCGGGTGGCCGTGGGTCAGGTGGCCGCCGTGCGCCAGGCTCATGCCCAGCAGCGTGTCGCCCGGTTTCAGCACGGTCATGTAGATGGCCTGGTTCGCCTGGCTGCCGGAGTGCGCCTGGACGTTGGCGTGTTCCGCGCCGAAGAGTTTCTTGGCGCGCTCGATGGCCAGAGTTTCGGCCACGTCCACGAACTCGCATCCGCCGTAGTAACGCTTGCCGGGCAAGCCCTCGGCGTATTTGTTGGTCATCACCGATCCCAGGGCTTCCAGCACTGCCTCGCTCACGAAATTCTCGGAGGCGATCAACTCCAGGGTACGGGCTTGGCGGTCTACTTCCTGGTCAATGGCGCGCGCGATTTCCGGGTCCACCTCGTGGAGCGGGCGCAGGTGAGAGCGTGAAGGAGCATTCATGAGCTTTTCTCCGCATGAAAGTGTTCGTCGATGGCGTCGATCTTCTTGATCCGCCGTTCGTGCCGCCCACCCTCGAAAGGAGTGGCAAGCCAGGTGTCGACAATTTTCTCCATGGTGGCTTCATCCAGGAGCCGGCTGCCCAGCGTGAGGATGTTGCCGTCATTATGGGCGCGAGCGAAATAGGCGGAAATCGTATCGGTGCAGGGAATGGCGCGGATCCCCGGGACCTTGTTCGCCGCCAGCATCATTCCCACGCCCGTTCCGCAAACCAGGATGCCGCAATCAACCTGGCCGTTCGCGACTTGCCGGGCGACCCTTTCGGCGTAATCGGGATAATCCACCGCCTCCGGCGACTCGGTCCCCAAGTCCCGGACTTCGGCGCCCCGGCGCGCCAGATACTCGCGGACTTTCTCTTTCAGTCGGAAGCCGGCGTGGTCGGACCCCAAAGCAATTTGGATTTTTCCCGGCAACGGCATGCTCCCGACGGAATCGTTGGACTGAGCGGCGAAGAACCCGCACTGGCATTCTAGCGGAGGAGCGCAGGCGGCGCAATCTTCTCCGCTCGACTCCCCTTCCATGCCGTGCTTCGCCATTGCATGACGCGACACCGCGGTCAAAAAAAAGGCCTGCGCTGAACTGGCGCAGCGCAGGCAGGGGGAAAGTCCCAGCAACCCGTCAGGACTTAACCACTCGAAGGTTATTCACCACTGAGAAGGAGAGCCCCGCACCGCTGGCAGCCAAGTAGGCCTTGGCGCGGTCGAGCGCCGAAGCCACAGCGCCTTCCAGGGTTACTTTCCCGTTCTTCACGATGATGTGGATCGGGGGCAGCGCCTGGTCGGCGTAGTGAATGAAGAACGGATCGCCGTAAATGGCGCGCGCCACCGCAAAGCGCAGGCGGTCGTCGAACGTCGAGGTGGGCAGGACTTCAAGGTTGTTCTGAACCGCCGCAACTCCCTTCACACGAGTCAGGATGTTCCCGATATCCGTCTTCTTGAAGGGTTGAGTGACCTGGCCGCTGACCACAAGCGTGTCGCCTTGGGCTTGCAGGTTCACGTTGTCGAAAATCCCATAGGCGTAATAGATCACGATCTCGTGGCGAGCCTTTTCGAGTATCTGCCCTTCGGTTACGTCATCCGCTCGCACCTGAATGTTGTCCACAACGGAGGACACGCCGGGGGCTTTGCGCGCTGCTTTCTCCGCGTCGAGTTTGCTTCCCAGGTTGTCCACCGTTCCCGTGAGCGTCGCGATGCCGTTCGCATACGTCACCTGGACGTCGCCGTGCTTGTAGACCTGCGCGTGGTAGATGCGGGATTGAATACCCGCCGTGGTCTGAGCGTCGGTGGTGGGCTCTCCGGCCCAGCACACTCCCGTCGCCAGGACCAGCAATAGAGGCAGCAGTGATAGTTTGTTTCGCATGGTCATCCTCCCACATGATTTGCCCTGAGTCTTAGGCTTGACATTGGCCTGTTGTTTGAAGCCCCGCACAACCGTCCTTTCCCGAGTCATCGCTCTCGTCATCTTCCGAAACCCTTGCACACCTGCTTATACGAAAGATGATGCAGTCCAGTTACAGTCTATAAGTGCTATTAAACGCAGTCCGGTGAAGACGTGCGGATTCTGTCGTGTTTCGAATGAGGTAGGAATAGATGAATTGCAATATTGGTCGTCACAGCCCCTAAGCCCTCTCTAGTGCTTAGATGCAAGACCAGGGTCAAAAGGAAGCCTGGCCGCGTGCGCCCCCAGAATTGGACACAGATACAACCTCCCTGGGCCGGCGGGCGCGCACCACCGCGGGAGGAAACACAGCGGTCCAGAACTTGGACCTCGGTAGCGGGTCGGTTTCCGAGTGCGCGACGATACAGGAGTTGAGCGACTTCGCTCTACCCTATGGCGTCAGGCGGGACCGATCACCTTCGGTTCCGCGGGGGATTGTCGCCGCGAGCCCCTGTGGGACAACTTCCGAGTAGCGCGTGATCCGCCCGGAATCGCCGGTCTTTGTCGGAGAATACCGGGACATCCGGAAGCAAACTACTCGCATAAACATCCCCATCGACTGTGATATCTTGGCGAGGTTTGGGAGGTGGCGGTTGGAAGATCAAGTCCTGCCAATGCTCCGCGACCAGCTCGAGCACATCATATCAGGGGCAGTTTTGCTGTTCATCGGATTGGCAGCTTGCTCCATCGCTGGCATCCGTCGGCGCAGCGGAGCGCGGCTCTTTATCTGGCTCGGAACCTGGAGCGCGATGTACGGCGCCTCAGTACTGACCCGATCGCCGGCCGTCGTTGCGGCTCTGCCGCAATCGATGCAGATAAGCGTTCCCTACGTGAACACGGGGGGCGCGTACCTAATCGTAGTCGTTGCCTCGTTGGCCTTCTTGGAATTAAGCCGAGGTAGACTTCGGCTTCTTATTAAGATTGTCCTCGTTGTTGGGACGGCCATCGCTGTAGCCGGCATTGGCTGGTTCGTGTACGGCGGCTCCGAGGACAAGTTCTTGCCTTACAACCATCTCGTCGTGGTTTGCTTCCTTCTCATCGTCATAACCGTCGTCGGCGTGAAGAAGTTGTCCGACAGATATGTGGTTCTCCTCAATCGCGGGGTTCTAGCCACCGGCACGCTGGTATTCGCCATTGAGGCTCTTTGGGTCCACCTGGCACGTCGCCTGGATTATCCGCCCCCGCCGCCGCTCCTGGATCATCTGGCATTTGCCGCCTTCCTGCTTTCGTTTGGCTACGTGGCTGTGCAAATCTCCTCCGTTACCGAGCGCCGCTTGTTGTCGATTGAAAACGAACTCGAACTTGCCCGGCAGTTGCAGTTCTCGATCCTTCCCACCACCATCCCCGAGGTGCAGGACGTACGGATTGCGGTCGCCTATCGGCCGATGACCGCCGTCGCTGGCGATTTCTACGAGTTCGTTCACATGGACCAGAGGCGGGTTGGCTTTCTGGTGGCGGACGTCACCGGACACGGCGTGCCAGCCGCGCTGATCGCTTCGATGATCAAGGTGGCGATGCAATCCGTCGTGCCCTGTGCGCACGACCCGCGTGAAGTGTTGCGCGGGTTAAACCGCATCCTTTTCAGGCAAATCCATGATCAGTTCGTCTCGGCGGCCTATTTGTGGCTTGATACCGAAAAGCGCAAGGCATGGTATTCAGCCGCCGGGCATCCGCCGCTTCTCCGCTGGCGGGAAGGAAAGTTGGAACGTATCGAAAGCAACGGCCTGTTGTTTGGAGTCATCCCGGATCCCGACTATCCCGTTCGTGACCTACCCATTTGCTCGGGCGACCGCTTCCTGCTTTACACGGACGGCGTGATTGAACCCGAGAGCGCCAGCGGCGATTCGTTTGGCGACTGCAAGCTGGAAGAAGTCGTTCGTAACCATCAGTCGCGCTCCCCTTCGGAGTTATCGGATCAAGTGCTCTCCGAGGTACGCCTTTGGCAACATGCCTCGCTGGCCCAGCAGGACGACATCACGCTAATTGTCATCGACGTAGTCTAGCTTTTGTGAATGCCAATGGGACGCAACCCCCAAAAGCCAGTTCTGGCAAGTCCGCAGATTCTGATTGGATGGTCGGCCACTTTTCCATAAATCGATAAGGGAAGAGTGGATCGTAATTGGGGAGGAGCTCCGAAGAAGCCGTCCGATCGGTTAGACCGGCAAATCGGTGCAGGCGAGCTTACTTTGGTTTCATTCCTCGATGGTCCCGGCGCTGTTGAGTCATTGCGCCGGCGCGTGTTCTCGCGGCGTCTCGGATGCAGGGCTACCCATCAGCGCCATCAGGCCATCGGCGAGTGTGCCACGCCAGTTCAGGTAGTCGTGTCCGCCGGCAAACTCCTGAAAGTGGACCTCGTAGCCCTTGGCGCGCAGCACGTCGCGTAACGTGCGAGTGCATATCAAGATGGCGTCAGCCCCTCCCGTAGCGTTGAATTCCGCGCTGCCGGCATCCAGGTAAAAGCGCAGCGGCTTTTTGGGGCTGGAGATGAACTGGCGCGCGACCCAGTTGGGTTCCGAGCTGGAATCTGTGAGACCGCTGCCCGGCGGCGGCGTCCAATGGAAGGAGCCGGATTGCGCGAGGACATTTCCAAATGTCTCCGGATGCCACAGACCGGCGCAAGCGGCGGCGAGGCCGCCATAGCTCGACCCGGCCACAACCGTCTGGCGAGGATCGCTCGTGAAGTTGTACAGGCGATGCGCCCACGGCAGCACTTCGGTGACCAAGGCCCGGCTGAACTCCGGATTGCAGGGTAGCTCGTGGTTGCGCGCGCCCGGTGCGTTACCAACCAACAGCGCGACCACGGGCGGAATTCGCGCTTCCGAGATCAAGTTGTCGAGGATCGTGGGCGTGGGAACGAGAGCCATCTCCCCCGCTTCGCCAAGATAGGCGTCTTCGTCGAATACGACGAGCAGTGGATAGGGCTCGGCTTGCGGCGAATACCGGGGTGGCAGATAGACGGCAATCTCCCGTTCGTTGTTCAGTGCCGCGCTCTTGAATGGATGCCTCTCCACTCGTCCCGCGGGAACGCCGGGCCGATAGGCGCTCCACGGCTGCGGCGGGGCGCCGGGCATCTCAAGGACCGAGCTCCCGCGATATTCCGGCGCATCCACGCTCTGCGGGTTGTAGCGCCAGCGCTTGGGGTTCAGCGGATCCGGCCGGGCCGCTGCCGCGATCATGGTGATCGCGTCGGCGTCGATACCGAGCGACAGTGGATGCAGCCGTGCGGCGTTGGGAGCCAGGGTATACGCGAGCCGCATCTTCCGGTGCACCTTGACCGTTTTGTACCAGACGTCGGTCTCGCCCAGACGCTCCATCAGGAACTCTTCGGGTGCGGCGCCGGCGTATGGAAGCCAGAGCACCATGACGTTGTGCGTATCGGGCTTGCCCTTCCAAAGGAAAGTGACAGCCATGTTCTCGCGATCGCCGGCAATCGGCTCGATTAGCGGCGCGCCTGCCTTCTTGACCTCTTCCCAAAACGAGTTGACGCTCTCCCGGTCTCCGCGCTCGACCGCGGCCCGCAAGGCTCGAATCCGCTTGCTCTCTACTACGGGCTTGGGTGGCGCGAGCCGGGCCTCGAGCGTAACCACTTTATCGAGCGCGATGGTGTAAGTCACCGTCGCGCGCTTGTCCGCAGCGGCAACCTCCACGCGATAGCTGCCCGGAGCTTCGGCGACCAAGTTGAGCTTGTCCTCCTCTGGCCCCAGATAGGCGCCGCGAAAGGGCTTGCCGGAGGGATCGTAGGTTTTGACAATGAGTGTCTGCCCGCGAGGGTTCACGCCGATCTGGGCAAAATCGCCGTCGGCGAGCGAAACCACAAACGACTGCGCTTGGCCGGGGCTCAGACTGCCCTCGAGAATCTGCCCCAGCTTGAGTTCGGGCTCGCCCGCAAGAGTCGCCCTACTCCAAACGGCGACCACAAAGAATGCAATTACGGATGCACGTTGCGCGTACACGAGAGCTCTCCTTCGTTCCGTATTATAAGCAGCCCAGGAACAATTCGAAAGGCGACTGCTCCTTCGCAGCGTAGCGCCACCAAGGCAATTACGCGCGTGGCGCCCCGACGTTCCCGAGGGAAGGCTGACCGTTCAATCAAAGCGCCGGTCGATGCTGGCGATTCCGTCCGTGTGGTCGGCGACTCGGAAGTTGGTCGACCCTTTCGCGGATTACTCCTCGCTAGTCGCCAAGGGTTTAGTAATCTTCACGGCGTACTCGGAAACTGACCCACTACTGGGACCTCGCATTCCTTGACAATCTGTGGCTGCATCTTCAACAATGACGGCTACTCAATCAAAGCTGTCAGCAATCGGCATTCAGCCATCAGCATGAGAACCGACATACAAGCTGATCGCTGAAAGCTGAGGGTTGACGGCTAGAAACGAAAGGTTGAACTCATGCGTTGGAGTCAAATCTTCATCCCCACGCTGCGGGAAGATCCCGCTGAAGCCGAAGTCCCCAGCCACCGCCTGCTCCTGCGGGCGGGTTACATTCGCCAGGTCGCGGCGGGCGTTTATGCCCACTTGTTTCTGGCGCAGAGATCGATGCTGAAGATCATGCAGATCATCCGCGAGGAGATGAACGCCATCGGGGCGCAGGAATTCTACCTGCCCGCGCTGAACCCTGCCGAACTCTGGAAAGAGTCCGGGCGGTACGACGCCTACGGCCCGACCATTTTCAAGTTCAAGGACCGGAACGACCACGAGATGGTCCTGGGCGTGACCCACGAAGAGGAGATGACCAACATCGCGCGCGGAGAACTTCGCTCGTACAAGCAGCTTCCCCAGATCTGGTACCAGATTCAGGAGAAATTCCGCGACGAACCCCGCCCGAAGTCGGGCCTGCTGCGCCTGCGCCAATTCTGGATGAAGGATTCGTATTCTTTCGACCTCGACGATGCGGGGTTGGACGTGAGCTATCGCAAGCACTATCAGGCATACAGTCGAATCTTCGACCGCTGCGGGCTGAAGTACGTGATTGTGGAGGCGTATTCCGGGACGATGGGCGGGACCCAGTCGCACGAATTCACCGCGCCCACGGACGCCGGCGAAGATTCCGTCGCGCTGTGCGATTGCGGCTACGCTGCGAACCTGGAGAAAGCGGAAGGGAAAGCGCCGGCGGTCGCCGACCCGCCCGGCGATGCCGCGCCGGAACCCTTCCCCACACCGGGACAGAAGACGATTGAGGACCTGGTAAGATTCACCGGCCAGAGTGCCGACCGCATGATCAAAACGTTGGTCTTCGTCGCGGAGAGCAAGCCGGTCGTGATCCTGCTGCGCGGAGATCACACGCTGAGCGAGACCAAGCTGGCAGCGACCCTCGGCACCGACGTTTTCCGTGCGGCCACGCCGGAAGAAGCCCTGGTGGTGCACGGTGCGCACCTGGGCTCGCTCGGCCCCGTGGGCGTACGGGGTGTCAGAATTCTTGCCGACCACGCGCTGGAGGGCCGCAAGAGCCTGATCACCGGCGCGAACCGCGACGACACCCACCTGCGCAACGTAACGCCCGGTCGCGATTTCACCGCTGAGTACCACGACTTGCGGGTGATTTCCTCCGGTGATCTCTGCTTGAAGTGCGGCAAACCGCTGCGGGTCAGCATTGCCGTGGAGTTGGGTCACATCTTCAAGCTGGGGCGCCGCTATTCCGAGGTGATGCACGCCAGGGTGCTCGACGAAAGCGGCCGAGAGGTTCCGTTGGTGATGGGCTCTTATGGCATCGGCGTGGAACGCATCCTGAGCGCCGCGGTGGAACAGAACCACGACGCGGATGGCATGTTCCTACCGCTGCCCATCGCTCCGTTCGAGGTCATCCTGACGGCTGCCAATATGGATGACGCGGGGCTTCGCTCCGCCGCGGAACAACTCTATGCGGAGATGCGTGCGCGCTCCATCGACGTGCTGTTTGACGACCGCGACGAAAGGCCAGGCGTGAAGTTCAAAGACGCTGATTTGGTCGGTGTGCCTTATCGCGTGACGCTCGGCAAACGCAAGTTCGTGCAAGGGCTGGCGGAGATCTTCCAGCGCTCGACAAAGCAAATTCAGGATGTTAAGCTGGAGGCGGTTGTACCGGCTCTGCTCGAAAGACACCTGCGTTAGCTGAGGTGGGAGGTTTCCTCCCCAGGGGAAGCGATGCGACGCCTTGAGTCAGGCAAGGGAAGCGCCAAAGCCATCTTTGCTCTCGCCTTTCTTGCGGCGGTGATCTTTTCCTGTTTCAAGATCATTCCCGTTTACGTGGACAATTACCAGCTCCAGGACTACATTCAGAACCAAACCCCTTTCTGGTTGACGCAGCGGGTCCCGGCGGACGCGATCCGAAACAATATCCTGGGGAAGGCCCAGGAATTGGGCCTGCCCCTAGCTGCGGAACAGGTGAATGTGGAGGCAAGCGGGAGCCGCGTCAGCGTCCACATCGATTACATTGTTCCCGTCGATCTGAAGGTCTACACCCTGCGCCTGCACTTTACTCCCTCATCTGAAAATCGGTCGATATAAAACGTGCCCGCCTTTTCATCTTCGGCATCGCAAGGTTCTTCCGGTCCACGGGCCCACCTGAAACCCGGGGCGGCGAGGAAATCGTCAAGGCGGAAGTGGAAGAAGGTTCTGCTGGGTGCCGTGCTCCTGGTGTTGGGCGTGGCGGTGGGAACCTTCGTCTACTTTTACGTGCGTTTCTCGCGAGTTATCGACGCCCGGCTGAGCGGTGACATCTTCAACAACGCCTCCTTGGTGTTTGCCGCACCCACGCCCGTGTTCGTGGGCGAGGCGGTGGCTCCGGGGGACGTCGCCGCGCGCCTTCGCAAGGCGCTTTACGCCGAATACGAGGGCGGCTCGCAAGTTGGCACCTACCGGCGGGTGGGAAATCGTCTGGAGATCCGGCCAGGGCCGGCGTCCTTCTTTCAGGGCGATGTCATCAAGGAGGGCCCGGTGGCGCTGGAGTTCCGCGACGGGCGCATTGCTTCTATCACCGTGCTTTCCGCAACCGGTCCGCTGGAGAGCTATCAGCTCGAACCGGCAGTCATTACCACGCTGTTCGACAATTCCCGCTCCAAGCGCCGGCTGGTGCGCTACCAGGACCTTCCTAAATGCGTGATTGATGCCGTCCTGGCGGCGGAAGATCACCGGTTTTTCTCTCACCACGGGGTGAACTTTTACCGCATTATCGCTTCCGGGCTTGCGGACGTCCGGGCAGAAGAAATCGTGCAAGGCGGCAGCACTCTCACCATGCAACTGGCGCGGAACATCTTCGGACTCACGCCGCAGCGCAAGTTCGACCGCAAGATCAGAGAGGTTTTCCTGGCGCTCCTGCTGGAGCAGCGCCTGACGAAGGAACAGATCTTTGAAATGTACGCGAACCAGATTTACCTGGGCCAGCGCGGGAGCTTTTCCATTTACGGATTCGGCGAGGCGGCAGGCGCTTACTTCAACAAGGATGTCAGCAGCCTGAGCCCTGCGGAGGCCGCCTTGTTGGCGGGGCTGATTCGCGGGCCGAACATCTATTCGCCTTACAAGTATCCCGCGCGGGCACTGGAGCGTCGCAGCTTGGTGCTGCGGAGGATGCTGGAACTGGGCATGCTTTCGCCCACCGACACGGAAAAGGCCTGCGCGGCTCCCCTGGGCGTGGTGATGCGCAACGTGGAGGGCACCCAGGCTCCCTACTTCGTCGACATGGTGAAGGATCAGTTGCTTTCGCAATTCACCGAACGCGACCTGCTTTCCCAGAGTTACCGGATTTACACCACGCTCGACCTGGATGTGCAACAGGCCGCTTCGGAGGGAATCCGCGCGGGTATTACCGAAGTTGATCAGCAGTTGAAGAAGGCGAAGCGGGCCAAGGATGCCCCGGCACCGGAACCCCTGCAACCGCAGGTGGCGCTGGTTGTGCTCGATCCGCACACGGGTTGGCTGAAGGCGCTGGTGGGGGGACGCGATTACGGCCGCAGCCAGCTCAACCATGTGCTGGCTAAACGCCAGCCGGGGTCATCCTTCAAGCCGTTTGTTTATGCCGCTGCGCTCAGTTCCGGCGTGGATGGTTCCCAGCCGCTCATTACGTCGGCGACCGTTCTCAACGACGAGCCCACCACCTTCCAATTCGCCGGCCAGGCTTACGAGCCGGAGAACTACAAACAGGAGTACCACGGGCTGGTGAGCCTGCGGGAAGCGTTGATGTATTCGCTGAACGTGGCCACCGTGCGCTTGGCGGAGATGGTCGGATACGGCAAAGTGAGAAGCCTGGCGGTGGCCGCGGGGATCAACACCGACCTGCTGGCCACGCCCGCCATCGCCCTGGGAGCGTATGTGGCCACACCTCTTGAAATCGCCGGTGCTTACACCATCTTTTCCAATGGCGGGCAATACGTGGAACCGCGGTTCATTCTGGCCGTGAATGATGTTTCGGGGCACGCCCTGTGGCGAAGTCCGGAAGTCAGCCGTCAGGTGCTGGATCCGCGCGTGGCCTATCTGATGGTGACCCTGCTGGAGAGCGTCGTAAACAACGGCACGGCGGCGGGTGTCCGGGGGCGTGGGTTTACGCTGCCTGCCGCCGGGAAGACCGGGACCTCGCATGACGGTTGGTTCGCCGGTTTCACCTCGAACCTTCTGGCAGTTGCCTGGGTGGGGTATGACGACGATCGCGAACTGAAGCTCTCCGGATCGAGCTCGGCCCTGCCCATCTGGACTGAGTTCATGAAACTTGCCACTCGAGGGGGCGCGTACCGCGACGTCAAACCCTTCGAAGCTCCACCCGGCATCGTTGCGACTCCCGTCCAGATGACCGCCAACCTTTCAGGGGGTGGTTCGGTGGTGGTCCGGAACGAGTACTTTATTGAGGGGACCGAACCGCAGGAACAGCTGCCCCGGCAGGGGAGCGGGGGAATTCTCAGCAGACTGTTCCACGGGGGGAGTGCTGCAACCTTGCCCACAGGTGCGACGACCGCTCCGGTGGCGAACGACAATTCCACTCCGCCCGCTGCGAACCCCGACGAGCCCCAGCGGCCCGGCGCAAAGAAAGGCGGCGTGCTGAAGAGATTCTTCGCGATTTTCAAGGGCAAGAACTCCAAGCCCGCCACTCCTCCGGATGCTCAAAAGAAAACGCAGCCTGAAGGGTGAGGATTCAACTCCCTGACCTCTGGACCCACAAGGATTCTCTTGCATGAGCGAGGTCTACTGAAATGAAACCCAGAACACTAGCAGCCGCTTTGCTTGCTGCAATCATCATGATCGTGTCCGCCGCCTGGCTGGGGGCGGCGCAGGTGGCTGCCACGGGCCCCGGTCAGGAACAGGTCGCCCCTGCGGCGGTTTCACCGCAGACCCCTGCCACACCTTCCAAGGTCCTCAGCATGGAAGAGCGGGCGGACATCTTTATGGCAAGGAAGAACTACGGCGAGGCGGCTGACTACTACCAGCGGGCTTTGAAACAGTTGAATTTCAAGAATGCCGGGCTATGGAATAAGCTGGGAATCACTTACCAGCAGCAGATGAAATATCACGGCGCCCGGCAGGCCTATAGCAAAGCGACTCACTTGAAAAAAGACTTCGCCGAGGCCTGGAACAACATCGGCACGACGTACTTCATGGAAAACAAGTTTGGAAAGTCGGTGAAGTACTACAAACGGGCGATCGAGGCGAAAGGCAACGACGCAGCTTTCCATCTGAACCTGGGCACGTCGTATTACCACTTGAAGAAGTACAAGGAGGCAGTGGATGAATATCGCGTCGCCCTCGGCCTCGACCCGAATGTCCTGACTCAGCAATCGTTGCTCGGGGTGGTCATCCGGGCCCGGGGAGCGGATGTCCAGTTCTATTTCTACATGGCCAAAGCTTTTGCCTTGAATGGACAGGCGGAGGAAGCGGTTCGCTACCTCAAACGTGCTTTAGAAGATGGCTTCCGCGATCAGAAGCGGATTGAAGAGGATCCGGATTTTGATAAGATCCGCCAACACCCGGCTTATCTAGAACTCATGAAGAGTCCCCCTGTGCCCATTAGGGATTGAGCGGTTGGGGCAAAGGAGCGCACGGCGGACCTGATACCGGCAGTGCTATAATAACCAGGTCGGGTTAAGGTTTCATGCGAAAAGCGGCTGGACCCCTTTTGCTTCTGCTGCTTAGCCCGTGGCAGCTTCACGGCTCGTCTGCGGTGCGAGGCATCCTGGTTTTCCCCTTTGAAAATCAGAGTCCCCGCTCCGATTTGAGCTGGATCTCGGAAAGTTTCGCGGAAGTTCTTTCTTCCCGCTTGGCGCAGCCTGAGAATTACGTCCTCGACCGCGACGAACGCAATGCCGCCTGCACGCAGCTCGGAATGCCCATCGACACGCCACTGACGCTGGCCAGCGAATTCAAGGTGGCGGAAACCCTCGGCGTGGATTGGGCAATTCTCGGTAATTTCAACGTTACCGACAATCGCTTGGCGGCGCGCTCACAGCTTCTGGATGTCCGCCTGCTGAAACTCTCGCAATCCTTGGAAGTTTCGGGAGGGCTGACGGACCTGGTGGACCTGCAGACGCGACTCGCGTGGCGATTGCTGGCGATGCACGACCGCAGCTTCACGGTGGGCAACGAGGAAGACTTCCGGCGGCGCTTCCCCGATATCCGCCTCGATGCCTTCGAGAACTACATTCGCGGGCTGGTGGCTACCGACGACACCAGCCGCCTCCACTTCTTCCTGGAGTCGGATCGCCTGGATCCCTCCGATCATCGGGCGGCGTTTGCTCTAGGCCGGTTATTTTTCGAGCAGAAGGACTACGCGAACTCCGCCAAATGGTTGCGCAGGCTTGAGGAGTCCGATCCCAGTTACGACGAATCGTTGTTTCTGCGCGCGGTCGATGAGTTTTTCCTGGGGCACGAAGCGATCGCCGAAAGAGAGTTCGAATCTCTTTGGAAGAAACTCCCCTTAAACGAAGTCTCGAACAACCTGGGTGTCCTGGAGGCCCGCCGTGGCCGATATTCCGAGGCCCTGGCGAATTTCGAGCGCGCTTACCAAAGCGATCCCTCGGATGCAGATTTCTGCTTTAACCGCGGGGTGGCCCTCTGGTACGAGAAACGCTACCAAGCCGCGGCGGAATCTCTCCGGGAAGCCGTCCGCGCGAATGACGACGACTCCGAGGTCCACACGTTGCTAGCCCTGGTTCTGGAGAAGCTTGGAGACGATGCCGCGGAACAGAGAGAGCTGGATTGGTTGGCCGAACACGAGGTCGGGCCGGCTGCCGAACAGCCGGGAGACATGCTCCCCCAGCCGCGGCTCAAGAAGAATTATAATGGTCGCGCCTTCCGGTTGCTGGAGCTGACTCTGCATAACGCGCTGGAGGAGCGTCTGGCGAACGCTTCTCCCCAGGAGCACAGCGACGTGCACCTTGCTCTCGGGAAGAAGTTCTTCACCGAACGACGCTATGCGGAAGCCGAGCGCGAGCTCTCGGAGGTCGTCTCCTTAACCCCTGCTGATCCCCAGGGGTACCTGTTGCTTGCCCAGGTGCTCGAAACCGAGGGGAAACACCAGGAAGCCGCCGCGGAACTGGAGGCTTCACTCAAATTGAAGAATACCGTGGAAGCACACCTTTCGCTGGCGCACGTTTACCTTTCGCTGAACCAGCCGGCACTGGCTCGCATGCAGGGCCAGGCCGCTCTGGATCTCGACCCCGGCAACCACGAAGCTGAACAGTTGATCCAACAGACCCCGGCCGGAGCCGCGACTTCGAGGAAGACGCCTTGAATTCCAAAATCCTGCGTTCCGCACTCTTGTTCGCCGTTCTTCTCGCCGCTGGATTACCCCCGGACTCCGTGCGCGCTGCCCGCCCGCAACCGCGGGTGGTGGTCATTCGTCTCGATATGATGATTCACCAGGTGAGCGCGGATTACGTGGTGCGGGGCATCCGTTATGCCAGTGAGGAAAACGCCGACGCTGTTCTGCTGGAATTGAACACGCCCGGCGGGCTGATGACCTCCATGCGCGAGATCATCCAGGCGATCTTCGACTCGCGCGTTCCGGTGATTACCTATGTCGCGCCCAGCGGTGGCAGCGCGGCGTCTGCGGGCTTCTTTATTCTGTTGTCCGGCGATCTGGCCGTGATGGCTCCGGGCACTAACACCGGAGCTGCCCATCCAGTGGTTTTGGGCGGAACGGATGTTGGCAAGACGATGGAAGAGAAGCTTGAAAACGACGCGGCGGCTTACATCCGGTCCATTGCACAGAAACGCGGGCGCAATGTGGTGTTGGCGGAAGAGGCGGTCCGCAAGAGTTCTTCCTTCACAGATAAGGAAGCACTCGACGACAAGCTGATTGACGCCGTCGCCAGCTCGCCCAGCGAGATTTTCGCGAAGTGCGACGGCAAAGCGATCCAACGCTTCAACGACACGACCACGACGCTGCACTTGGCCAATGCGGTCGTCGAGCCCTATCCCATGCCGAGACTTGAGGCTTTTCTCGCCTGGGTGGCGGATCCCAACATCGCCTTCATCCTGGGTGCACTCGGGGTGGCGTGCCTGTACATTGAGTTCACGCATCCCGGCATGGTGGCGCCCGGCGTGGTGGGCGCGATCTCGCTCGTTCTGGCGCTCTACGCCTTCAATCTCCTTCCGATCAATTACGCGGGGGCTCTGCTGATCCTTACCGCGCTCGTGTTGTTCGCGCTCGAAGCCAAGTTGACTTCGCACGGCGTGCTGGCCGCGGGGGGGATTGTGGCGATGGTGCTGGGAGCTTTGATTCTGGTCAAGTCGCCGTGGCCCGAGGCGCGCATACACCTTTCCACGGCCCTGAGCGTAGCACTGCCGTTGGGATTCATCACCATCATCCTGGTGCGTTTTGCCGTTGCCGCGAAGCTGCGCAAAGTGGTCACGGGCGAGCAAGGCATGATCGGCGCGCTGGGCGTGGCGCAAACCGATCTGGCTCCGGGGGGGAAGATATGGATCCACGGCGAATTGTGGGAGGCGCGCGCGGCGGAAAGAATTTCCCAAGGCACGCGCGTTCGCGTGCGGGAGATGGAGGGTCTGACCTTAGTAGTTGAGCCGGTGCCGAAATCCCGATAAACTGGCTTGCCAGTCTCGATCGGGGGAGTGGGACGGTGGCTTTCCGATGATCATTGCGCCGCAATAAGGGGAAGAGGGGTAGGGCGCCCCCCGAAGAGCAGCAAAGTTTAAGGACCATGACCTGGGTAGTCTCAGCCGCAGGACTGTGAAAAGGAGCACACTATGGCCTACACCGTTGTAGCGATTATTATCTTCCTATGGGTTTCAGCTTGTTTGAATATATTGCGCGAATACGAGCGGGCGGTGATCTTCCGCCTGGGACGGCTCCAGAAACCGGACAAGGGGCCGGGGCTCATCTTCATCCTCTGGCCTATTGATAAGCTGGTGAGAGTTTCTCTCCGCGTTGTGGCTTGGGATATGCCCCCACAAGACATCATCACACGGGACAACGTTTCACTGAAGGTCAACGCCGTTGTTTACTTCCGCGTGATCAGCGCGCAGCAGGCGTTCGTGGAGCTTGAGAATTACCGTTACGCCGTCGAGCAGTTGGCGCAAACCACCCTGCGCTCGGTTTTGGGCGAAGTGGAGCTGGACGATCTACTCTCCCAGCGCGAGAAGCTTAACAACCGGCTGCAAACTATCCTGGACGAACACACCGAGCCCTGGGGCATCAAGGTGACGAAGGTGGAAGTGAGGCAGGTGGACTTGCCGCAGGAAATGCAGCGAGCCATCGCCGCGCAGGCCGAAGCCGAGCGCGAGCGGAGGGCGAAGATCATCCACGCCGACGCCGAATACCAGGCGTCCGCGAAACTCGCTCAGGCCGCCGAGGTCATTGCCAAGGAACCCGTCGCCATCACCCTGCGATATCTCCAGACGTTAGTGGAGATCGGGACCGAAAAGAACACCACGGTGGTCTTCCCGGTTCCGGTGGAGTTGCTTACGGCTCTGCTCGGCAAGATGGCAAACCCGCCCAAACCGCTCGGGGGAGAGAAGAACTAGAACAACCGCGTCGACCGAACTCTCGGCCGGGTCTTGAGCGCAAGGAGGACCATGGTGGCAGTGGGTATGCGGGAACATCAGGAGGAGAGAGGACTTTCAGCGCAGCACTTGATCCTCCTGTTTCTGGCGGGCGTAGCAGTGTGCGGAGTCTTCTTCTCGCTCGGATTCCTGGTGGGGTTCAACGAACGATTCTCCCGGTCGGCGCCTCCCACGGAGCGCGTCACTGCGCCCGCGGCCATCCCGCCCGCGGTGAACCCGCCCGCGGAGAGCCTGAAAGTCACACGCCAGGAATCGGCGGTCGGGCGCACACCGGGCAACCCCGCGCCAGACGCCAGCGCGGCGCAGACGGCTGGTCCGGGCAGGAAGCCTGCCCCGCCCCAAGCGAAGACGGCGGCCGCAACTCCTCCGGCGCCGCAACACGCTGCGGCTGCGCCGGCGACGAGTCAGCAAGCCGCATCCGCCGCAGCTCCCGGGGAAGTCGGGGAGGGCATCACTCTGCAGGTCGCCGCGTTGCGCTCCAAACAGGATGCCGAAGCACTGGTCAACATCCTGAAAGGGCGGGGCTATCCGGTGTTTCTGGTGGCGCCTGAATACGCGCACGCGAACGACAACCTCTTCCGTGTGCAGGTGGGGCCTTTCAAGACTCGCGACGACGCTGAAAAGGTGCGCGCCAAGCTCTCGCGGGAAGGATTCAAGCCCTTCATCCGGCACTAGGACGCTGCGCGGCCTCTCCGCGCCTCGGAAGTCCCGGCGGGAGGGTTGCTCTCTCTTCAGGGATCAATGACGGCCTGATGCCAACCGTACGCCACATTTCCCACAGATTAGCTCTGGAGTGGGCCCTCATCCGCTGGGCTGCCTGCGCGCTGAGCGGGCTCCTGCTGGTGGCGTGTTTCCCTGGAATTCATCTTCGCGGACTGGTGTGGGTCGCTTGCCTGCCGATGCTGGCGGCCTTGACAAAAGAAAGGCGGCTGAAGCGCGCGTTCCTGCTGGGCTGCCTGACCGGCGCGATTTTCTTCGCGGGAAGCTGTTATTGGTTTGTGAGCGTGATGGAAGTTTACGGGCGACTGGCGCCGGCGCTGGCGTTGGGCGTACTGGTCCTCTTCGTCATCGTCTTCTCAACCTTCTTTGGCGGGTTGGGTTTCTTGGTGGGATGGGTCGCCCGCCGCTCGGCGGGGTGGGCGCTCGTTCTCGCGCCGTTTCTCTGGGTAGGGATGGAGTTGGCGCGGACTTATCTGGTTACGGGTTTCCCCTGGAATCTTCTCGGGTACGCCGTAGAGGCTTCCGGCCTGAGGCAGATCGCATCGGTCACGGCCGTGTATGGGCTCTCGTTCCTGCCCGTGGCGACCAGCGCGCTGCTGGCCTGGGTGCTCCTCGCGACGAGACGTGTACGGGCCTGGGGAGCGCTCGCCTGCTGGGTCGTGTTGCTGTTGCTCGCGCAACGGGAGCTGAAGCCGCCACCCGAGGCCATGGGCGGGGAGCTGGCGTTCCTCGTGCAGCCCAACGTACCGCTGGACGAAGCGGCGCTGGAGGCCTGGACTCCCTGGCGCGATCCCGCCCAACTTCAGCGACTGGTAAATCTCAGTGTCGCCACGGCTGATGATTTTCTGAAGACGTCGAAACATGGGCCGGCAGAAGGCGCGCGCGCCATGGCCGAGCCCCCCCTCCTGATTTGGGCGGAGAATCCCGCGCCGTTTTATTTCACCCGTGACCCCATTTTTCGCAGTGCGATAGAGAATATGGCGCGGCAGGCGCACGCCTTCGTCATCGCCAACACGGTCATCCCGGTTGGTTCGGCAGGGAGGTTGATCACGAACAGCGCTGTCATCCTGGACTCGGAAGGCCGCGAAGTGTCGCGGTATGATAAAATTCATCTAGTGCCCTTCGGTGAGTACGTCCCGGTCTGGGCGTTTCCCGGATTCGTGGACAAGATTACGTCGGAGGTAGGGAACTTCGTTCCGGGTTCGAGTTACCGGGTTGCCAAGACCCCGGCGGGGGATATTGGCGTTTTCATCTGCTACGAGGCGATTTTCCCGCAACTCGTCCGGCGGCTGGCGGCGGCCGGCGCCGGCGTGCTGGTGAATATATCGAACGACGCTTGGTACGGTGATTCTGCGGCCGCCTACCAACACCTGGAAATGGCCCGGCTGCGCGCCATTGAGAACCACCGCTACCTGCTGCGGGCTACCAACGACGGCGTAACCACTCTCATCGACCCTTACGGCCGCGTGCTGGAGAAACTTCCGCGGCACCGCCAGATGGTTTTGGCTGCTCGTTTCAACTTCGAGACGCGGCAAACCTTCTATACGGCTCACGGGGATGTTTTTGCGTGGCTTTGCGTGGCGATTGCAGTGCTGATGCTGGTGGGTTTGTCCCTTAAGCGTCGCGAGCATGATGAAACTGATGCGGGCTAGTAAACCCCATGGCCATGCGTGTGCGGGAGAGCACGGGCCAGGGGCGAAATCAAAAGGCAAAGGGCAAAAGGCAAAAGTGGAAGGATTTCTGTTTGATGGGCTGAAAGTGGAATGCTGAGAGCGACCGCTGAACGCTGCTGACGACTGACGCCTGAAAACTGACAACTGTTCTTAAGGAGCGAACGTGATTGAAGAATTACAGCGAGAATTTGACGAATTAAAGAAACGGTGCGCCGACATCCGGAGTTTTCTTTGACGCTCCCCAACGCCGCAAGGAACAGGAAGCCCTCGAAAAGCAAATCGCCGAACCCAATTTCTGGCAGGACCAGGAAGCTTCACAGAAGATTCTGGCCTCGCGCAAGCGTCTCATGGAAGTTCTGGAGGCCGATGAGAAGCTGGCCCGCCGACTGGCGGATGCGGAGACGTATTTCGAGCTGGCGCGCGAAGGCGAGAGTATTGCGCCCGAGCTGCGCGCCGAACTGGATACCCTTCGCCGGGAAGTGGACCGCCTGGAAACGGAGACTCTGCTGGGCGGCGAGAGCGATCACCTGAACGCGATCGTCACCATCCACCCCGGCGCCGGCGGCACGGAATCACAGGACTGGGGCGACATGTTGCTGCGCATGTACCGGCGCTGGGCCGAGCAGCGCGGCTTCAAGTTCAGCTTGAATGATTATCAACCGGGTGAAGAAGCGGGACTGAAATCCGCGACGTTCACGGTGACGGGAGATTACGCGTATGGGTTGTTGCACGGCGAAAGCGGCGTGCATCGCCTGGTGCGGATTTCGCCCTTCGACGCGAACCAGCGGCGGCACACATCGTTCGCGTCGGTCTTTGTCAGCCCCGAAATCGATGACTCGATCACGATCGAGATCAAGCCGGAAGAGCTCCGAGTAGACACCTACCGCTCCAGCGGGAAGGGCGGCCAGCACGTGAACACCACGGATTCGGCCGTGCGCATCACGCACCTTCCCACCGGCGCCGTGGCGCAGTGCCAGAACGAGCGCTCGCAGCACCGCAATCGCGAAATGGCCATGAAGTTTCTGCGCTCGCGCCTTTACGAACTGGAACTGCGCAAACGGCGCGAGGCGGCGGATAAGCTGGAAGCTTCGAAGGCTGACATCGACTTCGGCAGCCAAATTCGCTCCTACGTGCTGCACCCCTACCGGCTGGTGAAAGACCATCGGACGAAACACGAGATGGGCGACGCGGATCGCGTGCTGGATGGTGACCTGGATCCCTTCATCAAGTCTTACCTGCTGTCGCGGCGGGAAGTGGTAAAGCCCGGCTAGAGAAACTGCGCGCGCTCCCTGAAGGGGGAGACGAAGCCCGGGCTGGCGCCCGCGCCGGGAGGGTCTTTGCGGTCTGCGCATGCCTAAAGGGACGTGGCGTTGCACGGTGAAGGCATAATTCTGCGCCCGCGTCTCGGGGCCGCTGGGGTGCGCGTAGAGTCCATTCGAGCCTCATCCACGACAGCTTGGCCCGAACTTCGCCGCGAGAGGTTTGAAATCGTTGACACTTCCGTTTGCCGTGTGGTAGGTTTTCGTGTTTGTGCTAACCCTCGAATTATTCACTGACAACAAGGAGGCTCTGCGTGGGCGGGCCTAAGCACCGTTATCTTTTTACCTCCGAGTCCGTAACCGAAGGACACCCCGACAAGATTTGCGATCAGATCTCGGACGCCATCCTCGATGCGGTTCTAACAGAAGATCCGCGTGGTCGGGTGGCCTGCGAGGTCATGGTCAAGGACCAGGCGGTTTACGTCGCCGGAGAAATCACAACCTCGGCCAAGCCGGACATTGAGAAGCTGGTTCGGGAGACCGTGCGAGGTATCGGCTACAACGATCCCGACGCCGGCTTTACGGCCGAGAGCTGCCAGATAACCATCAACCTGACGCGCCAGAGCGCCGACATCGACATGGGCGTGGGCACAGGTGGGGCAGGCGATCAGGGATTGATGTTCGGATACGCTTGCGATGAGACGGAAGAGCTCATGCCGTTCCCCATCATGACCGCGCACAAGCTCTGCCTGCGCCTGGCAGAAGTGCGGCGCAAAGGGATTCTCGACTTTGTACGGCCGGACGGCAAATCGCAAGTCACGGTCGAGTACGACGGCTCGAAACCGGTGCGCGTGGAAGCCGTGGTGGTCTCTACACAGCACACGGCGGCGGTCAGCAATGAGACGCTGCGCTCCGGCGTACTCGAGTGCGTGATCAAGCCGGTGATCCCCGCGCACATGCTCGACGCAAGAACCAAATACCACATCAATCCCACCGGGCGCTTTGTGACCGGCGGGCCGGTGGGCGACTCCGGGCTGACGGGGCGGAAGATCATTGTGGACACTTACGGAGGCAGCGCCCATCACGGCGGCGGGTGCTTTTCGGGGAAGGACCCGACGAAGGTCGATCGCTCCGCGACCTACATGGCGCGCTACATCGCCAAGAACATCGTGGCGTCGGGCATCGCGGGCCGGGCGGAAGTGCAGCTCGCTTACGCCATCGGCGTCGCGGAGCCTGTTTCGGTGATGGTCAATACGTTCGACACCGGCCGCATTGACAATAGCCGGCTCGAGAGTCTGATTCGCAAGCATTTCAAGCTGACGCCGCAGGGAATCATTGAGTCGTTGAACCTGCTCCGTCCCATTTATAAGAAGACCGCGGCCTATGGACACTTCGGCCGTCCGGAGCCCGAATTCTCCTGGGAGAAGACGGATAAGGCCGCCATCCTGAGGAAGGAGGCTGGTCTTTAGATGTCCTCCGCAAAGAGATTGTCCGGTGACGTGAAGGACCCAGGGCTTGCCGCGAAAGGCAAAACGCGAATTGCATGGGCCAACCAGTGGATGCCGGTTTTGCAGCTCATCCGCAGGCGCTTCACCAAGGAGCGCCCGCTGAAAGGCGTGCGAATCTCCGCGTGCCTGCACGTGACCACCGAGACGGCGAACCTGGCCATCACGCTGCGTGACGGCGGCGCCGACGTCGTGGTGTGCGCTTCCAACCCGCTGAGCACGCAAGATGACGTGGCGGCCTCGCTGGTGAAGGATCACAAGATTCCGACGTTCGCCATCAAGGGGGAAGACAAGGCGACGTATTATTCCCACATCGTTTCGGCGCTCGACCACAAACCCCAGATCACCATGGATGACGGCGCGGACCTGGTTACGATGATCCTTACCAAGCGCCAGGAACTGGTCGCGGGGGTCCTGGGCGGGACGGAGGAGACCACGACGGGCGTAATCCGCCTGCGCAGCATGGCCAAAGAGGGCGTGCTGAAGTATCCCATCATCGCCGTGAACGACGCGGACACGAAACATCTCTTCGACAACCGTTACGGCACGGGCCAGTCCACGATTGATGGAATCCTGCGCGCCACCAACCTGCTTTTCGCGGGCCTCCACGTGGTGATTTGCGGTTACGGCTGGTGCGGGCGCGGCGTGGCGATGCGCGCCAAAGGGCTGGGCGCCGATGTGATCATTACGGAGATCAATCCCACCCGCGCGCTGGAGGCTGTGATGGACGGCTTCCGGGCGATGCCGCTGGCGCAAGCCGCCAAAGTGGGTGATCTGTTCATCACCGTGACGGGGAACAAATCCGTCGTCGCGGCCGAGCATTTCAGAGTGATGAAAGACGGCGCGGTGGTGGCGAATTCCGGCCACTTTAACGTGGAGATCGATCTGCCGGCCCTGGGGAAGTTGTCGCGCAACAAACGCCCGACGCGCGAGTTCGTGGACGAGTATACGCTGCGGGACGGACGCAAGATTTACGTGCTCGGTGAAGGCCGCTTGATCAACCTGGCGGCGGCGGAAGGCCATCCGGCGGTCGTCATGGACATGAGCTTCGCGGACCAGGCGCTCTCAGTTGAGTACATGGTGAAAAACGCGAAGAAGCTCGAACCCAAGGTCTATCCGGTTCCCTTGCAGATTGACCAGAGCGTGGCCCGGCTGAAGCTGCGATCTATGGGCATCACGATTGATCGGCTGACGCGCGAGCAGGAGGAGTACCTTGCCTCCTGGTCCGAGGGTACGTAGCGTTCCGGGGGCATCCGGGCTGGACCGCACTGAGAGTCCAGCGTCGGGGCGGGGAAGCGCCGCGGGAGCGATCTGTCTCCGCAGTCCACGGCCGACGGCGGCGTTTTCTGCGTGGGTGGCTCGGGGGCTCCTGAGATGAAAGAATTCGCGACTTGGGCGTTGGACACCGCACTCGCGCGCGGCGCCACTTACGCCGAGGTACGGGTCCTCGACACCCGCCAGCGCTATCTCTCCACCAAGAATGGCCAGTGTTCCCAAGTGAGGGAATCCCAGTCTCTGGGATTGGGCGTCCGCGTCATCGCCGGGGGGGCGTGGGGTTTTGCTTCCACCGATAATCTGACCCGCGCCAACATCGATCGGACCGCGGCGCTAGCGGTGGAAATCGCCCGCGCAAGCGCCCTGGCCAAGAAGCACGATGTCCGGTTGGCCCCCGAAGAGAAGATCGTAGACCGCTGGGCGGCGCCCTGCCGCATCGATCCGTTTTCCATTCCCATTTCTTCCTGCCTGGAACTGATGCTGAAGGTGGACGCGGAATTGCGCAAGGCGCAGGGCGTGACTTTGGCCGAGACCTCCATGGATTTTCGCCGCGTCGAGCAGCTTTTCCTTTCCAGCCTCGGCTCCGAAATCTACCAGTTGAAGACCCAGACGGGCGCCGGATACGTCGCGACTTCCTTTGCGGGGAACGAGATCCAGCGTCGGTCCTACCCGAATTCATTCGGTGGGCAATATCAAACCAAAGGATATGAGCTTGTGGGAGAGCTCAATCTGTTGGAGAATGCCCCGCGCATCGCCGAGGAGGCTGTGGCGCTCCACAAGTGCGATCAATGCCCCGCCGGTGTGAAGGACATTATTCTGGATAGCTCGCAACTGGGACTGCAGATTCATGAATCCATTGGGCACCCCATTGAACTGGACCGCGTGCTCGGCACCGAGGCGAATTTCGCCGGCATGAGCTTTCTGACCATCGACAAGCTGGGAAAACTGCAATACGCTTCCGACATCGTCAACATCGTCGCGGACGCTACGCCCGCGCACGGCCCCGGGCTCGGCACGTTCGCTTACGACGATGAGGGCGTTCCCGCCCAGTGCACGCCGATCATCAAGGATGGCCAGTTCGTGGGATATCTTACCTCGCGCGAGACCGCGCCGGCCGTCGGCCAGAGACGGTCGAGCGGAGCGATGCGCGCGGAAAGCTGGAACCGCATCCCGCTGATCCGCATGACGAACGTGAGCATCCTCCCCGGAACCTGGAAGCCTGAAGACCTGATCGCCGATACCGACGACGGCATCTACATGGAGACCAACCGGAGCTGGTCCATCGACGACCGGCGGTACAACTTCCAGTTTGGGACCGAAATCGGCTGGGAGATTCGCGGCGGAAAGAAAACCCGCACGCTGAAGAATCCGAGCTACGGCGGCATCACGACGGATTTTTGGAATTCTTGTGACGCCATTTGTGGTCCGGAGTACTGGACGCTGTGGGGAACGCCCAATTGCGGCAAAGGGCAGCCGATGCAGACCATGGGCACGGGGCATGGCGCATCGTCGGCGCGCTTTCGCAAAGTGCAGGTCGGAGTCGCGTACCCCGGCTGAAACCATTGAGTGATTGGAAAAGCAGGGGCACACGGGGATCATCAGCTTTGGTTTTTCAATCCCTCAATCACAAATCGCTAAATCACTCGATGACTCAATGACCCGATGATTCTGACCCGCCAACGAGCAGACGAGGTTTTCGAGAAAGTGCTGAAGTACTCCACGGCTGACGAGACGGAAGTCATGATCTCGTCGACCGTGTACGCCCTCACGCGTTTCGCCAACAACACGATTCATCAGAACGTAGCGGAGGAGGCCGGGTCGCTCTCGGTGCGTCTGGTCAGCGAAGGGCGCATGGCGCGCGCCAGCACGAACAAGTTTGACGAAGCGTCCATCCGGCAGCTTTGCGAAGACGCCCTGGTTCTGGCCCGCCTGCAGCCTCCCGACCCAGACCTGCTGCCGATGCCGGGCCCGCAGACCTATCGCGCGGTGGATCGCTTCTTCAACGAGACCGCCCAACTGACGTCTCAGACTCGGGCGGAGATGGTCGCGCGGGTTGTGGCACGCGCGGAACAGGATCATCTGACGGCGGCGGGCGTGTTCTCAAGCGGCAGTTCGGCTTACGCGCTTCTCAACTCGCGCGGCATGCAGACCTTCCACGAAGAGACCCTGTCGGAATTCTCGGTGACCATGATGAGCGATTCAAGTTCCGGCTGGGCGAAGAAGACCGCGCCTTACTGGATGGAACTGGAGCCGCTCGAGTTGGCCGAGCGCGCGGCGCGCAAGGCGCTGGCCAGTCGCGAGCCGCGTGAGATCGCTCCCGGGCGATACACGGTGATTCTGGAACCCGCGGCCATGCTCGACCTTCTGGGCTTCATGGTCCTTGACTTCAGCGGCCTGGCCGTGCACGAGCAGCGCAGTTGTTTCACCGGCCGCGTGGGCCAGAAGGTTTTTGGCGAGAACATCAACTTCCGCGACGACGTTTTCCATCCGCTGCAAACCGGCGCGCCATTCGATGGCGAGGGGATTCCGCGCCAGCGTGTGCCGATCGTCGAGAAAGGTCAAGTGAAGAATCTGGTTTATGCTCGCCAGACGGCGCACAAGATGGGCGCCCAGCCGACGGGTCACGGTTTCCCCCTGCCCAATGAAATTGGGGAGGCTCCGGTCAACATCGTCATGGACGGAGACCGCTCCAGTGTCGAGGACATGATCCGCTCGACCGAGCGCGGCCTGCTGGTAACGCGCTTCTGGTACATTCGGGAAGTCGATCCTTACCAGAAAATCCTGACCGGCATGACGCGCGACGGGACGTTCTGGATCGAGGAGGGGCAGGTTCGGCACGGGGTCAGGAACCTACGCTTTAACCAAAGCTTGGTAGACATGTTGGGCCAGGTCGAAATGATGAGCCCGCCGCAGCGAACCGCCGGAGAAGAGTCGTTCGAGATGGTCGTGCCGGCGGCCAAAGTCCGCGAATTCAATTTTGCTTCGACGACGAAGTACTGACCCTGGTGGGAAGTCCTCCCGCCATCTCACCGGAATCGGATTCTTCTCCCGGTCTGTGAGATCAGATTGACAAGGCAAAGCTGCCGCTCAAATCAGGACAGCACCCCGGTTTCACTCTGCCTTGACATTCTCGGCGAGCGGATGTTAGAAAATTGAATAGGCCCTGTGGCGCTATCGTCTAGGGGTTAGGACGTCAGATTCTCAATCTGAAAACCCGGGTTCGATTCCCGGTAGCGCTACCAAATCTCTCCTGCCATCACCTGCTTTTTCTGATAGTTCCTAGCCTCGATCTTTGCGCCCCGAAAACGCGGCAACAGGTTGTGTGACAGTAGCGGCACAGATGGGGCAGAATTTGGGGCGCAGCCAGGCGATCCCCGGTCCATTCAGAACAGTGGGGGAACACTGAAATGGCCAGAATGCAGAACCTGAAGCTGTTGCCAGAGGGCGTGAGCGGGATTTGCGCTGGCCGGGTAAAGAAAAAGCTGCTCACCGATCAGCTTGAGCGGCTTCGAGAGCAGGAGGCGCCCAACTCGAAAACAGGATTTGGATGCGTGTTTTCGCGGGGGGAATTTCTTGATACGCCCCAGCGCAGTGGACTATAACCTGCAAGCGGGAAAGACGGGCTAAATACACAAACCAGGATGGTGACAATCCATTTCACGAGGAGGGAAGGATGACTTTCGTCATGACGTGCTCGATTCCAGCCCAGAGCTGGGGGAAAGCGGTCGAGCGGTTTCTAGGGACCGGTGGGCCGCTGGCACGCGGCTGCCGGCCGTCACGGTTTCCTACTGCTCGAGGGTGACGACGCGAACGCTGTGTACCGTTTCGCGGCTGAATGGAGCGACGTCTGCGATCTGGCGGTAACTCCCGTCCTCACGGATGAACAGGCCGCTGCGGTTTTGAAAAGCCTGCGGAAATGGAGCCTGGAAAGCTCAAGGGTTAGCGGTCACACTTGACGATCCCCCGACCGCCGGCCCCATCGCTCAGGTCCTTGTGGACAAACTTGGTGGGTAGACCTTTTGATGAAGCCCTCTTGACCCTGGCAGGCGCAAATGCAGGCATGGCGGGGGGCCGGCCCACACAGACACGGTGTCGGCTTTTCTCCCGGGGAGCTCCTCACCGGTCACAAGAAACGAAGGGGTGCTTGCCTCCTTAAGCTTGGCTCCAGAAATCCGATAATCAAGGATGGCGGCCCACTTGCTCCAGTTGAGGGCGAGGGGGCTGGGGGCTCACCGTGGATTTCGCCATGACGTCTGGGGGTTTGCTGGTTCATTCATGTGAGGATTGGCCGTGTGCAGTGTGCCGCCCCAGCAAGATTGTTGAGAGTCGCGCTTATTGCCTCTGCCTGAACTGCGCCTATGGTATTGTAGCTGCTGCAAGCGCCGGCGAGCAGGACGCACGCGCTCTTTTGGACGAAATCTCCGATGCCTTGAGCCTGTTAGAAGCACAACAGCCGGGGCCGAGGATGCCGGCCAACTGAACCTTCTGCACGCCGGGTTGCTTCGGGACGGCTGGAAAACCTACATTTGTTAAGGTAACTTTTACCCATCCCCCGTCTTTGCTCACCCCCCGGAGGGTCTGCCTATGCCAGAGTTCCGGCCCCGGCGTAGCTGTCGGGTTGCCCTGTCGGTCCCCATTCGAGTTTTCGGGACGGACTATCGAGGGGTTTTCTTTACTGAGGATACTGTGACCGCCGTCGTGAATCTGCACGGGGCCAAGATTCGAATGACCCATCAGCTCCTGCCGGACCAGGAGATCCTCCTGTTCAGCCATCCCACGCGCCAGGATGCGCTCTTTCGTGTGGTGTCCAAAGTCGGAGCCTCCGACCATCAGTACACTTACTGGGGTGTTGAGAATCTGGAGCCGAAAAGGAACATCTGGGGTGTGCATTTTCCGGAGCTTCAAGCGGCTGACCAACTAGCGGTCCGGGTGGTGCTGCAGTGCCCCACCTGCTCGACGCGTGAGTCTGTTTGGGTGGATGAAGCGTTGCTAGCGGCGTTCCAGGAGCAAGGTGGGCTCCCGCGCGGCTGCCTGACCTGCAAGACCTCCGGCGTCTGGAAGCTCTTGCCCTTTCAGGAAGTCTAGTGCCGTTCCAACTATTTGGTGCCAACGGTCTCGGCTCACGACCTGGGTCCGTCTTCCTGGTCCTTAGACCCATCCTTGTTCGGGACGAGTCGGGACGGATCTGGGATGCTTCTGGTTGCCGCTGACGGTCGTGTATGGGCTCACTAAGTTGGAACGCCACCAGCCGCGACCCTGATCTTTCACCTGAGGTCTCACGTCGTCGCAGTTCTGGCCTAGGGAAGCAGCCTCGGGGGCTGGTAGCTCATTGCTCCCGGCAACCCAGAATCTCTGTGACAATGTCTCTCCGGATCCTGCCTTTTACCGTCCGTACAGTCCCATCAATTCCGCATGGGCGAGGACATGGCCTTTCATGGCTTGGTCCACGTCCTTCCTGCGAGCCGCGGTCTTCAGGTTCAGCTTGCCGTCCAGAGCGTAGAGCCGGAAGAAGTATCGGTGCGGTCTGCCGGGCGGGGGACAGGGTCCGCCGTAGCCGGTCCTCGCGAAGTCGTTCACTCCTTGGTTCCCGCCGCCCTGCATCCCGTCGTTACCCGGCAGGCGTTCGGGGAGTTGTCGCGTCGATGCCGGGAGGTTATACACCACCCAATGAACGAAGGTTCCGCCCGGAGCGTCTGGGTCGTCCATGATCAACACGAAGCTCTGTGTGCGGGGCGGGGGATCGCTCCAGGAAAGGGCTGGAGAGGTATCTGCCCCGTCGCACGTAAACAGCTTGGGGATGTTGCCGCCGGGTTGGAATGCTGTTGTCCTTAGCTCCAACTTTCCGGAAGATTCCTGCGCAGCCGAAAGGCTCGGCGTCAGAAAGGTCAGCGAGGCGGCCGCGAGGGCAAGTGCGCCAAGGCGCCAGGAGCCGAAGCAGCGTGCAGTATTGAGATTTTTCGCGTGATCTGAAACTCGCAGGATGGGAGACCAGGTTTGGTCTTGGGCAGGGGAAACACTCATGGGATTCGCCCTCCTTCCGGGATCTCTGTACAGACCTTCCTTACCCGGATGCGATAGACTCCGATCCCGAGGCTGAAATCGTTCCACACATCGCCTCGAATAAGCAATAGGTCGGCTTGGAGACGCGCCCGTCACGGAAACGCGCATGAGCCCAACTTCGGGATCGGGGTAGATATAGCACGAAGACACCTCTTCCCGAAACGGTCGAGGACGGGGTTAATCAAAGCATCGCCCCCGTCGGGAAACGAGATTTGGTTGTCGGCGTTTTGGTTTGGCCCCAGGCCGCAAGGATGGAATTTAACCCATTTCGCCTTGACTTGGTGTGGCATAAGGGGCACCATCCAGCCTTTCGGATTGTTGAACATTTTGCGCTGAGAGGTTTCACCATGAGCATTCGTCGACTATTCGGAGGATTCGTCGCTTTCTTTCTCCTCGCGGTCACTGGCGTGACGCTACTCAGAGTGACCCGGTGTCGTGCTGACGAAGGGATGTGGACTTTTGACAATCCTCCTCTCAAGGAGCTCCAGAAACGTTATGGTTTCACGCCTACCCAGGCGTGGCTTGATCACGTTCGCCTGGCCAGTGTGCGATTCAACGATGGTGGTTCTGGCTCGTTTGTCAGCGCCCACGGACTGGTTTTGACGAACCACCACGTCGCGCTGACGCAATTGCAGAAGGTGTCCTCGGCAACCCGCGACTACGTGAAAAACGGATTCTACGCACGGACCCCATCGGAAGAATTGAAATGCCCCGACCTGGAACTAAACGTTCTGGTCTACGTGGAGGACGTGACCAAGCGCGTCCAGGGTGCGGTGACCTCCGGTATGAGCGAGTCGGGTGGTTTGAAGGCGCGCAAGGCCGAAATTGCGAAGATTGAAAAAGAGAGTACGGAAAAGACAGGCCTGCGCTCTGACGTCATCACGCTCTATCAGGGCGGAGAGTACTGGCTTTACCGATACAAGAAGTACACCGACATTCGCCTGGTGTTTGCGCCCGAGCAGCAAATCGCTTTCTTCGGAGGCGACCCCGACAACTTTACTTATCCGCGGTATGACATCGACTTTGCCCTCTTCCGTGTGTACGAGAACGGGAAACCCGTGGACAGCAAGGACTATCTGAAATGGAACGTGCAGGGGGCGACTGAGGGTGAGCTGGTATTTGTCTCGGGTAACCCCGGCTCAACCAGTCGCCTGGATACTGTGGCTCAGATCGAAACCCAGCGGGACAACACATTGTCTCTGACCATGAAGACACTGGAGCGACGCCTGCAGGTTGCGAAAGACTACGCGGCTCTCGGGCCGGAACAGGCTCGCCAAGCCACTCGACAAATCTTTGGAGTCGAAAACTCGCTCAAAGCCTACCGGGGCATGTATCAGGGGCTACGCGATGCGAGCCTGACTGCCAAGAAGCTGAAGGAAGAGGAGGCGTTTCGGGCGCTGGCCGCGAGCAAGCCGGACTGGCAGAAGGCTTACGGCGATGCGTGGGATTCTATTGCCGCCGCCGAAACAAAATACCGGGAGATTCTTATGCCCGTCCGGTTCCGCTCGCTGGGGTGGTCTGGCTTGAGTCTAACGGCGCTGGACATTGTGCAGTACGTTGCCGAAGTCAGGAAACCTGACGGCGAGCGGTTGGCGGGCTTTCATGATTCTCAACTCGAGTCGCTGCGCTTTCGACTTTTCTCCCCGGCACCGGTCTATCGAGAGTTTGAGCAGGCGATGCTGACAGGCTTCCTGCGGCTTTCGCTGGACGAGCTAGGGCCCGATGATCCGTTTATCCAGGCGGTGTTGGGAGGACATCCCCCGGACGAGGTGGCCAAGGAAGTGACGAGCGAGACCAAGTTAGTTGACGCGAGCTTCCGTAAAGCGCTCGTGGAGGGCGGGGAATCAGCCGTGCAGGCGTCCACCGATCCGTTGATCGTCCTCGCGCGCAAGGCTGATCCCTGGCGGCGGCAGATGATCAAGGCCTTCGAGGACCAGGTGGAAAGCGTGGAAACCCCAGCCGGAGAGAAGATCGGCGAGGCGCGCTTTGCGGCGTACGGCAAGTCCCACTACCCTGACGCCACCTTCACTCTGCGACTTTCCTTCGGCGCCGTAAAAGGTTATCCCATGAATGGGACGCAGGCACCGCCCAAAACCACTTTCTATGGCCTCTATGATCGGGCCTACAGCTTTGACCTGAAAGCGCCCTACAATCTTCCGGAGCGTTACCTGGAGCGGAAGACGAAACTCGATCTCGCGGCTCCGGTGGACTTTGTCAGCACCTGCGATATTATCGGCGGCAATTCAGGTTCACCGGTGATCAACAAACAAGGCGAACTGGTCGGACTGATTTTTGACGGCAACATCGAAAGCCTGGCGGGTGATTACGCGTACAGCGAAGTGACCAGCCGAGCTGTGGCCGTCCACAGCGCCGCGATTATCGAAGTGCTCCGGAAGCTCTATGACGCCGGCGCGCTCGCTGACGAGTTGCTGGGGAACTGATCGCGCGCAACCCTGCATGCGCGGCAGGATGTCTGGTGAGTTGCGCTGCCTGTGGCTGGCAGTTCAAGCGAGGGTGACTCATCAGCTCCCGTCGGCTTTCACTTCCGCTGAGTCCGCGGCCACAGCGCTGCGGGAACGAGTGAGGGGTCTCGTTGCCCCTGCCTGCGCAGCCTGCCTACCGCAGGCAGGGCAGGGGCGACCGCATTGATGGCGCGCGCTGCCGGTTCCAGCCGCCGGCGCGCCTGCGCCCGGCTAGCGTTGCGAAAAGAGGAAGGATTCCAGCATGTCGGCTCGCGCCTTCTCGTCGGAGGCGATGACCCTGAGCAGGTCCTGAGCTGAAATCATCCCGCGGTAGGTTCCGTTTTCCTCGACGACCAGCAGATGGTAGATCCCGTGTTTTTCCATGAGTCGCACGCACTCATCGAGCTGCGTCCCTGGCGGGACGCTCACGAGGGTGGTGGTCATTACTTCGGAAACCCGTATCCAGGCCGGACACTTGTTTTCCGCCGCAACCTTATCGGAAATATCGCTTTGCGACACGACCCCTGCCAGCTTGCCGTGGCGGTCCAGGACCCCCACCGAGCGGACCTGCCTTTCTCGCAGGTAGCGGGCGACATCGTAAACTGTCGCATCTTCGGATACGGAATAAACCTCGGTGCGAGATTGAATCAAGTTTTCGACTTTCATGACAGTCCTCACAGCGGAGGGTTAACGCTCATTTTAAGGGCGATTCCATAGCGTCGCAACCGAAATCGGCTGCACGCTGAAACCGCCCAGCAACAAGAACACGGCCGATTCGAGCCCCAACCAAAACCCCTCGTCGACGTGCCCGTTAGCTGGAGCGTCAGCTTCAGTATTGACGGGCCTGGGCGCTTGCGCGTTTCGCGCCAGCGCACGCTTCGCCGCCAAAGGAACCCGCCATGCCGGTGAGTATCAACCTTCCCGGGCACTCCCGGGATTTCGCCGGTAGGCGGAATACCCTACAAATCGGTGCCTCCCCTGCCACCGTGCGTGACGCTCTCGCGGCGAGGGTCTTCCCGACCAAGCCCGCCCCAAGGATCGCGATCTTCGTCATGGCCAACGTGTCCCCTCGGGGCAGCGCTATGCATCGCCGCGGCATTGTACTCGACGAGCCGACAAGATACTCCTGATAATCGGGTGATGGGGATTCGGTTGAGGGCTGTCGCTTGTCAACAGTTGGCGGCGAGATATCAATTCTCAATTGCGGCATTCAAATGCGGGCCGGGAGAACCGGTTATTTTCCCTGGTCAGGTGGCGCAGGAAGCGAGAGAGCTTTCCTCTCCTCTTTTGTCTCGACATTGAAGACCTTGAAATCCGAATAGCGATGCCAGTTGCGATAGATTCGGCCTCTCCAGTCCACGGTGACACTAACTTCTTGCGGAAGCCACAACGCGGTGGCGACTTCCTTGAAGGAAACCTCCTTGAAGTGAATCTCTGTAGTCTGTCTCTGCAATCTGACCTTGGATTGAGGAGCTAGAAGATCGGTACGAAGGCGGGCGATCTGAAAGGTTGTGGGATCGATCCACGCCAATCCCTGGATCAGAATCAACGCAGAGCCCTCATCCGTACTGAAGCGTTCTTCCGTCCGAGCCGTTTGGGGGTTTTGAGCAAAGGCAATGACGTACAGATCTTTCCCGTCGACGGATTGACGTCCCAAGTAACGGAAGCCCGCGCCGTCCTGATAGGCAGGATGAAAGAGCAGGGAAACAGAGGCGAAACCCGCCGTGAGCATCAGGCCCTCATTGTAGCCGCCCACCGTCGTACTCTCGCCCTGCGCCGTAGCGCGATGTTCCTCAATCCCCAAGCCCCACTTATCGGTGCGGGCCAGGAGCAGGTACTGAAAATCCTGATCGAGCGCGCGCGCGACCTTCCCGTCCTTGCCAAGCCGCTCCTGGTGGACCTGCTCGAGCGACACGGTGTTAGGGAAGTTCTTAAAGAACGATTCGACCCCCTCGCCCACATTCTGAAGAACAACCTTGAGCTCATCCTGGTTCGAGGCCATACGTGTCCCGTTCAACTCCGGCATGGCCTTCATTAGATCCTGAGGCGATTCGGTAAGCACCGACTTCACCTTGGCATAGCGTTCCAAGCTCAGGCGCTCCTTAACTTGGACGTACAGCATACGAGCCTCGTACGGAAGAGTCTTCAAGTCGCGACCGGCGGTGTACTGATCCATCTCGCGTCCGGCCTCGACATTGTCACCTTGCTCCAGCAGAGCGCGAACCCGCAGAAGCCGCGCTTCGTCACCACCTCCGGCACGGATCGCTCGCTCAAGACACCGGTCGGCGGCTTCCCAATTCTTCTGCGAGACCAGGACGCGACCCATCTCCTGAAGCGCAAGAACATTATCAGGATCGATCTCCAGAGCCTTCTTAAAGAAGCCTGCCGAGGTGCGGGTCTCGCCCCGCCATTCCTCCAGGACGCCCGCAATCAATGCCGGTTCAGGTCGCTTCGACGTGGCGGCATCGTTGAGTTTCGTAGCTTCCTCAAGCTGCAGGTTGGCGCCTGTCGAGCTTCCAGCTTCAAGCAGCGCTAGGGTCAAAAGCAGGCGGCATTCCATGCAACTTGGCGCCCGCTCGACACCCTTGGACAGCAGAGGAACTGCGCGCACCGCATTGTGACGGTCGATCAACTCCTCACATCCGCGGGCGAATTCCTTTTCCTTGCGGTCGACTTCGCCTCCAGAACCCTTCCCGGCATCCTGCCGGAGCCGTGGCGCCAGCGTGCCAACCAGCGTCTCCAAGGAAGGCTGGTCCGGATTCTGAGTCAATTCTCGCAAAACAAGTCCGAAGCCACTTGTCTTGTCGGCGGCCCCGAATTCGGCCATCTCATGTGCTTCGGTGTAGCCGGATTTTGTAGCGACCAGCTTGACCGTGAGGCGCTTGTGCATGGTCGCATCGAGGGCGAATTCGGTCCGGAACTCACCTTGGAGGTTGGTTTTCACCGAGCGCACGGAGCCAACACCGACGCCGACGTCGACGCGGACCGCGACGCCCCCCAGCGGCTCTCCCTTTAGGTTGGTGGTCCGGCCGACAATGACCCAGGTGCTTAGCTCCATGGGCTTTAGCGTGTTGCCCAGCCCAGGCGGCCCCTCCCCTATCTGTGCCCAGGCTGTGAGGGGAAAAAGAATCAAGAAGAAAAGGCCGTTTCTAACGCTCACTGAAGTACCTCCCGGCTCTGCCCACGCATGCTCGCTCACAAGGGGACTGTCCTCGCCACCAAGGATACCACCGCCAGAACGCCGATGCAAAACGGCTGCGTCGCGGGTAGCGTCAAGCATTTTGTGTAAATTCCTTGAGGGGTTTTCTCTCCCAGGAGCGGTTCAAGTGACTGATGACGCCGAAGACGATGCGGTCGCAGCTCGCCGGGTTGGTGAAGCTGGACATGGGGC
>JBEKAK010000030.1:0-53019 GCA_050018275.1 Terriglobia bacterium | reverse complement strand
GGCAAGCCTCTTCGGTAGCGAACATCGACTGAAACTCGCGCAAGGTTTTCGGAAACGCTGGGCGCGGCATGCCCATATACTACTAATTGGGGCTTGCTGAAACAACCGGATAAGCATGAGTCGCCTTCTTCACCTCCGGCTGGGGAGGTGCTGGCGGGACTTCCAGACGCGGCGCGGGGATGGTAGGGAGCTTTGACGCCAACTCCAGCGGGGGGAGTGGCGCGGGGGCGGCTGGTGCCACAGGCTTTGAGGGGGGAATCATGTTCTGGTGCTCCGCCGCGGGAGGTGGAGCTGCCGGTTTGGGGGGCGGCGAGGGTTTTGCTGTTTCAGCTATTGGCGCCGGGCCTCCCATGATCAAGTCTGGTACACGCAAGTCCGCGGGAGTCCTCAAATCTGAAGGGGCAGCCGCATTCTGGATTGTTTGGCGGAAATTGTCAGGATGAGGGGGATTGGAGATGATCGTAATGCGGGGATCAAAACGGGTGCTGCCCAGCCGTGCGCGAGCCCCAGGCTTCGCTCCGCGTCCTGGAGACCCCCCTGGACCCGGTGGATGCACCATCGGAAGGTAGTCCGGCAGGCTCAACCGCCGGAATTCGTAGACGACCAGCCGGGCATGAGCTTCCATCACACTGCGAGGTCGCCCCGACAGCCGGTGAAATAGAATCGTAAGCGGAACGCTATAAAAGAAGAATCCGAGGGAGAGGTGGATCAGAAGTGAGGTCAACAGGGCCGGCGTCGCCCGCCGGTCTTTGGGCCACGGGGCACCCTGACCCAGCCGGAGCGGGCAGGCGGGCGGGTCTGTCTCCCAAAACTCAGACCAAGCCTCGGAGAGAGAGCGGCGGGGCGCCTCGGGAAACAAGCGCAACTGCCCCCGCTGCGCCTCCACGATGATCGTGGTGCCGTGGCGACCACGCGACACTTCTATATTCGGCCCGAATTGCGGCGACTGCTCCTCCACTTCGCTCGGACCTCACCATTGTCAATGGGTCCCACGACCGGACCCGGGAACTGTTTACTTCTTTCCAAAGCGAAGAACGATACCGGCCGAAAGCCGGATGTTGCCCTGCCGGCGGGCGCCAAAGCGGGTCAGGAGGTAGTCCGCCCGGAATAGGCGCAAAGCTGCGCGACTGCTGAAGTCCAAGGCGCCGCCGAACCAGGAGTTCACATTCTCCGCTCCCGGGAAATCTACACCGTAGAGATGGAAGCTGGAGCCGTTCATGTCCGCCATTAGGTACGAGCGGCCGCCAAACACTTCCACTTTGGGTTTCTGCTGAGCCAGGGCATGAACCGGCAGGATCGAGAGCGGCAAGGAAATCAGAGCCTCTCGCATAAAACCTCCCCTCTCGCCCCCACAGGAAGCCCGCACTTATCCATTTTCCTGCAAGCATATGTGGTGCCAAAGCGGGGCCGGCACCCTTTCAGGAACCGCCCGACGGCCCCACTAAGGTGCGTCCACACAGAATCCAACGCCCGAGAGGCCACCGAAAACAGCCAGAAGCGGACGGAAAGGGCAGAATCGACAGGGGGCTGCGACAATTGTCCCCTTTTGGTTACACTGCCTGAACCGGAGGCGCACCGTTTTGGTAGCAGCACGGCGCTTCACGGCTCTGCAACCTCCAACAAATCAACAACAAAGGCGCTGTGACCGTAGACCTATCTGGATGTTGGGTCTTGGGCCAAGTTGGCGGGTTGGCGACGGCAACCTCTGTGGTTGGGTCTATGGCCGTGAGGGTAGTGACTCATTTGGCTGTCGGGGTGGCGATCCCCGTCAGCTTTGGCAAGCCGGGCGTGAGGGTAATGACTCGTTTTGACGCCAATGGCTGTCAGGCTTGATCCCCGGAGGGGACCTATATAGTAGCCGGGGGCAACGCCCCCGGAAGGCGAGCCTCCCTGCTCCGCTGACCCTGAAGGAGTCGCACGCCGTTGCAGGCACGCTGCCTGCCAGATACATGCTTACAGGGTCGGCTCATTGCTGGCCATCTGTCCGGGGGCGTTTTGCCCCCCGGCTATGGTCTGGGGCCCCTGCAGGGCACAGAGCCTGTCCACTCGCACTCGCCAGAGCGGATGGGCATGATCATGTGAAAGGCAAAATGAGTCACCACCGGTGTGAGCATTTCGTTGACAGTTTTTGCTGGCGGTTCGTATAATGGATGTTTCCGGGAATGAGGAGAAAGAAAATCTATGTACGCTATCTTCCGCGCAGGCGGGAAGCAATACAAAGTCTCTCCGGGTGACGTCATTCGCGTAGAGCGCGTGGCGGGCGACCCGGGCTCGACGGTCGAGTTCAACCACGTGTTTGCGGTGCGCAAGGAAAAACTCGCCGTGGGCTCGCCGCTGGTCGCAAACGCCAAGGTAAAGGGGACGATTCTGCGCAATGATCGCGCTTCCAAGGTGCGCGTGCTGAAATACAAGCGCAAGAAGCAGTACCGCCGCACGCTGGGCCATCGCCAGCCCTTCAGCGAGGTTCTGATCCAGGACATCGTTACGGCGTAACAACGCTCTGGCGTCCAAAGGAATTTTGTTATGGCACATAAGAAAGGTCAGGGAACATCCCGCAACGGGCGCGACTCCAACGCCCAGCGCCTGGGCGTGAAGCGCTTTGACGGCCAGTTCGTCTCGGGCGGCTCGATTCTGGTTCGGCAGCGCGGCACGCCTTTGAAGCCCGGGGAGAACGTCGGCCTCGGCAAAGACGACACGCTGTACGCCAAGGTTTCGGGCGTGGTGCGCTTTGAGGACAAAGGCCGCCTGGGCCGGTTCGTGAGCATCCTGGTCCCATCAACGAATTAATTCTTGAAGCGGTGGGGGCGGAACGGGAAGACACGCCTCACCGCTTTAGTTGTTTTTGGCCATTCTAGCTTCTTTCCGAAAGGACGCGGTCGTCTCTCCCCGAGCCCCGACGGTGAGGGCTCAGTAGGACCCCCGGTCTCGGGCTGGGGAGCTTACCCCGCGCCCCTGATCCGTCGATAAGGGGAAGGGGCAGTTTCTGCTCGGCCGGGTTCCTTGCGAATCACGCGCGACGCTTGGCTGTACGGTAGCGACGGATCGGGGCGCGCCATCCAGCATGTTCATCGACGAAGCAAAAATCCAGGTGGCCGCCGGTGCAGGAGGAAACGGCTGCGTGGCGTTTCGGCGCGAGAAGTTCGTTCCCCGCGGCGGGCCCAGCGGCGGCGACGGCGGACGCGGCGGAGACGTCATTCTGGAAAGCAACGAACACTTGAACACTCTGCTCAAGTTCCGATACAAGCGCGAATTCCGAGCGGAACGCGGGGGCCACGGGGAAGGCTCGAACAGACACGGTCAGGACGGCGGGGACACGACGGTGACGCTCCCCGTAGGCACGGTCGTTTACGACGCGGCGAGCGGCGAAAAACTTTGGGATTTTGTCGCGCCGGGCCAGCACGTGGTGGCGGCGCAAGGCGGACGGGGCGGACGGGGCAACGCACGTTTTGCCACCTCCACGCGCCAGGCTCCGCGCAAGGCTGAACCCGGTGGGCTGGGCGAGGAGCGCGACCTGAAACTCGAGCTGAAGCTGCTGGCCGACGTGGGTCTAGTGGGATTCCCGAACGTGGGCAAATCCACGTTGATTTCGCGGCTGAGCGCAGCGCGCCCGCGCATCGCGGATTACCCCTTCACGACCCTCGAGCCTTGCCTGGGCGTGGTGGGACTGGATGAGGAGCGCACCTTCGTGATGGCCGACATCCCGGGCCTCATCGCTGGCGCGCATGAGGGCAAGGGGCTGGGCACACGCTTTTTGAAGCACGTGGAGCGGACGCGCTTGCTGCTTCACCTGATCGATGTCGCCGAGTATTCGGGCCGCGACCCCGTGGAAGATTACGATATCATCCTGAATGAGCTGGAAAGCTTCAGCCCCGTGGTGGCCGCCAAGCCGATGTTGCTGGTGGCCTCGCGCATTGACGCCGCGGGGGAAGGTGATCGACTGGTCAGGCTGCGCGAATTCTGCGGCGAGCGCGGCCTCCAGCTCCACGAGATTTCCTGCGTGACGCGGGAAGGATTGGAAGAATTGAAACAAATGGTTTGGGCGATGCTGGAGCAACTTCCCCGCCCTCAGACGGCGGAGGTTCAGAACTCTTCGGAGCCATCATAGGACGCGCCAAGCGGTGAATATCGCACTTTTCGGGGGAACGTTTGATCCCATCCACGCCGGGCACCTGGCGGCGGCGCGTGGGGCGAGGCACCGTTTCCGCCTGGACAAAGTGCTTTTCATCCCAACCGGCAACCCGCCCCACAAGACTCACAACCACCTCACGGATTATGCTCAACGCTATGCCATGGTGTCGCTGGCCTGCGCCGGGGAGCCGCGTTTTGTCCCCTCGACGATTGAGGCGCCGACCGCGGACGGCTCGCCGCGCTACTCCATCGACACGGTGCGCGCGGTCGAGCGGAAGCTGCGCCGCAGCGACCACCTCTACTTTTTGCTGGGCGTGGATGCTTTCCTCGATCTGCCGCTCTGGAAAGAATTCCGCCGCTTGCTCGACTCGGTCGAGTTCATTGTCGTGTCGCGGCCCGGCTTCGACGCCAGCGCCATCCGGAAAGTGGCGCCGCCCGACCTGCTGTCGTCGCGGCGCCTCTCGCCGCGGGTCGAGACAATCGGTTTGCGTCACGGCGCCATCCACATCCTGAGCGGAGTGGATGCCCCCGTCGCCTCGCGCGACATCCGGCAGGCGGTCCGCGCTCACCAGCCCATGACTGGCCTTGTCCCCCCGCTTGTGGAAGAATACATTCTGAAGGAGGGTTTGTACCGTCCCGGCGTTACCCGGAGACGTTTGAAGCGATGACACCACAATTGCGCGAAGCGGTCTGGGCCGCCCAGGATCGCAAAGCTCTGGACTTGAGCGTCTTGGATCTGGGGGGAAGCTGCTCGTTCACCAGTTACTTCCTGATTTGCACCGGGACCTCCAGCCGCCATACCCAGGCGATTTGTGATGCCATCCTCGAGAAACTGAAGAAATCCGGGCACGCGCCGACCCACGTGGAAGGCTACGCGCAGGCGGAGTGGATCTTGGTCGACTACCTCAATTTTGTCGTCCACATTTTTTCCGAGCGCGCCCGGCACTTCTACGACCTGGAGCGCCTTTGGAAACACGCGCCGCGCCTGCCGGTGCCGAAAGGGTGAAGAGCAGTGACACGTGACGAGTGAAGAGTGACAAGCAACCAGTAAGGAAGCTGAACCCTCAAATGGCTGCGCCAAACGATTCTTGCTCCTCACTGGTCACTCGTCACTGGTCACAGTCCTTAAGCCATGCGCATTCGAGTTCTCTGGGAAGGTAAAACCAAGGACGCGCACTTGCGGGCCCTCCAGCAGGACCTCGCGGGCCGCATCGAACACTTCAGCGGCTTGGTCTTGCAGGAGCTTCCGCCCCTCCGCGGCGCCAGCCAGGGCCGCAAGTCGGGACTGACGAGTGCGGAACGGGCGCTGCTCGAAAAGCTGCGTGGCGCGACGAAAGTCCTGCTGGACGAGCGGGGGCGCGAGCGGACCTCCGAGGAATTCGCGGAGTGGCTGGGCCAGGAAGCCTTGCGCGGTACGCGCGAACTGGCCTTCCTGGTCGGTGGGCCGGACGGATTTTCCGCGGCATTCCGCCGGGAGGCCGATGTCTTGCTGGCGCTTTCGCGCATGACCTTGACGCGCGACTGGGCGCGGACACTCTTGCTCGAGCAGATCTATCGCGGTTTCACGATCTTGCGAGGCTATCCCTACCCCCGTTGAGATTGCCGAAAAGACCGAGGTGCGCTTGCCAGAAGGCCGAAAAGGGTTAATCATCGTCCACACGGGCCCTGGCAAGGGGAAGACGACGGCCGCCCTGGGAATGGCATTTCGTGCAGTGGGACAGGGTTTGAAGGTTCTGATGGTACAATTCATCAAAGGTTCGTGGCATTATGGCGAGCTGGACGCGGCGAAGATGCTGGGCGAGGAGCGGTTCAAAATCCTGCCCATGGGCCGCGGGTTCGTGAAGATCGGCGCGGAAAAACCCGATCCGGAAGACGTGCGGCGCGTAGAGGACGCCTGGCAGTTCGCACGTGGGGAGATCTTGAGCGGGCGGTACGATTTGGTGATCCTGGATGAGATCAACTACGCCATCAGCTACAAGATGTTGGCGCCGGAGCCGGTGGTGGAAACCCTAAGGAAGAAACCGGAAATGGTGCACGTGATTCTGACCGGCCGGAACGCCCATCCTGCGCTCGTGGAGATGGCCGACCTGGTCACCGAAATGCGCGAAGTGAAGCATCCTTATCAGAAAGGAATCCTCGCCCAGCGAGGGGTAGAATACTGAGTCGGTGATTCATTGATTCAGTGACTCAGTGAAACAATTTTCCTTATGACTTGGTTCCACAAAGAAAAGCAGCCGCTGGAAACACCCAAGGAGAAGCGCGTCCAGACGGAAGGCCTTTGGGTGAAATGCGACGGGTGCAAGCAGATCCTTTGGAAAAGGGATCTGGAAACCAACCTGCAGTGCTGCCCCAAGTGTGGGCATCATTTTAAGCTGGGTTCGCACGCGCGACTGGAAATGCTATTTGACGACGGCCATTACACGGAGCACGACGCGCGGCTCGCCTCCAACGACCCGCTGCAATTCAAGGACACCAAAGCTTACCGCGACCGCCTGAGGCAAGCCGAAAAAGTGACCGGCATGAAGGACGCCTTGCTGACCGGCGAAGGGCTGATTGAGGGCAAGCCGGCCATCATCTGCGGCATGGAGTTTCAGTTCGTGGGCGGCAGCATGGGGGCGGTGGTGGGCGAGAAAGTGACGCGCGCCATCGACCTCTGCATCAAGAAGAAGCTGCCGCTGGTGATCGTGTCCTGCTCCGGCGGCGCCCGCATGATGGAAGGCGCCATCAGCCTGATGCAGATGACCAAGATCTGCTCGGCGCTTGCCCGCCTGGATGAGGCGCGCAAACCCTACATCTCCGTACTCACTGACCCCACCACCGGCGGCGTCACCGCCAGCTATGCCATGCTGGGAGACCTGAACATCGCCGAACCGGGCGCCCTCATCGGCTTCGCAGGCCCGCGCGTCATCGAACAGACCATCCGCCAGAAGTTGCCCGAAGGGTTCCAGCGCGCTGAGTTTCTTCTGGAACACGGTATGGTCGACGCCATTGTCCCTCGCAAAGATTTGAAGAGCTTTATCGCGCGGGCCTTTCGCCTGATGCGGGCGTGGGACTCCTAGCCCGAATTTCTCACCACGGCGAGGGAGGGCGGGGCTTTAGCCCCGCCGTTACACGACGCTCGTGATTGTTTCTTCGTCTCGCGCCCCGCGCAACTCTTTCCGACAAACTGCGCGGGGCGCGAGACGAGCAGAGGCTCGGAACCCGCGATTTCGGCGGGGCTCCTGATGGAGACCATCGGGACAAGTTCCACCCCGCCCTTCCGACCGTCGGGAAAAAGGCATCGTGTGGTGAGAAATCCGGGCTAGCTGATTCTTGAAAAACCTGCGGGGGCCGCCATTCTGAGGAGTCTGGCACCGCGGACGACTAAGAATCTTGCGCGGCTTTGTAGGGCCGAACGGCGTTCGTCCCGCAGGAGGGGATAGGGGCGAGGGCGGTTCGACTTCGCTCACCGTCCCGAGCAACGCCGAGGGAGCGCTCGTCCCTATAATAAGCGTGTCGGACCATGGTAGCGCTCGCCACGGCCGAAGGTCCGCCGATCTTAAGGGCGGGCTCAGGATGACATTCCTGTGACGTTTTTCAACGAACCGTTAGAAAGGCCGGCTCTCGCGCTGGCCTGTGGGTTTTCCTCTCCATGAATTACGCCGAATGCGTGAAATACCTTGCCGACCTGGGTCAGGAATTGCACGGGTTGAACTTCGGGCTGGAGGCCATCTCGCGCCTCCTGGCGGAGCTCGGCTATCCCCACGAGCGTTACGCCACGGCCATCGTGGCGGGGACAAATGGCAAAGGTTCCACGTGCGCCATGCTGGCGAGCATTCTGCAGCGCGCGGGTTATCGCACGGGGCTTTACACTTCGCCGCACTTGGTGCGCGTGAACGAACGGATCCGCGTGAACGGCGCGGAGGTTTCCGACCAGGATTTCGCGGTGGCGTTCACAGAAGTTGCTGCGACCGTCGAGCGGCTGGCCCGGGAACACAAGCTGGAAAGAACCCTGAGCTTTTTTGAGTTCCTTACCGCCGCGGCCTTTCTGCACTTTCGGAAAGCCGAGGCGCAGTTCGTGGTGCTGGAAGTCGGTATGGGCGGACGGCTGGACGCCACCAACGTGACCGACCCGCGCGTGGCGTTGATCACCAACGTTGACTTCGACCACGTGGACTTCCTCGGCTCGACGCTGGCGGCCATCGCCGCGGAAAAAGCCGGTGTCATCAAGCCGCATCGCGCGGTGATTTCGGGAGTGGAAGACCCGGAGGCGGCCGCCGTCATCCGCCGCCGCGCGGAGGAATCCGCAGCGGAATTGCTGGAGATGGCGAACTTTGTACAGATCACGAGACTTCATGGAGTACAGGGCCGCTACGGGTTTGACCTGGCGATCGACCAGGAGCACTTTGCGGGGTTGGCCTCGCCGCTGCTGGGAAAGTTTCAGGTGAAGAACACGGCAGCCGCGGTGGCCGCGGTGTGGCGCCTGGGGCAAGATGGATTCGAGATTCCCCGCCGCTGTATCCTGCAAGGCCTCAGCGCTGCCGCCTGGCCCGGCCGCCTGGAACCGATTCTCCGGCGGCCGCTGGTGCTGCTCGACGGCGCTCACAACCCCGCGGCCGCGCGCGCCCTCGCCACCTTCATCCGAGAAGAACTACCCGGGCGGCGCCTGCGCGTCGTCTACGCTTCCATGCGCGACAAGGCAATGGGAGAAATCAGCGAAGTCCTCTTCCCGCTGGCCGAGGAGGTCTATCTGACTCGCCCCGAACTGGCGCGCGCCGCCACCCCGGAGGAGATTCAGGCCGCTTTACGGTTCCGGCCCGCCGCGCTGCGCGTGGAACCCGAGCCGGTCCGCGCCCTGGAAAAAGCCTGTGGCGCGAGCTCTCCGGACGACGTCGTGCTCGTCGTCGGATCGCTCTTTCTGGTGGGCGCCATCAAGAAAGCGCAGCGCGAGGGAACGCTGCAATGGCCAGGCCTCTCCGGCGGCGCCGCCGCGCAGCCTGCCTGACGATGCCATGGAGACCAGCTCCACAAGCGAAGCCAAGAAAAGCCGAGTGGGCGGGCGCGTCCGCTACGTCCTGAGCTACGTGCGTTCCCTGCTCTTCACCAATATCCTGATATATTTCTACACGGCTGTTTGCGGAACGTTTTCGCTGCTCGGCTCTCTCTTCGACGCTCACGGCCGTTGGCAGCACGCCTGCGCGCGCGCTTGGTCGTGGCTGATCTTGAAGACCAGCGGGATCCGCGTGCGCGTGGAAGGCCTCGAGCATGTGAACCCCGGCCAGACCCTGATTTTTTGCGTGAATCACCAAAGCGCCATGGATATCCCCATCCTGTTCGTGAACCTGCCGGCGCAGTTTCGCTTCGTTGCCAAGCGCTCGCTGTTTCACTTGCCATTCCTGGGGTGGCACCTGCGGCGCTCGGGGCACATCCCCGTCATCCGCGATCGGCCCCGCGAGGCCCTGAAGAGCATGGAAATGGCGGCGCAGAAGATTCGCGAGGGAAAGTCCGTGCTGCTGTTTCCCGAAGGCCATCGCAGCCGCACCGGCCAGATGCTTCCCTTTAAGGCCGGAAGCTTTTACATCGCCATCCTCGCCGGGGTGCCGATTGTGCCCATTACCCTCAACGGAACGCGCCAGGTGCTCAAGCCCGACACCTATCACGTGCGGCCGGGACAAATTGAAATGATCGTGCACCCGGCCATCGAAACCAAGGGGCGGACTTTGGAGGAGGTCGACGCCCTCTCGCAGAAAGTGCGGCAAGCAATTGAGTCGAGGTTTATAGCCGTGGAAGGGTAATCGCGTGATCGGGTCATCGGGAGATCAGGTGATTGAGCGATTTAGTGATTGAGTGATCGAAAACCGCAGAGATTTCTGATCCTCACTCAATCAACCAATCGCTAAATCACCAAATCACTCAATGACCGGATCACCCGATTGCTGGGCAGGGTCTCAATGAACATTACTCTTGAAAATCAAGTCGCAGTCGTGACGGGCGGTTCGCGAGGGATTGGCGCCGCCACAGTAAGACTCTTCGCGGAAGCTGGCGCCAAGGTGGTGTTCAGCTATCTGCGCGCGGCCCGTCAGGCGCGCGAGGTAGTGGAAGCTTGCGGCGGCAGCAGCCAGGCGGTCGCGGTGCACGCCAACGTCGCGAAGATGGCCGACGCGAAACGGCTGATCGCCACAGCCCTCCAGCGCTTTGGCAGACTCGACATCCTGGTGGCGAACGCCGGCATCTGGAATTACCAACCGCTGCCCATCGAAAAGATGACCGAGAAGGATTGGGACGAGATGCTGGCGGTCAACCTGAAGGGTGTTTACTCGGTCATTCACCACGCCACCCCGCCGATGATTCGTCAACAGGGAGGCCGCATCATCGTGGCGTCGTCCACGGCCGGGCAGCGTGGCGAGGCGTTTCACACCCACTATGGGGCGTCAAAAGGAGGAGTAATCAGTCTGGTCAAAGGCCTCTCCACGGAGCTTGCTCCGCATCATATCCTTGTGAACTGTGTGGCGGCGGGGTGGATCGATACGGATATGGCGACGCCGGTGGTAAAGAACCGCCGCGAGTACCGACAGGCGATCTCCGTGATCCCCCTGCGCCGTTTCGGGAGGCCCGAAGAAGTGGCCATGCCGATTCTCTTCCTGGCATCTTCACTGTCCACGTATATGACGGGAGAAGTTGTGAACATCAATGGAGGAAACGTTCTCTGTGGTTAAGCCGCTTCTCTGCAGGTTCCCGCGCCTCACCCGTACGGTAGCCCTAGTGGCCTTGGCAGCCGCCGCCACGCTCCAGGCGCAACAAGCATCGGGACCCCAACTTCCCCGGCGTGTCGATCCCAAAGCGCAGCAGCTTCTCAACCGCGCAATCCAGGCGCTGGGCGGTCAGGCGTTCTTGAATGTCAAAACGCTGACGACCAAAGGCCGGGTCTATGCCATCCGGGACGAATCCACCGCCGGCCTCGCACCCTATCAGAGTTATGTTCAGTACCCGGACAAGCGCCGCTTCTCGTACGGAAAGACCCCACCTGTCATCCTTATTAATAACGGCGACAAGGGCTGGGAACTCGACCGTTACGGGCTGATCAACCAGCCCAAGGAGCAGATCGAGCGCTGGATCGCCTCCAACCGTTACAGCCTTGAGAACCTGCTGCGCGAGCGCATCAACGAACCCGGCGTGCTCGTGCAAACGGGCGGTGTTGATTTTGTGGATAATGCCCCCACGCAGGGCATAGAGATCACCGAAGCGGGAGGGAGCAACGTGCGGCTGGATTTGAACCGGCAGACTTTCCTCCCCACCCGCATCACCTACCAGGTACGGAACCCGAAGACCGGAGACTGGGATGAGTACGCGGACGTGTACGCGGACTACAAGCCGGCCGACGGCATCCAGACGCCTATGCACATCACACGCTATGCGAATGGGGACCGGGTTGGGGAAACCTTCCGCAACTCCGCGCATTACGACGAGGACTATCCCGCCAACTACTTCACGCCGGAGTGAGGCGGTGGACATCTGCTATAATGGTTTGATGGAGCCAGCGTGAAAAACTTTTCCCAGACACGAAGCACCACGATTCTATGCGTGCGCCGCGGGGGCCACCTGGCGATGGGCGGCGACGGCCAGGTGACGATGGGCGAGAGCGTGGTGAAACAGAAGGCGCGCAAAATCCGCCGTCTTTACAGCGAAAAAGTCGTGGCCGGCTTTGCCGGCAGCACGGCGGACGCGCTCTCCCTGTTTTCCCGCTTCGAGCAGAAACTCGAAGAATACCACGGCAACCTGAGCCGCGCGGTCGTGGAGCTGGCGAAGGAATGGCGTATGGACCGCGCGCTGCGCCACCTGGAAGCGCTGCTGCTTGTGGCGGATGAAAAGAGCACGTATCTGGTGAGCGGCAACGGCGACGTGATCGAACCGGACGACGGCATTGTGGCCATCGGCTCGGGTGGATCTTACGCCCTGGCGGCCGCGCGCGCGCTCGCCAAGCACACGGAAATGAGCGCCAAAGAAATTGTCCAGGAGGCCATGCTCCTGGCAGGGCAGATTTGCATTTTCACCAACGACCAGATCGTCATTGAAGAGCTGTAGATCGGTCCGGAGGTGGTTGAAGGCCGGAAGTTGATAGTCGAGGGAGCTTGTTCAACCTTCAACTCTTGACTTTCAACGGGTCGACGCCGGACTCCCAGACTGATAGACTCGCAAATGGTTTTCTATTTGCCGGAGAATCTCGAAACCGCCACCTCGCTTGACGATCTGACCCCGCGCCAGATCGTAGCGGAGCTCGACAAGTACGTGGTCGGTCAGGCGAACGCCAAGCGCTCCGTGGCCGTCGCGCTGCGCAACCGCATGCGCCGCCAGAAGCTCGCGCCGGAACTCGCTGAAGACGTCCTTCCCAAGAATATCATCATGATCGGGCCGACGGGCGTGGGCAAAACGGAGATCGCCCGCCGCCTAGCGCGCCTGACGAATTCGCCCTTCCTGAAAGTGGAAGCTTCGCGCTTCACGGAAGTCGGCTACGTGGGGCGCGACGTGGAGTCGATGGTGCGTGACCTGGTGGAAGTTGCCATCGACATGGTGCGCGAAGAAAAGGTGGATGAGATCGCGGAGAAAGCGGAGCAGAACGCCGAGGAACGATTGCTCGATCTGTTGCTGCCGCCTCCGCCCTTGGTGCGAAAGCACGAGAAGACTCCCGGGGACAACGACGAAGGGCGCGCAGCGGCGGTGCAGGAACAGTTCCAGCGCACCCGCGAGAAACTCCGCGCGCAGCTTCGGGAAGGTAAGCTGGACGACCGCGAAGTGGAAGTGGAGACTCGCGACCGCAGCATGCCGGCCTTCGAGGTCATCTCTTCACAGGGTATCGAAGAGATGGATATCAATATCAAGGATGTTCTCCCCGGGCTCTTCGGACAGCGCACCAAAAAACGCCGCATGCACGTTACCGAGGCAATGGACTACCTGATCCAGGAAGAGGAAAACCGGCTGATCGACATGGACCAGGTGACGCGCACGGCGGTGGAGCGCGCTGAGCAGTCGGGTATTATCTTTCTAGATGAGATCGACAAGATTGCGGGACGCGAGCGCGGGCAAGGGCCGGACGTGAGCCGCGAAGGCGTCCAGCGCGATATCCTGCCCATCGTTGAAGGCACCACGGTCAATACGCGCTACGGGATGATCCGCACGGACCACGTCCTGTTCATCGCGGCGGGCGCTTTCCACGTGTCCAAGCCTTCCGACCTCATCCCGGAGCTGCAGGGCCGCTTTCCCATCCGCGTGGAGCTGCACTCGCTCACCACGGAGGATTTCATCCGCATCCTGGCGGAACCCAAAAGTGCGCTGGTGAAGCAATACACCGCGCTGCTGGAGACGGAAGGCATCAAGCTCACCTTCAGCGACGACGCCCTGGAGGAGGTCGCCAAATTCGCCGCGGCGGTGAACGAGGCGACGGAAAACATCGGGGCCCGGCGGCTGCATACCATCATGGAAAAACTGCTGGACGAAATTTCTTTCGAAGGCCCGGACCTGAAGAAGAAAACCGTGCGCGTGGACGCGGCCTACGTGCAGAAGCAATTGGCGGACATCGTCAGGAATACGGACCTCAGCCGATACATCCTGTGAAACTTCACCCTCGAGAGCGGCGGCCCGCCGGCCCCGGCGTGGCCCAGAGGCTTTCAGCGTGGAACTTCTCATTCCCGCGAGCCTGCCTGCTCACGCGCGTTTTGCAGGCGCTGGTCGTAGCCTCGGCCGCCGGGTGCCTGTATGGATGCGGCGTGCAGGGACCCCCGCGCCCGCCGCGCCTGGAACGCCCGGGAACCATCACGGACCTCTCCGTCGTACAGGTTGGGCAAGCTCTGGAAGTTCACTTCAGTGTCCCGCAGCAGACGAGCGACGGCGAGCGCCTGACGAAGCCGCTGGAGGTGGAGATTCTGCGCGGCGTCGCGCCACAGGGCACGGGCCTCTCCAAGCTGCCGGAGCTGGAAGTCTGGATGAGGCTCATCCGGAACGAGTGGCTGCCCTATGCACAGGGCGGTGAGGTCTCCTACTCCGCTCACCTGACCGAGCAGGAATTCCGCACTTGGCGCGGCCAGACCCTGGTGCTGGCAGTGCGCACGCTCACGCGCGGGTTCCAGCACCGCGCGCTGGAAAGCGATCCCTCGAAGTTGGTGGACGTTCCGATTTTCGACGTCTCGGAACCGGTGGGCGGCGTGGCAGGCGTAACCACGGAGAAAGCCCTGGAAGTCCGGCTCGCTCCGCCCGCAATGATGCTCAGTGGCCAACCGCTCCACGGCCTCGCCGGCTATCGGATCTATCGTAGCAATACGGGCGCACGGGGCAGCTTCGAGATGATCGGGGAGACCGCAGCCCCGCCCTACCGGGACAGCCAATTCGAATTCGGCCGCACGTATTACTACCGGGTGCGGGCGGTTTTCGGCGAGCCGGGCCATTGGGCCATGAGCGATGACTCGCAGCTCGCCAAGATCACGCCGCGCGATACGTTCCCGCCCGCCGCGCCGCAGGGATTGACGGGCATCTACGCCGCAGGCGGCGTCGAATTGGTGTGGACGGCCAACTCGGAGAGCGACCTGGCAGGCTACAACGTATATCGCCTGGAGAATCCGCCACCCCAGCGCCTGAACGGGGAGTTGCTGCGCACGCCCGTCTTCCGCGACACGAACGCCGAGCCGGGGAAGACTCTTCGCTATTATGTGACGGCAGTCGACCTGGCAGGCAACGAGAGCCAGCCCTCGGAGAGCGTGGAAGTGGAAACCCGGTAAGGCCGCACACCGGCGGCCGGCGCCGGCTGAACGGGCGAAGGCGGGTTGCGATATAATCAAGATCGGGCTTCGAGTTAATTTTCGCCAAGGAGTGGAGAAGTGAAATTCTTTCTCGACACCGCAAACCTGGAAGAAATCCGCGAGGCGGCGAGCATCGGCGTGCTCGACGGCGTGACCACGAATCCCTCGCTGATTGCCAAGGAAAAAGCCGACTTCGAGAACCGCGTCGTGGAGATATGCGAAATCGTGCAGGGGCCCGTGAGCGCCGAGGTGACGGTGACCGACACGGAAGGCATGTGCCGCCAGGGACGGGAGCTCGCCAAGCTCCACCCCTGGGTGGTGGTGAAGGTCCCGACGACCCGGGAAGGGCTGAAGGCCGCGAAGCGCCTGGTGAGCGAGGGCGTCAAGGTGAACGTGACGCTGTGCTTTTCGCCGGCGCAAGGGTTGCTGGTCGCGAAGACCGGCGCTACTTACGTGAGCCCGTTCCTGGGGCGCCTTGACGACATCGCGCACGTGGGCATGGAATTGATCCAGGACCTCGTGACGATCTACCGCAACTACGGTTTCAAGACACAGATCCTGGCCGCGTCGCTGCGGCACCCGTTGCATGTGGTGGACGCAGCCAAAGCCGGCGCGCACGTCGCTACGATGCCCTTCAAGGTGTTCGAGCAGCTCTTTAAACATCCCCTGACCGACCGGGGGCAGGAACAGTTCCTCAAGGACTGGGAAAAAGTCAAGACACCGTGACCCTCTGGAAGGAATTGGGGATTGCCGTGGTGGGCGCGGGCGCAGCGGCACTCGCAGGCGCGTGGAGGTGGAGAACCCTGCGCCGCCAGCGCCGCAAGGACCCCGCCGAAATCGAGCGCGATCGTCGCTTGGGCGTAAACGCTTGCGGACGCATCAGCACGGGAAGAATCCTGGAGCTGATGGAACCTGTTCCGGGCGGCCCTGCCGGACCAAACCTTCTTTATGAATACGAGGTGGCTGGCGCCACCTACGCGGCGGCGCAGGACGTCAGCGCACTTCCGGAAATCGCTGCAGCCGCGCCCTTCCTTCCCGGCCATACTGCCAACGTAAAATACGACCCGAAGCAGCCGACGAATTCCATCCTCGCCTGCGAAGACTGGTGCGGCATTTTCGGCCTGGACCGCGCCGGGACCGCGCGCAGCCAGCCGGCCGGAGACCCCGCCAAACCCTCGGAGAATAACTAGGCAAGATTCGACTTCTCTGGAAGGGCAGAATTTGCCGCCCTCTGGCCAATCAGATAGGCCGCCGCTGCCTAATGGCTCGGAAACCCCTTCGAGCATTGCGCGCTAACCTCCTCGTTATCAGATTGTTAGGAGCAGTCCCAGGGAGAGACAATCCGGAATTTCATTTGCTCTCCGATGGGAGCGGAGGTTGGGTCCAGCCTCAGGGCAGCGTCCTGCTGGCAGCTTTCAGGAAGGCCGCAGCCAGGAGCCGACAACGTGTTTCTCGGGCGGCTTCGACAGCTCAATCCGGTACCAGCACGGTCAACGTAACCGGCTGATCGATCCCAGGCTTGGAAACGGCAAGCAAGCGACCTTTCTGTGGGGGATCGCGGACCGCTCAGGGTCCGCGGTCCCCACGCCGCAACAAACGCGTCTAGTCCCCCACGAATCTTGGCCTACGCTCTGCCCGGGAAGTGTTATCCGGCATGGGAGGGAATGCCACCGGCTTTGACGATATCTTCCGCCAAGTGATTGACCACCTTGGCGCGGTTGCGGAGCATCTCGATGTAGCCCGCTTTGAGGAGCTGCTCTTTCTCGTTACGCAGGGTCTGGCGGATGGCGCCCTGCACGCGCAGGTCGGTAAGGGTGTGCTGGCCGGCCTCTTCCATGCCCAACAGTTTGATGATGTGGAAGCCGCCGCTGGAGCGGATGATGGGGGAAAATTGGCCAACCTTGAGCGAGGTGACCATCTGCTTCAACGGCGGAGAGGAATTGAGCGCGGAGGCGGGAATGAAACCCATGTCGCCTCCGCCCGCCGCGGTGCGCGGATCCTCGGAATACTCCTGGGCCACGGTCGCGAAGTCTTCGCCGCTGAGGAGGCGTGCATAGAGCGCCTGGATCTTGCGCTCGGCGGCGGCCGGCGTACTGGCATCGTCGTTCTTCAGATTGCGGACCTCTGCGTCCGCGCCCGGCGTGACCTGGATCTGCGCGATGTGATAGGTGGTCTCGGCCACGGCGAAGTTCGCCTTGTTCTTCTCATAGTAAGCGGCGATTTCAGCGTCGGTAACGCTAATATGTGAAACGATTTCTTTATTAATCAGCTTCGTGATGATAATACCTTCGCGAACCTGACTGCGCAGAGCGTCGGAGTCCAACCCTTGCTCCTGGAGTTTCTTCTGAAACTCATCTTTGGAATAGGGGCTCCTCAGCTCCGCAACCTTGGTGTCGATCTCGGCTTCCGAGGCCGTGATGCGCGAGTGCGAAGCGTGCGTCACCAGGATCTGATTATTGATGAGTTCGTTCAGGATATTGAGCTTGAAGCTTGCCGCCTCCTCGGAGCTGGCGGCTTCAGCACCTTGGGCGGTGCGGCCATGGTAGAGGCGTTCAACCTGCTCGCGATAGATCGGCTGGTCGTCCACTTCGGCCCAGACCTCGTGGCCCGGTGTAGGCTTGCGCGCACACCCCGGCAGGAGGGCGAGTACAGCGAGCGACGCCAACCCGGCGGCTCCAACAGCACAACGGCGATGAAAACCTGGATTGTCCATGGGTCCATTGTAACTCGCGGCGTGCTTTCCCGGTGGCAAAATAGCGGGGGTCTGATAGAATGGAGATTCTACGAACTTCAGTTGTTGAGATCAGAAGAGGTGTGGCGATGGCTCGCAGGTGCGACCTTTGCGGAAAAGGTCCCAAATACGGAAACCGGATCAGTCACGCGCACAATGTGACCAGGCGCCGCTGGAATCCCAACCTGCGGCGCGTGCGTGCGATTGTGAACGGCGCGCACAAAACCATCTACGCGTGCACAGCATGCATTCGCTCGGGGAAAGTCATCAAGGTGAGTTAGCGGCGCACGCAACCAGCGCCCGGCCCGGTCCTTAGCTCCCCACTTCGGCGACCAGTTCAATCTCCACAGACACGTCGCGCGGCAGCCGTGCCACCTCCACCGTAGCGCGCGCCGGCGGGCGGTCGCCGAAAAAACGCGCGTAGACCTCATTCATTTTTCCGAAATCCCCTAGATCCTTCAAATAGACCGTGGTCTTCAGAACCTGCGCAAGGCTCGCGCCCGCGGCATCGAGAATCGCGGCGAGATTCCGCAGCACGCGCTCGGTCTGAACCGCGGCGTCGCCTTCCACGAGCTGGCCCGTAGAAGGGTCGAGAGGAATTTGCCCCGAGACAAAGATCAGGTTGCCGGACCGGATCGCCTGCGAATAAGGGCCGATGGCCGCCGGCGCCTGCGCCGTGGAGATGGCTTGTTTGCTCACGTGATCCTCCGACCGTTGAATGGAAGTGCGCAGACATTCTAGTTTCATGGCTCGTCAGGCTGCAAAATAAATCGCCACGTGCGATGGGACCACGGCGAGGGTGCGCCGCTGCGCGAAAACCTGACACCAAACCGCCGCAAGCCGCCGGACCCTAGAAGAAGAAATATCGCCCGGCCAGATCAAGACTGCGTGACCCGCTCGACCTCGAAGACGCCTTCGATCTTGCGCAGGGAGGAGAGGACCTTTTCCAGGTGTTCGAGATCTACGATATCGACGGTGACATCAATGTTGGCGCGGTTGTCGCCGGTGCGCGCCTCGATGTTCTGGATATTCGAGTGCACGCCCGCGATGGCGGAGGTGACGTCCGCGAGCATGCCCTGACGATCCTCCGTGACCAGCACGAGCTTGACCGGATAGACGCCGTACCTCGGGCCGACCCACTCGACGTCGATGCGGCGGTCGGCGTCGTAGAGCAGATTTTGAACGTTGGTGCAGTGCCGGGCGTGCACGGCGATGCCTTTGCCGCGCGTGATGTAACCGATGATTTCCTCGCCGCGCACAGGATTGCAGCACTTGGCGCGATAGACCATCAGGTCGTCGTGGCCGTCAACCTGGATGGCGGTGTCGGAGGCCACGCCCAAAGCGCGCTTGAAGGAACTGGTAAGGCGCGAGGCCGGCGCGGGCTCGAGCTTGGCGGAGGGCACCAATTTCGAGAGCACCTGACGCGCCGCGAATTTTCCGTAACCGATGCCGGCGTAGAGATCGTCGGCCGCCGTGCAGCCGTAGTCACGCGAAACGCGTGCGAAGTCTTCATCGGTAACTTTCTTCAAGACAATATCGTATTTGCGCGCTTCCTTTTCAAGCAAGCGCTTGCCGATGTCGAGCGCCTGCTTGCGCTGCGCGACATTGATCCAGTGCTTGATTTTGTTGCGGGCGCGCGAGGTCTTGATAAGCCCGAGCCAGTCGCGACTGGGCGCGTGGTTTGCCTGCGTGACGATCTCGACGATGTCGCCGTTGCGCAGCCGGTACTTGAGCGGCACGATACGGCCGTTGACCTTAGCGCCCACGCAGTGATGGCCGACCTCGGTGTGGATGGCGTAGGCGAAGTCGACAGGTGTGGCGTCACGCGGCAGCACGATGACTTTGCCCATGGGCGTAAAGGTATAGACCTCTTCCGGGTAGAGATCGATCTTGAGCGTGGAGAGGAACTCACCCGGATCGCGCATTTCCTGCTGCCACTCCACGAGGTGGCGCAGCCAGGCGAAGCGCTCCTCGTCCTGCTGACGGAGCGGGCGGCCGTCCTTGTACTTCCAGTGGGCGGCGATGCCCTCCTCCGCGATGCGGTGCATTTCCTCGGTGCGAATCTGCACTTCAAAGGGCTGGCCGTGCGGCCCGATGACGGAAGTGTGCAGCGACTGGTAGAGGTTCGGGCGTGGAATGGCGATGAAATCCTTGATGCGGCCGGGGACGGGTCGCCAGGTGTTGTGAATGACCCCCAGCGCCGCGTAACAGTTCTTGACGTCATCGGTGATGATACGGACGGCGAGCAGGTCGTAAACCTGTTCGATCGAGATTTGCTGGCGGCGTAGCTTCTGCCAGATGCTGTAAAGGCGCTTGATGCGTCCTTCCACACGCGCCGGGACGTTCGTCTCCTTCATTTTGGCTTCGACCTGCGCGCGCACTTCGGCCAGAAATTCATCACTCACCTTGCGACGGCTTTCCACGGCGCCCTTGAGCTCCTCAAACGCGGCGGGCTCCAGATGACGGAAGGCGAGGTCCTCCAATTCGCCGCGTACTTTTCCCATGCCCAGGCGGTGAGCGATGGGCGCGTAGATCTCCACGGTTTCGCGCGCCACGTGCTCGCGACGGTCGGCGGGAAGGTATTCGAGCGTGCGCATGTTGTGCAAACGGTCCGCCAGCTTGACCAGGACGACGCGGATGTCGTCCACCATGGCGAGAACCATCTTGCGGAAGTTTTCAGCCTGTTGCTCTTCCGGGCTCAGGAACTTGATACGGCTGATCTTGGTGACACCCTCGACGATGCGCGCCACCTCGGCGCCAAAGCCCTGACGCACCAGTTCCGGCGTGGTGCGCGTGTCCTCGATCACGTCGTGCAACATGCCCGCCGCCAGACAGATGGGATCGAGCTTCATCTCCGCGAGGATATGCACCACTTCCAGCGGATGCGAAATGAACGGCTCGCCGGAAAGGCGCTTCTGCTTGGCGTGCTGCGAGGCGGTGAACTCGTAAGCCTTGCGGAGCAGGGACAGGTCCTCACCCGGGCGGTAGGACTGCACTTCGCGCAAGATGTCCTCGAATCGAAGCATAACCCCTTCCGCCATTCTAGCAGGTTGCGGAAGAACGGTGTAGCCGCGGCCGGAGGTCTTGCATCGTGAGGGGAAGCTTCCCGATGAGCGGCGATGCCCAGGCGGCCTACCGCGCGTCCCGGGCGCTTTCGCAGAGCCAGCCTGGGCGACGACGACACGGATTCAAGCGAGGGAGCGGGCGGGAAACACCCCACTTGGGCATGGAGCGGTGCGGCTGTCAACCTCGAGGATGACTGTGGCGTGGGAGGATAGGATTCCCACGGCGGGATTTTGTGATACCCTTTCTTCTTGCAAGCGAGTCCCGGGGGGAGACTTTCGTCATTCCGATTTCTACCCGGAGAGGTTAACCGACAGCGAGGAGAGGACCATGAGACCGCGTCATCCGATCGTGATTTCCCTAGTGATGCTTCTGGTCACGGCTTTTTCCGTTTCCTGCCAGAAGCCTTTTCATGAAGAAACGGAGCGGTACATCCTGGTGGCCGCGAACATCAACCTTTCGTACTGGCAAGAAGCACGGGCAGGCTTCATGGATGCTGCGCATGGATTGGGTGTGAAGGCAGATTTCCGCGGGCCCACGTTCTATTCGCCCGAGGAAGAACTGAAGGTATTCAAGGAAGCGGTAGCTCAACATCCCTCGGGGATCCTGGTGGCGCCCGGACGGCCGGAGCTTTTCACCGCGGCCATCAACGAGGCCATCGGTGCGGGAATTCCCGTGGCCACGATGGACACGGACGCGCCCGATTCCAAGCGCATCCTGTACATCGGCACGGACAACCGCCAAGCCGGCATGGAGAGCGGAAGGCAAATCGCGAGCTTGATGAACGGCAAGGGCCGGCTGGTGGTGATCACGGTTCCCGGCCAGCTCAACCTGGAGGAACGCCTGCGCGGCGCGCAGGAGGTTTTTGCGAAATACCCGGACCTCAAGATCGCCCGTACGCTCGACGACCAGGGTGATCCGCGCACGGCGAACGATCTGGTTTCCGGGCTGTTTACAAAGAAGGAAACGATCGACGGCTTCCTGTGCCTGGAGGCTTCAGGCGGTCCGGGCGTGGCGGAGACGCTGCACCGGCTCAACTTGGGCGGCCAGATTCCCATCGTGGCCATGGACAGGGACCCGGAGACGCTCGACTTCATCCAGCAAAAAGTGATCTCGGCGACGATCACCCAGAAACCCTACACGATGGCGTTCTACGGGCTGCGGTTCCTGGACGACCTGCACCACAACGTGGTGCACGAGTTCAAGGAATGGCGAACGGCGCCCGCTTCGCCACTGCCGACGCGCGTGGATACCGGCACCAACGTTATCAACGCGGGCAATCTGGCAGACTTCCGCGCGGCTGCAGCTAACCGCCCGAACCCGCTATGACACTGGGCGGTGGCAAGCGGAACGGTGTGCGGGGTTGAAAATGCGAAGGCCGGATTCGCCTATGCCCGTGCGGGCCGAGACGAATCCGGCCTGAATCTCGAGAAGGGAAAATTCCGGCCTACTGAGCCGAGGTGCTTGCGCCAGCGGCTATCCCCTTCTTGGCAGCGAGAGCCTTCTCCATCCAATCATTGGCCGTTCTTACATCTGCCTCGCGCGCATCCGCTTCCGTCTCGATCTCCGCCTTCTGGCGATACATCAGGTTGAGATAGACCATCGAATCGGAATCATTCGGTTTGAGCTCGAGGGCCTTCGTCAGGGCCTTGATGCCTTCTTCAACGAGCGGCCCGTTCTGGTCGGCCAGGTCCGCGAGCGCCTTCTTGGGAAATGGCGGCAGCACATCCGGTTGTTTAGGATCCTTGGGCGTGTCGATCTTCAGATCCCTCCGAAGCACCTGCGTGCGTGGGTAGCAGGTGGCCCAATCCAGCACACCGATCCAGTAGTAAGGCTCCGGGTTGGTGGGTTCGAGCTTGAGCCGGTGCTGCTGGTATTCCTTTGCCTTGTCAAATTTCTTCATGTTGTAGTAAACCTGGGCGATGCTGGCGATGGCGGTGATATTGCCCGGATCCACCTTCAGCACATCCTGGAAAGCGTCGATCGCCTGCTCAGCGATTTTGACATTGTCCGGAGAGTCGCCGCCCGGGATGTACTGCTGGGCGATCGCCGTGGCGAGATAAAGCCGGGCATTAAGCATCGTGGGATCAAGAGCCACGGCGCTCTTAAAGTGCATAATAGCGGGCTGGAACTGGGCGTTGCGGAACGCCACGACCCCCTTGTTGAGCTGGTCACGCGCCTTCAACTTACTGCACCCGCAAGAGACGGCTGCGAGCAGCAGCGCCCCACAGAGCGGGGCGAGCTTGTAGTGTTTCATCGGGGTTCCTCCCTCAACTGAAGCAAGTGGGGAACTACTAGCCTTCCTCAACCGCCTTGGTAATCAACCCAATCTTGTCAATCCCGGCGCCCTTGGCGATGTCAATGATCTCAGCGATATCGCCAAAAGGCAACGTGGGATCACCCTTCACGAACATCACGCGCTCGTTTCGGGTCTTGAAGATTTCCTCGAGCCGGGAGCCGAGCGTGGCGAGATTGGTCGCATCTTGATTGATCTTGATTTGCCGCTGCGCATCGATGCTGACCACGATGGTGCGGTTGATGTTCGTATCGGGTTGCGCCTTGTTCGGATTCGGCTGAGGTACGAGCGCGTCCAACCCTTTGGGTGTCAGGGGTGTGATCACCATAAAGATGATGAGCAGCACGAGCAAGACATCGATAAGCGGGGTGACATTCATATCCACCATGGGCCCTTTCTTGCCACCCCCCACGGCCATAGCCATAGTAATACCCTCCTTCGGGTCAAACGAACCGAGGCCAGCGCGCCGGGTGCGCGTTTACTGCAGGCCTTCTGGAGCCACTCCCGCCGTGCGGCGTTCGACTCGTTCGGTCAGCAGACCCAGTGCGTCCACTCCTGCGGCGCGGACGTTGTCCACCACGGTGACGACGTCGCCATACCTGGTGCGCGCATCGCTCTTGACGTAGACCGTCTTGTCCAACTTGTTGGCAAGCCGCTCTTTCACCGTGGTAGTGATCTGGTCGATCTGGATGGGAGTGGACCCCAGGTAGATCTTCCCATCCCGGGAGACCGCCAGCACCACCGCGTCTTCCTTGTCGGCGTCCGCCATGGAGCGGGGATTCTGGACGCGCGCCAAGTCCACGCTGACGCCCTTCTGCAACATCGGTGTAATCACCATGAAGATGATCAGCAGGACGAGCATCACATCCACCATGGGGGTCACGTTGATATCAGAGACTGCCCCAAGCGTCGTGGTTTTCTTGGCCATTTACCTCTTCCCCCGCGACGTCCGCTTGATGAAGTAATCAATCAACTCGGACGAGGAGTTGTCCATCTCGACGTCGAACGATTCGATCTTGCTGGTGAAGTAGTTGTAGACCATCACGGCCGGGATGGCCACGAACAAGCCGATGGCCGTGGTGACCAGCGCTTCCGCGATGCCGCCGGCAACGGCTGCCAGGCCCGTGGACTTCGCCTGGGAAATTCCTTGGAACGCGTGGATGATGCCCAGCACGGTGCCGAACAGGCCGACGAAAGGAGCCGTGGAACCAATCGAGGCAAGGCCGGAAACGCCGCGCTTCAGTTCCGCGTGCACGATGGCCGAGGCTCGTTCCAGAGCGCGCTTGGAGGCTTCGATGGTCTCGCCGGAAATTTCCGCAGAAACCTGGTGCGCCTGGAATTCCTGCAGACCGGCGGTGACCACTTTCGCCAGGTGGCTCCGCTTGTTCTGCTCGGCAATGGAAATGGCTTCGTCAATCTTGCCATCTTTCAAGGCGCCCGCCACAGCCGGAGCGAAAACCCGCGACTGCTTGCGGGCCGAGCTAAAGGCAATCCAACGGTCGATGATGACCCCGATCGACCAGGCCGACATGACCAACAGAACGATCACGACCGCGCGGGCCGGCCAGCCCATCGATCGCCACATGGAAACGGGATCAAAACCCACCGCAGCCTCTTCCTGGAATAACCATAGACCCAGAGCCATAAGGTTTGACGCTAACATGATGTTGTGTTCCCTCCTCGGAATTTTCCAAAATCCTCTGACTATTCCGTCAACGTGAAATTCACATCGATCTCCGTGACCACTTCCACCGGTTCGCCGTTCAGCAGCGTGGGCTGATAGCGCCAGCGCTGCACGGCCTCGAGCGCCGATTTAACCAGCAACGGGTGGCCCGAGACCACTCTTAAGTCCTGAATCGTGCCGTCCTTACTGATGACGGCCTCCAGCCGCACCGTGCCCTGAATACGCGCCATCTTGGCTAGAGGCGGATACTCAGGTTTGGGCTGGAAGATCAACTTCGCCGCTTCCACTTGACCACCGACGCGGATGCGTTTGGGAGCTGCCGCTTTCGGAGGAGGCGGTGGAGGTGCAGCGGAGAGCATGCCACCGATGACGCCCCCGATGACACCGCCCATCTGGCCTCCCGGCACGCCGCCCGGCACGCCACCCACCACGCCGATGGCGCTGGGAGGCGGCTCCTCGTCCTTGATCTGCGCGATGGTCCGGGGAATGACGGTGGGAGCTCGCATGATGTCTTCGGCGGTCATTCTCCTGATGATCCTGGGGGCAGCGGCGGCCGGCGGGGGTGGCGGCGGCGGTGGAGGTGGGGGAGCCGACAGGAAGGTCATCAACTGCGCCCTGGGCAACGCCTCCGTATAGATCAACGGGTACAGCATCGTTATGGCAATAATGATGGCCTCGAAAATGTACGCAATGGGAAGCGTTGCGCGCTTCCAGTTCCCGGTCTTGGCTGCTGTGTAAATCAGGTAAACGATAAAGCCCACCAGGTTGAACAGCAGGGTGACGGTAAACCATAGGCCGCGGTTGAACCCGTAGCGCTCCGCGTCCGCCACCACGTAACAAAGTATCAGGGTAAAGCCGCCGAGCACCACGCCCAAAATCACTGACTGCGCCACGATCACCTTTTCCTCGACCCCAAAGGAAAACACGGGCAGTAAGAAAAACCCTGCCAAGAAAACCAGCACGCAAATGGCAATCGAGAGAAGCCAGTGCCAAGGTTTCAAGACGGGCGCAGCACTAGGCGAGGACTCCAGCAAGGTGTCTTCAAACATGGATTATCGCCTCCTCAAAAACTGGCCACATTCCAAATCAACGCGAGGCCGCCCGGCCGCCCGTAGCGGGCCGGAGCGGGATCTCGCTCGAGACCCTGACCCTCTGACCTACTCCCCCCTTGGTGAAGCGCTGGTAAAAATACACCACAATCGGGCTGGCGATGAAGATGGAGGAATACGTGCCAATGATCACTCCCACCACCAGCGCGAAGGCAAAGCCGTGGATAACTTCACCTCCGAACAGAAAGAGAGAGAGAACGGCCAGGAAGGTCAAGCCCGAGGTCAGGATGGTCCGGCTGAGCGTCTGGTTGATGCTATGGTTCACGAGGCTGCTGAATTCCTCGCGCTTGTTCATATGAACGTTCTCCCGAATGCGATCGAAGACCACGATCGTGTCATTCATGGAGTAGCCCACCAGCGTCAGCAGCGCCGCGATGACCGTCAGGGTGATTTCCTTGTTCAGCAAGGAGAAAAATCCGAGCGTGATAATGACGTCGTGGAAAGTGGCGACCACCGCAGCCACCCCATAGATTAGCTCAAAGCGAAACCAAATGTAAATCAACATCGCGCCCAGCCCTGCCAGCGTCACATAGAGGGCCTGACGACGCAGATCCGTGCCCACCTTCGGCCCCACGATTTTCGTGTTCGTGACGGCGTAGCTGGACAAGTAAAAGTCGTTCGACATCGCAGAGATCATTGCCGGGGTGACGCCCTTTACGTTGCGCAGTTCCCCAAGATCCGCTATCAGGCCGCTGCGGGGTGGTGAGTTCCGGTAGCTGACGATGGCCTCGGCGAGATCGCGATAGGTCTTGGTAGCAGCATCTAGACCTTTGGAACCGATCCCCAGGGGATCGGCGGCCGTCAGGCGCTCCGCCACGGTCTGGGGGCTTGAGTTGTTGAAGTCGGCCTTGCCTGCCGGGCCCGCGCCATAAAGACCCGAAAGACCCGCGATGATCGCCTGCTTGCCGGTATCCAGCGCGTCGCTGGAAGTCGTGGTCTGCAGATCGAGCCCGATAATCACTTCATGATCCCCCGGAGCCCCAAACCCCTGAATCGTGGCGTTGCGCAGGTTCTGCTGGTCCAACCGCCGCCGGATCGCATCGAGGTTGGGGGCCTGCGCGAACTTGACGTAAACGAGCGTGCCGCCGCGGAAATCAATCCCGTAAACCAGTCCCCGGTGCACCATCATGGAGACGATCCCCGCTAGCGCCAGGGCCAAAGAGAGGCAGATGAAATACCACTTTATTCCCATCCAGTCAATCTTTGGTTCGTGGAAAAACTCCATGGGTTGCTTCCAGACCTCGCCGATGAAATTGACACCGCAGCCGCGCGGCAAGTTCCCGAATTTTCTAAATACTCAGCGCCTCACCCTTCTCACGCCGCGTCAGACCGTAGTCGAAGATCACCCTGGAGACGAAGACCGAGGTGAACAGATTGGCAATCAAGCCAATGGTCAAGGTCACGGCAAAACCGCGAATGGGCCCGGTTCCGAAGGCGAAAAGGATCATAGCGGAAACCACCGTAGTAACGTGAGTGTCAATAATCGTGCGGAAAGCCTGCTCGAATCCAGCCGCGACACCCGCCCCGACGGCCTTCCCCAGCCTCAATTCTTCACGAATTCTTTCGAAGATAAGCACGTTCGAGTCCACACCCATGCCGACCGTGAGAATGACCCCGGCGATGCCCGGCAACGTCAAAACCGCGCCAAAATAGCCGAGAGCAGCGACAAGAATAAGCAAATTCAGCACCAGCGCCACGTTCGCGTTGATGCCTGCACCGCGATAATAGACCAACATGAAACCCATTACTGCGAGTAAGCCCACAATCGAGGCAATCACGCCGTGACGAATGGAATCTGCGCCCAACGAGGGTCCCACCGTCTCTTCCGAGAGATATTTGATCGAGGCGGGCAGGGCGCCGGAGCGCAACACCAGCGCCAGATCCTGCGCCTTCTGCGGAGTGAAGGATCCCGTGATCTCGCCGCGGTCGAAGATTTGGCCGTGAATTTCTGGGGCATCGAAGACGCGGTTATCCAGAACGATTGCCAGGAGCTTCCCGATGTTGGCGCCGGTCACGCGCCCGAAGCGCGCCGCGCCGTCGCGGGTGAGCGTGAAGTTCACGCTGGGCCGTCCGGCCTGGTCATGCGACGGCTCCGCGCCGCTCAAGTCGCGCCCGGTAACCGCCGCAATGCGATTCAGCACATAGTAGCTTTCCTGGCCGTTCTGGCCGGTGGGACCGGGCGTCAGTTCGGTGTCAGGAGGCAGCACTCCACCGTGCGCGGCCAGCGCCGCTTCGCGCGAGGGATAAGGCCCATCCTGAACGAGGGTTAGCTCGAGCAGCGCGGTGGACTGGATGATGTCCTTCACGCGCGTCGGGTCATCCACGTCCGGCAACTGCACCACCAATTCGAAATCACTCTGGCCGTACTCGGTGATGGTGGGCTCCGTCACTCCCAGCGCATCAATGCGCCGGCGGATGGTATCCATGGCCTGCATCAACGCTTGGTTGCGGAGGGTCGCCGCAGCGCTGGTCTTGAGCGTCAGCAACCGCGCCGCCTCATCGCCGGGAACCCGCGCCAGCTCCCAGTCGGAGAATTGCTCGCCGACCAGGGTCTGCAAATCTGCTGACTTTTCCTGGGGAATGCCCTTAATAATGATCCGGTGTATGGGAGGGTTGGCAGCGGTGTCGTCGTTCTTCTGAACGTCCGCGTAAGGGATGTTTTTCGCCTTGAGCTCATCCTTCAGCCGCTCGAGCACCTGGTCGGCCGTGATGTTCACGGCATCCTCGACCTGCACCTGCAGGATCAGGTGCGTCCCGCCTTTCAGATCCAGCCCCAGCCGGATGCGGTTGTGAATGTTTTCCTGCAGTTCCTGCACGTTCTTGGGGAAACCTATGACTCCCAAAATACACAGGATAACGACCACCCCGATGAGAATCACTCGCCCGCGAATCTTGGTTTCCATGAATGAACTTCCCTAGCTTCTCTTCCCCGCAACTTCCGGCGAAACTCGAAACGGCCCCAAACTCTCAGTTCATTTCACCGCCTACCGCACATCTTCCGGCGGGCCGCCGGTCAGGGAGCCGTTCCCGGGGCCGACTACTTCTTCCCCTTGGCGCCGGCTTCCTGCTTGTTCGATCCCTCGGTCTCCTCGCTTACGAACCCCGTAATAGCGGAGCGCGCCAAGTCGACCTTCACCTGGTTGGCAATCTGCAACTGCACCACGCCGTTGCGGAAGCCCACGATGGTCCCGTAGATGCCGCCGCTGGTCACCACGCGGTCGCCTGTCTTCAGGTTGCCGAGCATGTTCTGGAGTTTCCTGCGCTGCTGCTGTTGCGGCCGGATGACCAGAAAATACCAAATCGCAAAGAGAGGCGCAAAAAGGAGAAGAAACTGGGTAAGCGCACCCCCCATGCCGGGGTCCGCCGCCAGAACGACAGGGTTGACAAACAGGCACTCGATCAAGGTCGAGCCGCGAATCTTACGGATTTTGGATGAGAAACCCCGTCGCTGAAAGACGGGATTTGCTGGGTTCGGGCTTTCCGGATTCGCTTCAGGAATGAGAGCGATTAAGGTCCCGCGCGCACCCTCGTGTGGAATTCCGCGAACTCTCCAAGCAGGAGAGACTGCCTGATTTTGCGCATAGTGTCAAGGTAAAAGTGGAGGTTGTGGTGCGTCGCCAGGATCGCGCCGAGCATTTCCCCAGAAACGAAGAGATGGCGAAGGTAATGACGTGAGTAGCGGCGGCAGACTGCGCACGTGCAGGCGGGATCGAGCGGCCGCTCGTCCCGCGCATAGCGTGCGTTTTTGAGGATGACTTTGCCCTCGGAAGTAAACGCGCAAGCATTGCGCGCGTTGCGCGTGGGCAGGACGCAATCGAACATGTCGATGCCGCGCGCCACGCACTCCACCAGATCCTCCGGCGTGCCCACGCCCATCAGATAGCGCGGACGCTCGCGCGGCAGAAGCTCCGCGGTGAACTCCGCCACATCGTACATCTCCGATTTCGGCTCGCCCACGGACAGCCCGCCCAGCGCGTAGCCTTCAAAATCCAGGTCCAGCAACGCCTCAACGCTCTGGCGGCGCAGGTCCTTGTCCGTCCCCCCCTGCACGATGCCGAAGAGCGAAGAACTCGGGATTCGGGGTTCGGGGTTAGGGATTGGGCGTTCCGGGTCAGGGGTTAGGGATTCGGGACCCGAATCCCGAGTCCCGGATCCCGAACCCCTCGCGAAGGCCCGCTTCGCGCGCTCTGCCCAGCGCGTCGTCAAGCTCACCGCGCGGTGGAGCGTTTCGTGGCTGGCCGGATACTCGACGCACTCGTCAAGCGTCATGATGATATCCGCGCCCAGCGCCAACTGGATTTCCACGGCGCGCTCGGGCGAGAGAAAGTGCGCGGAGCCATCCAGGTGTGAGCGAAACCACACGCCGTCTTCCGTCACGCGGCCCAGCGGCTTCAGGCTCATCACCTGAAAGCCCCCGCTGTCCGTCAGGATGGGCCGCGGCCACGCCATGAAGCGGTGCAGCCCGCCGGCGTCGCGAATCAGCTCGTGCCCGGGACGAAGATAAAGGTGATAGGTGTTGGCGAGCAGGATTTGGACGCCCAGGGCCTCGAGGTCATCCTGCCTCATGCCCTTGACCGTGCCCCCCGTGCCCACGGGCATGAACACGGGCGTCTCCACAGTGCCGTGCGGGGTGTGCAGCAGCCCCGCACGCGCGTGTGTGACCTTGTCTTGAGCGACAATCTCAAACCGGATCGGCATTCGAATGGCGGACGCGGAAGAATCCTCCCAGGTGCGCGCGGCCCGGAGCCTCTCGGCTCTACCCCGTCAGCATGGCCAGACCCGTTTTGCCCAGCACCCAGATCACCCACATCCCCAAGTAAGTGAGGAAAATCGGAAGGGGCCGAACCTTCTTTGCCGCCGCGGTGGAAAGCCCCAGAGCGGCCAGGATCAGGAACCACGTGGTGAAAATGTCGAACGAGCTGGCAATGGTGTAAAGCGGCCTTGAGATCTCCCGCGGGTTCAGGAAAAACCCCAGGTTACTGGGGATGAAGTTCTCCGGATTGAACTGCTCGAGGTCACCAAAGAGAATCACGACCAGACCCAGCACGGCGCCCACCAAGGAGATCAAGTAGGCATAGCAGGTGACGGAGAAGCTCACCTTAAAATTCGTCGTGGCTCCGAAGATGGTGTTGACAATGAGCAAGCCCAGCGCGGCGATGATGAGCAAATAGATCGGCGGGGCCAGCAACCCTCCAGCCCGCGCCAGGATGGCAGTGATTGTACCAGCTTGGCGAACGGCTTGGTCCATCTGGTCCGCGCTCATCCTGGAGGCGCGGCCGCTGAGCTCGAGCGACTGCCTGACAATTCTCTCTATCCCGATCTTGTCCAGCATCACTTCCGTGACCGTGACGGCCATGACGATAGCCGTAATCAGCGGCGCCAGGAAGTTTGGCCGGCGCACAATCGACTCGAAAGTGGGCCCCGGTGAGATGAAAATCCCCAGTGCACGGCTCAGGAAAGAGTCGGCCGGCGGCTCTTCCGGCTCGGGAGGCGCTACCATTGTGTTGCTCATAATTCACTCCTCGGTGAGTCCGACCGCTGCCCGCGCGTCGAGCAACGTGGCCAGGAAGCAAGCCCGCGGCCAAGTTCGGCGGGCACCCCGCCCGCGGTCGGCTGCGCGGCTTACTTCGTTCTCCATTCGACAGAGGACAACCAGCGTCTCTCGCGTGAAGATAGCAGCTAGTTCTGAAGCAAGCAAGACTATTGGACGCGACCGCACGACTTTCGGTGGACGATCGGCTTGCCTGCCACCGGGCAGCGGCCACGCGTCCTGGCGGCCAGGTTCGCCGCGCCCCATTCACGTGGTGATCCTAACCCGGATTTCTCACCACGCTCTACCGTTTCTCGTCGTGGTGAGAAACTCGGGCTAGACGAACCGTGCAATCCAGCCCAGCAGGTAGAGCGCGGCCCCGCCGTAAAGCAACAGGGGCTCAAGCCAAGCACGGATGGCGACGAGCGTGGGGTGATCGATAGTAGGCCAGGGGCCGTAACCGCCCCAGTAAACCTTGGTAAGCAGGCCGACGACGATCATGGAGAGCGCCCGGGAGCGCAGGTGGCCGGCACGCCTCGGGCCGAACAGATACGCATAGCCTTGGTAGATGGTACCGGGTGCCGCCAGGAAGGGACCGTCGCAATTGCGGCATACCGTCGCGTGACCGTCGTTGAAGTAACCGCAGTACGGGCACGTCTTCATCGGAGCGGAACCGTCAAGCAAGAAAGTGATGGGTCACAAGTGACAACCCAGCGCCGGAGAAAGCCGAATGATCGAATCGCCCTACACTCTATTTCTTGCTTGTCTGCTCGCCACTGGTCACTGCCCCAGACTACTCCCGCACCGTGGCGTCCAGGAACGCCCGCAGTTTTCGGCTGCGCGAGGGGTGACGCAGCTTGCGCAGAGCCTTGGCCTCGATCTGCCGGATGCGTTCGCGCGTCACGGCGAAGCTCTGCCCGACCTCTTCCAAGGTGTGCTCGCTGCCGTCATCGAGGCCGAAGCGCATCTTGATCACCTTTTCCTCGCGCGGCGTCAGCGTTTTCAGAACCGACTCCGTCTGCTCTTTGAGGTTGATGTTGATGACCGCTTCCGCGGGCGAAATCACCCCGCGGTCCTCGATGAAATCGCCCAGGTGCGAATCTTCCTCTTCTCCGATGGGCGTTTCGAGGGAAATGGGTTCCTGCGCGATCTTCAGCACCTTGCGCACCTTCGCCACAGGGATTTCCATCCGCTTGGCGATTTCTTCCGACGTCGGCTCGCGCCCGTACTCCTGCACGAGCTGGCGCGAGGTGCGGATCAGCTTGTTGATGGTCTCGATCATGTGCACCGGGATGCGGATGGTGCGCGCCTGGTCGGCGATGGCGCGGGTGATCGCCTGCCGGATCCACCACGTGGCGTAGGTGGAAAACTTGTACCCGCGGCGGTATTCGAACTTGTCCACAGCCTTCATCAACCCGATATTGCCTTCCTGGATGAGGTCCAGAAACTGCAGGCCGCGATTCGTGTACTTCTTGGCGATCGATACCACCAGCCGCAGGTTCGCTTCAATCAGTTCGCGCTTGGCGGCTTCCGCCTGCTCTTCGCCGATGATGATGTTCTGGTAGCTGCGGCGCAGATCCACGGCCGATGCCTGAATGCGGATCTCGAACTCGTCCAGGTTCAACCGCGCTTGCCGCAGTTCTTTGCGCAGCTCGCGGTTGCCGTTCGCGCGCGTCGCCTCCACGCGCTTTTCCAGCCGGTTCGCTTCGCGCTCCAGCGGCCGCATCTCGTCCACGGCCGAGCGAATCGCGCCGATCAGCACCTTGCGCTCCGTGTGCGTGAACTGGATGGAGCGCACCAACTGCGAAACCAGGATGCGGTGCTCGGCCACCGCCCAACTGTAACGCCGGTAATCCCGCGGTCGCTTGCTGCGCGGGATCGTGTCGCGTTTGGCGCTCAACTGCCCGAGCTTCTTCCAGAGGCGCTCAATCTCTTCGATGGTGCTGATGACCTCCCCCAGCCGCTCGGCGACCCGGTCTTCGGTCAGCTCGTCGTCATCAAACACCACCACTTCTTTGATGGACCTTTTCCCCGCCTTGAGCTGCCCAGCCAATTCAAACAGCACCTGGATGACCAGGGGAGAACGTGAAAGCGTCTTCAGAACCTTCATTTGGCCGCGCTCAATGCGCTTGGCGATTTCGACTTCGCCCTCGCGCGTCAGCAGCGGCACCGTGCCCATTTCCCGGAGGTACATCCGCACCGGATCGTTGGTCTTGTCGAGCGTTCCGGGCGTCAGGTCCAGTTCCACGTCTTCGCCGGCCTCGTCGGGCTTATCGAGTGCCAAGCCCTCCGCAGACTTGGCCCGCGGGGAGTCCACGACCTCAATTCCCTCGTTATCGAACATGGAAAGAAGATCGTTCAGATCTTCCGCCGAGTGCACATCGGAGGGCAGAAGGTCGTTGACCTCGTCATAAAGCAGGTACCCCTTCTCTTTCCCTAGGCTGATCAGTTTATTAACTTGGTCAAACTTTTCTTCAAACGCCAAAGCTATAGCCTCCCTACGGGCAGCAAGCTACTCCGGTTCGATGCATAGAGACAAAAATAGGCACCACCCCACCCCGGCCTCGGCGGTGCCACCTCCGGCAACCCTAGAAGCAAATTTACGATAAGCCGCCAATCTCCCACGGCTCCATTAGATTGGATGTAATATACCTCACTTCGTTTGTCTTTGCGCGGAATTTTTTAGGGGCGACCAAACTTCCGCAACTCTTTGTCTAGATTAGACTTGGCCCGTTGCAGATCTGCCAGCCGGACGGAATCCTGCGCGCGCGCGGCAGCTTCAATGTCTCGCAGCAGCTTGTCTCGCTCCCCTTGCGCTCGCTGCAGTTGCAGTGCCCGCAGGTAGCCTCGCGCCTGCTCCAGGTTCGGCGGATCGCCTGGCCAGAACAGGGCGTCGTACGCCAAGCGCCGCTCCGGTGAGTTGAGGAGCTCTTCTGCTTCCGTGATCTGCAGCCTCTCACCGCGGCGGCGGGCGTCCAACATCCGCGTAAAGATGCCTTCCCCGAACAGTCCGGCCACGGCGCCGCTTTCCGCCAGTTCCGGCAGCAGGGCGTCCGCCACCTCTTCGCTTTCCAGACACGCGCGCAACAACTGCTTCACGGCGTGGTTGGCGTCCGCTGACACGTCTTCGCGCACACGCACTTCCCCCCGCCCTTCGCCCGCCGCACGTCGCAGTTCGTCGCGCAGCAGGCGCGCGTCCAGTCGCAGCCGCTCCGCCAAGCGGCCAGCCAGCTCGGCGCGCAGCATGGGGTTCGGGACTTTGACGAGGTACGGGAGAACGGCGTTGGCCGCCGCCACCTTGCCTTCCGGCGTGCCCACGTCGTGCGTCGTCACGGCGCGTTCCGTGAGATAATCGAGATAGGTGGGCGCGCCGGCCAGCAGTTCGCGGTACGCCGCCGCTCCCTGCTTGCGGATGAAAGCATCCGGATCGAGCCCGGCGGGCAGCGCCAGCACCTTGGCTTCAAATCCCCCCTCGAGGAGCAGCGCCAGTGAGCGCTCCGTGGCCGCCATGCCCGCCGAGTCCGGGTCGTAATTCACCACCACGCGGCGCGAGTAGCGAGCGAGCAAGCGAATCTGTCCTTCCGTCAGGCTCGTGCCGCACGAGGCGACAACATTCTCGACGCCACTCGCGGCCACCGTGATGCAGTCCATGTAACCCTCGACCAGGATCGCGTAGTCAAGCTTGCGGATAGCCTGCCCGGCGCGATCCAGGTGATAAAGCAGACGGCTCTTGGTGTAGATGGCCGTCTCGGGCGAGTTCAGGTATTTCGGCTGCTCATCGCCCAGCGCCCGGCCCGCGAGCGCCACTACTTTGCCGCTCTCGTTGGCGATGGGAAAAATGATCCGCCGCCGGAAGCGATCGTAAGGCCGCTGGCGCTCCGCGTCGAAAAGCACCAAGCCGCTCTTGTCGAGCCCCGCCGCTTCGAAACCCGCCCCGGTGAGATGCCGCACCATCCCCTGACCGTCCCCGGGCGCGTAGCCCAAGCGGAAGCGGCCGACCACTTCATCCGTCATGCCGCGATCGGCCAGGTAGGCACGCGCCAAGCGGCCTTCCGTCGTCCCTCCAAGCTGGGCGGCGAAAAACTTGGTGGCGATTTCGTGGATTTTCAGAAGCGCCGCGCGCAGTTTGGTGTTCGCGTCGTAGGTCTCATCGCCCACCGTCTCGGCCAGACGTACGCCCACCTTTTCCGCCACGCGCCGCAGCGCTTCGGGGAACGGCAGGTTTTCGATCAGCATCACGAACTTGAAGACGTCGCCCCCCACGCCGCAGCCAAAACAGTGGAAGATCTGCTTCACCGGATGCACTGCAAAGGAGGGGGTTTTCTCCTGGTGGAACGGGCACAGCCCCATGTAGTTGGCGCCCGCTTTGCGCAGCTTGACGTAGTCGCCCACGATCTTGACGATGTCAGCCGCCGTCCGGACTTGATCGATCTGGCTCATTTCATTTCAGCAAGCTTGCCTGCGCAAGCAGGCCTGGCCTGATGGACCCGTGGGGCGTTGGGTCCCAGCCCCAGAGGGGCGGCAGAAGTGGGACGCCCAACTCTGGACGCATGCTCTGTTCAACCTCCAAGACGTACGGGACCAATATGCCCCGCGCTTTGTGTTTGGGTGAGCCGACCTCTTCTGTCGCCCCTACCGGGGCTGGGGTAGAACCAAAGACGATTCGTTCCTTTTCCCACGGCCTCGCCGTGGGCCAACTTCCCCCGCCCCTACCGGGGCGGGACCGTGCCCTAACGCGCGCCGCCTACGGCAGCAGCACGATGTTCGAGGAGGGCTTTTGGAATTCCTCCTCCGGGAACAGCGCGCGCAAGAAGTCGAGATAGGCGCGGCCCTTGGGCCGACCGTTGCTGCGGGTGGTACCAAGCTGGGTGAGGAAAATCAGCGCGTCGCGGATGTTGCCGTCGCGCGTGGTGGTCATGCCCTTGCGCTGCGCCTCCTCCTTCCTGAAATCCGCGATGGCCGCCTTCAGCTCCTCGTAGATGCCGCGCTGCAGCGGGTGGACCGGAGGGTTCTCATAATAGATTCCACTGGCCAGTGTGCGGTAACCTTCCGCCAAGGTCTGGAGCGCCGCAAGCACGTCCGCATCCACTACCTCGCGATGGTCGGCGGCAAACTCGCAGATCGCGTAATTGAGCTTGTCGAGCACCTCCCCGTGCTCCCGCGCGTAATTCGCGGGGACTTTCACCTCTGCGAAGGGCAACTTCGACCAGTCGAATTCCCGCCGCGTCCCCTCGTACTCGCGGCTGGCAACGAGGTAAGGACAATCGCGGGGACAGTCGATGGTCACTTCGCGCTCTGTGCCACAGCAGACCGTGCAGATGCTCTCAGCGCGCGCCGGGCAGAGCCGCTTCGCCTTACGTTTCTCGCATATCGGACACGCCAAAGTCTACTCCTGCTCCCACCGCGGCGAATCTCCCCTGCCCGTTGAAGGGGTGAAGAAAGCCTGTCTTTACCGCGGAGACGCCGAGCCGCAGTGAAGGAGCCGATTGTCTCCAATTCCCTGCGCTTCCGCGTCCCTGCGGTGAGAGGGACCACTAGGTATTATTTCCCAGCTTCTTATCGCAGCAGCGAGTCCCCGCCGCCGCTTGCGATCGCCGGTGGAATTGTCGGAAGCAACGACAACCGGCTGCGGCCCGTGCAAATTGAAAACCTCATTATGCCACATTTCCCGCAGCGGGGTTTCCGAAGGCGGGGCCAATCCTGACTCGCTTTGTTGAAGTGATCTCGGGCGAGCCCATCCACTCTATCCCCGTGCGCAGGGATACAAACAACAGGTGACCAGGTTCTCCCGTCTCCGGCCTCCCGGCCTCGGACTCGTCCTTCCCCAGCACCCTGCCCTCGGTCGCCGCGGCTGAAAGTCCGCCGATCTTAATGGCAGGCGACCTCCCTCAGAATGACAACCCCCCAAGCAGGGGAGTTCCCGGACGATTTTGTGCCCTCCAGTCCATTTTCGGGCTACCGGTAGCCCGCGGGCCGCGCGCCCGACACCCCACATTCCACCTGCCACCACTTGTGGCGATATAAAATCGCCGCTACATACTTTTCTGCCTGCCGGAAGCCCAAGAGTGACGTAGCCCTCTTGACCGCACCCTATGGCGGACGGCTACACAGTTTAGGTGTCGCGAACCCGCAGGAGTGTGCTCCGGCCGGAACCCGAAGCAAACCCCAACGCCCAAAGCCACAACCACAGAGTTTCAGCGGGGACATTTCTAACGAGGTAAGAAAGGGGACATTTCTAAAGAGCTTGGACACCGTCCGCAAAAACTCCTTGACCGTTCGGGTGGTTGGGCGAAAACTGGAAGCGAGGGGCTGATTTCTTCATGGCGGAAGACTCTTCACGCACTGCCGACGTGCTTGTTATCGGCGGTGGCATCATTGGATGCTCGGTCGCGCTGCGCCTGGCGCAGGCCGGGCTGAGCGTCATCGTGCTCGATCGCGGTGAACCTGGGGCAGAAGCAAGCTCTGCGGCGGCGGGCATGCTCGCGCCGCAAGGCGAAATGGTCGGGCCCCGGCCTTTCTCAGACCTCTGCATGGCGAGTCGAAGTCTTTATCCGCGCTTCGCGGCGGAGATCGAAGAGCTGGGCGGCCATCACGTGGGATATCGCAGCGATGGCTCGCTGGTCGTGGCGCTCGACGAAGAGCGGCAAGCAGAACTCGCCGAGGTCCACCACCAGCAAAGCGCGCAGGGCTTTTCACTCCAGCCACTCACCGCCGCGGAGGTCCACGAGCGTGTCGCAGGGCTTTCCCCGCAGATTCGCAGCGGCCTCTTCGTCCCCGGCGATCATTGGGTCGACAACGAGCGGCTGATGCGCGCCTTACTCACCGCCTGCCGCCGCGTAGGTGTGCGCATCGAGGCCGGACAGGGCGTTCGTAAGTTCAACACGAAAGGCCACCGCATAGAAAACCTCGAAGCGGGCAACGACCCGGCAGGGCGGGCCGCGACCTACACCGCAAAGACTTACGTCCTGGCGGCGGGTTGCTGGTCCGGTGAACTCGCCGCGCCGCTGGGGCTGAATCTGCCGCTGTCCCCGTGCCGCGGGGAGATGATGGAATTTACGACCCCGCGCGAGCTGCCGTTAGTGGTGCGCGCGGGGATTCACTACCTGGTGCCGCGCCCCGAGCAGCGCGTGCTGGTGGGGACGACCGCGGAATATGTGGGTTACGAAAAGGCCGTCACGGGGCAAGGCCTGCGTTCGATCCTGGAAGGCGCGGCTCGCCTGGCGCCGCTCGTGAACGGTCTGCGCTTCCAGCGCGCCTGGGCGGGCCTGCGACCCGACACCCCGGACCACCTGCCGATTCTGGGTTATGGGGAAATTGAAAACCTGGTGTTCTCGACTGGCCACTTCCGCAACGGCATTCTGCTGGCACCGCTGACGGCGGAAATCATCTCGGAGCTGATTCTGAAGGGTTCAACTTCCCGGCCCATTGAAGCCTACCGCCCCACGCGTTTTGCCACGCGGGGAATCGAGCCGCGGAAGTAACCGCCCTCTTTAGGGCCTGCAGAGGCCGCGGGTGAGTTTATGCCCGGTCCATCCAGGCTCAACTGGCGCCGCGGGCCGCCGAAAGTTCTAGTGAGCGGACAAACGCCTCCACGATGTCGGGATCGAACTGCGTGCCGCAGCACCGGCGCAGCTCCTCCACAGCCTCCTCCACCGTGCGCCCGCGCTTGTAGGACCGCTCGGAAACCATCGTATCGAAGCAGTCGGCCACGGTAATAATACGCGCGCCCAGCGGGATGTTCTCACCCTTCAACCTGTCGGGATAGCCGGTCCCATCAACCATCTCATGGTGATTGCGCACTATCCCCCGGATACGCTCGATCGCCCTCACCTTGAGGGGTTCGAGAATTTTCGCGCCCAGCACCGTATGGGTCTTCATCAACTCGCTCTCTTCCGCCGTCAGGCGCGCGGGCTTGTTGAGGACCGACTCCGGCACGCCGATCTTGCCGATGTCATGCAGGATGCCGCCCAGGCGAACCTCTTCAATCTCCCCGTCGGTCAGGTTGAGCTGCCGCGCGATCTGGGCTGCATGGCGTGAAACGGCCTGCGAATGGCCCTGCGTGTAGTGATCCTTGGCGTCGATGGCGAAGGCCAGCGCCGTTACGGTATCGAGCAGCGAGGGTGCTTCCCCGTTGCTCCCCTGGGTCTCGTGCTGGAAGCGTTCCAGGTAATGATTGAACGCCTCGGGACCGGTCGAGAACGAGAACATGCGCTTCATGGTCACGCCCAGGCGAGCTTCCAGCAACTGGCGCTCCCAGTCAGCCTGCGCGGTCTCGAGCGTCACAGTCGCCACGCGCACGCGATTGCCCTCCTGATGCTTGGCCAGGTACATGCCGGAATCCGCCACGCGCAGGATTTCCTCCTGCGTCGGCCCGTGCACTGGAAAAGTGCCAATCCCGAAGCTGGCGGTCACACCGTGCGCGAGCAGGAAGGGGTCCGACTGAATGTGCGTGCGCAGGCGCTCGGCCAGGATTTCCGCCTGCTCCGTGCGAGTCTCCGGCATCAGGACGGCGAACTCATCCCCACCGTAACGCGCCACCACGTTCGATTGCCGCACGCGGTCGTTGAGCAGGTTGGCGACTGCGGTCAATACTTTATCGCCTTCCAGGTGGCCGTACCGGTCGTTCACCTGCTTGAAGCGGTCCAGGTCCATCATGATCACGGAGAACATGTGTCCCGAGCGCGTCGAACGGCTGCACTCGCCATCGAGCGCTTCCATAAAGTAGCGATGGGTTTTCAAACCCGTCAGCCCGTCGGTGATAGCCTGTTCCAGAGCCACCTGATAGGCGCGTGCGTTGTGGAGTGCGATAGCGAGCTGGTCCGCCAGGGTCCGCAGGGTGAGCACGTCCTGTTGCGAAAAGGCATACTCGCGCCGGCTCTCGAGACTCAACACCCCCATCAATTCCTCGCGGTACATCAAGGGAAGACTCAGCGCCGCGCGAATGCCGGGATGGAGGGCCACGTAACGCGGCTCCTTCACCACGGAGTTGGCCAGAACCGGCTCGCCAGCTTCCGCCGCCACTCCCGCCAGCCCTTCACCCATGCGAATGCGGCGACCCACCAGCTCCGGGCCGTAGCCGGCTTCGGCCGAGACGACCAATTCCTCCCGCCCGCGGTCCATGATCTCGATCCGCGCCAGATCGTACCCAAAGGAGTTGCGCACCTGGCGGCAGATTGTGGGGAGCAGCTCGTGCGGATTCAGCACGGAGCTGGCTTTGCGTCCCAGCTCGTTGAGCAGCGTCAGGTGGGTGGCCCGCCGCTGTTCCTTCTTGAAAAGCCGGGCGTTCTCAATGGCACCCCCAGCCTCCTGCGCCAGCACTTGAATCAGATCGAACTGCCTTTTGGTGATGGCATGCTCGCGCTCGAAGTCCGCCAGCGCCAGCACGCCCATCGAGCCATCGGAGAAATGCACCGGCACACCACACCAGGTGCGGACGCGCGGATTCATCGGTGCCAGCCCGAGCTGACGGGCGGTATCCTGGACGTCGCTCGACACCAGCAGCGGCGCCCGTGTCCGCTGCACATACTGCGCGAGCGAGCTGGCCGGTCCGCCCACCACCGTGCCCTCAGGCCCGGCGTTGTCGAAGGCCACCACGACTTCCAGCAGACTTTCCGGAGTGTCTTGCAGAGCCAGGCCGAAATTCGTGCCGCCCATCAAGCCGCTCAGCTCCCGGCGCAGGATTTCGATCTGGGCGTTCAGATCGAACGTGGCGCGCAGGGCTTCGCCCACGCGGTGGAGAATTTTCATCTCCTCTTCACGGCGCTCCGCCGCGCGGTTCAGTGACGAGTTCTCGGCCGCCACGCTCACCTGATTGCCGATGGCCAGCGCCACGCGCAGCTCCTGCGGATCGAAACCCCGGACGCTGCGGAAGCCCACCAGCAAGGCGCCGTAGGATTTTTCGCGAACCTGCAACCCTACGGCGACCACCGTCCGCAACCCTTCGGCCCTCAGAACACTGCGGAATTCTTGGAAGACGGGATCGCGCTGCCACGCCGTCACCACTTCCGACCGGCGCATGTCCGGAAATACCATCAGGGTGCCCCAGCGCTCGCCACTTGACAGCAGGTAGCGATGTAGGGGATCGCCGTCGAGCCGCTCGACCGTCTGCGGCGAAAGCCCCCGGGCGCCGTGGTGGACCCTTCCCTCGGTGCCCTCATCATGCAGCAGGATGTAAGCATCCTCCGTGTCCAGCATCTCCAGCGCACCATGCAGCGCCTGCTCCACCATCTGCTGAGGATCACTACACTCGGAAAGTTCTTTGCTGAAGAAATGCAGGCTGGAAAACCAGAAGACTTCCGTGGTCCGACGTAACCTGGCGCTTCGTCCCCGCAGGAACTGGACGATTAACCACGCCAGCACGAGCGCGACTGCTAGAGCTGGAACGAACAGGGCTAGCAGCGAGCCGCTGAGATACATCCCCATCGCAGTCACTCCAGGCGAGGGAGTCGCACAAACCCCCGCTTGCATGACCTCTGCCGAGTAATGCGTTTCCCGTCGACTGGCGCTAACTCGATGGGTGCAGAGAGAATTTGTTATCGAGCCGACCGAACGGTTCCCCTCACCGATTCAGCCTGACGCCTATTACCTATGTGCAATATACGCTACCTACTACCGGGCGTCAACCGGTGATTGACTACAAATGTTGTGGGCTCTTTGCAGGTTATGTACTGCCGTTTTCAGCACTAAAGAGCCCCGCTGGTACCCGCGCGGCTCTCGACCCACCCAGCCGTCACGTCTTCGAACCGTCTTTCGGATCACCCCATACTCGCGCGGCACGTCGCACAGACCCGTGCTGCCGGTCTGCAGCTTTTGGCTTCCTACAAAGGACCGCAGACCCGGACAAGGGGACTGCCCTGCGGCGTTTTCTGCCCTTTGTCTCAAAGGCCGCAGAGCTGCAGGGCAACGTTGCGCCAAGCGCCGGTCACTTCGTTGCATTATCTGAAGTGGCGCCCCCAGGCCACGGAGGGCGGGCGCGTAGTGCCGTCAGTGTTTGGCGCGCTCCGTCGCGCCCACCTGCTCGGCATGTCTGGGCCCTGGGCGTGGGACAAGAGCTTTTAACCTGAGACAGGAACTGCAGATTTAAACGACGGGTCCTCGCTACGCAATGTTAGAGCCCCCTAATGCCAACCACCCTCGATCTGGTGCCGCGCTCGACGACCGTCCTGGCGGCGGGCGGCGTGCAAATGGCCTCAAGTTTTCTCGTGACTGGCCGATAGACCAGACAGTGGCATAGCCCGCCAGCGCTGCGAATTGACCCTCCCAATTGCGGCGCTGAGCCCTTGGCGGCCAACTTGAAGACCCCGTCGCCCCGACGAACACCCTCGCCGCCAAGGCTCCCTCCCTTTGCGAGGAATCAACTCCGCACATCGGTAGTGGTGCAGTTTGACCCTTGTGGCGGCGGTCTGTGACCGCCGGATTGGCGCTCATCCCGATAAAAGGCACCGGGACAGGTAGAGCGCCGCCCCAGCAAACTGCACCACTACCCGTATATCAGCCGATTGGGGGATGTCCGTTTCCTTGTTGAAATTCGACAGCTCTCCGAAATCATTACAGCGCGTTGCTCATCATCCCCCGCTTACGGTGTTCTTGTCGAATAGTGGTGCCTTCTGGCGGCATCTCCTGTGCCGCTCGTATCGGATACGCGACGAGTCTCATTCATACCTCAGCGCTTCCATGGGGTCGACCTTCGTCGCCCGTCGCGCCGGGATGTAGCTTGCCAGGAGCGCGACAAGTGTCAGGGCAGTGGACACACTTAAATAGGTCGCGGGGTCCGTGGGGCTTACGGCGATAAAATTCCCCACCACACGGGCGGCCGCAAAGGCAGCTGCCAGCCCGATGATCAAACCTGTGCCGACGATGATGAATCCTTGCCGGAAGATCATCTTCAGGATGTCTGCCTGTTGTGCCCCGAGGGCGGTGCGAATGCCGATCTCGTGTGTGCGCTGGCTCACCGCATAGGCAACCACACCATAGACACCGACAATAGCCAGAACTAGCCCCAGAATTCCGAGCGCCGCCGCCAAGCCCGCACCGAGCTGGAAGATCAGAAGGCCGTTCAAAGTGTTAAGCGCTTGCGTCATAGTTCTGGTGTCGAAGACCGGCAAATCAGGGGCCAGGGATTCGATCACGCGTTGGACTTCCGGGAGCCCCGATTCCGGCGGCCCGGCTGTCCGCACCTGAAGTGTCTCGAGTGAATTCGATGTGGGGTGCTGTGCGAAGGGGATGTAGAAAAAGGGGTCTATAGGCCCGGTGACGCCCTGGTAGCGCGCGTCCTCGGCGACGCCGATAACTTGCAGGTCGTGTTTCGGATCGCCAAGCATCTTAAACCGTCGACCGACCGGGTCCTGGTTAGGCCAGAAGCGCGCCGCCATGGCCTGGCTCACAATGGCGAGGTAAGAGGTGTCGTGGTCGTCCGCCTCGGTGAAGGCTCGGCCACGAACCATCGCAATCCTCAGTGTCTGGAAGTAATCGGGCGAAACAGTGTTGTACAGCGCGAAGGGCGCCGGCTGGCCCGCCGGCGTCTGATACCCATCGATGGTGAGGGTGTCGCCGTTGAAGATGTAGCCCATGGGTACCGTGACGGCCGTGCTCGCGGATTCCACGCCGGGCAGCGCTCGGACGCGATCCAGAAGGGTCTTGTAAAACGCCCGGCTCTGCGCTTCGTTATAGCCGATTTCGTTCGGATCCATGCTGAGGTTGAGTACGTGACCGGGGTCGAAGCCGAGATCGGTCCGCTGCGCCGCCACTAGGCTCCGTGCGAAAAGCCCGGCGACGATCAGCAGCATCAAAGAGCCGCCTACCTGCACCACAACCAGTGCGCTGCGCAACCGCTGGCGCCGGCCCACCATCCCGCGCCCTCCTTCGTGCAGGACGGCCCCTAGGTTCCGCGACGCGTGAACGGCCGGTGCCATGCCTACCAACAGTCCTGTAAGCAACGCGGCGCCGAGCGCGTAGGTGAACACCCGCCAGTCAAAGCCGAAGTCGAGGCGCAAGGGAAGGTTGGTCTGGACATTCAGTGAGCCGAGGGCAGAGCTGGCCCAACCGCCGAGCACAATTCCCGCCAAGCCGCCGGCGAGAGCCAGCAGGACGCTCTCGGTAAGCAACTGGCGAATCAAACGGCCGCGCGCAGCTCCCAGCGCGGCGCGAATGGCCATCTCGGTTTCGCGCACCGTGGCACGCACCAGAGAGATGTTCGCCACATTGACACATGCCAGTACTAGCACCAGCGCCGCCAAGGCCAGAAACAACCCAGAAAGAAAGAGCATGGTGTTGTCAGGATCCGGATTCGGCCTCGCCTGGAGTTCAGGGAATGCCTGAAGACTCAAGTCGCTCTCGGTCTCCGGATATTCCCGCGCCAGCCGCTGGGCCACGACGCCAAGCGAGGCTTGCGCCTGCCCGAGGCTCACCCTGGGCCGTAAGCGTCCGAGCACAGCCAGGTTGCGAACCGCGCGATTGGAGATGATGTCTGCGGGATAGCCGCCCTGCGGCGCCATTCCGAGCGGTAAGTAGCCTTGGATCCGCAAGACCGGACTAACGCCAAAGAATCCTTCCGGCGCCACCCCTACAATCGTTACGGGATGGCTGTCCACCAAGACCTTTCTGCCCACAATGCCGGGATCACCACCCAAGTGCTCCTTCCAGTAAGCGTGGCTGAGGACCATCACCGGATCGGCTCCCGGCACCTCCCCTTCGGACGGTAAGATGAGGCGGCCGAGTTCCGGCTTGATTCCCAGAACGGCAAAGAAGTTTCCTGTGACGTAGTTCGTCATGATCCGGTCCGCTTTGCCATTCGCGGTCAGACCGTCCATCCCGTACAAGTAGCCAAACAATCCGGAGAATACCTCGGAGGTCTGATTGCGGAGATCGCGATAATCCGCAATGGAAAAATAGGTCAGCAGCGGGCCGTTCTTTTGCCGGAGAGCCAGCACGAGAATCTGCACCGGATCTTTTACCGGAAGCGGGCGCAACAGTACCCCGTTCACCACGCTAAAGATCGCTGTGTTCGCGCCGATGCCCAGTGCCAGCGTCAACACCGCAACCGCCGTGAAGCCGGGATTCTTGGCCAGCACCCGCAGACCGTAGCGAAGGTCTTGAAGCAGGGTTCGCATCGAAAGAGTCCTCTGAGTATGCCAGGCATTCTCTCCTCCATTCCTGCGGCAGGCAACCTCTTCAGTATCTTGAAGATAGCAAGCCGGGCCCTCCTGAGGTTGTAAGGGACTGTCCGATTGTGGGATTCGTGGGTCCGCAATTGGGACGGCCCTTCACAACCTGTGCTCCTGTAAGCGTTATGCGGCACTAGTTTTGCCTTGTGCTGTCTTGCCATCTCGGTCCAACACCGCAATCAGACCGGGTAAGGCGCGATACCCGACAATGCGGCGAAACTGGCGTTCCGCCACGACTAAGCCAGAACCCACCCAGCGTTCCAGATGATCGCCAGGCCGCCATCGCTTTACGTTCCGGCAAGCCACCCGAACAATGGAGAAAGCTGACTCAATCGGATTTGTGCTGCGAAGCGTCCGACGCAGCTCCGGTGGCGCATTCAACCGATGCAGTGTGAGCGTCTCCTCTAGCCCTTCCGTCAAGCTGCGTGCGGCACTGGGGTTCACCTCCCGGAGTTCCCGCTGAATCCGCTCCAAGGCTCTCTTGGCCGAAGCATAGTCAAAGTACTCGTAGGCATGGGCCAGCTTGCCGTCCCAGTGTGCGGCTTTCTCATCGGCAAAGTGCCCGCACACATTCCTTCGCTTATGGAGTTGACACCTCTGCACCAAGTCGCGATCACTGCTGTATTTTCGTAAGGCCGCACGAAGGGCCTTGCTGCCGTCGATCACGGCCAACATGGGCCGCAGGAAGTCCAGGCCCGCTTGCTCAGATCGGCTAACAAAGCATCGCACACTTCCTGATTCTCGCTGGCGCCCTGGTGCAGTCCCAAAATCATTTTGCGCCCCGTCCTGTCGATCCCCGGCGCCACGAGCATGTGTTCGCCTCGAAACTCCACCCCGTCCAGCATTAGGGCGCAGAGTCGGGTGTTGTGAAGGTCGCGATGTGGCAACTCCTGCACGCGCTTGGTGTTGGCCTGAATGAATCTGTCGGTTACGGCGGATTTCTGAACTCCGAAGGCAGTTCCACATTCCCGGACAGCCGGCCCGTAGCCGCGCATCGTCAGCCCGCGCATGATTCGATCCCAGACCTGGCGTTGCATAGCCTCTTCCTGGGGGAATAGCTCGTAGCTGCCCAGCTTCATCTCCCCACGTGGGCTGCGAACCCGCGGCCGGCGAATGGGTAACTTCTGACCATGAACCACGACCGAACCGCGGACACGACCCCAACGTGTCAGTTCCCGGTCTCGTCGTCGTGCGTGTCGGTCGCCGGTCAGCCAAGCCACCTCGTCATCCATGATCATCAGTAGCAGTCGCTTTTCGGCTTCGTGGAGGAGTTGCGAGACCCCTTGCCGAAGCAGTTGGGCAATCTCTGCCAAGGGAAGTGCCATTTGGATGGCGCCCGGATTGTCAGCAAGGTAGGAGCGGAACTGCTCGATGGCCTTCCACTCCCGGATCTGGTAGGTTCTCTTCATTGGACGGCTCTCCTTTTAGCTGAATTGACCAGAGCCTATTACAGGCCCGGGCCGGAGCGCCGTCACTCTCAAATCTCAAATTTCAACAATTTTCCGGACATCCTCGCCGATTGCTCCAAAATCTGTTAGAATAACCATCTGGGGCTTTAACTACAAAACATGCGCATGGCAGGCCGAGTACTGGCCATCCTCACAATTGTGGTTCTGCTCGCACCCGGCGTGCGGTCGCTTTCAATCCGCGTCAGCGTAGAGGCGTGCGCGTGCCCTCCAAATGCCTGCATGTGTCCTGGCCATCATCACGAACTCGGACACGCTCCGATGTGTGGCATGACCCACGGCAGCCAATGCGGGTTGGATTCCCACGACAACTTCTTTAACTCGCTTCTCGGCAACCTGATCTTCGTTCCCACGATGCATCGTTTGCCGGTCCGCCAAGCGTCCTGGGGTTTTAGCCACGTCGCTTCTCGCCTGACCCTGTTACCATCGCACGCCCGGCCTTTCGACCAGCCTCCGCGCCCCACTCTCTGAATCCTCATCGACAACTGTCGTCCGCGCCTTCCGTCGAAGGAGGTGGGCCGTGCCGCCGGTGCTCATTCAAGCTCCCGCGGCTTCTCACCCGTCCTCGCTTGGCGCTCAGTCGCTGTATATTCACCACGAGGTGCACATGAGGCAGAGAGTTTTCTCAGGCACGTTGCTGGCTGTTTTCTTCAGCTTGATGCCGGCGCTGGCCACGATCTTTGGAAATGTCCGCGGAATCGTTCACGATCCCCAGCATCGTCCCATGGAAGGCGCGCAGGCCACGCTCCGTGCCCAAGCTTCCGACTGGTCCGCCACGGCCCAAGCGAACTCCGAAGGCGAGTTTCAGTTTGAGGCCGTACCCATCGGCAACTACACCTTGAAGGTTACGGCGGCAGGGTTCAGCCCTCTGGAGCAGCAAATCACCGTCGTCTCCGGCAGCGCTCCTGTGATCCATTTTCAGATGCTACTGGCGGCCCTGACCGCGAAGGTTGAGGTCTCTGCGGCGCCGGAGGTCATCAACACGGAATCCTCAGCCACGCAAACTCTCGTTAACCGGCAGCAGGTTGCGCGCACGCCCGGAGCCGACCAGACGAACAGCCTCACGATGATTACCGACTTCCTCCCCGGCGCCTATGTGGTTCACGACCAGCTTCACGTGCGCGGCGGGCATCAATCGACGTGGCAGGTGGACGGAGTGGACGTACCCAACACCAACATCGCCAGCAACGTTGGCCCACAATTTGATCCCAAAGACGTCGATTACATCGAGATGACCAGCGGCGGGTATTCGGCGGAATACGGGAACCGCACCTATGGCGTGTTCAACGTCGTGCCGCGCACAGGTTTCGAGTACAACAACCAAGCCGAACTGGTCACGAGCTACGGCAGCTTTAACCAGACCAACGACCAACTGAGTGTGGGCAGCCATACCGTGCGTTTCGCCTATTACGCCAGCTTGAACGGGAACCGTTCCGACCTGGGGCTGCTGACGCCAACGAGTGCCGTCATCCACGATCTGGAAAGCGGACTCGGCGGTTTCGGCGACATCGTCTTCAACGCCACGCCCAACGACCAGTTGCGCGTGGTTGCTTCCGCGCGCGGCGACCACTACCAGATCCCCAACACCCCCGACGCCCAGGTGGCGGGAACTCGCGACCTCGACAAGGAGCGCGACGCCTTCGTCAACTTTTCCTGGGTGCACACGATCGGCAAGGGAGCGTTGGTCACCATCTCTCCCTTCTACCATTACAATCGCGCCAATTACCTCGGCGGCCCCGGGGACAATCCTTTGGTGTTGAATGACGATCGCGTGTCGCACTACCTAGGGGGCCAGGCTTCGCTCGGCATCGTCGCCGGAAAGCACAACGCTCAGGTGGGCCTGGAAACTTTCGCGCAGCACGACGATACGTTCTTCGATTTGCGCGCCTCCGACGGCAGCCAGCCTCCCGTGCAGGAGCGACTGGCTCCCTGGGGCGGGGTGGAAGCCGTGTTCCTGCAGGACCAGTACCGCGCAACCTCCTGGCTCTCGCTGAACGGCGGCATCCGCCTCACCCATTACGACGGCTTGGTGAGCGAGAACGCGGCAGACCCCCGCGTCGGAGCCAGCCTGCGCCTGCCCAGACTCGCCTGGGTGTTGCACGGGTTTTACGGGCGCTACTACCAGCCTCCGCCGCTCGACACCCTCGCCGGACCCTTGCTCGAATTCGCACTCCAGCAGGGAGTCGGTTTTCTTCCCTTGCGCGGCGAGCGCGATGAACAATACGAGGCGGGCCTGACCATTCCCTTGCGCAATTGGGTGTTCGACGCGGACACTTTCCGCACTCACGCGCGAAACTTCTTCGACCACGATGTGATCGGCAACTCCAACATCTTCCTGCCCCTGACGATTCAGGGAGCACGCATCTTCGGCTGGGAGGCGACCGCGCGGTCCCCCAAGTTCCTTCGCCGCGCGCAGGTTCACGTGGCCTTCTCGCACCAGCACGCGGAAGGGTTCGGCGCCATCACCGGCGGGCTTACCGATTTCTCGCCGCCCGAGGCAGGCTATTTCTTCCTCGACCACGACCAGCGCAACGCCTTGAGTTCTGTGCTTTCGCTCACGCTGCCCCGGCGCGCCTGGGCCACCACGGGCATCCAGTACGGTTCAGGCTTCCTCGACGGCGACGGTCCTGATCACCTGCCTCGCCACACCACGTTCGACATCTCGTTGGGGAAATCGTTCGGGGAAAGCTGGTCGGTGGGCTTGACGGGATTGAACCTGAGCAACCGCCGCTACCTTGTCGACAACAGCAACACCTTCGGCGGCACGCACTTTGTGAACCCGCGGCAAATCTATTTCGAGCTCCGCTATCGCTTCCACTATTAGCGGCAGCTTTGCGGGGTTTGTGACGCCGCGATAGACACCACTACGAGAGGGAGGTCAGTAATGCGTGTGCAAAGTTTGCTGGCTTGGCTCGTCGGCTTGAGCTTGATATTGGCTGTGACAGCGTGCCAGAAGGAAAAGCCCGTGCCGCAGCAGCGTTACGAAGTGCGCGGCAAAGTCGTTGCCGTGGACAAGCGCGGTGGCACGGTCACGCTGGCGCACGAGGCGATCCAGGGTTACATGGGGGCCATGACCATGGGCTTTGTCCTCAAGGATCAATGGGCCTTCGATGTCCTCAAGGAGGGCCAGAGCGTCCGCGCGACGCTAGTCGTGCAGGGAGAGAATGCCTGGCTGGAGGGAATCGTGGTCACGGAGGAGCCAACGCCGGCGAGCGCCTCGCTTGCGTCGCCGGAGGCTTTGCCCCCGCCGCCGCTCGGGGCGGAAGTGCCGGACTTCCAGCTCATCAATCAGGACGGAAAGCGGATTCACCTCCATCAGTACCGGGGCAAAGCTTTACTGCTCACGTTCATCTACACGCGCTGCCCGCTTCCCAATTATTGCCCTCTGATGAGCAGGAACTTTGCGAAGATCCTGGACGAACTCCGCCGCGACCCGTCGCTCGCGGCTTCCACTCACCTGTTGAGCGTCAGTATTGACCCTGAGTACGATACGCCTGCCATCCTGCGCAGCTATGGTCTGGAATGGGCGGGCAAATCTCCCGGCGACCTCTTCAAGCAATGGGAATTCGCCTCCGGGGCCCCTGAGCAGGTTCGTAAAGTTGCAGGGTTCTTTGGAGCGAGCTACTGGACCGACCGCGGCCAGATCGTGCACCTGCTGGTCACGGCGCTCGTCGGTCCGGACGGGAAGGTGCGCAAGCTGTACCCCGGCAACCAATGGCAGCCCGCTGACGTGCTGAGCGATCTCCGAAGCCTACCGCGGGGTCGAGGTTGAGATCGGCGCCACGCCGCCACGGTTTTTGCCTTCCCGAGCATAATCGCGTACGATGATGGCTCTGCTTGTTCACCGCGGGCCGCGACTGAATCGGCTGATCGCGCCCTCGCCGCCCTCAGGATCATGAGTAGTGTCCGAGTCCGCTTCGCGCCTTCGCCCACGGGCTATCTGCACGTGGGAGGCGCGCGCACGGCGCTTTACAACTGGCTTTTCGCGCGTCACGTGGGCGGCGTTTTCATTCTCCGCATCGAAGACACGGACGTGGACCGCTCGAAGCCCGAGCTCACCGCGGCCATCCTGGAAAGCCTGGAATGGCTGGGCCTCACCTGGGATGAGGGCCCGGTCTATCAGTCTCAGCGCCTGGAGCGCTACCGCGAGATGGCCCTAAACCTCGAGCGCTCGGGGCACGCCTACCGTTGCTTCTGCACGCCGGAGGAACTCCAGGCCAAGCGAGCCCAGGCAGAAGCCGAGCGCCGCGCGTGGAAGTACGACGGCGCCTGCCGCGCGCTCTCCGCGGCCGAGCGCGAGCTGCGGCGCGCGGAGGGCCGCCCCTGGGCGATTCGCTTTCGCGTCCCGGATTCCGGCCAGACGAGTTTCGAGGATCAGGTCTTCGGCCACATCGAAGTCGATCATCGCGACCTCGAGGACTTCGTGCTGCTGCGCTCCGACGGCCACCCCACCTATCACCTGGGCGTCGTGGCCGACGACCTTGACCTGCGCGTCACGCACGTGATTCGCGGCGCCGACCACATTTCGAACACCCCCAAGCAGATTCTGATGTATCGCGCGCTGGAAGCGCCCGTGCCGGCCTTCGCGCACCTGCCGCTGATTCTCGGGCCGGACAAGCAACGCCTTTCCAAGCGGCACGGCGCGACCTCAGTGGGCGCCTATCGCGAGCAAGGAGTCTTGCCGGAAGCCCTGGTCAATTTCCTGGCGCTGCTCGGCTGGACGCCGCCCGGCCAGAAGGAGATCGTGCCGATCGAGGAAATGATTCGCGATTTCGAGCTTACGGCAGTTTCGAAGTCGAATGCCGTTTTCGATCTCGAGAAGCTGGCGTGGATGAATAGCGAGTACGTGCGGTGCCTGCCGGCGGAGCGACTGCTGCCGCTGGTCGAGAAAGAATTGGCCAGCGCGGGACTGCTTCGGGAGTCAGGGGTCGGAAGTCAGAAGTCAGAAGCCACCGATCGGGAATCTTTAGAGGAAGACCGTTTCAAACGGTCCGTTCTCTTGCTTCAATCCCGGGCGCGGACGGTCAAGGACTTCTCCGGCGCCTTCCGTGCGTTTTTTACAGATGATTTTGAATATGACCCTGAAGCGGAGAAGAAGTTCTGGAAGGACGCGGCGCTGCCCGCGCTCCTCGACACGCTCGCCGAGCGCCTGGCTGCGACAGAACCCTTTGACTTGGCTGGAACGGAAAAGACTCTGCGTAGCCTGGCGGAAGAGAAGGGCGTGAAGGCAGGATTGCTCATCAACGCCACGCGCGTGGCTTTGACAGGCCAGGCGGTGGCGCCGGGGTTGTTTGAGGTGATGCTGGCGTTGGGACGCGAGCGCGTTATCTCACGCCTTCACCGCGCGGCGGCCCGCCTACGGTCTGCGGCAGGCCCACCCACGACGCCCGCGAGCTAAGCATGCGTAGCGCGTCTATAAGGTCATCGGCAGTGTCAAGAGAGAATTTCGTGGCGGCAGTTCTCTTTTAGGAGACACCGGCGCAGCGCGCAGGACGCGTGACACGCGCCTCCTCCCTTTCCGAGAACCCACGGGACACAGTTCGCCCGGTGACTCCCCACATATCAATCAAGGTTGTGCTAGACTTCGCGGAGTGGATGCTGCTACGCGAAACATTCCAACAACTCCGACACCCATCTTGGATCGGACAGCTCCGCTTCCACCACCAGCATAACCCGTCGATGCTCAGCGAGTAGTCGGATTCTTGCTGGGCTTCACAGTCGCGTTGCTGGTATTCCTTTTGGAGTTTGGAGAGTCCCTAGCCTGCTTTTCTCACCAAGTTTTCCGAGAATCGCTTCGGAGTGCTGATCGTCGATGCTGGCCTGGGTTTTGGGCTGCACGGTGGGGCGGTTGGACCTTTTGGGGGTGTGCACAGGCTTCGCGGACGGAGCGGACGTGAAGGGGCGGTTGAAGCGCGCACACTTCCGCCTGGGGATCTTTCTCCTCGACCCGCGCAAGTATCTCCCGGCTTTTTTCAGCACCGCAAGGGGAGGGCGCGCAGTTGGGCGTAGACCTGCGCGAACAGTCCCGCGTACGGGTAGCCTTCCGCCAGCGACACCCACACCTTGCGCACCGTGATGCGGATC